>CBIHQY010000041.1:0-57401 GCA_966212305.1 uncultured Azospirillum sp.
ATTTGAAGGGCCAGTACCCGAAACACTACTGGCCCGACAACCCGCTGGAAGCCGAGCCGACCGCCAGAGCGAAGCCGAGGGGGCGGTAACAGCCCGCCTCCCGCCCCGCCGGTCCCCTCTCCCCCCTGGGGAGAGGGTCAGGGTGAGGGGGCAGCAAAGGCGCCAGCCTTTGCCAGGAGATTGCGAAGGGGCAGCATGCCCCTTGGCGGCGCGCGGCAGCGCGCCCGACCACCCTCTCCCGACCCGGGAGAAAGCAAGGCGCCTACCCCGGGTCAGCCACACTCGCCTCCAGAGCGTGCCCGGCCTCCCGCCACGCTGCGATGCCGCCGTCGAGTGCCGTTGCTCGCATATAGCCGAGTTCGCGCAGGGTGGCGGCGGCGAGGATCGATATCTTGCCGAATTCGCAGCAAGTGATGATCCGCACCGTCGGGTCGGGCAGTTCGGTATTCACGCGAAGCTCCAGCTGTCCTCGCGGCAGGTGCTTCGCGCTGCTGATGTGCCCCGCCTCGTAGGCGTCCTTCTCGCGAAGGTCGATCACCACGAAGTCGCGGCTGTTACCGCCCAAACGGCTGTCCAGCTCGTCCATCGACATGAAAGGCACGCCGGATGCCGCTTCGGACAGGAGCTGGGCCACGGTCTTGCCGCCGCTCATGTTGGTGCGCAACGCTTCGGTCAGATGGGTGGGCGCCGCCAGATCGAGAGCACGCATCATCGCCACAAAGGCTGTCCGCTCCGTCTTCTGCAGGCGGGGGTTCGATGCGATCTCGTCGGCGATGGTCGAATGATCGCGGCCCTTGTAGTCATGGCCCGGGTAAACCAGAGTCTCGCCCGGCAGTTTGAGCACCTTGCCAAACAGGCTTTCATGGAGGTCGTGCGGATCGCCCGTCGGCAGATCCGTCCGCCCCGTCCCGCCGATCAGCAGCGTGTCACCGGTGAAGATCCGGTCCTCCATGACCAGGCACAGGGAATCGCGCGTATGCCCCGGCGTGTGCATCGCCTTGATCTTGAGACGGCCGGCGATCAGCATGTCGCCGTCATCGAGGCGCAGGCCGGCATGAGGCGCGGGGCTCAGCCGGTGCATCACCACCGGCACGTCGAGCACCTTGCCGAGTTGACGGGTGGCCGAGAAATGGTCCGCGTGCGTGTGCGTGTCGACCAGATAGCGAAGCGTCAGCCCATGTTTCGACAGATACCCTCGATAATGGTGGGTGAGGCTGAGTTCCGGGTCGATGAGCACAGCGGCGCAGGAGGTTTCGCAGCCGATGAGGTAGGAGCGGCATCCGCCCGCCGCAAAGGTCTCGAACAACATGGCTATTGCGGCTGCGGCACGAGCCGCAGGTAGGGGCGCGGCGCTTCCCAGCCGTCCGGATAAATGGTCTTGGCTTCCTCGTCCGAGACGGAGCCGGCGATGATGACCTTGTCCCCACGCTGCCAGTTCACCGGCGTCGCTACACGGTGCTTTGCGGTAAGTTGCAACGAATCCAGCACTCGCAGGATCTCGTCGAAATTACGGCCCGTGGTCATCGGATAGCTGATCATCAGCTTGATCCGCTTGTCAGGCCCGATGATGAAGACCGTGCGGACTGTCGCGTTGTCCGCCGCCGTGCGACCGTCGGAACCACCTTCGATCTCGGCCGGAAGCATGTTGTAGAGCTTGGCCACGTCGAGCCCGGTATCGCCGATCATCGGATAATTGGGGGCGGTCCCTTGCGTCTCGGCGATGTCCTGCGCCCATCTGGCATGGTTGGCGACCGGGTCGACGCTCAGGCCGATGATCTTGGTGTTGCGCTTGTCAAACTCCGGCTTCAGCTTAGCCATGTAGCCGAGTTCCGTGGTGCAGACCGGCGTGAAGTCCTTGGGGTGGGAAAAGAGGACCGCCCAGCCATCGCCGATCCAATCGTGGAAGTTGATCGTTCCCTCGGTGGTCTCGGCCGTGAAGTTCGGCGCCTCGGCGTTGATGCGCAGTGTCATTCCCCGGTTCCTTTCATTGTGCTTGAGCCGGACCGGATGTCGTTGGACATCCCCCGGCCGGATCGCGCCGGCGCGCTACGATGGCGGGCGGGTAGGCGCGTGTCGGCATCCTAGGAATGGTTCCGGTGACTGACTATGCGATTCCGGCATGAATTGAGCGCCCCCTCTTTCCAGCCTGTCCAGCACCGCGCCGCAGGGTTTCGGACGGGCGTTCTCCAAAGCGAATCCGATAGGCTTGGGCAAAGCGGCCCAGTTCCCAAAAGCCGTAATGCATCGCGACACCGGTGACGTTCGTTGCCGCAGGGTCGGACCTCAGCAATGTCTGGCGGACAAGATCAAGGCGGCGCCCGCGCGCATAATGCATGGCGCTCTGCCCGAGAAATTCCTGGCAGGCAAGGTTGAGCGTTCTCTGAGCCACACCGGTCGCGGCGCAGATGGCCGACAGCGACAGCATCTCTTCCGGACACTCCCGCAAGGCCTGCTCGAAGCGTGCGACGATCTGGCGGTGACGCCCGAGGGCGCCCCTGTCCTGCCTGAGCTTACCCTGGGTCAGGCAGGACAGCAGGGTCTCCATGATCGTTCCGGCCAACGCGATGGCTGGTTTCGGCGTTTCGAGTATCCAGGGAGTGTCCCTCGCAAGACGTGCCGTGTCGTTCATCAGGGCGATGAGCCGGGCCATCGCCATCTCGGGTACCTGGAACATCCGGTCGTCATTCAACGGCACACTGGTGTCGACCCCGGTCACCTGCCGGCTCTGAGTGGCCAATACGTCGAAGGGGGCCGCAATGATCCCGAACGTCCAGGGCATTCCTGATGGAGAGGAGGTGGCGGTCTGCTCGTTGGGACGGAAATGGAAGATCTGCTGCCAACCGAGCGTCCAGCCCGAGACGCGGCGGATAATCGCGGGCTCGGTGGCAAACATGAAGGTGTGAACGTTCGCGATCCCAGCGGTCTGCGGAATCCCCTGAGCGAAACAACCGATACCGACGCTGAGCCGGTCGAGCATCGCGCGCGCAAACGCGCCATGGAAGGTCTTGCCAACCCTCCTGACAGGATAGGGGCCAGCGGTGCCGGGATCGATGGCACCCACGGCCCGCGCCATTGCAGCCGGATCGGAGAACGTGCCGAAATAGCTTCGGGGAGGCAAGGACGCGGTCTCCGGGCCCGGCTTCATGACAGCACTGGCATTGCAAGGCCCTCCCCGTATCACCGATGGCGATCCTGAACGCTTGGCAATGCGCGCCGTTGAGGTGGGAGAGGAGGGGCGCGCCCGATGGCACCTTCAGATTTTGAAGAGTTCCTCGTGGAGCGTACGGTGATCGGCGGGGTCTGCCTAGCCATCGCACGGAAGTACCACTCCGGCGGGCAGTGGGCACGAAAGCTCCTAGAAGGACTGGAGCAGATCGGCCCATGGTCCCGACCTGCAAGATCAGTTCCCGGCCATGTTATCGTTCAGCGCGCACTGCGAACGGCAGGGAGGGGGCGGAAGCGCGGCTGTTTTACGCTTTATCGCGTCGTTGCCGAGGCTCGTTCATAGGCAATGGCGATGTGATGCCCCCCTTGCGCGACGTCGCAGACCGGCTCGGCAGGTGTGGCACACCCAACGAACGACCAGCCCCATCGCCGCAGTAGCCCACACGTCAGCCACGCCTTTTCCACGCCCCCTTACCGCCGACCGCCATTCATGATAGGACTATAAGCCTCAACCGCCCGGGGAGTGTCCTGCATGCATCGCTACCGGTGCCGCGCCCCCTTGCGCCCATCCTCCCGCGCACCCGCCCCGCCGGATGGAACAGTGAACAGCCCCCGGAAAACCGTTCCAAACTGTTCCAAACGTTCCATCCAACCGCCGCCGACCCTGCCGAGCGCCCCGGATGGAACAGTGAACAGTCCGCCAAAACCTGTTCCACGATGTTCCACCCGCCCACCTCCGCCCCCAAAATGAAACGGCCCCCTTCCCTTGCGGGAAGAGGGCCGACATCGTTTCAGCTAGCCGAACCGATTCAGTCGCGCTTGACCGTGTCGCTGTTCAGCGCGGCCTGGGCGGCGGCGAGGCGGGCGATCGGCACGCGGTAGGGCGAGCAGGAGACATAGGTCAGCCCGATCTTCTCGCAGAAGGAGATCGAGGCCGGGTCGCCGCCATGCTCGCCGCAGATGCCCAGCTTGATGTCCGGACGGACCTTGCGGCCACGCTCGGTGGCGATCTCCACCAGTTCGCCGACGCCGGTGACGTCCAGCGACTGGAACGGGTCCTGCTCCAGGATGCCCTGGCGCTGGTACTCCGGCAGGAAGCTGCCGGCGTCGTCGCGCGACAGGCCCAGGGTGGTCTGGGTCAGGTCGTTGGTGCCGTAGCTGAAGAACTCGGCCGATTCGGCGATCTCGCCGGCCTTCAGGGCCGCGCGTGGGATCTCGATCATCGTGCCGGTCAGATACTCCACCGTCACGCCGGTCTCGGCCTTCACCTGCTCGGCGGCGCGGTCGATCACCCCCTTGAGGATGTCGAACTCCTTCTTGGTGATGATCAGCGGGATCATCACTTCGGGAATGACGGCCTCGCCGGTGGTCTTGGCGACCTCGGCGGCGGCGGCGAAGATGGCGCGGGCCTGCATCTCGTAAATCTCGGGGTACGAGATGCCCAGACGGCAGCCGCGATGGCCCAGCATCGGGTTCGCTTCATGCAGCTGGATGGTGCGGTGGCGCACCCGCAGCGGATCGGTGCCAGTGGCTTGGGCGACCTCCGCCATGTCCTCTTCGGTGTTCGGCAGGAACTCGTGCAGCGGCGGGTCGAGCAGGCGGATCGTCACCGGCAGGCCGGTCATGATCGTGAACAGATCGACGAAGTCCTTCTTCTGGAAGGGCTCCAGCTTGGCGAGCGCCTTGCGGCGGCCGGCCTCGTCCTCCGCCAGGATCATCTCGCGGACGGCCAGGATGCGCTCCGGATCGAAGAACATGTGCTCGGTGCGCGACAGGCCGATGCCCTCGGCGCCGAACTTCCGCGCGGTGCGGGCGTCCAGCGGGGTCTCGGCGTTGGCGCGGATCTTCATCCGGCGGATGCTGTCGGCCCAGCCCATCAGGGTGGCGAAGTCGCCCGACAGTTCCGGCTGGATCGTCGGCACCTCGCCCAGCATCACCTCGCCGGTGGAGCCGTCGATGGTGACGATGTCGCCTTCCTTCACGGTGACGCCGCGGACGGCCATCTGCTTGGTCTTGTAGTCGATGCGCAGGTCGCCGGCGCCCGACACGCAGGCACGGCCCATGCCGCGGGCAACCACCGCCGCGTGGCTGGTCATGCCGCCGCGGCTGGTCAGGATGCCGCGGGCGGCGTGCATGCCGTGGATGTCCTCAGGCGAGGTCTCGATGCGGCAGAGGATCACCGACTCGCCCTTGCCGGCCATCTGCTCGGCCTCGTCGGCGGTGAACACCACCTTGCCCGACGCGGCGCCGGGGGAGGCCGGCAGGCCCTTGGCGATGACCTTGCGGTCGGCCTTGGGGTCCAGCGTCGGGTGCAGCAGCTGGTCGAGCGAGGCCGGATCGATGCGGCGGACCGCCTCGTTCTGGTCGATGACGCCCTCGTTCGCCAGATCGACGGCGATCTTCAGCGCCGCCGGGGCGGTGCGCTTGCCGTTGCGGGTCTGCAGCATGTACAGCGTGTTCTGCTGGACCGTGAACTCGATGTCCTGCATGTCGCGGTAGTGCTTTTCCAGCTTGAGGCGGACCTCGTTCAGCTGGTTGAACACCTCCGGCATCACCTCTTCCATGGCGGGGAGGTCGGACTTGTTGGCGATCTTGCCGGCGACGGTCAGGTGCTGCGGCGTGCGGATGCCGGCGACGACGTCCTCACCCTGGGCGTTGACCAGATACTCGCCGTAGAAGGCGTTCTCGCCGGTCGACGGGTTGCGGGTGAAGGCCACGCCGGTAGCGCAGTCGTTGCCCATGTTGCCGAAGACCATGCACTGCACGTTGACCGCGGTGCCCCAGTCGGCCGGGATGTCGTGCAGCTTGCGGTAGGTGATGGCGCGGGCGTTCATCCAGGAGCCGAAGACGGCGCCGATGGCGCCCCACAGCTGCTCCTGCACATCCTGCGGGAAGGGCCGGCCCAGCTCGCGCTCGACCGCTTTCTTGTAGTCCTCGATCACCGCCTGCCAATCCTCGGCCGACAGGTCGGTGTCGAGGTTGTAGGACTTGTCGCGCTTGTGGTTGTCGAGGATGTCCTCGAAATGGTGATGCTCAACGTCGAGCACGACGTTGGAGTACATCTGGATGAAGCGGCGATAGCTGTCGTAGGCGAAGCGGCCGTCGCCCGACCGCTTGGCGAGGCCGGCCGCGGTGGCGTCATTCAGGCCCAGGTTCAGGACGGTGTCCATCATGCCGGGCATCGACGCGCGGGCGCCGGAGCGGACCGACACCAGCAGCGGGTTGACCGGATCGCCGAACTTGGCGTCCATCGCCGTTTCCAGCCGCGCGATGGCGGCGTTCACCTGCGCCGTCAGCTCCGGCGGATAGGAACGGCCGTTGGCGTAGAAATAGGTGCACAGCTCGGTGGTGATCGTGAAGCCCGGCGGAACGGGCAGGCCAAGATTGGCCATCTCGGCCAGATTGGCGCCCTTGCCGCCCAGCAGGTTCTTCATATCGGCCCGTCCTTCGGTGGCACCGGCCCCGAAGCTGTAGACCCACTTGGATTCACCCTGGCTCGCCATCGCGGAATTCCTCTCGCCCCATGGTCGTCCGGCATGCGGGTGCTCCCCTTGTGCTCCACGGGCGATCCACCGGGCGGGTCCTTTCCGCTCAGCGAAACGCCGTGGTCAGTTTGCTTGACCGCACATGCCGCTGAGTGGACCTTCTATCGCCCCAAACGTTGGGACACAAGACAGTCGCGTGGTCTAGAACGGGATGACCTGCGCTTTGCCGGCAAAGGAGCGTTGCGACTATATCGTATTGGCCGGATCCCCATTACTCCGGCGAATCCGCATAAGCACTGATTCGGATGGTGAAATGCGGTCGAAGTACCCCGTAAATCCAAAGAAAAACGGGACCATTTCCACTGCAAATGTTTCAGATGCTGAAGCAGGCGTTGGCCGGACATTCCACCCAGTGCTTGCCCTCCCCCGCCAGCCAGTCCGCCAGTGCCGCTGCCGCCATCGGCCGGGCGAAGCGGTAGCCCTGGCCGATCGCGCAGCCTTCCGCCTCCAGCATGAGGTGCTGGGCCTCGCGCTCCACCCCCTCCGCCACGACGGTCAGGCCCAGCGCCTCTCCGATCTGGATGATGGCCCGCACCAGCGGCCGGTTGGCGGCGTCGATGTCCAACTCCTTGACGAAGCTGCGGTCGATCTTCAGTTCGCCGACGGGAAAGCGCTTCAGGTAGCTGAGGGACGAATAACCGGTGCCGAAATCGTCGATCGACAGGGTGACGCCCAGCGCATGCAGGGCATCCAGCGCGTCATGGACGCCGACCTCCTCCGTCATCATCAGCCGTTCGGTGATCTCCAGCGTCAGGTCGTTGGCCGGGATGCCGTTGGCCGCCAGCGCGGCGCGGACCTGATCCGGCAGATCGCCGCGGGCGAAACGGACGGCCGAGACATTCACCGCCAGTCCCGGCACCGGCACCCCCGCCGCGCGCCAGCGGCCGAGCTGCGCCACCGAAGTCTGCAGAACCCAGCTGTCCAGCCGGTCGATCAGCCCGCATTCCTCGGCCAGCGGCACGAACTCCACCGGCGACACCGCGCCCCAGCGCGGGTGGGTCCAGCGGATCAGCGCCTCCACCCGATGCAGGCAATGCGGCTTCAGCCGGACCTGGGGCTGGTAATGCAGCTCGAACGGAGCCTCGCCATCGGGGCAGCCGGCCTCCTGGCGGTCCAGCGCCTCGCGCAGAGCCGCCTCCATCTCCAGCCGGCGCACCGCCTGTTCGTTCATGTCGCGGCGGAAGAAATGGCAGCGGTTGCGGCCGGCCTGCTTGGCCCGGTACATCGCCGCGTCGGCCTGGCGCAGCAGCGTATCGAAATCCATGCCGTCGTCGGGATGCACGGCGATACCGATGCTGGCGGTCGGGGTCAGCGTCAGGTCGGCCACCGTCAGCGGCACCGACAGGGTGGCCAGCACCCGTTCGGCCAGCAGCGAAGCATGGGCGGCGTCGCAGCCCGGCAGCAAGGCTACGAACTCGTCGCCACCCAGCCGGGCCAACGTGTCGCCCTCGATGAACAGTCGCTCCAGCCGGGTCGCCACCTCCACCAGCAGCCGGTCGCCGACCGCATGGCCCAGCGAATCGTTGACGGTCTTGAAGCGGTCGATGTCCAGGAACATCAGCGTCACCGGCTGCCGCGTGCGTCCGGCCAGCGCCAGCGCCGCGGTGGCGCGGTCGGCCAGAAGCTGGCGGTTGGGCAGCCCGGTCAGCGTGTCGAAATAGGCCAGCCGGTTGATCTCCGCCCGCGCCCGGTCATGTTCGATGGCGAGCGCGCACAGATGCACGCAAGCCTCCACCAGCCGGCGGTGGAAGGGGGCGGCAGGGCGGCGCTCGCGGTAATAGAGCGCGAAGCTGCCCAGCATCCGGGCGTCCCGCCCCTTGATCGGGTTGGACCAGCAGGCGGCAAGCCCATGGGCCAGCGGCACCTCGCGATAGGGTGCCCAGCGCGGGTCTTCGGCGATGTCGACGGACATGACCGCCTCGCCTCGGCTCATCGCGCTGCCGCAGCAGCCGACGTCCGGACCGATGGTCAACCCGTCGATGGCCTTGGCATAGACGGCGGGCAACGATGGGGCGGCGGCGACCCGCATGCGGTTCTCGTCGTCACGCAGCATCACCGAACAGGCGACCTCCGGCGCGCAGGCCTCCACCTGGCGGCAGAGGAAATCCAGGACCTGCTTCAACGACCGGCCGGCGGCCACCAGTTCCAGGACATTCTGCTGCAGGCGTGCAACCGCCTCCGCCCGTTCGCGTTCGTCGAAATCGCGCATCTCGCACAGAAGCAGGACGTCGTCGCCATCGGTCAGATGCTGCCAGTGCAGATCGACCGGGACCGGATCGCGGCGGAGAACGCGCAAGGCACCGGTGCCGGGCGGTGGATGGTCGTTCTCCTGCGCCCCATCCCACACCGCCTGCCAGTCACGGCCGCCGAAATCGAGCAGGCCGGGCAGCGGGCGGCCGATCAGCGCATCCAGAGGGACGCCGGCCAGCCGGGCGAAGCCGGGATTGGCGCCGACGATGGTGCCGTCGACCGATGTCCAGACCAAGGCCGCGCTCCATTGCGCAGCGGTCGCCCGCAACAGGCGATCGGACGGCAGGCGATCGTCCAGCGCGGTCCCGGCCGAATCCATGACCCCTGATCCCTCCGGACATGCTTCGGGAACGCCGCACCGGCGCCCCGGGGGAGTCAGCTAACATGAACACACGCGGCGCGGTCAAGGCCCCTCATGATCCGGCTGTCCTGTTGCATCCACACGAGAATGGTTCCAAACAGCGGGCGGCAATTTTGTTCGTACACAAGCAAAAGGGAGGAAGCGGTTTCCCGCTCCCTCCCCTCTCTCATTCCTCGTCCGGCGAGGCTCCCGGGGGAGCGCTCTGTGGAGGATCAGCTGCAGCCGGTGGTCGACCCGCAGCTGTCGCACTTCAGGCAGGTGCCGTTGCGGACCAGGGTCATGTTGCCGCACTCGCCACAGGGATCGCCCTCGTAACCGCGGGCGCGGGCCTCGCGGATGCGGTCGAAGCGCTGGTCGCTGGTGCTGCCGCCATAGGCCGTGCCGGTGGCCGCGGTGGCCGCGACATGGCCCTGGGTGGTGGCGGCGGCAACCGCCGGGCTGGCAGACATCGCCGCCTGGGCCGACGCCTGCGTGCCGGCCGACGCGGTGACGCTCACGGCCGCCGTGTCGGTGCCGGTGGCGGCGAAGGCCGCCGCGGCACTGGCCCGCTGGGTCTGGCCACCATGCAGGACGCGCAGGTTGTTGCGGACATAGCCAGTGGAGGCGATGCGGCGAACGATGTCGGACGGCTGCACCTGGGTGTCCGGCAGGTCGCCCTGCTTGTCGCCGCTGCCCACCGTGAAGGGCACCAGATCCTCCGGCGTGGCGTGCGCCAGATCGGTGCGGTTCAGGTAGGAGATGGCGATCTCGCGGAAGATGTAGTCGATGACCGAGGTTGCCATCTTGATGGTGTCGTTGCCGGTCACCATGCCCGACGGCTCGAAGCGCGTGAAGGTGAATGCCTCCACGAACTCCTCCAGCGGCACGCCATATTGCAGGCCGATAGACACCGCGATGGCGAAGTTGTTCATCAGCGACCGGAAGGCGGCGCCTTCCTTGTGCATGTCGATGAAGATCTCGCCAAGGCGGCCGTCCTCATACTCACCGGTGCGCAGATACACCTTGTGGCCGCCGACATTGGCCTTCTGGGTGTAGCCCTTGCGGCGGTGCGGCAGACGCTCGCGCGAGCTGCTCTTCCGCTCGACCACCCGCTCGATCACCTTCTCGACGATGCGCTCGGTGATCATCTGGGCGCGGACGGCGGACGGCGCCTCGATCACCGCCTCGATCGCCTCGCCATCCTCCTCGTCGTCGAGCAGGGCGGCCTGCAGCGGCTGGCTCAGCTTCGAGCCGTCGCGGTACAGCGCGTTCGCCTTCAGGCCCAGGCGCCAGGACATCAGATAGGCGTCCTTGCACTCGTCGACCGTCGCCGTGTTCGGCATGTTGATGGTCTTGGAGATGGCGCCGGAGATGAAGGGCTGCGCCGCCGCCATCATCGTGATGTGCGATTCCCAGGACAGGAAGCGCTTGCCGATGCGGCCGCAGGGATTGGCGCAGTCGAACACCGACAGATGCTCGTCCTTCAGGAAGGGCGCGCCTTCCAGCGTCATGGCGCCGCAGCAGAAGGTGTTGGCCGCCTCGATCTGCGCCTTGGTGAAGCCGATATGGCTCAGCAGGTCGAAGCCCGGAGCGTCCAGCGTCTCGGCCGGGATGCCCAGCGTCTGGGTGCAGAAATCGGCGCCGATGGTCCAGCGGTTGAAGACGAACTTGATGTCGAAGGCGGTGGCGAGGTTGCCTTCCAGACGCTCCAGCAGCGCGTCGGTGAAGCCCTTGGCCTTCAGCGACTCGTGGTTCACGCCCGGCGCGTTCTTCAGCGTGCCGTGGCCGACGGCGTAGAGCGCGATCTCTTCGATCTGGTCCGGGGTGTAGCCGAGCGTCTTCAGCGCTTCCGGCACCAGCCGGTTGACGATCTTGAAGTAGCCGCCGCCGGCCAGCTTCTTGAACTTCACCAGGGCGAAGTCGGGCTCGATGCCGGTGGTGTCGCAGTCCATCACCAGACCGATGGTGCCGGTCGGGGCGACCACGGTGGCCTGGGCGTTGCGGTAGCCGTGGGCCTCGCCCAGTTCCAGCGCCTCGTCCCACACGCGGACGGCGGCCAGAGCCAGCTCCTGGTCCGGGCAGAGGTCGGCGACGAAGGGCACCGGCTCGACCGCCAAGCCCTCATAGCCGTTCATCTCGCCGTTGGCGGCGCGGCGATGGTTGCGGATGACCCGCAGCATGTGGTCGCGGTTCGCCTCGAAGCCCGGGAAGGTGCCCAGCTCCTGCGCCATCTCGGCCGAGGTGGCATAGGCGACGCCGGTCATGACGGCGGAGATGCCGGCGCAGTAGGCGCGGCCCTCGTCCGAGTCGTAGGACAGGCCCGATGCCATCAGCAGGCCGCCGAGATTGGCGAAGCCCAGGCCCAGCGTGCGGAACTCGTAGGAGAGCTGGGCAATTTCCTTCGACGGGAACTGCGCCATCAGCACGGAGATTTCCAGCACGATGGTCCACAGCCGGCAGGCATGCTCGAACGCCTCGACGTCGAAGGAACCGTCCTTCAGACGGAACGACATCAGGTTCAGCGACGCCAGATTGCAGGCGGTGTCGTCGAGGAACATGTACTCCGAGCACGGGTTCGAGGCGTTGATGCGCCCCGAGGCCGGGCAGGTGTGCCACTCGTTGATGGTGCTGTCGAACTGCACGCCCGGATCGGCGCAGGCCCAGGCGGCATATCCGACCTTGTCCCACAGGTCGCGGGCGCGGACGGTCTTCACCACCTTGCCGTTGGTGCGGCCGATCAGGTTCCAATCGGCATCGTCCAGCACCGCCTGCACGAACTCGTTGGAAACGCGCACCGAGTTGTTGGAGTTCTGGCCCGAAACCGTCAGGTAGGCTTCCGAATCCCAGTCGGTGTTGTAGGTCTTGAACTCGATCGAGGTGAAGCCCTGGCCGGCGAACTGGATCACGCGCTGGATGTAGTTCTCAGACACCTGATCCTTGCGGGCGGCGAGGATCGCCTTCTTGAGCTCCTTGTTCTCCTTCGGGTCCAGGCCCGACTGGGCGGCGGCCATCACCGCCGTCAGGTGCTTCTGGCAGATCCTGGAGCCGGTCACGAGCGCCGCGACCTTCTGCTCCTCGTTCACCTTCCAGTCGATGTAGCCTTCGATGTCCGGGTGGTCCATGTCCACCGTGACCATCTTGGCCGCACGCCGCGTGGTGCCGCCGGACTTGATGGCACCGGCCGCGCGGTCGCCGATCTTCAGGAAGCTCATCAGGCCCGACGACTTGCCGCCGCCGGCCAGCTTCTCGCCCTCGCCGCGCAGTTTGGAGAAGTTGGAGCCGGTGCCCGAACCGTACTTGAACAGGCGGGCCTCACGCACCCACAGGTCCATGATGCCGCCCTCGTTGACGAGGTCGTCGGCGACGGACTGGATGAAGCAGGCATGCGGCTGCGGGTGCTCGTAGGCCGAGGCGGACGAGGTCAGCAGGCCGGTCTTGAAATCGACGTAGAAGTGACCCTGGCTCGGGCCGTCGATGCCGTAGGCCCAGTGCAGGCCGGTGTTGAACCACTGCGGGCTGTTCGGGGCCGCCATCTGGGCGGCCAGCATGAAGCGCATCTCGTCGAAGAAGGTGCGGGCGTCGGCTTCGGTGTCGAAATAGCCGCCCTTCCAGCCCCAATAGGTCCAGGTGCCGGCCAGACGGTCGAAGACCTGGCGGGCCGAGTTCTCACCGACGAAACGCTTTTCCTTCGGCAGCGCGGCCAGCTTTTCCTGGTCGGCTTCCTTGCGCCACAGCCAGGACGGAACGGTGTTCTCTTCCACGGCGCGGAGCGCGGCGGGGACGCCGGCCTTGCGGAAATACTTCTGGGCCAGGATGTCGCTGGCGACCTGCGAGAAGTTGTCCGGCACCTCGATGCCGGTCTGCTGGAAGACGATCGTCCCATCCGGGTTGCGGATCTCGCTGGTCGCCTGGCGGAAGCCGAGGCTGGCGTAGGCGTCCTGACCTTCGTGGGTGAAACGACGCTCGATCCGCATGATGACACTGTCCCCTGCTTGGAGCACGCCGCGGCGCGCTCGAATGGAAATGTGGTGCGACCCGTCCCGATGAAAGCGGCCGGCGGTTCTGTCCGCCGTCCGGCCCGGCAGCGCAGATGGCGCCGTACAAACAGGGGGCTCTTGCCCAACTGTCCGCCGTCGCCGCTGTGTTGCCGGGACCGGGGCCGCCGCTTGAGGCCGGCCGGGTCACGTGGACCGCATCCTAGCCAGCGCGACGGGGCCAAGCAAGCCCCACTCTGCTAGATATTGTGGTTGACATGACCGAACCCCTCAAAACCTTGATCTTGTGGTGTTCAACCCGTTACCGGGGATCCTGTTCCCGCCCGCCAAGCAAATTTTTCAGGAGGCGGCGGCTGGGCCGCATCGCGGCCGGAAGGCACCAACTGTGGGCACTCAAATGGCCGCCGATGCTGGAGATGACCGCGGCACCGCCGATTAGAGCGCAAAACGCGCCCGACCGCCAGAGCTTCCTTGCGGTGAAAATCAACATGTTGTTGCTAATATGCCGTTGTACCCACCACCGATTCGCCGGGGGGCGACTCGGACCAAGCTGCCGGAATCCAAGGGACGACTCGAAAAGGCCCCCCGTCCCCACCCCCGAGTCGCCGCCGGTCCGCCCAAGGATCAACACGGAAGAGGGGTGGAGGCAGAGCCCCCGCAACTATTTCATGCGATCCCGGTTGAGGCGCATGGAGCCAAGGTGGATCCCACGCGATCCTGGGGGAGGAGAGGCGTCCATGCTGAAGATCACCCACAAGATGTGGTTTGCATTGCCCGCGCTGACACTGCTGGTCGGCTTGGCGACTCCGCAGGGGGTCGTTGGACAGACGGTCATCATCAACGGCTCGACTCCGGCCGTCGGCGCGACGGTGGAGCGCAAGACCGGCCCCAGCGTCGACCAGTTGATGAACCGCAGCGTCGTCGGCGCCGACGGGTCGAAGATCGGCACCGTGACCGACGTGATCCTCGACGACAGGGGCGAGGCCCAGTACATCGTCATCCACTCGGGCGGCATTCTGGGCTTCGGCGGCAAGGACATCGCGGCCGACCTGACCCTGGCCGACCTCCGCACCGGCAACGAGGCGATCCGCCTGCGCGAGGTGACCGCCGCCAGCGTCCGCGACATGCCGGAATTCCGCTACGACGACAGCATCACGTCCCTGACCCGCAGCCCGGAGCCGCAGCGGTAACAACCGGACGGAACAACGAAAAAGGCCGCGTCCCAACCGGGACGCGGCCTTTTTCTTACCCTTCCGGGAGATCGCGAGCCCCCTCCCTTGCGTCGCCGCAGGGGAGGATGGCCTCAGACGATCACTCGTCGTTCTGCTGCTTGCGCTTCAGAGCGGCGCCCAGGATGTCGCCCAGCGAGGCGCCCGAGTCGGACGAACCGAACTCGGCCATCGCCTGCTTCTCTTCCTCCATCTCGCGGGCCTTGATGGACAGCGAGATGCGGCGGGAAGCGCGGTCGATCTGGGTGACCTTGGCGTCGACCTTCTCGCCGACGGCGAAACGGTCCGGGCGCTGTTCGGAACGGTCGCGGGACAGGTCCGACTTGCGGATGAAGCCGGTGTAGCCCTCGCCGACGGTCACTTCGATGCCGCCGTCCGTCACCTGCGTCACGGTGCAGGTCACGACCTCGTTCTTCTTCAGGCCGGCGGTGGCCGACTCGAACGGATCGCTGGCCAGCTGCTTGATGCCGAGGCTGATGCGCTCCTTCTCGACGTCGACGTCGAGAACCTTGACCTTGACGCGGTCGCCCTTCTTGTACTCGGCGATCGCCTCTTCACCCGACTTGTTCCAGTCGAGATCGGACATGTGGACCATGCCGTCGATGTCGCCCGGGAGGCCGACGAACAGACCGAATTCGGTGATGTTCTTGACTTCGCCTTCCAGCTCGGTGCCAGGACCGAACTTGTCGGTGAAGGTCTCCCACGGGTTGTCCAGGCACTGCTTCAGGCCGAGGCTGATGCGGCGCTTCTGCGGATCGACGTCCAGGACCATGACCTCGACTTCCTGCGAAGTCGACACGATCTTGCCCGGATGGACGTTCTTCTTGGTCCAGGACATTTCCGACACGTGGACCAGGCCCTCGATCCCCGGCTCCAGCTCCACGAAGGCGCCGTAGTCGGTGATGTTGGTGACGCGGCCCTTGAACTTCGCGCCGACCGGATACTTGGCCTCGACGCCTTCCCACGGGTCGGCTTCGAGCTGCTTCATGCCCAGGCTGATGCGCTGGGTTTCCGGGTTGAAGCGGATGACCTGGACCGTGACGGTCTGGCCGATCTGCAGGGCTTCCGACGGATGGTTGATGCGGCGCCACGCGATGTCGGTGACGTGCAGCAGGCCATCGACGCCGCCCAGGTCGACGAACGCACCGTAGTCGGTGATGTTCTTGACGACGCCCTGGAGGATCTGGCCTTCCTTGAGGTTGGCCACCAGCTCCGAACGGGCCTCGGCGCGGCTCTCTTCGAGCACGGCGCGACGCGACACGACGATGTTGCCGCGCGAGCGGTCCATCTTCAGGATCTGGAACGGCTGCGGAGTGCCCAGCAGCGGGGAGATGTCGCGGACCGGACGGATGTCGACCTGGCTGCCCGGCAGGAAGGCAACGGCGCCCGACAGGTCGACCGTGAAGCCGCCCTTGACGCGGCCGAAGATGACGCCGGTGACGCGGGTCTGGTCGTTGAACGACTTCTCCAGCAGGGCCCAGGCCTCTTCGCGCTTCGCCTTCTCACGGCTCAGCATCGCTTCGCCGTTCTTGTCTTCCATCCGCTCGAGGTAGACCTCGACGGTGTCGCCCGCCTTCAGCTCGGGCGGCTGGCCGGCAACGGCGAATTCCTTCAGCGCGACGCGGCCTTCCGACTTCAGACCGACGTCGATGGTGACCATGTCGTTCTCGACGGCGACGACGCGTCCCTTGACGACCGTACCTTCGAGCGACTCGGCCGCGCCCAGCGACTCTTCAAGCAGAGACGCGAAGCTTTCCTTTTCGACCGTGCGGGCCAGTGACTGTGCCATTGAAACTCCTAAAGGTGGCGCGAAAGCGGCCCCGTTCCGGTCCCTCCCGCGGCAAAACGGGTGGAACCTCGACCGAACCGCCGCGCCGGGCACCACGCCCGGCGACTTGGTTGATGGTTTTCCATGGAGGGCGTCGGACCCGCCCGCGCCGCCACCGGCGGCCCGTCAACGGAAGTCGGAAGCGGCGGCTTTAGGCCGTGGGCTTCAGACCGGTTTTCGAACCGATGTGGTCGACCGCCATCGAGAACACCTGATCGGCATCGAGAGCGGACGTATCAAGCACAAAAGCGTCGACAGCCGGACGGAGCGGGGCCACCGCTCTCTGGCTGTCGCGCGCATCACGAGCCTTCATGTCCTCCAGGACATCGGAGGATATAGCCGGAATCCCCCGTCTCTGCAACTCCTTGAGTCGCCGTTCGGCCCGGACCTCCACCGAAGCGGTAACGAACAGTTTGGCCTGGGCATCGGGGCAGACCACCGTTCCGATGTCGCGCCCGTCCAGAACCGCCCCCGGCGCGCCGCCCGGCGGGTGGGAGGCGAAGCGTCGCTGGAAGTCGAGAAGCGCCGCCCGCACCTCCGGCACCGCCGCCACCTTGCTGGCCGCCTGTGCGGCCTCGTCGGTGCGCAGGGCCACCTCCTGCAGGATCGGGTGCTCGGGATGCAACTCATAGGCGGCGCGCGCCGCCGCCGCATTGTCGGCCGGGTCGCCGCCGGATCGCAGGACCGACACGCCGACCGCGCGGTACAGCACGCCGGTGTCGAGATGGGCGAAGCCGAAGGCATCGGCGATGCGCTGCGACAGGGTGCCCTTGCCGCTGGCAGCCGGGCCGTCGATGGCGACGACGACCGCCCTGGCCGGGGTCTCCTGATTGGAAAGCGGCTGCGTCATCGCCTCACGCCTCACTGATCTTCGCGCCGAGCCCGTTCATCAGACCGACGAAGTCGGGGAAGCTGGTGTCGATGAAGGCGCCATCGTCGACCGAAATCGGCTGTTCCGACGCCATGCCCAGCACCAGGAAGCTCATGGCGATGCGGTGATCCATGGCGGTGAGGACGGTTGCGCCGCCCTTCGGCCCCTTGCCCGTGCCCCCGGTGCCATGAACGGTCAGGCTGTCGTCGGCGCCGACCTCCACCGACACGCCGCAGCGGGTCAGGCCTTCCGCCACCATGGCGAGGCGGTCGCTCTCCTTCACCCGCAGTTCCTTAAGGCCCAGCATCACCGTGGTGCCCTCGGCACAGGCGGCGGCGGCGGCCAGGACCGGGTATTCGTCGATCATGCTGGGCGCGCGGTCGGCCGGCACCACCACGCCCTTCAGCGCGCTGTGCTTCACCCGCAGATCGGCCACCGGCTCGCCCGCCTGGTCGCGGCGGTTCTCGAAGGCGATATCGGCGCCCATCTCCAGCAGCGTGTCGTAGAGGCCGGTGCGGCGCGGGTTCATGCCGACGTCGTTCAGCAGCAGCTCCGAGCCCGGCCGCAGCAGGGCGGCGACCGCCGGGAAGGCGGCGCTGCTGGGATCGGCCGGCACATGGATGGTGCGGCCGGTCAGTTCCGGCTGACCGATGACGGTGACCGCCAGCGCACCGTCCTCCAGTCGCTCGGTGGTCACGGTTGCGCCGAAATGGCGCAGCATCAATTCGGTGTGGTCACGCGTCGGCTCCGCCTCGATCACCGTGGTGGCGCCGGCGGTGTTGAGGCCGGCCAGCAGGATCGCCGACTTGACCTGGGCCGAGGCCACCGGCAGGCGGTAGGTGATCGGGACCAGATCGCCGCTGCCGACCACGGTCAGCGGCAGCCGCCCGCCGGAGCGGCCGACGAAGCGGGCGCCCATCTCCTCCAGCGGCTTGGTGACGCGGGCCATCGGCCGCTTGTTCAGCGAGGCGTCGCCGGTGAAGACGCAGGTGATCGGGTGGCCGGCGACCAGACCCATCAGCAGGCGGGCGGCGGTGCCGCTGTTGCCCATGTCCAGAACCTGCGCCGGTTCCTGCAGGGCCCCCAGCCCGACGCCGCGCACGCGCCAGACGCCGCCCCCCTGGCCATTGTCTTCCCGCTCCGCCTCGGCGCCCAGCAGGCGCATCGCCGCCGCGGTGTGCAGGACGTCCTCCCCCTCCAGCAGGCCGTGGATCACCGTCTCGCCCACCGCGATGGCGCCCAGCATCAGCGACCGGTGCGAGATCGACTTGTCGCCGGGCACGCGGATGCTGCCCCGGATCGCGCCGGTGGTGGTGGAGCGCAGCGGCCTTGCGTGCGTCATGGGACGGGTCCTTCGGATCGGAACGGGAAGCGGATATGGCCGCCGTTCCTATCACAGCCCCCGCCCCGATGCGAGAGGGCCCGGACACTCCCCTTACCCCTCTCCCCCTGCCCTGCCCTTGTGCGGACCCGGCAAATACGGCCAGGCACCAATGAAAAGAGGCCGCCCGAAGGCGGCCCCGAGTTCAAGGAGGAAACCAAATGGAGGAGTTGCACACTGTGCAGGTCCGTTCTAACGAGTTATGGTTAACAGCCTGTAAAGGCAATCCCTGCCCGGACGGGATACCCCTTTCCCGCTGCCGCCGCGGCGCGGCGATCACCCGGCCGCTTCATCTTTTTTTTGACAAGCGTCTCAGGGCATGGCAAAGGGCGCCTCTTGAGAACCCCCTGATTTTTGTGACGGAGGACGTGGCGTGGCCAAACCCGAATGGGGCGTCAAGCGCATCTGCCCGAGCTGTGGCGCTCGTTACTATGACATGCGCAAGGACCCGCCGGTCTGCCCGAGCTGTGGCGCGCAGTTCGATCCCGAGGCTCTGCTGAAGTCCCGCAAGGCCCGTCCGGCCCCGGTCGACGACACCAAGAAGGTCGTCGTCGTGGCGGAGGACGAGGAGGAGGCCGAGGCTGAGACCGAGACCACGGAGCTTGAGGACGTCGAGGACGGCATGTCCGTCGACGACATCGAGGAAGCCGACGACGCCACCGAGGATGAGGACGACGTCCTGATCGAGGACACGTCCGAACTGGGCGAGGACGACATGGACGAGGTCGTCGATGTCGAAGGCGAGGACGAGGAGGAGCGCTGACCGGCGCCCTTCCCGACGACTGCTTTCCGATGGGGGCGGGGGGTCCGGCGGGGTGGTGAAAAAAAGCGCGAAAGGACGAATTTTCCGCTTGCATCACTCCACCGCCTGACTATTATCCCGCTCCACCAAGGCCGGACGGAAACGACCGGCCCCCAGAGTTAAAGGGGCCATAGCTCAGCTGGGAGAGCGCTACAATGGCATTGTAGAGGTCAGCGGTTCGATCCCGCTTGGCTCCACCAAATCGATCAAGGGCTCGGCGAGCAATCGCCGGGCCCTTGGTGCATTTGCGCCAAGCGCCAATGAAAGCGCCGGTCTCCTTGTCGGAGATCCCGCCATGCCGCTTGCCGGCCGCGTGACGGATCGCTGTTTCCCCTGGAAGTCGAAATCGCTTGCGGCGACAATCCTCACGCCGGGGGCGAACCGTGCGATCCTTCAAGCAATGGGGATAGATCGCCGTTCCGCCCGTTTCCCTCGCAGATTGTCCTCCGGCAGATCCACGACGGTCCACGATGGCAGGCATGAACAACTCACACGCCAACCAAGCACAGAGTCTGGTCGAACAGGCAATGCGCGCCATGGCACGCCACAAGGCAGGCGACCTGTTTGGCGCCGAAGAGGATTACCGGGCGGTCGTCGGGCAGGTTCAGCATATTGGTCTGTACGCCGGATTTGGCGCGCTGCTGCTTCAGACCCGGCGGCGGGACGAGGCGGCCCGATGGCTGCGGCGCACCCTTGCGCTCGATCCCGCCAGAGACGCGGCCATCGGGAATCTCGGCGTCCTCCTGCACGAGCGTGGAGACAGGGGAGCGGCGGAGAGGTGGTTGCGGCGGCAGTTGGCACTCTCCCCCAATTCGCCCGGCGCAATGGCCAATCTCGGCATCGTCCTGACCGCAACCGGTCGTCTGCCGGAAGCCATCGCCACGCTCAGCGCGGCCTGCCGGCAACAGCCGGACAATCCCGACCATCGGTTCAACCTTGCCGTGGCGATGGACAAGGCCGACGACCGCTTGAGCGGGCTCAAGGTCTATCGGCAAGCGCTGTGTCTGGAACCTGCCCATGCCAGAGCGCTGAGCAACGCCGCCCTGTCCGCCAACCTGATGAATTTGGGCAGAGAGGCGCTGGACCTGTACCGGCATCTTGCGGATGTCGACCCCCGGTCCGCGTCCGCCCGCTACGAACGGGGCAATCTGCGTCTGGTGGCAGGGGATTGGAAAAAGGCATGGGAGGATTGGGAGGCGCGTGCCCATATTCCGGGTTTGTCCCCCCCGATCAAATGTGCCACCCGGATCGGGCGATGGGATGGCGCGCCGATGCCGGACGGAGTGCTGGCTTTGACCGGTGAGCAGGGCATCGGCGATGTCCTGACATTCTGCCGTTTTCTCCCGCTCGCCGCAGCGCGGGCAAAACAGATCGTCCTGCAGGTCCACGCCCCCTTGGTGCCCTTGCTGCAAGGGCAGATCGCCAACATGACGGTGCAACCCTTTGGGGATGTCATTCACGCCGACGCTGCGCTGCCGCTCCTGTCGCTGCCGAAGGTGCTTGGCGTGACGCCATCGACCCTGCCCCGCCAACCCTATCTTTCCGCCCCGCCGGATCGGGTTGAGCGCTGGCGTACCAGGCTGTCCGGCGGAAAGGGGCGGTCGTTCGGCTTGGCATGGGCAGGAAATCCCAACTATCTGTACGATCGCCTGCGATCACCACGTCTGGAGCCGGTTCGCCGCCTGCTCGACACGCCGGGATGGCGGCCTGTGCTTTTACAGGTCGGAGCCGGGCGGAAGGATTTGGATCAGGTGTCCTTGCCACCCCATGTCCTGGATCTCGGCGAAGAGATAGCGGATTTCGCGGATACCGCGGCCATCATCGCATCGCTGGATCTGGTGATAACGTCCGAAACCGCCCTGGCCCATCTGGCCGGCGCCATGGGCAAGAGAACCTGCATGATGGGATGGACGCAGGTGGATTGGCGATGGATGCCTGGCCCGGAGGGCGAATTGCTCTGGTACCCGGCCACCCGCATGTTCCGGCAAAGCGCCTTCCATCAGTGGGCTGATGTTGTGGATCGGATACAGAAAGTCCTGACGGACTTTTCAGGAAAAAATTGGAATGCCACGCCCGAAGCGGGCCATCGATAAGGAGGTTCGGGTGGGGCTCGGGCATCCTTGGCAGCGTTTTGCGCCCGACAGGACTGCCGCCGCGCGCTGACGGCACGGGCGGCATCCCCGGAGCCTCTACTGACTACTTCAGCCAGCGGTCGAACACCGCCTGATACTGGCCGGTGGCGACGGCCTGGTGCAGCCACTGGTCAATCCACAGCTTCAGCACGATGTCGCGCGGCAGCAGGAAGGCTTTTTCCGAGAAGTCGAAAGGCTTGTCCGGATGGACGGCGCACAGTTCCGGATGCAGCTTCTGCTGAAGCCGGGTCTCCACCGCATCGGTGATCATCAGGTCGGCCTTGCCGGCGACGATCTGGTCGAAGATGGTGACGTTGTCCGGATGCACCTCGATCTGGGCATTGTGGATGTGGGCGCGGGCGAATTTCTCGTTGGTGCCGCCGGGGTTGACGATCAGGCGGACGCCGGGCTTGTCGATGTCGGCGACGGTCTGGAAGCGGTCCTTGTTCTCGCAGCGGGTGATCGGCGTCTTGCCGTCGCGCATCAGCGCATCGGAGAACAGCGCCTTCTTCTGCCGCTCCAGCGTCACGGAAACACCGCCGACGGCGATGTCGTACTTGTCGGCCAGCAGGTCGGGCAGCAGGTTGCCCCACGTCGTCTTCACGAACTCCACCTTCACGCCCAGCGCCTTGCCCATGGACTCGGCGAGGTCGATGTCCATGCCCTCGAACTTCTGGGTCTGCGGATTCAGGTAGGTGAAGGGCTTGTAATCGCCGGTGGTGCCGACACGCAACGTACCTGCCGACAGAACGGCATCCAGACGCGACGCTTCTGTGGCCGGGCCGGCGGCCTGTGTGGCGGGGGCCGTCTGCGCCGAGGCTCCGGTGGGCGACAGGGCGGCGACGGCACAGACCAGAACCGCGCCGACGGCGGCGGCAAGGCTCCCGCCGCGGCGGCGCAGGGTACGGACAGGCATGAAGGATCCTCCCAATGCTTTGTTTGCGAACCGGATGGTACGGCGCAGGGAAGGATCTGGCGAGGGGGCTTGGCGAGGGAAGAAACCGAGCGGGCGGAGTGCAGATATGCAGCGTCCGTAGGGGTGCGGAAGCCCCAAAATGGAGAAGGCCGCGAACCCGTTCCGGTTCGCGGCCTTCAGAATGGTGGGCGGTACTGGGATTGAACCAGTGACCCCTACGATGTCAACGTAGTGCTCTCCCGCTGAGCTAACCGCCCACTGTAGCAGCCGGTGGCGGAGCGTTTGGCGTCGTTCCGTCCGGCGTGGGCGGGTGTATACCGACCTCCTTGCTGACACGCAAGCCCTTTCATCGCCCCAACCGCTTTTTTTATCCGCCGGCGGTAGAGCGGTGGCCCCCCCCTGACAGAGGTCCCGTGACACGGCGGCCAGCGTCCATTACATCATTCGACCATGGACGCCTCCTTCGACGCGCAGCGCGACGCCGGCACCGGAACCGATCCGGCCACCGACGCTCAGCCGCCCAACGCCCCGGCCTTCGAAATCCTGGCCCCGCAGAGCCAGAGGCTGCCGCTCGTGCTGGCGTCGCCGCACAGCGGGAACGCCTATTCCGCCGCATTTCTCGCCTCGTCCCGCCTGGATGCCCGCGCGCTGCGCAAGTCTGAGGACTGCTTCGTCGACGAGATCTTCGCCTTCGCCCCCGGCTTGGGCGTGCCGTTG
Source organism: uncultured Azospirillum sp. (assembly GCA_966212305.1). Taxonomy (GTDB): domain Bacteria; phylum Pseudomonadota; class Alphaproteobacteria; order Azospirillales; family Azospirillaceae; genus Azospirillum. The sequence continues at coordinate 23,172 of CBIHQY010000041.1, forward strand.
ATCCGCGCCCTGTTCCCGCGCGCCTATCTGGACGTCAACCGCGAGGCCTACGAGCTGGATCCGGAGATGTTCGCCGATCCGCTGCCGGCCTATGTCAACACCCGTTCGCCCCGGGTGGCGGCGGGGCTGGGCACCATCGCCCGCGTGGTCGCCAACGGCGAGGACATCTACAAGGGCAAGCTGCGCTTCACCGAGGCGCTGGACCGGGTCAGCCGCTGCTACACCCCCTATCACAACGCCCTGCGCCAGTTGGTGGACACAACCCGCGACGCCTTCGGCCACGCGCTGCTGGTCGACTGCCATTCCATGCCGTCCGCCAGCGCCACCACCGATGGACGGCGGGGCAACGGACGAGGCGGCGGGCGCGGCGCCAGCCATCCCGACATCGTGCTGGGCGACTGTTTCGGCAACGCCTGCGCCCCGGCGGTGATCGACGCGGCGGAGGAATATCTGTGCGGGCTGGGCTATGCCGTCAGCCGCAACAATCCCTATGCCGGCGGCTACACCACCCGCCATTACGGCCGGCCGCGCCAGGGCATCCACACGCTTCAGATCGAAATCGCCCGCGACCTCTACATGGACGAGGCGGCGCTGATACGCCTGCCCTACCTGGACGTTCTCGCCCGCCACATGACGGAATTGGTCGACACGCTGGGCCTGCTGCCGCCGCACGGGCTGGGTCCGCGCTGATCCGCGGATGAGAGGCGCCCGCAAGGGACCATTGCCCCTTCTCTGCCACAGTTTCCCCCTATCACGTCAGGGCCAAGCTTCAGCTTGGCGCCGCTGCGCCCTCTTGCGGGCAGGCGCGCTGTCGCGTCGGATCCGGGTGCTTTTCGCACAAAAAAAGGGCCGCGGGCGAACCCGCGGCCTCAGTCTAGGGAGGAAACGCCCAAGAAGTGCGTTACGCCAATGTCCACGCCGAGGCGCGACCGTTGCCGCACTGCACAATATGAACGCGGCGGCGCCCGGCTTCAAGCCCAAAAAGAATTTCTTATTCATTACATTATGTTAAGCGGAATTAGAGGTATCGCGAACCGGATAGCGCCTAGGCGGTTTATGCTGCAATGCACAATGACCTTTCGTGGAGCGATGTGACCAAAAGGACAGGGAGCGCCGGACCTTCGGACCAGCGTCTTGAGCTTGACGGCCGGCGCTCGGAACCAAGCCCGCCCACGGTCGTTTCGTAGTGGTCCCGCATAGGGTGTCCGCAAGGACAGCCGGAATTCGCGGACTGCGGAACGCCCTGCCGGCGGCCAATAAGGAGAAGAACATCGTGAGCAGGCTCGTGGTCGTATCCAACCGGGTGGCCCTGATGGAAGAGGGCAAGCAGGCAGCCGGCGGTCTCGCCGTCGCCATCCTGGCGGCCTTGAAGAAGACCGGCGGCATCTGGTTCGGGTGGAGCGGAAAGGTCGTCGATGGCGAGTCCCAGGCGGAACCGACCCGGACGGAAGCCGGCAAGCTGACATATGCCACGCTGGATCTGGGCCGCCGCGACCACGAGGAATATTACAACGGCTTCGCCAACCAGACCTTATGGCCGCTGTTCCATTACCGGTTGGGCCTGATTTCGGTAAACCGGCGCACGCGCGAAGGATACGAGCGGGTCAACGCCTATTTCGCCGACAAGCTGGAGCCGCTGCTGCGCCCGGACGACATGATCTGGGTCCACGACTATCACCTGATCCCCTTCGGCGACGAGCTGCGCCGGCGCGGCTGTTCGCAGCGCATGGGCTTCTTCCTGCACACGCCCTTCCCGCCGCCGGAACTGCTGACCGCCCTGCCCAACCACCGCGACCTGATCCGCGAACTGTGCGCCTACGATCTGGTCGGCTTCCATACCGCCACCGACCTGCGCGGCTTCTGCGACTATATCCGCACCGAGACCGACGGAACGGTGGAACAGCGCGGCGCCTATGGGACGGCGACGATCCGCGCCTTCGGCCGCACCCTGCTGGCGAAGGTCTTTCCCATCAGCATCGACACGCCAGCGCTGGAAAGCCTGGCCCGCACCGCCGGCCGCTCCCGCCAGGCCGAACGGCTGCGCGAAAGCCTGGTCGGCCGCCGCCTGATCATCGGCGTCGACCGGCTCGACTATTCCAAGGGCCTGCCACAGCGATTCGCCGCCTTCGAACAGCTTCTGGAAAGCTATCCGGAGCATTGCAACCGCGTCTCCTTCCTGCAGGTCGCCCCGCCCTCGCGCGAGGATGTGCCGGAATACATCGCCATCCGCCGCGAGCTGTCGGAGATGGCCGGCCGCATCAACGGCCGTTTCGCCGAGTTCGACTGGCAACCGATCCGCTATCTGAACCGCAGCTTCGGGCAGCGCGTGCTGGCGGGCTTCTACCGGCTGGCCAATGTCGGGCTGGTGACGCCGCTGCGCGACGGCATGAATCTCGTCGCCAAGGAGTATGTCGCCTGCCAGGACGCGGACAATCCCGGCGTGCTGGTGCTGTCCCAGTTCGCCGGCGCCGCCCACGAGATGGGCGAGGCGCTGATCGTCAACCCCTTCGACATCGAGGGCGTCGGCGACGCGCTGCAGCGGGCGCTGACCATGCCGCTGGGCGAGCGCAAGGAACGCCACGCCGCCCTGATGCAGACCCTGCGGCGGCACGACATCGGCTGGTGGCGCGAAAGCTATGTGGACGCGCTGACCCGCGCACCGTATGACTTTCCGGTCACCTGAGCATCCGCTCGGCCCATCAACAGCGCAGACCCGGATCCATGGCCGCCGACCTCGCCCCCGCCCCCATCCTCGTCGCCGACATCGGCGGCACCAACGCCCGCTTCGGCCTGATCGACGGCAGGATGGTGCGTGACACCCGCGTGCTGCGCTGCGCCGATTACGCCTCGATCGAGGATGCGGCCGGCGCCTACCTGTCGGCGGTTGGACTGGCGGCGGTCGGCACCCCCGGCCGGCCGCGGCGCGGCGCCTTCGCGGTGGCCGGGCCGGTCACCGGCGATCACATCGCCATGACCAATCTGGTCTGGCAGTTCTCCGTCAACCGGGTGCGCGACGCCCTGGGGCTGGACGGGCTGGCCGTCATCAACGACTTCACCGCCGTCGCCCTGTCGGTACCGCGTCTGGCGGAAGAGGACCGGCGCCAGATCGGTGACGGCGCGCCGCAGGCCGGTGCCGTCGTCGGGGTGCTGGGGCCGGGCAGCGGGCTGGGCGTGTCCGGTCTGGTGCCGGGCGCCAACGGCCGCTGGACGGCGCTGTCGGGCGAGGGCGGCCATGTCAGCATGGCGCCGATCAGCGACCGCGAGAGCGCCGTTCTGGGCCAGTTGCGCAAGAGCTTCGACCATGTCTCGGCCGAGCGGGTGCTGTCCGGGCCGGGCCTCGTCAACCTCTATGGCGCGCTGTCGATCCTGGATGGGCGGGAACCGGCCGCCCTCACCCCTGCCCAGGTCGCCGACAATGCCCTGACCGGCAGCGAACCCCATTGCGTGGAGGCGGTGGAGATGTTCTGCGCCATGCTGGGCACCGTGGCCGGCAACCTCGCCCTGACGCTGGGCGCGCGCGGCGGCGTCTATATCGCCGGCGGCATCGTGCCGAAGCTGGGCACGCTGTTCACCCACTCCCGCTTCCGCAAGCGCTTCACGGAAAAGGGCCGCATGCGCGACTTCCTGGCCCCGATCCCCACTTATGTCATCACCCACGACCTGCCCGCCTTCCTGGGCCTCGCCGAGGCCGCCGGGGCGGGGTAAGGATCGCGGAGCAAGGCGCGCGGAACAAGGTTCGCCCCACTTGCCGCTTGAACCGGTGGGGCGGACCCCACATGGTTGTTCCCATCCCTTTCGGATTCGCAACGGAACACCATGCCCGCCGACCTTCGTGTCCGCTTCCTGCACCCGTCGGGCGCCATCGGCCCCGGCAAGATCGCCCTGCTGGAGGCCATCGACCGCACCGGCTCGATCTCCGCCGCCGCGCGCTCGCTGGACATGACCTTCCGCCGCGCCTGGTTCCTGGTGGAGACGATGAACACCGCCTTCCGCGAACCGGTGATCCGCACCAGCGTCGGCGGGCGTGAAGGCGGCGGCGCCGGCCTGACCCCGCTGGGCCAGGAGGTGGTCGCCCGCTACCGCCAGACCCAGGAAGAGGCGCGCAAGGCCGCCGAGCCGCACCTGCGCTGGTTGGACGAGGTGCTGAAGGAGGAAGCTCCCGAAGAAAGGCCCGGCACAGGTCCGGCCGGAACGGGCTAACGCCTCCGGAGGGCTTCACCCTGTCCGGGGGCGGTCGAATTGGGCACTGGCGCACCGGGACCGTCGCGCCTAAAAGATGCCTTGTGCACCGCAACGGCAGCGACGAAGGGCGGACCATTCATGATGAAGCGTCTTTACGACTGGACCATGGCCAAGGCCGCGTCGAAGGATTCGACCGCCTGGCTGGCCGGGGTATCCTTTGCCGAAAGCTCCTTCTTCCCGCTGCCGCCGGACCTGCTGCTGGTGCCGATGGTCATGGCCAACCGCAAGGCGGCGTGGAAGCTGGCGACGATCTGCACGCTGGCCTCCGTCGTCGGCGGCATCGCCGGCTACATGATCGGCTATTTCCTCTACGAGACCATCGGCCGCTGGGTGATCGATTTCTATCACCTGACCGACAAGTTCGAGCAGTTGCGCCACACCTTCGTCGAGTACGGGGCCGAGATCCTCATCATCAAAGGCATGACGCCCATCCCGTACAAGCTGCTGACCATCACCGCCGGCGTGGCCCACCTGCCGCTGTGGGTGTTCATCGGCGCCTCGATCATCTCGCGGTCGATCCGCTTCTATCTGGTGGCGGCGCTGCTGTATTTCTTCGGCCCGCCGATCCGCGCCTTCATCGAAAAGCGGCTGACCCTGGTCACCAGCGTGTTCGCGGTGGCGCTGGTGGGCGGATTCCTGGTGGTGAAGCTGCTGTAAGCCGCCACTTCTTTCCAGACAGACAGGACCTCCATGCCTCCGCGCGGGCGCCCGCCCCATCCCAGCCGCGCCCGTTCCCGGACCGCCGCCCATTCCACTCCGCCCGCACCGCCCACCGACGGCGTCGACCAGCGCAAGCTGTTCCGCGTCGCCGGGCTGGCCGCCGTCTCCGCCCTCTTCGCCCATGAGCCGGAGCGGGTGGAGCGCCTGTTCTTCGACGAGCGGCTGAAACCGGCGGTGGGCGCCTACTGCAAGGCGATGGCGGCGGCCCGCAAGCCCTATCGCATGGTGGAAGCGGACGAGTTGGCGAAGGTCGCCGGCACCGTGCTCCATGGCGGAGTGGTGGCGCTGATGGCGCCGCGGACGCTGCCGCTGTTCGATACGGAGGCCGCGCGCCGGGCGGCGGAGCCGTTGCTGATCCTCGACGGCGTCGGCAACCCGCACAATCTGGGCGCCATCCTGCGCACCGCCGCCTTCTTCGGCCTGCCCCGCGTCCTGGTCTCCGACCATCCCGGCCAGGCCCTGCCGTCGGAAGCCGCCTATCGCGTGGCGGAGGGCGGGTTCGAGTGGGTGACGTTGGAGCGCGCCCCCGCCCTGCCGGCCGTGCTGAAACGGCTGCGCGCCAGCCACCGGGTGTTCGGGACGGCGCTGGACCAGACCCGGCCGACGGTCGATGCCGGCGCGCTGACCGGCTGGCGCGGCAAACAGGGTGCCAAGCCCCCCGCAGTCGTGCTGGGCAACGAGGAGGACGGCATCCCGCCGGCCACGCTGGCGGCCTGCGAGGCGGTGCTGACCATCCCCGGCAGCGGGCGCGTCCAGTCGCTGAACGTCGCCGCCACCGCCGCCATCCTCATCCACGCGCTGGCCGCCGGCTGAGCCGGCTTAACCGAGCGCCGCGATCAGCACAACCGCAACCACGGCCATGGACGCCAGCGGCAGCAGTTCCACGCCGTCACGCTTCCAGGTCGGCACACTGCCATGGTGGCCGCCGGCATGGCCGTCCGCGATGTCGTCGGCCCAACCATGGCGCGACGGAACCGCACCGGGAGCCGACACCGCCGGAGCCGCCGGGTTCGCCATATCGACGACCCCGTCGCCGCGGTGATAGTCGCCGCGCTGGCGCGCCAATGCCGGATTGGGGCGGCCGCGCATCAGGCGGGAATCGTCCAGTTCGACCTCGACTCCGGCAGCCTCGACCCGCTCGATCACCGCGGCGGTTTCCTCCGGGGTCATGGTATCGACGGGCAGGATCTCGCCCAGCGCTTCGGCGCTCAGGCGGTTGCCGTTGCGGCGGCCATGGTCGATCAGCGATTGGATGAGACGGTCGTCGGTGGTGCCGGCCATGATGGCTCTCCTTTTTCAAATTCCCAGCAGGTCACAGGATCAAACGCGCGGACCCACCGGAAGGTTCACCGAAACATCGCCTCCCTGCGCCATCTTGCCGCGGCCCGGCCGCCACCCGACATAAGAGGTCCCTCCAACGGATCGTCACTGATGGGAGACCCGACCATGCTGGGGCATTTTCTGCGCAAGCCGGCGACGCTGCCGACGCCGGAGGAGGCGCTGCCCGGCCGCAGCCAACCCGTTCCGGTTCCCGAACAGCATCACGTCAACGGCCATCGCCTGACCGGACCCTACCCGCCGGGGCTGGAGGTCATCGACCTCGGGCTCGGCTGCTTCTGGGGGGCGGAGCGCAAGTTCTGGCAGCTTCCCGGCGTCTGGGTGACCGCCGTCGGCTATCAGGGCGGCCACACCCCGAACCCGACCTATGAAGAGGTCTGTTCCGGCCGCACCGGCCATACCGAGGCGGTGCGCGTCGTCTACGACCCGGCGATGGTGAAGGTCGAGGATCTGCTGCGCGTCTTCTGGGAATCGCACGACCCGACCCAGGGGATGCGCCAGGGCAACGACGTCGGCACCCAGTACCGCTCGGCCGTCTACACCCACAACCCCGCCCAGAAGGCCGCGGCGGAGTCGACGCTGGCCGCCTATCAGGAGCGGCTGGCCCAGGCCGGCTACGGCCCGATCACCACCGAGATCCGCGAGGCTCCGCCCTTCTACTTCGCCGAAGGCTACCACCAGCAGTATCTCGCCAAGAATCCCAACGGCTATTGCGGCTTGGGCGGCACCGGCGTCACCTGTGCGGCCTGATGAAGCGCCGGTAAACACCGGGGTGCGGCGCCCCCGCCGGGCTTAGCCCTTGCGGTTGCGCCACACCGGCCCTTGCGGGTATGGTTCGGGCGGCTCTTGAAAGCTCCGGCGGCGTCAGACCGTGGGAGCGCCGCCCGTCCAGCTGCGATTGTCATGACCAAGGAAAGAACCGAGCTGGCGACGCCGTATCTCAGCGGCCTGCTCGAATTCTGGCTCACCAAATCCGTCGCCGGCCGTCCGCCGGTCCCCAGCAGCATCGCCCCGGCCGATTTGCGGCCGTGGAAGGACAACATCGCCGTGTTCGAGGTGATCGGGGAGGAATCCGGCACCTTCGTCTATTCCTATTACGGAAAGGCGCTGGCCGCCGCCTTCGGCCAATCGCGCCTGGGCGCCACGCTGGACGATCTGCCGCCCGAACAGCGGGCATTGCTGCAGCCGGAATACGAGACGGTGCGCCGCGAACGGCTGCCCGTCGCCCGTGTCCACACCGCCGTCTTCGGCGGGCGCACCCGCAGCTTCGAACGGCTGGTGCTGCCGATGTCCAGTGACGGGGTCAGCATCGACAAGCTGCTGGTCGCCGCTTACGAGATGACGCCGCGCGAACTGGCTGCGCGCGCGCCACTGCCGGGCGGCTCCTCCTCCGGTCCAGTCCCCCTCACCGTTCAGAAGCCGGGAGCCTCGGCATGACCCCGCGTATGCCGCATCTCGCCGCCCCGCCCACCCAGGCGGGCGTGGTGACCGCCGATGAGTTCAATCTGTGGTGCGCGCTGAACGGCCGCCCCTTCAATCTCGTCCCCAACCCGCGCCCCGACGGCCGCGTGATGTGGGATGTGGAGGTTCTGCCCGGCACGCCGCGCGCCGGCACCGTCTATTCCACCAACCTGTCGGACGAGGCGCTGGCGGTGGTCGCCGGCTTCGCCTTCCTGTCCGGCGTCGAATGGGCCTATGAGGCGCGCGACCCGGCGGAGGCCGAAGCCCCCGCCACCGCCCCGTGCGAGGCCGCCCCGGCTGCCGCAGCCCCCGTGCCGGCGGCGGTGGCGCCCTGCGCCCCGGTCGCGCCCGCCGCTCCGGCGGAGCCGGTGGAGTATCCCACCGTCTACTCGCTGCCCGCTGTCTCGCTGCTGCAGAATCCGCCGCCTCGTCCGGTCCAGCAGCATGACGAATCGGTGCTGGCCCGCAACGCGCGGATGCTGGAAACCGTCCTGAAGAACTTCCGCGTCCGCGGCGAGATCATGGACGTCCGCCCCGGCCCGGTGGTGACGCTGTACGAGTTCGAGCCGGCGCCCGGCACCAAATCGGCCACCGTCATCAACCTGACCGACGACATCGCCCGCTCGATGAGCGTGGTCACCGCCCGCATCGCCATCGTCCCCGGCCGCAGCGTCATCGGCGTCGAGCTGCCGAACCCGGTGCGCGAGATGGTCTATCTGCGCGAAAGCTTCGACCACGACGCCTTCCGCAACACCACGGCCCAGCTCGCCATCGCGCTCGGCAAGGACATCAGCGGCGAGCCGGTGGTGGCCGACCTCGCCCGCATGCCGCACCTGCTGGTCGCCGGCACCACCGGGTCGGGCAAGTCGGTGGCGATCAACACGATGATCCTGTCGCTGCTCTACCGGCTGCCGCCGGAGCGCTGCCGCTTCATCATGGTCGATCCCAAGATGCTGGAACTGTCGGTCTATGACGGCATCCCGCACCTGCTGACCCCCGTCGTCACCGATCCCAAGAAGGCGGTGGTCGCCCTGCGCTGGGCCGTGCGCGAGATGGAAAGCCGCTACGAGGCGATGTCCAAGCTCGGCGTGCGCAACATCGAGGGCTACAACGCCCGCATGACGGAGATGATCGCCGCCGGCGAGAAGATGCCGCGCCGCGCGCCGGCGCCGGGCGAGCCGGAGAATGTCTTCGACCTGACGCCGTCGGAACCGACGCCGCTGCCCTACATCGTCGTGATCGTCGACGAGATGGCCGATCTGATGCTGGTCGCCGGCAAGGAGATCGAGGCGGCGATCCAACGTCTGGCCCAGATGGCGCGCGCCGCCGGCATCCACCTGATCATGGCGACCCAACGCCCGTCGGTCGACGTCATCACCGGCACCATCAAGGCCAACTTCCCGACCCGCATCAGCTTCCAGGTCACCAGCAAGATCGACAGCCGCACCATCCTGGGCGAAGCCGGGGCGGAGCAGCTGCTGGGCCAGGGCGACATGCTGTACATGCAGGGCGGCGGCCGCATCACCCGCGTCCACGGCCCCTTCGTCTCCGACTCGGAGGTCGAGGAGATCGTCCAATACGTCAAGGCCCAGGGCGCCCCCAACTACGTCACCGCCATCACCGAGGAGGAGGAGGAAACCGCCGCGGTGGAGGACGAGGAGGGCGGTTCGGCCGCGACCGGCGACGACCTCTACATGCAGGCGGTCAACCTCGTGGTGCGCGAGGGCAAGGTGTCGGTCAGCTTCATCCAGCGCCAGCTGCAGATCGGCTACAACCGCGCCGCCCGTCTGGTCGAGCGGATGGAGACCGAGCGCGTGGTCGGCCCGGCCAACCACCAGGGCAAGCGCGAGGTTCTGCTGTCCCATGCCGGCCTGTCGGCCAAGCGCGCGGGGGTTTGATCCTCTCTCCCCCGTAAGAGGCTTCTCATGGACCCCAAGCCCCATTTCGAGACCCTCGCCCGCTACAACCGCTGGGCCAACCGCCGCCTGTACGAGGTGGCGGCCCAGCTGTCCGACGCCCAGTTTCGCGAGGATCGCGGCGCCTTCTTCGGCTCGCTCCGCGGCACGCTGAACCACATCCTGGTCGCCGACCGGGTGTGGCTGGAGCGGATCGAGGGCAACGGGCCGAAGCCGTCGTCGCTCGATGAAATCCTTTACGACGACTTCGCCGGCCTGCGCGCCGCCCGCGAGGCGGAGGACGAGCGCATCCTGCGCGTGGTCGCCACACCCCCGGCGGAGCGGTTCGAGTCGGTCCTCTCCTACCGCAGCATGGCCGGCACGCCCCATGAGTTGCCCTTCGCCCAGATCCTGACCCACGTCTTCAACCACCAGACCCACCATCGCGGGCAGGCGCACACGCTGGTGGGTCAGTTCGGGCTGGAGACTCCGGTGCTGGATTTCGTCTATTTCCTGCTGGATCAACGATGAGCCGCCCAGGGAGCCGCCCCATCACCGACCTCGCCGCACTGGAAGCCCTCTATGGCGAGCCGGCCGCCGCCTCCATCGCCAAGGAGGTGCCGGCGCTGACCCCCGGCTATCGCGCGCTGATCGAGGCGTCGCCCTTCCTCATCCTCGCCACCAACGGGCCGGACGGGCTGGACGCCTCACCGCGCGGCGACGGGCCCGGCTTCGTCCGGGTGGTGGACGACCGCACCCTGCTGATCCCCGACCGCCGCGGCAACAACCGCATCGACAGCCTGCGCAACATCCTGGCCGATCCGCGGGTCGGGCTTCTGTTCCTGGTGCCGGGCCTGAACGAAACCCTGCGCGTCAACGGCCGCGCCGTGATCGATACCGACCCCACGCTGTGCGACAGCTTCACCGTCGACGGCAAGGCGCCGAAGTCGGTGCTGGTGGTCACCATCGAGACGGTGTTCTTCCAGTGCGCCCGCGCCCTGCAGCGCTCCCGCCTGTGGGACCCGGCGGCCCAGGTGCCGCGGAGCGACCTGCCGTCGACAGGCGCATTGCTGGCGGAGGCCAGCGCCGGGCGCGAGGGCGGCGACGCCTATGACCGGTCGCTGGCCGAGCGGATTCCGAAGTCGCTCTACTGAACCGCCGCCGTTATTGCGCGGCGAGCCTGTCGACGGCCGGCAGCTTTCCGCCGTCATCGGGCAGCCTGATGGTGAAGACGGAGCCCTCGTCGCGCACACTCTCCACCGTCAGGGTTCCGCCATGGGCGGCGACGATCTTCTGCGTCATGTAGAGCCCAAGCCCCGACCCCTTGGTCCCGCGCGAGGACGAGGCGCGGAAATAGATCGAACCGATGCGCTCCACCTCGTCGGGGCTCATGCCGTGGCCCTGGTCGGCGACGCGGATGACGATGCCGCCCCCATCATCGCCGGCGCTCACCCGGACCGGCGTGTCCGGAGGCGAGTAGCGCAACGCGTTCTGTACCAGATTGCCGATCGCCACCCCCAGGAACGGCGCGTCGGCCAGAAGCGCGCGGTCGGGGGCCTCCACCGACAACTCCAGACGCTCTTCCGCCTCCGTTCCCGTCAGGCCGGCCCGAACCTCCTCCAACAGCTGGCCCAGCGCCACCGGCTCCGGCTTCAGGGCCAGCGCCCCCTGATCCAACGCGTCGGCGGACAGGAACAGCTCCACCAGTTCCGCCATCTTGCGGGTGGTGTTGCGGATGCGCTGCAGCCGGGTCAGCGCCGATGGCGCCTCCACCGCGCCCGACAGCTCGATCATCTGCGCGGCGCTGTCGATGGAGGCCAGTGGGGTGCGGAACTCGTGCGACAGCATGGCGACGAAGCTGCGCTGCTCCTCCGCCCGCTTGGTGGCGAAGGCCGATTCCTCGCGGGCGCGCAGCCGCTCCGTCTGCAGGCGGCCGATGCGCAGGGCCAGACCGGTACCCAGCACCAGCACCGCCAACATCGAAGCGACTTGGTAGGGATCGGCAATGAAGAAGTCGGCAGGCAGGATGCCCCGCAGGATCAGTTGCGCCATGGTCAATCCGGTCAGCGACACCAGAGTGCTGGCAAGATAGAAGCGTGGGGTCGGGTCGTGGCGGTTCAGCCAGGCCATCCGCGCGGTCAGCACCAGCGCAACCACCACCACGATCAGCGCCGACAGCGTCACGATCGGATTGGTCAGGGCGTAGAGCGGCGACACCGTCGACGGCAGCATCAGCAGGGCCAGCAGCGCCAGCCCCTGGTAACAGCGGCGCAGCCAGGGTGCGTGGGTCCGCAGGTCGAGGATGTACACCCACATGATCAGCGCCGCGGCGAAGCCCAGGAAGCCGCTGCTGCCCACCATCATGTTCATGAACCAGCCCGGCAGGTCCGGCAGCAGGGTGGCGGCGATGCCGTTGGCGAACAGGTAGTAACAGAAGACGGTGGCGACATAGCCGGTGTAGGCCAGCAGCGCCCCGTCGCGCAGCAGCAGGCCCAGCGCGACATAGCCCAGGACCAGAATGCCCAGCACCCCCAGGAACAGCCCCTGGAACAGCAGATCGGTCGTCTGGTGTCCGATATAGGCGCCGGGTGCCCACACCCGCGCCGACAGGCGGATGGCGCTGACCGAATCGACGCGCAGATAGAGCGAGACCGGCTTTCCTTCCGGCAGGGTCAACGTCAAGGCGTGCAGACGGGTCTTCATCGGCCGCTGGCTGAAGGGAACGAAATCACCCAGCCGGACCAGCCGGTAGGCGGCTGGCTCCTGCGGTCGCCCCGCCGCCGCTGTCGCCTTCGGCCCCATGGCCTTTGGAATGAACAGGTCGAGATGGTCGATATAGGCTTCGCCCATCTCCAGCAGCCAGTCCGCCGGGGCGCCGGGTGCCCGCATCAGGTCGAAGCGGTACCAATGGATATCGCGGGTCTGGCCGGCGCCGCGGAAATCCTCCCGCGGCTCCATCCCGCCGTCGGCATCGGCTTTCAGAACCTCGGCGAAATCCAGCTTGCGGTCGGGATCGACCAGCCGGGCGAAATGGCCGGCCAGAGTCGCGCTGGTGGTGGTGGGGCCAAGCAGCAAAGGCTCCACGGCCGCTCCCGCCGCATGCGCCACACCGGCGAACCACGGCAGGGCCGCCCAGAGCAGGATGAACAGCCTTGCGAGCTGGCGAAGACGAACGGACATCGAAACCGCGGGATCCGCGTCGCGTGCGCCGCCGACGGTCCGCCGGGCCGGCAAACAGCCGTTCCCGCTTCCGCCCTCACCGCCGTTGTTCAAGTCCATCGTCATGGTAAGACATCAATAAAGCTAAAGGTTTAGGAAAAGATTAAGCCGGTATGCATTTTGTCCTGTGGAATTGCCGCTCCATCTTGAACCGCCTCAGATGCGCGAGGGGGACAGCCTGAACTCCACGACGACGTCGGTCGAGGCAAGGGCGCCGACCAGCGCCATCGGATCGGGGTCGCCCTTTCCCTGCAGCACCAGCTGGCATTCGAACTGGCCGCTGCCGCTGGCGAGGTGAAAGGCCCAGTCGATCACCTCGAACCCGTGCTTCTTGGCCTGGGCCCGCAATGCCTCCGGCGGCGGCGCCTTGTCGCGGGAAAAGACCAGCGTCAGATGGACCACCGACTGATGGGGCAGCAGCCGCTCGATCGGCCGCAGCAGGCTCATCACCAGAATGGTCAGCACCGCCGCGGCAATGGCGACCGCATAGAAACCGAGCCCGATGATGACGCCGATGGCGGAGGTCGCCCAGATCGACGCGGCGGTGGACAGGCCGCGGATCGACAGCCCTTCGCGCATGATGACCCCGGCGCCGAGGAAGCCGATGCCGGTGACGATGCCCTGGATCACCCGCGTCGGATCCCCGGCCAGCGCGGCCCCTTGCGCCGCCCCCTGCGTCCCGATGCCGCCATACCACATCGACGGGTAGGCGTTGACCACCGTCAGAGCGGCCGACGCCAGGCAGACCAGCCCATAGGTCCGCATCCCGGCCGCCCGGCCGTGATAGCTGCGCTCGTACCCCAGTAGCAGCCCGACCGCCAGCGCCCCCAAAAGATGCAGAAGAATCAGGCCATTGGTAACCAGCTCAGCCGGCGACCAGTAGGAGCGCAGCAAATCCATGATCCATTCCATTCAAGCCGCGAAGTTTCCGATCGACGTCCCGGCGCCAGTTTAGCGCAGCCGCGGCCGGAGCGCCTGCGCGGCGCGAGCCGCCATTCCGTCACAGGGCGCAAACAGCCCCGCTTGACCTGTGTCAATTCCAGCCCATCGGAAAGTACCGATACTAAGGGCCGAAGACCGGTACCTTAGGACCATACCAAAGGATTGGCACCAGGGGCCGGCTCGAACCATTCCCGCTCCGACCGAGAGTGCCGCCATGAGGCCCATCCCCTCCCCCGTCCTGTCCCATCCGTCCGACCGGAAGGCGACCGACTCCGCGCCGGCCCCGACCCGCCGAGCCGAAGGGCTGATGTTCCTGTGGCTGGCATTCCTGGTCTGGCCGTTGATCGCCGTCGGCACCGTCTCCGCCTACGGCTTCTCGATCTGGATGTACCAGCTCCTCACCCACTGAGTCCCCGATATGCCCCGCGCCCCCGAAGTCCACATCTCCAGCCTCGTCATCCAGCACAGCCCCGACCGCACCGACGCTGTGCGCGAGGTTGCGGCCTCCGTAGCCGGGCTGGAGTGGTGCGCGGCGGAGAACGGCAAGGCGGTGGTGACGCTGGTCACCGCCAGCGCGGCCGAGGTGGTCGACCGCATCGCCCTGCTGAACGCCGTTCCCGGCGTGCACAGCACCACCATGGTCTACCACCACTACGAACCCGCGGACGCGATCGACGCCGCCTGACGGCACCGCCATCCAGGCGCGCCGCCTCCGCTCTTCCGACCGAATTTCCTCCGACCCTGGAGTCTGCCTGCCATGTTCCTGTCCCGCCGCGATTACCTGAAGGCGCAAGCCGCCGCTGCCGCCGCCGCGGCGGCCGGAATCTCGCTGCCCGCATCCGCCGCCAACATCCTGACCGGTGAAGGCGCCAAGCTGAACTGGTCCAAAGCCCCCTGCAGGTTCTGCGGCACCGGCTGCAGCGTGATGGTCGGCGTCAAGGACGGCCGCGTGGTCGCCACCCACGGCGACGTGAAGGCCGAGGTGAACCGCGGCCTGAACTGCGTGAAGGGCTATTTCCTGTCCAAGATCATGTATGGCGAGGACCGGCTGAACCAGCCGCTGCTGCGCATGAAGGACGGCAAGTTCGACAAGGACGGCGAGTTCACCCCGATCACCTGGGACGCCGCCTTCGACATCATGGCCCAGAAGTGGAAGGAGACCCTGAAGAAGAAGGGTCCGACCGCCGTCGGCATGTTCGGCTCCGGCCAGTGGACCATCTATGAGGGCTATGCCGCCTCCAAGCTGATGAAGGCCGGGCTGCGCTCCAACAATCTGGACCCGAACGCCCGCCACTGCATGGCGTCGGCGGTGGCCGGCTTCATGCGCACCTTCGGCATGGACGAGCCGATGGGCTGCTACGACGACATGGAGCACGCCGACGCCTTCGTGCTGTGGGGCTCCAACATGGCGGAGATGCACCCCATCCTGTGGACGCGCGTCACCGACCGCCGTCTCAGCCACCCCGGCTGCAAGGTCGCCGTGCTCTCCACCTTCGAGCACCGCAGCTTCGACCTTGCCGACATCGGCCTGGTCTTCACCCCCGGATCCGATCTGGCGATCCTGAACTACATCGCCAACCACATCATCAAGACCGGCCGGGTGAACAAGGAGTTCGTCGAGAAGCACTGCAACTTCAAGCGCGGCCGCGACGACATCGGCTATGGCCTGCGTCCCGACAACCCGCTGGAGAAGAAGGCGAAGAACGCCGACAAGGCCAACGACTCCGACCCGATCACCTTCGACGAGTTTGCCAAGTTCGTCGAGCCCTACACGCTGGACAAGGCGCACGAGCTGTCGGGCGTGCCGAAAAACCGGCTGGAGGCGCTGGCCGAGCTGTACGCCGACCCGAAGGTGAAGGTCGTGTCCTTCTGGACCATGGGCTTCAACCAGCATGTCCGCGGCGTCTGGGCCAACAACCTCTGCTACAACATCCACCTGCTGACCGGCAAAATCTCCCAGCCCGGCAACGGACCCTTCTCGCTGACCGGCCAGCCGTCGGCCTGCGGCACCGCGCGCGAGGTCGGCACCTTCTCCCACCGGCTGCCCGCCGACATGGTGGTGACCAACCCCGAACACCGCCGCCACGCCGAGGAAATCTGGAAGCTGCCGGAGGGGACCATCCCCGACAAGGTCGGCTACCACGCCGTCCAGCAGGACCGCATGCTCAAGGACGGCAAGCTCAACGCCTACTGGGTCATGTGCAACAACAACATGCAGACGGCCCCGAACACGGCGAAGGAGACCTTCCCCGGCTACCGCAACCCGGAGAACTTCGTCGTCGTCTCCGATCCCTACCCGACCGTCACGGCGCTGGCCGCCGACCTGATCCTGCCCACCGCCATGTGGGTGGAGAAGGAGGGCGGCTACGGCAACGCCGAGCGCCGCACCCAGCTGTGGCGCCAGCTGGTCGACGCGCCGGACGGCGCGCGGTCCGACCTGTGGCAGATCATGCAGTTCTCCAAGCGCTTCGCCGTGGAAGAGGTCTGGCCGGAAGAGCTGCTGAACAAGAAGCCGGAGCTGCGCGGCAAGACCCTCTACGACGTGCTGTTCCGCAACGGTCAGGTCGACCGTTTCCCGCTGTCCGAACTCGACCCGAACTACAACAACCAGGAAGCCAAGGAAGCCGGCTTCTACGTCCAGAAGGGCCTGTTCGAGGAATATGCCGCCTTCGGCCGTGGCCACGGCCACGATCTGGCACCCTTCGAACAGTACCACCAGGAACGCGGCCTGCGCTGGCCGGTGGTGGACGGCAAGGAGACCAAGTGGCGCTACCGCGAGGGCTCCGATCCTTACGTGAAGGCCGGCGAGGGCATGCGCTTCTACGGCAACAAGGACGGCAAGGCCAACGTCTTCGCCCTGCCCTACGAGCCGCCGGCCGAGGCGCCCGACGCCGACTATCCGTTCTGGCTCAGCACCGGCCGCGTGATCGAGCATTGGCATAGCGGGTCGATGACCATGCGGGTTCCCGAACTGCGCAAGGCCTTCCCGAATGCCGTGGTCTTCATGCACCCCGACGACGCCAAGGAGCTGAACGTGCGGCGCGGACAGGAGGTGCGCGTCACCTCCCGCCGGGGCGAGGTGCGGGTACGGGTCGAGACGCGCGGACGCAACAAGCCGCCGCGCGGTCTGGTCTTCGTTCCCTTCTTCGACCAGACGGTCCTCATCAACAAGGTGACGCTCGACGCCACCGATCCCATCAGCAAGCAGACCGACTATAAGAAATGCGCGGTCAAGATCACGCCCGTGAACGCCTGAGGAGTGTCGGCATCATGAAGACCCGTTTCCTGATTGCCGCGCTGGCCCTGCTGGCCGGCATCCCGGCCCTGACCATCGGCGTGGCCACCAACGGCGTGGCCGCCGACAAGCCCGCGGTTTCCAGCGGCATCGGCACGGTCGGGGGGATCAAGGTCCCCTCCACCAACCACCCGATCACCCTGGACGTCCCGGCCGAGGCGACTCACCGCGAGATCACCGACGACCAGAAGCACATGCGCAACTATGCCGACCAGCCGCCGCTGATCCCGCATGCCATCCGCGACTATCAGATCGACCTGAACATCAACAAGTGCCTGACCTGCCACGACCGCCGCAACACGGCCGGCTCGCAGGCGCCGATGCTGTCGGTCACCCATTTCCAGGACCGTGACGGCCAGACGCTGGGCACGGTGGCGGCGCGGCGCTACTTCTGCACCCAGTGCCATGTGCCGCAGACCGACGCCCAGCCGATCGTTCCCAACAGCTTCCAAGACTTCGATTCGGTCCTGGGCCATGCCCAAGGCGGCCAGAAATGACGATCCGCTCCGCATTTCTGGCCCTGTGGCGGCTGTTCGCCCGCCCCAGCGTCCATTTCAGCCTGGGTTTCCTGACGCTGGGCGGCTTCATCGCCGGCGTCGTTTTCTGGGGCGGTTTCAACACCGCCCTGGAGGCCACCAACAAGGAAGCCTTCTGCATCAGCTGCCACGAGATGCGCGACAATCCCTATGAGGAGCTGAAGCAGACCATCCACTTCACCAACCGGTCGGGCGTGCGCGCCAGCTGCCCCGACTGCCACGTCCCGCACCAGTGGACCGACAAGATCGCCCGCAAGATGCAGGCCTCCAAGGAGGTCTGGGGCAAGATCTTCGGCACCATCGACACCCGCGAGAAGTTCCTGGACAAGCGCCGCGAACTGGCCGAGCACGAATGGGCGCGGCTGAAGAACAACAACTCGCTGGAATGCCGCAACTGCCACAGCGCCGATTCGATGGACATCACCAAGCAGAATCCGCGCGCCGCGAAGATGCACGAGACCTATCTGTTTACCGGTGAGAACACCTGCATCGACTGCCACAAGGGCATCGCCCACCGCCTGCCCGACATGCACGGCGTGGAGCCCGGCTGGAGCATGAAGACCAGCCAGAAGTAAGGATCAGGTTGCTGCAACAGCCCCGTCTCCGGAAGGAGCGGGGCTGTTTGCGTTTCATGGGAAACGGAGCTTCGGAAAAGAGGTCCAAGCCTTCGGTGGTTCCCAGTCAAAATCGGCCTCGGGATCGTCCTGGCGCAGCAGATCTAGCAAGGATGTCGTCCCAACTTTTTACAAGGTTTGCCCGGTTTCGGGCGCTTTCTCATCGTTCACGGTTTTGCCCCCTCCCCAACCCTCTCCCGCGCTAGCGGGGGAGGGTTGGGGAGGGGGCATTCGAAGCCGACACCTACCTCAGCATCCCCACCACCGACAGTGCCAGCAGCGTCACCAGCACCGCCTCGCCCAAGCCCACCAGCCCGCGCAGCCCCAACGCGATGACCCAGGTGGTCAGGTCGCGGCGGTGGCGGGCCTCCTTCAGCAGGCGTTCCTGGATACCGGCGACAGTGCGGCGGGCCGACAGGCTGGCGATGCCGCCGACCAGAGCCACCACCCCGGTGCCCAGCACGAAGTACAGGGCGCCCTTCCAGCCGGCGAAATGGTCGGGATCGTTCAGGTAATGCCCGGCGCCGACGATGATCCACACCGCCGCCGGCCAGACGCCGACGATCTCCGGCCCGGGTCCTTCTCCCTTCGGCCCCTCTTTCACCTCATCCTTCTGCCCCTCGCCCATCGCCGCCGCCCTTCAGCCGCCCGGCACGTGGCGGTAGGCCAGCACGCGCGTCGCCGGCCCGCCCTCGACATCGGCCAGCGGCAGCAGCAGCTCAACGAACTTCGCCCCGGGCAGCATCGGGTCGTCGCGCACCAGCAGGCAGCGCGGCTCGCCGCTCTCCAGGCAGACGCGCAGGTCGGACAGCCAGCGCTGCGCCGCCTGCTCCGGATGGCAGTCGGTCACCCGCTTCGTCGTCGGCCGCCCGGTCAGCCGGCGCTGCAGGGCGCGGCCACAGGATTTGTAGACGAAGTCGCTGCCGTCGGCGGTCGGCTCCATCAGGGCGATGCGCGGCACGCTTTCGCGCACCTGGGCGGTGTCGATCTCGGTCGCCAGCGGCATGCGGCGCTTGCGCTTCAGCCTCACCCAGTGGGTGTAGAGGATGCGGACCTGCGGCGTCTGCTCCACGTCGATCACGTCGGCCCGGCAGGGCGGCGGCGGCGCATCGATCACCGGGGTGACCACCGGAGCGGCGGCGAAGGCGGCGGCGGGCGGCACCGGCTGCGAGACCGGCTGCTGCACCGGCCGCGACGTCGCGGCGGTGACCAGCGTGTGCGCCTGTCCCGCCGGCGTGTGGCCGATCCGTCCGCCATGCTTCTTCAGCATCGGCAACGGCGCCCAGGCGGTGCAGGTGTGATAGCCCTTGGTGACGCGGCGATAGTCCTGGCTGCTGGCGGTGCGGCATTCGCCCTCCACCCCGTGGCGGGCCACGTAGACCAGCGTGTTGTCCTCCGACAGCGCGCGCTCCCCGCCCCACGAGACGCAGGCGGCGCAGGCGCGGCTGTCCTTGGCGAATGCGTGGCTCATCGGGGCGTATCTCCAAAGGGTATGCGAAACGGGAGAATGGGAATTGATGCGTCCCTTTCCCCATCGGTTCAAGGGCCGCATGGGCCGGAACTGTCCTGCCCGAGATTCAGTCATGCGAGGGTGGCATCCATGCCACCCCTTCCCCCCTGGCCCGGAACCCCCTATAAGGGGGCCTTGCACGACATGCCCATCCCCGCTCTCCGTCTCCGGTCCTCCGGCGCCGGGGGGTTTTCGGCTGACCACACTTCAGAGAAGCGGACCCATGCCCAAACGCACCGACATCAAATCCATCTGCATCATCGGCGCGGGTCCGATCGTCATCGGACAGGCTTGCGAGTTCGACTATTCCGGCGTTCAGGCGTGCAAGGCGCTGCGCGAGGAAGGCTATCGGGTCATCCTCGTCAACTCCAACCCGGCCACCATCATGACCGACCCCGGTCTGGCCGACGCCACCTACATCGAGCCGATCACCCCGGCGGTGGTCGCCAAGATCCTGGAGAAGGAGCGCCCCGACGCGCTCTTGCCGACCATGGGCGGCCAGACCGCGCTGAACACGGCGATGGCGCTGTCCGACGACGGCACGCTGGAGCGGCTGGGCGTGGAGATGATCGGCGCCAAGCGCGACGTCATCGCCAAGGCCGAGGACCGCATCCTGTTCCGCGACGCCATGGACAAGCTGGGCCTGGAGTCGCCGAAGTCGCGCATGGTCCGCACGCTGGACGAGGCGATGGACGCGCTGGAGATCGTCGGGCTGCCGGCGATCATCCGTCCCAGCTTCACCCTGGCCGGCACCGGCGGCGGCATCGCCTACAACCGGGCGGAGTTCGAGGACATCGTGCGCGGCGGCCTGCGCGCCAGCCCGGTCGGCGAGGTGCTGATCGAGGAGTCGGTGCTGGGCTGGAAGGAATACGAGATGGAGGTCGTGCGCGACGGCGCCGACAACTGCATCATCGTCTGCGCCATCGAGAACATCGATCCGATGGGCGTCCACACCGGCGACTCGATCACGGTCGCGCCGGCGCTGACGCTGACGGACAAGGAATACCAGATCATGCGCAACGCCTCGATCGCGGTGCTGCGCGAGATCGGGGTGGACACCGGCGGGTCGAACGTCCAGTTCGCGGTCAACCCGGCCAACGGCCGCCTGATCGTGATCGAGATGAACCCGCGCGTGTCGCGCTCCTCGGCGCTGGCGTCGAAGGCCACCGGCTTCCCGATCGCCAAGATCGCCGCCAAGCTGGCCGTCGGCTACCGCCTGGACGAGTTGACCAACGACATCACCGGCACCACGCCCGCGAGCTTCGAGCCGACGATCGACTATGTCGTCACCAAGATGCCGCGCTTCACCTTCGAGAAGTTCAAGGGGTCGGAGCCGCTGCTGACCACCTCGATGAAGTCGGTGGGCGAGGCGATGTCGATCGGCCGCACCTTCCAGGAGTCGGTGCAGAAGGCCCTGCGCTCGATGGAGACCGGCCTGACCGGCTTCAACGAGCTGAAGATCGGCGGGGAGGAGAACCCGGACCGCACCGCCATCCGCGGCGCGCTGGCCACCCCGACCCCCGACCGCCTGCTGGTGATCGCCCAGGCCTTCCGCCACGGCTTCTCCGTGGACGAGGTGCAGGCCGTCTCCAAGTACGACCCGTGGTTCCTGGAGCAGATCAAGGAGATCGTCGACCGTGAGGCGGCGATCCGCGACGGCGGCCTGCCGACCGACAAGGCCGGCTGGCTGAAGCTGAAGCAGATGGGCTTCTCCGACGCCCGCCTGGCCGAACTGGCCAAGACCAGCGAGGCGGCGGTCGCAGCATCGCGCCGCATGGCCGGCGTCACCCCGGTCTACAAGCGCATCGACACCTGCGCCGCGGAATTCGCCTCGGCCACCCCCTACATGTACTCGACCTACGAGACCGACGGGACCGGCGAGGCGGAGTGCGAGTCCGACCCGACCGAAGCGAAGAAGGTCGTCATCCTCGGCGGCGGTCCGAACCGCATCGGCCAGGGCATCGAGTTCGACTATTGCTGCGTCCATGCCGTCTACGCCCTGCAGGAGGCCGGCATCGAGACCATCATGGTCAACTGCAACCCGGAGACCGTCTCCACCGACTACGACACCGCCGACCGCCTGTATTTCGAGCCGCTGACGGCCGAGGACGTGG
Organism: uncultured Azospirillum sp.; assembly: GCA_966212305.1. GTDB lineage: Bacteria > Pseudomonadota > Alphaproteobacteria > Azospirillales > Azospirillaceae > Azospirillum. The sequence goes on from CBIHQY010000041.1 coordinate 45,058, forward strand.
TGGAGCTGGTGCGGGTCGAGCAGCGCAAGGGCAATGTGCTGGGCTGCATCGTGCAGTTCGGCGGCCAGACCCCGCTGAAGCTCGCCGCCGCGCTGGAGGCCGCCGGCATCCCGATCCTGGGCACTTCGCCCGACGCCATCGATCTGGCCGAGGACCGCGAGCGCTTCCAGAAGTTGCTGCACGAGCTGAACCTGAAGCAGCCGGCCAACGGCCTCGCCCGCTCGCTGGAAGAGGCCGAGGCGGTCGCCAGCCGCATCGGCTTCCCGGTCGTCATCCGCCCGTCCTACGTGCTGGGCGGCCGGGCGATGGAGATCGTCCACGACATGGCCGGGCTCCAGCGCTACATGGGCACCGCCGTGCAGGTGTCGGGCAAGAACCCGGTGCTGATCGACAGCTACCTGCAGGACGCCATCGAGGTCGACGTGGACGTCGTCTGCGACGGCACCGACGTCTATGTCGCCGGCGTGATGGAGCACATCGAGGAGGCCGGCATCCATTCCGGCGACAGCGCCTGCGCCCTGCCGCCCTACACGCTGCCGGCCGACACCATCGCCGAGATCAACCGCCAGTCGGACGCGCTCGCCCATGCGCTGAAGGTGGTCGGTCTGATGAACGTGCAGTTCGCGGTCAAGGACGGCACCGTCTACATCCTGGAGGTCAATCCGCGCGCCAGCCGCACGGTGCCCTTCGTCGCCAAGGCCACCGGCACCGCCATCGCCAAGATCGCAGCCCGCGTCATGGCGGGGGAGAAGCTGTCCGCCTTCACCCTGAACGGCCCGACGCCGCCGCACACCGCGGTCAAGGAAGCGGTCTTCCCCTTCGCCCGCTTCCCCGGCGTCGACATCGTGCTGGGTCCGGAGATGAAGTCGACGGGCGAGGTCATGGGCCTCGACCACAACTTCGCGCTGGCCTTCGCCAAGGCGCAGCTCGGCGCCGGCGTCACCCTGCCGGTCAAGGGCAGCGTCTTCGTCTCGGTCAAGGACCACGACAAGCCGGCGCTGGCGGTGATCTCCAAGAAGCTGCACGAGATGGGCTTCCGCATCCTCGCCACGTCGGGCACCGCCAAGGTGCTGAACGACGCCGGCGTGCCGGCGGAGACCATCAACAAGGTGGTGGAAGGCCAGCCGCACATCGTCGACGCCATGATCAACGGCGACGTGCATCTGGTCATCAACACCACGGAAGGCGCCCAGGCGCTGGCCGACAGCTTCAGCCTGCGTCGCACCGCGCTGACCTACAACATTCCGTATTACACCACCGTGGCGGGAGCACGCGCGGCAGTGGAAGCGATTGCCGCACTCCGGAACGGCAGCCTTGAAGTCGCCCCGTTGCAGTCGTACCTTAGCGGATCGTATTAAGGACGGACGACGGCGCGGCGGACCTCCTCCGCGCCGTCTTCGTCCTTGATGTCGCTTTGGACAGGTCGAACGACTGCAAGCGGTGATGGACCGAACATGGAAAAAGTTCCGATGACAGCGGCGGGCTTCAACCGCCTCCAGGAGGAATTGAAGCACCTTAAGATCACCGAACGCCCGGCGGTCATCAAAGCCATCGCGGAAGCCCGCGAACATGGCGACCTTTCGGAAAACGCCGAGTATCACGCGGCGCGCGAACGTCAGAGCTTCATTGAAGGCCGCGTGCTGGAGCTTGAGGACAAGATCAGCCGGGCGGAGGTCATCGACCCGGCCAAGCTGACCGGCAACACCGTGAAGTTCGGTGCGACCGTGACCCTGGCCGACCAGGACACGGACGAGGAGACGACCTATCAGATCGTCGGCCAGGACGAGAGCGACATCAAGAACCGCCTTCTGTCGATCCAGGCGCCGCTGGCCCGCGCCCTGATCAACAAGGCCGTCGGCGACAGCGTGGAGGTCTCCACCCCCGGCGGCTCCAAGCTGTACGAGATCGTTTCGGTCGAGTTCCGTTGATGATGTTTCCCCCTCTCCCCGCGGGGGAGAGGGGACATCAGGCGTACATCACCCCCTGAGCTTCTCCTTGAAGAACTCCATCACCCGCCGGATCGCGTCCGAGCGGGCGTCTTCGTTCGTGCCGACATGGGCGGTGCCGCCGGGGGCGGTGGCAAGATCCTGGCGCTTGCGCACCGGGGCGTCCGGCGCATCGAAGCCGTGATAGGCGTCGGGATAGACCACCAGATCGACCTTGTCCTTGACCCCGTCGCGGCCGGCCAGCTCGATGCAGGTCTGCGGCGGCGTCCAGTCGTCCTTGCCGCCGACCAGCAGCAGCAGCGGGCCGTCGGGTTGCCAGTCCTCGTCGCTCAACGGCGCCCGGCAGCCGGGGTAGAAGGCCACGGCGGCGCGGAAGCCACCCTCCTCCGTCCCGGCCGGCCCATCCTCGCCCGCCCCATAGGCGGCCAGCACGGTGCCGGCGCCCTGCGACCAGCCGATCAGGCCGATGCGCTCATGATCGACCTCCGGCCGCTTGCGCAGGAAGGCCAGCGCCCCCCAGGCGTCGCGCTTGCGCTCCACCGTGGCGCGGACGGTGCGGTCCTTCAACTCGGTGGTGCAGACCTCCTCCACGTCGCGCGGGCCGAAGCTGTCGACCATCAACACCTCGAAGCCCTGCCGTTGCAGGTGGGTGGCCCACCAGACATGACGCGGCGACACCCGGCCGTTGCGGGCATAGAGGCCACCGCAGCCATGCAGCATGACCACTGCCGGATGCGGGCCGTTGCCGGCAGGACGCAGCAGCCGGCCGCTCAGCATCGTCGGCGCCCCGCCGGTCAGATCCCCGTCGGCGGAGGGAAAGCGCACGATCTCCTCGGCATGGACGCCGACAGCGGCCTGCGCCGGCCCCGCCAGTGCCAATTGCCCAAGAGCCGTCAACCCGACACCGGCACACAGCGCCGCGCCCAACACAGCCGCGCGACCGCGGGCGGAAGCCTTCATTCTGCAACGTCTCCGACGTCCGGCGCCGGCCACGACGGCGGCGCTCGCGGTTGCAATATTAATCCTCCGCGATGCGGAAGACCATGGGCGCCCCGCAAATGTCTCCATCGCCGGGATTGGGTGTCGGTGGCTCCCCTGCAGTGGCTGTCTTGCGGCGACGTTTGCGCTAGGGTGCGGCACCATGACCGAATCCCGCTCCCCCACCCCACCCTTCGGTTCCTTCTGCCTCTATTGGCTGCGGCTGGGGCTGACCAGCTTCGGCGGGCCGGCCGGGCAGATCGCAATGATGCAGGGCGAGCTGGTCGACCGCCGCCGCTGGATCGACCAGACCCGCTTCCTGCACGCGCTGAACTTCTGCATGCTGCTGCCGGGTCCGGAAGCGCAGCAGCTCGCCACCTACATCGGCTGGCGGATGTATGGCCTGCGCGGTGGGTTGGTGGCGGGTGGGCTGTTCGTGCTGCCCGGCGCGCTGGTGCTGCTCGCCCTGTCCTGGATCGCCGCCGCCCATGGCGACGCCGGACCGGTCGCTGCGCTGTTCGATGGAATCAAGCCGGCGGTGGTGGCGATCATCGCCGCCGCGGTCTGGCGGATGGGCCGCCGCACGCTGAAAGGGCCGGCGGCCGTCGCCATGGCCGGCGCCGCCTTCCTGGCGCTGTTCGCGCTGCACCTGCCCTTTCCGCTGGTCATCGGCGCGGCAGCGGTGGTCGGCGGCGTGGCGGCGCGCCTGGGCCGCCATTGGTTCGCCCACCCCCATCCGCTGGCCGACGGCGATGCCGACCCGGTGGAGCCGGCGCCGGGACGCGGCCGGCTGCCGACCCTGCTGGCTCTGTTCGTGCTGCTGTGGCTGGTTCCAGTCGGGGCGGTCCTGCTGGCCTTCGGGAGCGATCCCTGGCGCGGCATCGCGACGCTGTTCACCAAGGCCGCCCTCGTCACCTTCGGCGGCGCCTATGCCGTGCTGCCCTACATTGCCGGGCAGGCGGTGGACGCCTATGGCTGGCTCAGCCCGCGCGAGATGGTCGACGGCCTGGCATTGGCCGAGACGACTCCGGGGCCGCTGATTCTGGTGACACAATATGTCGGCTTCTTCGCCGGCTGGAACCGGCCGGGCGCGCTGTCGCCGGTGCTGGCGGGGACGCTGGGGGCGGCGCTGACGACCTACGTCACCTTCCTGCCCTGCTTCCTGTTCATCTTCGCCGGCGCGCCTTATGTGGAGCGGCTGATCCACAACCGTCTGGCCACGGGGGCGCTGGCCGCCATCGCCTCGGCGGTGGTGGGGGTGATCCTGAACCTGGGCGTCTATCTGGGGGTGGCGGTGCTGCTGCCGGACGGCCAGACGGCCGGGCACATGATCTGGACCTGGGCGATCATGCTGGCCGCGCTCTATGCGCTGACCCGCCGCAACATGGCGATCCACTGGGTTGTGCTGGGGGGAGCGGCGGCGGGCCTGCTTCAGGCGCTCGCCGCATCTTCCCTATAAAACGAGCCCCGGCCCGCTCAGCGCCGGGTGGCGCGGGCGGACGTTCCGGCCTCGTCCTCGACGAAATCCTCGTCCTCGTCGTCCTCGGTCCCTTCCGGGATGTCGGGCGAATCGACGTCGATGGGAACGCCGGGGGTGTGCTTGCTGGTGCGGATCGACAGGGCCGACTTCACATGGGCGACGTTGGGCGCCGCCGTCAGCTTGGTCGTCAGGAAGCGCTGGTAGTCGTCCCAGTCCTCCGCCACGATCTTCAGGACGAAATCATATTCGCCGGCCAGCATGTTGCACTCACGCACCAGCGGCCAGCTGTTGACGAGCTCCTCGAATTTCTTTAGGTCCGCTTCGGCCTGGCTGCTGAGGCCGACCTGGGCGAACACCGTGACGCCGAACCCCAGTGCATCGGGGTTGACGTCGGCGTGGTAGCCACGGATGAATCCCGCCTCCTCCAGCGCGCGGACGCGGCGCAGGCAGGGCGGAGCGGAGATGCCGGCACGTCGGGCAAGCTCCACGTTGGTCATCCGGCCGTCGTTCTGCAGATCGCGCAGAATCCGACGGTCAATTCGGTCGAGTTTGACCCGCCGCATGGTTTACTCGGTCGCTCCGGGGATGATTTGGAGAAAGGATATTACACGGGCATGGTGTCTACGCCAAGACGGAAACCCCCGCAAGGGCGAGCAACCCGGATAACGGTCTTTTCGCCGCAATCCCCTTCGCAGCCACAACGATCCGAGTTCTCATGCAACCTTTGACCTGCTGGGTGGTGTCGGACGGCAAGGCCGGCATGGAAAACCAGTGCATCGGCCTGGCGGAGTCGCTTGGCCTGACGCCGGTCGTCAAGCGCGTGCACCTGCGCACGCCCTGGCGCCAGCTGACCCCCTACTGGCGCATCGGCAACCGCTTCGCCGCCGGTCCGAAGGGCGATCCGGTGGAGCCGCCCTGGCCCGACATCCTGATCGGCACCGGGCGGCAGTCCATCGCCGTCTCGCTGGCGGTGCGCCGCCAGTCGGGCGGCCGGACCTTCACCGTCCAGATCCAGGATCCGGTGATGAACCCGCGCCAGTTCGATCTGGTCGTCGTGCCGCGCCACGACAAGCTGCGCGGCGACAATGTGCTGGTGACCCGCGGCGCCCTGCACCGGGTGACTCCCGCCGTCCTGGCCGACGCGGCGCAGCGATTCGCACCAAAGCTGGCCCATCTGCCGCATCCGCGCATCGCCGTGCTGATCGGCGGCGACAACGGCGTCTACCGCCTGACGCCCACCATCATGGGCGACGTGGCCGAGAGGCTGGCCAACCTGACGCGCACCCACGGCGCCGGGCTGATGGTCACCCCGTCGCGCCGCACCGGCGCCGACAACGAGGCGATCCTGCGCGCCCGCCTGTCCGGCCTGCCGGCGGAGGTGTGGGACGGCAGCGGCGAGAATCCTTACTTCGCCTATCTCGGTTTGGCGGATGCGGTGGTGGTGACCTGCGACAGCGTGTCGATGACGTCGGAGGCCTGCTCTACCGGCAAGCCGGTCTATGTGATCGAGTTGGAGGGCGGGTCGCCCAAGTTCCGCGCCTTCCATGACGGGCTGTACCAGGACGGCATCACCCGGCCCTTCGACGGGTCGCTGGACCAGTGGAGCTATCCGCCGCTGAACGAGACGGAGGTGGTGGCCGACGAGGTGCGCCGCCGCCTGTCCGCCCACCGCAAGCGGTTCGGTCTGTAACGACAAGCCGGCGGGGTGCGGCGCGACCAATGCGCGCACCCCGCTGGTAAGACCGGTTTGGGGGCAGAGTTCCGCCGTGGGCCATGTCATAAGCGCTGGCGAACCGGCCGTCTCCGAAAAGCACGGTCCGGGGCCGTCCTTCCATCCGGAACCCGCCGCCATGACCACCCCCGACGCCGTTTCCGCCTCTTTCCTGCGTTGCCTGGAAAACAGCCGGCCGTTCGACCAGCCGTACAATCACTGGCTGCTGAGCGAGGCTCTGCCTGAGGAGTCCGCCGACGCCATCGCCGACCTGCCCTGGGGGCCGCCGCCGGTGTCCGACACCTATGGCAAGCGCGAGACCAACAATGCGTCGCGCACCTATTTCGGCGAGGAAAACCGCGCGAAGTACGCGGTGTGCGAGACGGTGGCCCAGGCCTTCCAGAGCCGCCCGGTCGTGGACGCCATCCAGAAGACCTGCAACGTCGACCTGACCGGCACCAGCCTGCGCATCGAATATTGCCAGGACACCGACGGCTTCTGGCTGGAACCGCACACCGACATCGGCGTCAAGAAATACACGATGCTGATCTATCTCTCGAAGGGGCCGAACTGCTCGCATTGGGGCACCGACGTGCTGGACGAGAGCCGGACGGTCGTCGCCCGCGCGCCCTACGCCTTCAACGAGGGGCTGATCTTCATCCCCGGAAGCAACACTTGGCATGGGTTCGAGAAACGTCCGATCGACGGCGTGCGCAAATCGATCATCGTCAACTATGTCGGCCCCGAATGGCGGGCGCGGCAAGAATTGTGCTTCCCGGACAAACCTGTTGCATAAAACTTCCGCCGTGGTTAAGTGACGCCGGTTTTGGGGGGCAAAGCCATCGCCGGCACGCTCTTTGGGAGTTCCATACCCATGTCCATGCTTGATCTGGACAAATTCCGCGTCACCCCCCTGCAGCACGATCCCTATGATTTCCTATGCGTTCCGGGTTTCGTGAAGCGGGAGTTTCTTGAAGAGCTGCACCGTGATTATCCCAAGGTCGACAAGCCTGGTTCGATCCCGCTCGGCGTCTTCCCGCAGGGGCCGAGCTTCGACCGGCTGATCGGCGAACTGAAGGGTCCGGAGGTCTGCAAGGCCTTCTCCGACAAGTTCGATCTGGATCTGTCGAAGTATCCGACCATGTTCACGGCGCGCGGCATGTGCCGGGCGACCGACGGCAAGATCCATCCGGATTCGGCCAGCAAGGTCATCACCGTGCTGATCTACATGAACCCGCCCTGGGAGGCGACCGGCGGTCGCCTGCGCATCCTGCGCTCCCAGAACCTGGAGGATTACGCCGCCGAGGTCCCGCCGGAGGAAGGCACCCTGATGTGCTTCCGCCGCAGCGACACCTCCTGGCACGGCCACTACCCCTTCGAAGGACAGCGCCGCGCCATCCAGATGAACTGGGTCAAGGGCAGCGTCTATATCTGGCACGAGCAGTGGCGCCACCGCATCGGCGCCTGGGCGAAGGGCGTCTTCGGCGGCCAGCAGTCGGCAGGCTATTGAGGAAAAAGGCTGAGGGGGTGGGCAGCCGCGCCCCTCAGTCGATCAGATCCTCGACCTCGCGGATGCGGCCATTGTCGATCATGAACTGGACCAGTTCCGGGCGCTGCTTGCCCAGCTTGCGGTGACGCTGGCGGACGGCGTCGATCAGGTCGCCGTTGCGGCCGAGGATGTCGTCGGCGAACTCGATCATGCGCAGGTTGGGCCAGGTCTGGGCCCGGATGCCGACCACCGTCCCCACCGCGTCGGCCGCCGGAAGGTCGGGGCGCGCCTGGGCCAGGATCATGGTCAGCGCCGCGGTGGAGCGCGACACGCCGGCATGGCAGTGGACCAGCAGATGGCGGCAATCCACCGGCTCGGCCAGCAGGTCGCGACCGAAGGCCAGGATGCGTTCCACGTCGGACCGTTCCGGCGCGATCTGGCCACGGGTCGGTTCGATGATGTCGTGGAAGCGCAGTTCCAGCCGCTCATGCTCGCCGTAATCGCCGAACTCGCTCGGCTCCGCCATCTCGGGGTCGAGGATGGACAGGACATGGCTGACCTTGCCGCCGCCGAAATTGCAAAGTTCGCTGAGACCGCAGACGGTCAGGCCGAAAGGCACGAAATCGCTGGCCATCATTCTCTCGTTCGATTGCGGAGGAAGAAAATCGAAGGGCTGGGGAGCCGTATTTGGCGCTCGGAGCCGCAGCGCCGTCAACACGGGTCAGGTCAAAGAATGTTGAACAGGTAGAGCAGGAGGATGACGGGGATCGGAATGCCGACCAGCCACAGCAGAATGCCTCGCACGAGCCCTCTCCTTCCGTCGTTTCAACGGGCGATGCGGCCGGCCGGCACCGGCCCTCTCACCCGTTACAACGGCGCAGCCGCCGGTTGGTTGCAGCGGCGGAAAGAACGCTCAGGCCTCGTCGTCCCCCTCGCCGTCGGAAACGGCCGGGCCGGCGTCCTCGCCGGCCGCCGGCGGCGTCGGACGCGGACGGCGGGTGCGCAGCTTCTTCAGCAGCAGCGAGAAGGGCTTCAGCGCGGTGTCCATGATGGTCTGGTCACCCTCCAGCCGCGACAGCAGGAAGGCGCCAGCCTCCAGGGTGGAGACGCTGTCGCGCCGCGGCTCCTTGCGCGCCTGCCCGTAGAGCGAGCGGAACTGCGGATTCAGCACGATGCGGCGGCATTTCAGCAGCCAGGCATTGCGCCACCACAGGGTCTTGGCTTGGCTCCAGGTGCCGTCCAGGACGATGACGCCCTCCAGATCCTCCAGGATCTCGGCGCTGTCGCGGAGCGGCTGGCCGTCCTTGTCGACCGCCACCACCTCCGGCCGGGGAGCGCCGCCATCCTTCACCGGGCCGAGATACAGCACGCCCCAGCGCTTGGGATCGACCTCCCGCCCCAGGATGCGCTTCAGACCCGGCCAGCTCAGCCCGACCTTCACCATCGAATTGGCGAACTGCAGATGGGCGATCTGGGCGGTGCCCAGATTTTCCCGCTTCTCCTGCGGGTGCTGCAGGATCAGCAGGAACACGCCGTTCTTGATCGGCTGCACTGCCTCGCAAATGCACAGATGATTAGGTTTTAGGCAGGTCGGGCAAGAATCGGGTACGGGGGCGCTGTGCATGGGAGGTACGCATTCCTTGAAGAGGATTGGCCCCGAATATGGGTTGGAACGGCACGGAAGGGAACACATCTCATACGGGACGGCGGCGATGCCTGATCGAAGGGCGATGACCGCCACGGCGTGTACGACAGATCCCCCCTAAAGTCCCTCGTGTCATACCGGTTCATGTGGGTTCAAGTGGCTTCGTATAAACCGTTTGTAGAGACTTCGTCGTGTGTCATGGAACTCGTGTGACGCGCTTAACAGCTGGCCTGGAACTTGCGTAGTTATTATCCAGGCAAACAGGACGACGGGTGGGCCAGGACCGGCCTTGTCAGGCTGATCCGCGGTGCCATCCGGCGCTCAGAAGGAGACCTGCCATGCTGCCCGCCCACCTTGCCGACCGCCTGCTGAAGCAGCGCCGCGATGCCGACAGCGCGGAATTCGCCCGCCAGCTGCCGCTTTACGCCCCGCTGGATGCCGACGACCCGCGCTGGATGACCGAGCCGGACGGATCGGAGCAACCCGCCCGCCGCGAGCCCGATTGGGCCACCGACTACTGATCGGCGCTCGGCTGCTTGGAACTGATCTGCTCGGTCCTCAGCGCGCGATAGCCGGTTTGCGGTGATCCGACAAACGACCCTGTCGGTTGTCGGACATCGAGTCCAAGGCCATCGAGTGCAGAGCCATCGGTTGCCGGGCCGGCCATAGCCCCGAGTCGCGTCGCGCGGCCTGCCCAAGGCCGCTTCCATCCTCTTTCCCCACGTCGCGCCAGCCCTCCCCGTCCCAGGAGAGGGTCCAGTGGCCCGGGCGACCGCCCCGGCAACGTTCCAGCGCGACGGACCAGCACGGATTTCCCAACCCCGGCGGGCCTCCGGCCGGGCGCGGGGCCGCATCCTCCTCCCCATCCAGGCTGGGTGCCGCATCCAGGCGCCAGCGGGTCACCGCGGCGCTGAGCCCTTCCGCCCGCCGGCCCTCCACCAGCCGGTTGCGTCCACCCGACGCGCCCGCGCCCGAACCCGCGCTCAGGTCCAGCAGGAAGCCGGTCACCCCCGACGACTCGGCGGCGAGTTGCAGCCGCCGGCTGGCGGTGAGGTCCACCCCCTCCAGCTCGCCCAGCACCGCCGACAGGGTGGAGCAGCGCAGCGCTTCCTCCATCGCCCACAGCGTATCGACCGCCCGCACCGCCCGCACCGCCACCAGCCGGTCCGGCGTCAGCCCATAGGCCGCCAGCCCCGGGGCATACAGGTCGCGCCCGCGCAGGATCCACAACGCCGGTTTCCTCGGCGTCGCCAGCCGGGCCAGCAGCGCGGCGGCGAATCCTGTGCCCGCCCCCGAATCCTCCGCCGCCACCGCATGCAGGCAGCCCAGCGGCAGCCCGCCGTCGGGCAGATGGCCGTCGACCGGTTCGATGCCGAACGGCAGAATCCGCCCGCCCTCCCCGCCCACCCCCTCGATCCGCCGGATGCGCGCGCGCAGGTCGGCCAGCACCCCGGCACGATCGCGCGGCGCAGCCTCCGCGGACGGAAAAGGGGACGACGGGACAGGCATGACTCGGCTCCGCTCGACAGGCATATGTTCCTGATATGTTCTATCATGGAGCCATGTCGAGGGGGAGTCTGCGACTCCTGTCTTGTCCTGTGACCGATTGCCCGAAGGCTCGCCGACCTCTCAGGTCAATTGCCGATGGGCGTGACGCCGATCTTGCTGCGCGGGGCGGCCTTGATGGTCGGGCCGGCATTGTCGGCCGGCTTCTCCAGGGTGGTGGAGGTGCCGCGGCTGCCGCGCGGCGTGTTGCTCTTCAGGCTGAGCAGATGCAGCCGGACATAGGCGGTGGACCCGCCGGCCTTCACCGCCACCCAATCGCTGTTGCGCACCCGGCCCAGCGTGGTCACCGCCTGCCCGGCTCCCAGCGTGGCGACGACGCCCGCACCGGCGGACGGCTGGGCGCGCAGCGGAGTCGGCTTGTCCACCTGCCATTCCCCATAGATCGGTTCCAGCCCGGTCCCGGTATCGGGCGCGGTGCGCACGGTCGGCGGATTCGGAATCCGCTGGTACGGCATGCAGCCGGGAACCATCAGCGTGGCCAGGGCCACCATCAGCGGAAGGGAACGCACACGCCGGATCATCGCTCACCTTGATATGGATCGGTGATTTGCAGGAAGGGCGAAAGGGGTTGGCAAACAGGAGCAATGGACCTTCGGCGCGACCATACAGGAGGTGCCCCCCTCTTCGCCACCGCAGCACACCCAACCTCGCTATGCGCTTTTTGGGGCACGTCCCCGACCCTGAAAAATTAATGCACATCCAATCTTTTTCGCACCGCCCCAGCGCAGGAGTCCGGCCGCGCCCCGCGTATCTTGACCATCACGACGGCACCTTACGGGGGCATCCGGCCATGATCTCCTCCCTCGGCAGTTCCAGCAGCGCGGCGACGCTCCAGAAATTCTTCTCCAAGGCGGATGCCAACAGCGATTCGTCGCTGTCCAAGGATGAGCTTCTCGGTGCGCTCGGCGGCACCTCGGCCGCGTCCGACAGCGACACGCTGTCCTCGGCGGTCGACAGTCTGGTCGGCAGCCTGGACAGCGACAAGAGCGGCTCGCTCAGCGCGACGGAGTTCAGTTCCTTCTCCAGCCAGTTCGACTATGGCAGCGGCAGCACCCTGCTGGCGGCGCAGGAGCAGGCGAGCGCGATGCAGCAGCAGTTCGCGCAGAACCTCTATTCCAGCCTGGACGGCGACAGCAGCGGCGGCATCAGCGCCGACGAGCTGACCTCCGCCCTCACCTCCGCCGGCCAGTCGTCGACCGACGCCTCGTCGCTGTTCAGCAGCCTCGACAGCGACGAGGACGGATCGATTTCCGAGGACGAGCTGGACAGCGCGCTGAAGGAGGCCGACGCCAACCGCCCGCCGCCACCCCCACCGCCGCCCGCCAACGACAGCGGCACGGCCAGCGCGTCGGCAACGTCCTCCGCGTCGTCTTCGGGAAGCACCGCGTCGGCGGGCGGCACGACCAGCTACGACCCGCTGGACACCAACAAGGACCGCTATGTGTCGGAACAGGAACGGATGGCCGCCTATGGCGGCGGCACGCAGCAGCAGGCGGGCGGCGTGACGTCCAACCGCCTCAGCGGCGACA
>CBIHQY010000042.1:0-54965 GCA_966212305.1 uncultured Azospirillum sp.
GAGCGGGAGAGGGCCCCCGCGGGCACGCTGGTTTGCTCCCGGCGGATGAACAAACGGCCCTGTGGTTGGGGCCCGGCCCGCCGCGACGGCGGCGGCGCGCCCACATGGGCGCGGAAAAGCCTGCGTGGCGTTTGAACGCAATACGGCAAGTCAAGTCATTGACTTGCCGGTATGAGTCCTTACCCCGCCAGCGTCATGCCCATTTCCCAGAAATCGGCTTCCAGCCGGCAGGCCTGACGGAAGACGGTGGCCAGGCGGGGGAAGCGCGCCCCCGTCATCCCGTCCGCCGCCAGCCGGTCGAGATTCTCCCGCGCCGCCCGCGCCACCTCCTGATAGGCCTCCCCCGCATATTCCGCGATCCAGACGCGGTAGGGGTTGGAGTCGTCCAGCGCGCCGGGCAGTCCGGCCAGCCGGCGGCCGATCTCGGCATAGCCGATGACGCAGGGGCTGAGCGCCACATGCAGGTCCAGCAGGTCGCCACGCAGCCCGGTCTCCAGCACATAGCGGGTGTAGGCCATCGTCGCCTTGGCCTCCGCCGCCTGTTCCAACTCGGCGGCCGGCAGGCCCCAGCCGGCGCACAGGCCGACATGCAGGTCCATCTCCACGTCGAGGATCGCCTTCAGCCCGTTCAGCGAGGCCCGCATCTCGCGCAGGTCGCGGCCCTTGTAGATGGCGAGCGCATAGGCGCGGGCGAAATGGATCAGGAACAGGTAATCCTGCACCAGATAATGCCGGAAGCATGCCTGCGGCAGCGTCCCGTCGCCCATCCCGCGCACGAAGGCGTGGTCGACATAGGCCGACCAGTCCGGCCGCGCCTCGGCGACGAGCCGGTCGAACAGATCTGGTGTGGGGCCAAGGGCCTTGGTTGGCGCGGTCATGGCTGCGGTTTCCGATGCGGCTGACGGAAGAGGGCGGACACTCTACCCGCTATTCCCCGGTTTGCAGCAAGGCCCCGCGCACGCGCGCCTGATGGAAGGCATACAGGAACACCGCGATGCCGCCCGCCATGTAGAGCACGTTCAGCCCGACCGCCCAGGCCAGATGGTCCCAGCGCAGGACGCCGTCGAACACCAGCGCCCGCATGCCCTCGAACACATGGGCGGACGGCAGGGCCAACGACACCGGCTGCAGCCAGACCGGCAGGACCGAGACCGGGTAATAGACGGCGCTGACCGGGGCCAGCATGAAGACGACGATCCAGGCCAACCCCTCCGCCCCCATGCCGTAGCGCAGGATCAGCGCCACGATCAGCAGACCCAGCGACCAGCCCAGCACGATCAGGTTGGCGAAGAAGGCGGCGAGCGGCAGGCCCAGCGCGTAAACCGAATAGCCGAAGAAGGGAATCGCCAGCGCCGTCGCCGGCAGCACGCCGATCAGGGTGCGCAGCAGGCTCATGGTCATCAGCGCCGTCACCCATTCGCCGGGGCGCAAGGGGCTGACGAACAGATGGCCGAGGTTGCGCGACCACATCTCCTCAAGGAAGGAGATGGAGACGCCGAGTTGGCCGCGGAACAGCACGTCCCACAGCAGAACCGCGCTGACCAGCACGCCGGCGCCCTGCGCCACCCAACCGCTGCCGCCGCCGTTGGTCGAGGCCATGAACTGGTTGATGTAGCCCCACAGGATCATCTGCATGGTCGGCCAATAGGCCAGCTCCAAGATGCGCGGCCAGGACCCGCGCAGCAGATACCAATAGCGCAGCACCATGGCGCCGACCCGGCGCAGCGAGAAGTCGGCGCGGGGGATCGGGTGGGGGATCGCCACGTCATTCGGCTGCATCGGCGGCCTCCCCGGCCAGGATCCCGCCATCGGATGCAACGCCGCCGGACGCGCGGGCGATGTCCAGGAACACCTCCTCCAGCGTCTGGCGGCCATAGCGGGCGACCAGGGCGGAGGGGGCGCCGCGGTCGACGATCCGGCCCTGCCGCATCATCAGCACGCTGTCGCACAGCCGCTCCACCTCCAGCATGTTGTGGGAGGCGAGCAGGATGGTGGCGCCGGTGCGCAAGCGGTACCGCTCAAGATATGTCCGGATCCAGTCGGCGGTATCGGGGTCGAGCGAGGCGGTCGGCTCGTCCAGCAACAAGACTTCCGGATCGTTCAGCAAGGCTTTCGCAAGGGCAACGCGGGTTTTCTGCCCTGCCGACAGCCCGCCGGACGGGCGATCGAGAAAACGCGACAGGTCAAGATGCTCAGCCAATTCTTGGACGCGCTTTTTGACGCATGTCAAACCGTAGAGGTGGGCATAGACGGTAAGGTTCTCCCGCACCGTCAGCCGATGGGGCAGTTCGACGTAGGGGGAGGAGAAATTCATGCGCGGAAGCACGGCATGCCGGTGGCGCGCCATGTCGACGCCCAGGATCTCCACCGTCCCGGCCGTCGGCAGCAAAAGCCCCAGCAGCATCGAGATGGTCGTCGTCTTGCCCGCCCCGTTGCCGCCGAGAAGGCCGGTGACGCTGCCACGCGGCACGGTGAAGGCAATGGCGTCGACCGCCGTCACGTCCCGTCCGTCCGGAGTCGGGAAGCGCTTGGTCAGCTCGTCCGCCCGGATGGCGGGTGATAAAGCGGTCGAAGGGCGGGAAGTCATGGTTGGCTCGATCATGGGCACAGAATATGGCGGCAACCGCCGCAACCGCCAGGGGCATGCGGACTGGGGGTATGGATCATGGTGAGTTTCGCCAGCGCGTTGACCGCGCCGATCCCGGCCGCTCCGCCGCCGCAATGGGCGCAGCCCGACGGCCGCATCACGCTGCGCACGCTGATCCTGATCCGCTGGGTCGCGGTGCTGGGACAGCTGGCCGCGGTGGCCTTCGTCAATCTCGGGCTGGGTTTCCCGCTGCCGCTGGGGCCGGTGCTGGCCGCCATCAGCGCGTCGGCTCTGCTGAACGTGGTGGCGATGGCCCAGCGCGGCGGCCGGCTGCGGCTGGCCGACCGTGACGCCGCGCTGTATCTCAGCTACGACATGCTGCAGCTGACGCTGCTGCTCTATCTGACCGGCGGGTTGAGCAACCCCTTCGCCATCCTGCTGCTGGCGCCGATGACCGTGGGTGCGGCCATCCTGTCGCGCTACAGCACGGTGTTGCTGACCGGGCTGAACCTGATCTGCCTGACCGCGCTCGCCCTCTGGCACTTCCCTCTGCCGTGGGAGGAGCCGGTGCGCTCGATGGCACCGCTCTACGCCTTCGGCGTCTGGCTGTCGCTGTCGGTGTCGTCGGTCTTCATCGCCGGCTATGTCTTCCGCGTCGCCGCCGAGGCGAGGCGCTTCGCCGACGCGCTCGCCGCGTCCCAGGTGGCGCTCGCCCGCGAACAACGGCTGGGCGCGCTGGGTGCGCTTGCCGCTGCCGCGGCGCACGAGCTGGGCTCGCCGCTCGGCACCATCGCCGTGGTGGCGAAGGAGTTGGCGCGCGACCTGCCGTCCGACAGCCCCTATGGCGAGGATGTCGAGCTTCTGCAGAGCCAGGTGATGCGCTGCCGCGAGATCCTGGCCGATCTGGCGCGCAAGCCCGAGGCAGACGGCGGCGACCCGTTCGAACGGCTGCCGCTGACCACGCTGATCGAGGCCGCCGCCGCCCCCCATCGTCTCGGCCACATCGACTTCGTCGTGGAACCCCACCCGGTCGGCGAGGCGGAGGAGCCCTTCCTGCGCCGCAGCCCGGAGATCATCCACGGCATCGGCAACTTCATCCAGAACGCCCACCAGTTCGCCCGCCACAAGGTGACGGTCGCCGCCGCCTGGGACGGACGCGGCGTCACCATCACGGTGATGGACGACGGTCCGGGCTTCCCGCCCCATCTGCTGGGCCGCATCGGCGAGCCGTACCTGTCGGTGCGCGGCGAGCGCTCCGGCCCGAAGGGGCAGACGGGCGGCGGGCATATGGGGCTGGGCATCTTCATCGCGCAGACGCTGCTGGAAAAGACCGGCGCGACCGTGCGCTACACCAACAATCCGCCGGCCGGCACTCCGCCCGCCGACCAGATCGTCGGCGGGCATTCCAACCAGGGCGGAACGGGTGCGCGGATTTCCGTGCGCTGGAAGACCATCAACGCCAAGAAATGAGGTTTCACGGTGGACACCCTCAAAACAACCGATGACCTGCTGTCGGGCGATGCCGTCAAACTGACATTCACTGGCGACGTCACCCGCAGCCTCCTGATCGTCGACGACGACGCCCCCTTCCGCACGCGGCTGGCCCGCGCCATGGAAAAGCGCGGCTTCAACGTCGTCGCGGTCGATTGCGTCCAGCTCGGCATCGAGGTGGCGCAGGAATCCGCCCCCGCCTTCGCGGTGGTCGATCTGCGGCTGGGCGACGGCAACGGGCTGGACGTGGTGTCGGCACTGCGCGACGCCCGCCCCGATGCCCGCGTCGTCATGCTGACCGGCTACGGCAACATCGCCACCGCAGTCGCCGCGGTGAAGGCCGGCGCCGTCGATTACCTGCCCAAGCCGGCCGATGCCGACGCGGTGGAATCGGCGCTGCTGGCCGATGGCCGGCCGCTGCCGCAGCCGCCGGAAAACCCGATGTCGGCCGACCGCGTCCGCTGGGAGCACATCCAGCGCGTCTTCGAACAGTGCGACCGCAACGTTTCCGAGACCGCGCGCCGCCTGAAGATGCACCGCCGCACCCTGCAGCGCATCCTGAACAAGCACGCCCCGCGCGCCTGACTATCCGCGGCTTCGGCGAGAAACGCGAACGGCCCGCCCCGGAAGGGAGCGGGCCGTTCGCATGTCCGGCTAACGCATCGGTCAGGCGGTGCGGTCTTCCGTCCGGCAGGTCTTGATGCCCAGCAGCGTGTAGGCCGGGCAGAAGCCGACGACGGCCGTCAGCAGCGGCACCAGCCCGACCAGTCCCCACAGGGTCTGCGGGCCGACGACGGTCAGCGAAATCAGGATCAGCCCGACGATGGCGCGCAGCGCGCGATCCACCGGGCCCATGTTGCGGCAATTCATGGCGGCACCTGTCCGGTATTGATGCGATGTCCACGGGACCCGCGTCCCGCATCGCACCGGTTTATGCCGCGACGGTGCTTGCGTCTGTGACGGAGTCACAGGGGGCCGACTCTGGTAAGAGATTGTCCCTCACCGCTCCTCCGCCAGCGCCAGCAGGGCCGCAGGGTCGAGCACCTGGATGCGGCCGCGCGACAGGGCCACGAAACCGCGGCGCTCGAACTCCTTCAACTGGCGGCTCACCACCTCGCGCGCGGTGCCCAGTTCCACCGCCAGCGCCTGATGGGTGGTGTCCAGCCCGCCGGTCGCGTCGCGGCGGTCGGCCAGGAAGCGGGCGAGCCGCAGGTCGACGCGGCCGAAGGCGACCTCCTCGATCAGCATCATCATGCCGGTCAGCCGGTTGCCGAAGGATGCGAAGACGAAGTCGCGGAAGGCGGCGGAGCGCGCCACCAGATCGTGGAAGGGGCCGGCCGCCAGCGCCACCGCGTCGATGTCGGTCTCCGCCACCGCCTCGGCGCTGTAGGGCTTGTCGGTCAGCAGGCAGGCGGTGGTGACGATGCAGGTCTCGCCGCGGCCGACGCGGTACAGCACGATCTCGCGCCCGGTCTCCGACGCCATCTGCACCCGCACCGCGCCGTCGAGAACCATCAGGAAGGTGTGACAACGGTCGCCGGCGCGGAAGAGCACGGTTCCGCGCGGAACGTTCACCCGTCGCCCGGCGTTGCCGAGAAGGGTTGCCGAGTCCTGGTCCAGCTTCGCCAATGTCGGGAAAAGTGCCGGGATTTCCGCCAACCGGCCGTTACGATCGAACGTCATGGAACCTGTCCTTCCGAGTAACCCCCATTATCCCCGGTCCTGCATCGACGGTCCATACTGCACTGCAGCAGGGTCAGGAAGGCTACCCACTGCGCGCCCATTGCTCACCTCATGCACTGGATGGCCGATGCAACGGCTGGACTAACACTGCGTTTCAGCCAATCGGACGAACCGCCGAGCCTGCCCGCCGGACAGCATCAGCTGCCCGGAATGGAGGATCGGGCTAACGGACGGTCCTATGGCCGCGCTTCTGGTCGTTACGCGAGGAGGACCCTTTGGCCACCCAGGAACTTCAGGAACAACCCCGACGCAATACCCCTGAGTCTCGGCGGGGCTCCGGTTCCGCCTCCCCCGGCATTTCCTATGATCTGTCGGCCAGCGCCGCCAGTGCGGTGCGCCGGACAACCGGCCTGCTGCGCCGGCACAAGCTGCTGATCGGCATGGTGATCGTGGTCGGCACCGGGTTGGCGGCCCTGATCGCCTTCCGGATGACGCCGCTCTACACCGCCGAAACCCTCATCATGGTCGAGCACCGCAAGAACACCGTCCTGAATTTCGAGGGCGTGGTGTCCGACATGACCCCCGACATCAGCGCGCTGCAGAGCGAGGTCGCGATCCTGAAGTCGCCGGCCTTCGCCGAAAAGGTGGTGACGAAGCTGAAGCTGATGAACGATCCGGAGTTCAATTCGGCGTTGCGTCCGCCGCCGCCGGGATGGCTCGCCGCGCTGAATCCGCGCAACTGGATCCCCGACAGCTGGAAGCAGTCCAGCGGCGTCCCGCTGTCGCCGGAGGAGATCGAGCGCAACCAGATGACCTCGGTCGTCAATGCCGTGCTCGACAACACCTCGGTCCGGCCGCAGGGACGCTCCTACGTCATCGCCGTCAGCTTCGACAGCGAGGATCCGCGCAAGGCGTCGCTGATCACCAACACCATGGCCGACCTTTATCTGGTCGACCAGCTGGACGAGAAGTTCAAGGCGTCCAAGCGCGCCACCCAGTGGCTGGAGGAGCGGCTGACCGATCTGCGCAAGGAGGCGCAGACCACCGGCGACGCCGTGGAGAAGTACCGCACCCAGCACGGCCTGACGACCTCGTCCAACAACGAGAGCACGGTGGTTGGCCAGCAGCTGAGCCAGCTCAACACCGATTATATCCTCGCCCGCACCAAGCGGCAGGAGGCGGAGACCAAGCTGCGCGACGTCACCGCGATGGCGAATTCGCCGCGCGGCGCCTCGGCGGTCGGCGACGTGCTGGGCTCGCCGCTGATCCAGGCGTTGCGCGAGCGTGAGGTCGATCTGCAGCGCCAGATCGCCGACGCCACCAACCGCTATGGCACGAAGCATCCGATGCTGCAGGCCCTGCAGAGCCAGCTGCGCGACCTGCAAGGCCAGATCAAGGCCGACGTCGGCAAGATCGTCTCCAACCTCAGCAACGAGGTGGAACTGGCGAAGGGCCGCGAACAGTCGCTGAAGGCCAGCCTGGATCAGGCCGAGGTCAAGCAGAACGAACAGCAGCAGGCGACCGTCGGCCTGCGCACGCTGGAACGCGACGCCAGCACCGCCCAGGCGATGTACGAATCCCTGCTGACCCGCTCGCAGCAGATCGCGGCGCAGACCGACATGCGCCAGCCCGACGCCCGCGTGGTGTCGGAGGCGGCGATCCCGCTCGACCCGTCGCAGCCCAACCGCAAGCTGATCCTGCTGCTGGCGCTGGTGGCGTCGGGCACGCTGGGCGTGCTGCTGGCCATGCTGCGCGAACGGGCCGACGGCGGCTTCCGCAGCCCGCACCAGTTCGAACTGGCGACCGGCGTGCGCAGCCTGGGCATCGTGCCGCGCATCCCGCGCTTCGGCGGCTCGCCGGCCGCCTATATTGTCGACAAGCCGATCTCCGCCTTCGCGGAATCGATGCAGAACCTGCGCACCTCGCTTCTGCTCGCCAATCCGGACGGGCGGCATCGGGTGATCCTGTTCAGCTCCTCGGTTCCGGGCGAGGGCAAAAGCTCCGTCGCCGCGGCCTTCGCCCGCACCTGCGCCAATGCCGGTCAGCGGACGATCCTGGTCGATTGCGACCTGCGGCGGAAGAGCCTGCACGAGATGCTGGGCCTGTCCAACAACCGCGGCCTGTCGGAGGTGCTGGCCGGCACCGCGGCTCCGGAGGACGTGATCCAGGTCGATCCGCGCACCGGACTGCACGTCATCGTCGCCGGCCATGGCCGCGCGCTGCCGCAGGACGCCCTGGGGTCGTCGGGCATGCACCAGCTGCTGTCGCGCCTGTCGGTCAACTACGACCGCATCGTGCTGGATTCGCCGCCGGTTCTGGCGGTGTCGGAAGGCAAGCTGCTGGCGGCGCTCGCCGACCAGACCGTCTTCATCGTCCGCTGGGGCATGACCAAGCGCGGCACCGCGATGGCCGGCCTGAAGGAGGTGATCGAAGCCGGCGGCGAGGTGGTGGGCGTCCTGTTCAGTCAGGTCGATACCCGCCGGCATGCCCAGTACGAGTTCCCGGACAGCGGCCGCTATCACGGCTACCGCCGCTACTACGCGAACTGAGGACTCCTTCTCCCGCCCCACAGGGCGGGAGAAGAGTTTTTGCGCCGTGCAACGTGACGTTTTGAACCACTGAAGAGCCCATGAATGTCGGCTGGACACCGCATCTTCCGGAACATCCGCGCCCTTGCCGCCGCCAAGACGGCGACGATGGCGAGCGGGCTGGTCACCGCGGCCTGGACCGCGCGCGTGCTGGGCCCGGACAGTTTCGGCGTGCTGGGCTTCGGCACCTCGCTGATGGCCTATGCGGCGCTGTTCGTGAACATGGGCCTGTCCACCTACGCCATCCGCGAGATCGCTCGCGATCGCGAGCAGGCGGCCGAATTGTCGGAGCATGTGCTGACCCTGCGCACCGTCCTGGCAGTGGTGGTGGGCGCCCTCTATGCCGCCTTCATCCTTTCCCTGGATAAGCCAATGGAGGTGAAGGCGGTTCTTCTGGTGCAGGCGGTCCAGCTGCTTGGGAACGCCTTGGTGCTCGACTTTGTTTATCAGGCGACCGAGAAGATGGGGGTGATCGCGACGCGCGAGATCGGCACCTCCATCGGATCGATGCTTCTCGTCTTCCTGCTGGTGCGTGGGCCTGAGGACGCCATCACAGCAGCCGCCATCACCGGCGGATCGATCACCGTCAACGCGCTGGTGATGATCAGCCGTTTCCGCCGCGATTTCGGCACGCTGCGCCCGCGGGTCGACCTGAAGGTGTGGCGCGAGATCCTGACGGCGGCGACGCCGATGGCGGTCGGCGTCTTCGCCTGGGCGATCTTCACCCATCTGGACGTGGTGATGCTGGGCTTCCTGGCCCCGCACACCGAGGTCGGCTGGTACAGCGCGGCGGTGAAGATTCAGACCCTGGCCAATCTGGTCGGCAACATCGTGATGAACGCCTTCCTGCCGCAGCTGGCGGCGGCCTATGGCGAATTGGGACCGATGCGCGACCGGATGCGGGCCTATGCCTCCGTCATGCTGGCGGTCGGCGGGCTGGTCATCGCCGGCGGCCTCGCCCTGGCGCCGTCCATCCTGGGCACGCTGTTCGGCGATGCCTACGCCCCGGCGACGCTGGCCTTGCGGCTGCTGATGCTGGCCTCGGCGGTGGTCTACGCGAACATGATCCTGGGCAATCCGCTGCTCGTCTGGCACCGGCAGACCGGCTACATGATCGCCATGCTGTCGGGCGGCGCGTTGAACGCCGGTCTGAACATCTGGTGGATCCCGCGCTACGGCATCGAAGGGGCCGCGATGGCGACCTTCACCGCCGAATTGGCCGCCACGGTCGCCATCGCCTGGATCCATCGGCAGACGGTCGGCGAGCTGTATGGCGGGATCGCCGCGAAGGCGCTGCTGTGCGCCGGTGCCGCCGTCGCCGCGGCACTGGCGCTCGACCGGTTCGCCGCCCCGCTGTTCGACCGGACGCCGGCGCTGGTGCATTTCGTCATCGGCAGCGTGGCGATGGTCGCGGTCTATGCGGCCATGGCGGTGCTGACTGGACTGGTGCAGCTGAAACGGTTGCGCCGTCTGACCAGCGCCACGGCCTGAGGAGGGCGGGTCGTGGCAGGGCGGTCGGATGCAACCCTCAATTCCGCAATGCCGGGTGGATCCGTGCCGGCAGCTGAAGCGACTTGCGCCTATTGCACCACTTTCGAACGTCTCTGTTGGTCCCTCCAAGCATTCATTCGACCGCGGCGGGGGTTAATACTCTTAATACGTCGGTGAACAGCAATCATAGTCTTTTCATCCGACGGTGATTTCTGAAACACTTCGCGCTGCACAACGCCGGAAACGAGGTACTTCATCGTCACGGCGAAGTCACAACAAGAAAACAATTTCGAATTTCGAGGTTTCTCCATCTGCATCCTTGCCAACAGGGCAGGGCAGTCGGGGCGTCTCCAAACTCTCGGCAACCCGCCGCCGGTGGCGGGGCCTCAGCAAACGGCAGGAGCGACGATGCTTCCCAAGACTTTTTCCGATCGTAACGTCTGCGTCCTCGGGCTCGGCTATGTCGGCCTGACGCTGGCGGTGGCGATGGCGGACGCCGGCTTCCAGGTGCATGGGGTCGAGGTGCGGCAGGACGTGCTCGACAAGCTCGGCCAGGGCGACCCGCACTTCCACGAACCGGGCCTGACGGAGAAGCTGCGCCACGTCATGTCGCGCGGCCGCTTCACCTTCAGCCGCAATCAGGCCGATTGCAGCAACGCCAGCGTCTTCATCATCACGGTCGGCACGCCGCTGAGCAAGGACGGCCGGGTCCGCACCGACATGATCGAGGCGGCGACCCGTCAGGTCGCCAGCTGCCTGCATGACGGCGATCTGGTCATCCTGCGCTCCACCGTGAAGCTGGGCACCACCCGCAACATCGTGGCGCCGATCCTGCGCGCCACCGGCAAGCAGTTCGACATCGCCTTCTGCCCGGAACGCACGCTGGAAGGCCAGGCGCTGCTGGAGCTGAACCAGCTGCCGCAGATCGTCGGGGCGGAGAGCATGGACGTCGCCACCCGCGCGGCGCAGATCTTCGGCTTCCTGACGCCGACCACCGTCAAGGTCTCCACCCTGGAGACGGCGGAGCTGATCAAGCTGGTCGACAACACCTATCGCGACGTCACCTTCGCCTTCTCCAACGAGATCGCCAAGCTGTGCAACGCCATGGAGATCTCGGCGGTCGAGGTGGCGCGCGCCGGCAAGCTGGGCTATCCGCGCACCAACCTGCCGCTGCCCGGCCCGGTCGGCGGTCCCTGCCTGGAGAAGGACCCCCACATCCTGATCGAGGCGGCGCGCGAGGTCGGCGTGGAGATGGCGATCACCGCCGCCGGCCGTCTGGTCAACGAAAGCCAGCCGATCGAGGTCGCCGACTTCCTCGGCAAGCTCGCCCATTCGATGCAGGGCTTCCCGCAGGCGCCGACCATCAGCCTGATGGGCCTCGCCTTCAAGGGCCGGCCGGCCACCGACGACCTGCGCGGCACCATGGCCAAGCCGGTGCTGGAGGAACTGCGCCAGCGCTTCCCCACCGCCCGCCTGCGCGGCTTCGACGCGGTGGTGCGGCCGGATGACATCCGCTCCTTCGGGCTGGAGCCGGCGGCCAACATGACCGAGGCGGTGTCCGGCGCCAATCTGGCGGTGATCCTGAACAACCACCCGGTCTTCACGTCCATGCCGCTGCCGGATCTGGCCCAGCGGATGGACCGGCCGGGCGTGATCTACGACTTCTGGAACAACTTCAACAGCCGCGATGTCGACCTGCCGGAAGGCACCGCCTACGTGGCTCTCGGCAGCCATGGCGCCGCCCGCTACGCGCATGTGGCCTGACGTCTTTCGGGCCAGAAGAGGAATTTGACCGACATGAAACACTATCTCGTCACCGGCGGCAGCGGCTTCATCGGCGCCGCCCTGGTCCACCGGCTGGTCCGTGACGGCCACCGCGTCCGCGTACTGGACGACAACTCGCGCGGGCACACCGGGCGGCTGGCCGGCGTGCTGGACGATGTCGAATTCGTCCAGGGCGATATCCGCGACGCGGCTGCCGTGCGCGATGCGGTGCGCGGCGTCGACGGCGTGCTGCATCTGGCCGCCGTCAACGGCACCAAGCATTTCTACGAGAAGCCGGAAGTGGTTCTGGACGTCGGCGTGCGCGGCATGCTGAACGTGCTGGACGCCTGCCGCGCCGACGGCGTGGGCGACCTCGTCGTCGCCTCCTCCTCGGAGGCCTACCAGACCCCGCCGATGGTGCCGACGCCGGAGGAGGTGCCGCTGGTGGTGCCGGACGTGCTGAACGCCCGCTACAGCTACGGCGGCTCCAAGCTGATCTCGGAACTGCTGGCGATCAACTGGGGCCGCAGCGGCTTCGACCGCGTGGCGATCTTCCGCCCGCACAACGTCTACGGCCCCGACATGGGCTGGGAGCATGTGGTGCCGGAATTCTCCCGCCGCGCGGTGGAGGCCATCGCCGGCCACCCGAACGGGGCGGTGCCCTTCAAGATCCAGGGCGACGGTCGCCAGACCCGAGCCTTCGTCCACATCGACGACGCCATCGACGGCATCGTGACGGTGGTCGACAAGGGCGAGCATCTCGGCATCTACCACATCGGCAACCCGGAGGAGGTCACCATCGCCGACCTTGCCCGGCAGACGGTGGCCTGCCTCGGCCGCGAGGCCCAGGTGATGCCCGGTCCTGCCGCCCCCGGCGGCACCGACCGCCGCAGCCCCGACATCGCCAAGCTGACCGCGCTGGGCTTCACCCCGCGCATCCCGCTCTCCGCCGGCCTGCCCGGCGTGGTCGAGTGGTATGCCGAGCGCGCGCGTGCCGATCTGGGGCGCATGGGGCAGGCGGCGGAGTAGGGGTCGTTCTCTGCCCCCTCCCTGACCCTCCCCCTCTATCGGACCGGCCTTTGGCCGGCCGAGGGGAGAGGGGACTGCCGCTGTCCTTTGAAAGGACTGCAGCAAGCGTTCTACCCCCTCTCCCGCGATCGGACCGGCCTTCGGCCGGCCGAGAGCAGGGGAGGGATGGGGAGGGGGAGATCGCTTCCACCCCTAAGACACCTCTTCATCAGGAGACGGCCCGCATGGACCGCAACAGCCGTATCTTCGTCGCCGGCCACCGGGGACTCGTCGGGTCCGCCGTTCTGCGGCGGCTGACCGAGGCCGGGCACACCGACCTCGTGATCCGCGACCGGTCGCAGCTCGACCTGACCGATCAGGCGGCGGTGCGCGCCTTCTTCGACCGCGAGAGGATCGAGCATGTGATCCTGGCCGCGGCGAAGGTGGGCGGCATCCTCGCCAACGACCGCTTCGGCGGCGACTTCATCCGAGACAACCTGCTGATCCAGAACAACGTCATCGACGCCGCATGGCGCGCCGGCGTGAAAAAGCTGCTGTTCCTCGGTTCCTCCTGCCTCTACCCGAAGCATGCCGAGCAGCCGATCAAGGAAGAGGCGCTGCTGTCCGGCCCGATGGAGCCGAGCAACAAGCCCTACGCCGTCGCCAAGATCGCCGGCATCACCATGTGCCAGGCCTACCGGCGCCAGTACGGCTTCAACGCCATCTGCGCCATGCCGTCCAACCTGTACGGCCCCGGCGACCATTTCGATCCGGAGACCTCTCACGCGCTGCCGGGGATGATCCGCCGCTTCCACGACGCCAAGCTGGCGGGCGATCCGACGGTCACCCTGTGGGGCACCGGCAAGCCGCGGCGCGAGTTCCTCTATGTCGACGACATGGCGGACGCCTGCCTGCATCTGATGGATCATTACGACAGCGAGGAGATCATCAACGTCGGCCCCGGCGACGACATCGCCATCGCCGACCTCGCCGCGCTGATCCGCGACACCGTCGGCTACACCGGCACGCTGACCCACGATCTGAGCAAGCCCGACGGCCATCCGCGCAAGCTGATGGACGTCTCGCGCCTGTTCGCCACCGGCTGGCGCCCGAAGGTGTCGCTGGAGGAGGGGCTGCGCCGCACCTACGACTGGTTCCTGGAGAACGCGGCCCCCGAACGCCTCCAGACCCCCAAGCAGGCAGCGGAGTAAAGCCCGATGCCGGACGATTCCATCCATCTGCGGCCGCCGGTCATCGACCGGCCGGCGTCCAAGGCATCACCGGGCCCGCAATCCCTGGCGGACGTGCCCGTGCCGGAAGATTTGCTGCTCGTGGCGCAGAGCTATTGGCCGGAACCGGCCGGCAGCGCGCCGATGATGACCGACCTCGCCACCGCCTTCGCGGCGGCCGGGGCCGAGACCACGGTGCTGACCGCGCGTCCCAACTATCCCGGCAACACGGTCTATGAGGGCTACGCCGACGGGTCGCAGGACAGCAAGACGGTGGACGGGGTGCTGGTCGAGCGGCTGCACACCATCCCGCCGGCCGGCGGCGGCATGAAGGCCCGGCTGATCCACGAGGGCGTGCTGCATGCCGGCTTCGCCGCCGCACGCGTCCGCGGCCGGGTCGGGCGGCACAGCGCCGTGCTGTCGCTTTGCCCGTCGATTCTGTCGGTGGGGATCGCCGACCGTTTCAGGGCACCGGGCGGGCGCCACGTCGCCATCGTCCACGACATCCAGTCCGGCCTCGCCGGCGCGCTGGGCATGGGCGGCAAGGCGGCGGTCAAGGCGATCCGCGCCATGGAGCGCCGGGCGCTGAACCGGGCCGACGCCATCGTCGTCCTGTCGGAACCGATGCGCGGCGTGCTGGAGGAGCTGGGCGTCACCCGGCCGATCCATGTGATCCCGCCCCATGTAGACGCCGACGCGGTCTATCCGCTGCCGCGCCCCGACCAGCCGCCTACCGCGCTGTACAGCGGCGCCTTCGCCCGCAAGCAGGGGCTGGAGCAGGTGCTGGACATGGCCGGGCATCTGGCGGAGCTCATGCCGAATGCGCGCATCAAGCTGCGCGGACAGGGCGGCCTGGAGGAGGAGCTGAAGTCGCGCGCCCGCGCCATGGGGCTGGGCAACGTGATCTTCCAGCCGCTGGCGCCCAAGGACCAGTTGAACGAAGCAATGGCGGAGGGCGACGTCCACCTCGTGCCCCAGCGGCCGGAAGGGGCGGCCTTCGCCATGCCCGGCAAGGCGGTGACCATCCTCGCCGCCGGCCGGCCCTTCGTCAGCACCTGCCTGCCCGGATCGGCGCTCGCCACGCTGGAGGCGCAGGTCGGCGCCTTCCTGTGCACCACGCCGGAAGAGCCGCGCGCCATGGCCGAGGCGGTGGCGGCCCTGCTGTCGGACCCCGCCCGCGCCACCGCGATGGGCCGGCGCGGCCGTGCCTGGGTGGAGGCGAACGCCACCCGCGCCGTGGCGCTGGACCGCTACGCCCGCCTTTTGTTGGGAGAGGCAGCATGAAGAAGCCCGCGCTGGTCTTCAGTTGGGAGATGTTCGGCCCCTACCACATGGATCGGCTGGAGGCGGTCGGCCGCCGGCTGGGCCATGTCTATGACGTGATCGGGTTGGAGGTGGGGTCGAAATCGCACACCTACGCCTGGGATTCGACCGGGACCGGGCAGAATTTCCGCAAGATCACCCTGTTTCCCGGCCAGTCGAAGGCCGACCTGTCGACGGCCACGGTGTACCGCGCCCTGCTGCGCGAATGCCGGCGCGTCGACGCCCGCTTTGTCTTCCTGTGCCATTACGAGGATCCGGACGTCTTCGCGCTCGCCCTGACCATGCGGCTGATGGGCCGCAAGGTCATCAACATGAACGCCTCCAAATACGACGACAAGCCGCGCATCCTGTGGCGCGAGATGGTCAAGAGCGTCTTCTACTCCCCCTATCAGGCGGGGATCGGCGGAAGTCACCGCACGGTGGATTACTTCCGTCTGTTGGGACTCCCGAAGGATCGGCTCTATATCGGGTACGACACGCTGTCGTTGGACCGCATCCGCCGACTGTCCGGGATGGAACCGGCCCCTGGGGGAGTACCCTTCGCCGACCGCCACTTCACCATCATCGCGCGTTTCGTCCCGAAGAAGAACTTGTTCCGGGCGGTCGAAGCCTACGACATTTACCGGCAGTTGGCCGGTTCGGCCGCCCGTCCGCTCCACCTCTGCGGATCCGGTCCGCTGGAGGCGGAGTTGCGGGCCGAGGTGACGCGGCGCGGGCTGGACGGGTCGATCGTCTTCCGCGGCTTCCTGCAGGAGAAGGGGATCGCCGAGACGCTGGGATCGACGCTCTGCCTGCTTCTGCCGTCGCTGGAGGAGCAGTTCGGTCTGGTGGTGAACGAGGCTTTGGCCATGGGCGTCCCGACCATCCTGTCCGACCAGTGCGGCGCGCGCGACGTGCTGATCCGCAGCGGGCTGAACGGCCATATCGTGGAGCCGGACAACCCCGAGGGGCTGGCGCGCTACATGTTGTCGGTCGCGGGGGACGAGGACGAGTGGCGCCGTCTGAGCCTGAACGGGCGGCCCTTCCAGGCGTTGGCCGATGCCAGCTTCTTCGCCCAGTCGGTGGAGAAGGCCGTGGTGGCGCTGGGCGGCCCCGGGGCGGAGCGCAGCGCGGACACGGACTATGTGTCCGACTATTCCGCCGATCCGGAGGGTGGCCAGCATGGCCGGTCGACCGGAGCGGCATTGACCGGGAGTTGACAATGGAACGGAACGCGCGCACCCATGTGGTCGTCTCCGGGCGCCTGCCGCCTCCGGTGGATGGGATGAGCCGGGTGACGGCCCTGGTGCTGGAGCGTCTGCAGGACCGCATGCGGGGGCGCGGCCGCGTGGAGGTCGCCGACCTGTCGCCCGGTTGGAACGGCGGCGGCGTCGCCTACCATTTGCGGAAGATGACGCGGGTGTTCGGCACCATGGGCCGGCTCGCCGCCGGGCTGCGCAAGCCGGACCGCCGTTTCTACATGCCGGTGGATTCCGGCTGGGGCACGCTCTACACCGCCGCGCTCGCCGGGACCGCGCGGCTGTTCGGCTACGAGCAGGTGCTGCACCATCACTCCTTCGCCACCATCAGCAAACCGACCTGGCGGATGCGGCTGCTGACCCGGGTGGCCGGCGCAGGCTGCACCCATGTGCTGCTGTGCCCGGCGATGCAGATGCGCTTCCAGTCGGTCTATCCGGCGGCGCGCACCTGCATGACCATGTCGAACGCCATCTTCTCCACACCCGGCGCAGCCCCGCGTCCGCGGCGAGACGGCCCCCTGCGCATCGGCCACCTGTCGAACCTGTGCGGCGAGAAGGGGCTGGACACGCTGTTCGCCCTGCTGCGCGCCCTGCAGTTGGATGGGGTGGATGCCAAGCTGGTGCTGGCCGGACCGGGGCTGAAGCCGAAGGACAACGCGATGATCGCCGCCGGGCTGATGGCCTTCGACGGGGCGGTGGAGTATCACGGCCCTGTCCATGGCGAGGCCAAGGAGGCCTTCTATCGCGACATCGACGTCTTCGTCTTCCCCACCCAGTACCGCAACGAGGCGCAGCCGCTGGTGCTGTTCGAGGCGATGGCCGCCGGCGTGCCGGTGCTGGCCTATGAGCGCGGCTGCATCGGCTCCGACATCCCGGCCGACGGGCTGGTGCCGCAGAACGCCGACTTCGTGAAGGCGGCGCTGCCGATCCTGGCGGCCTGGGCCGACGACCGCGAGGCGCTCGCCGCCGCCTCGGCGCAGACGCTGACCCGTGCGCGGGTGGCCTATGAGACCAGCCGCACCGGCCTGGACCTGCTGCTCGACCGCATCGCCGGTCCGCATCCGGCCGCAGCATCCGCCGCCGTCCAGGCCAAGCGCCGCGTGGCGGGGTAGGGGAGGGAAGCAGGGGGCCTTACGCCCCGCTTCCCAGCGGCAGAGCAGTTTCGAACTTGATTTCCTTCAGGGCGAAGTTGGAGCGGATGCGGACCTGGAAGGGCAGCTGGAAGACGAACTCCTCCAGGAAGCGGTTGTAATCGGCGATGGCCCGCACCGCGACCCGCAGCAGATAGTCCGCATCGCCCGACACCGCATAGCATTCCAGCACTTCCGGCCGCTTGCGCACCGCGTCGATGAAGATGGCGGCGGTTTCGGCCGAATGGCGGTCCAGCGTCACATGGGCGAAAACGCACTCGCCGACCGACGCCGCCTTGGGATCGACCAGCGCGGTGTAGCGGCGGATCACCCCGGTCTCCTCCAGCGACTTCAGACGGCGCCAGCAGGACGACGGCGAGGTGCCGACGCGGTCGGCCAGCTCCTGCACGGTCAGGCGCGAATCCTCCTGCAGGGCGACCAGGATTTTGATGTCGATTTCCGATAGGGCGGCGGGCAACGGCAAATTTCTCCGGATTGACAGATCAGAGCGGAAAACCCTGCCAAAATCATAGGTGTGCCTGCCCCACTTTGAAAGCTATTTCCACCGATAGTCCGGCATACTGATCGCAGAACGAACCAAGGGAGAGGCGATCATGGCCGACATGTGGGAAAACCCGATGAAGACCGATGGATTCGAGTTCATCGAATTCACCGCGCCGGACACGGTGGCGCTGGGCCGCCTGTTCGAGCAGCTGGGCTTCACCGCCATCGCCCGCCACCGGTCGAAGGACGTCACGCTCTACCGCCAGGGCGATGTGAACTTCATCGTCAATGCCGAGCCGTCGGGCTTCCCGCGCAACTTCGCCGCCCAGCACGGCCCGTCGATCTGCGCCATCGCCTTCCGCGTCGCCGATGCCGCCTTCGCCTACCGCCGCGCCGTCGACCTCGGCGCCTGGGGGGTCGAGAGCCGCGTCGGCGCGATGGAGCTGAACATCCCCGCCATCAAGGGCATCGGCGATTCTCTGATCTACCTCGTCGACCGCTATGGCGAGCGCGGCAGCATCTACGAGGTCGATTTCGTGCCGCTGCCGGGTGTCGACCAGCATCCGAAGGGCGCCGGGCTGACCTACATCGACCACCTGACCCACAACGTCCACACCGGGCGCATGGAGGAGTGGGCAGGCTTCTACACCCGCCTGTTCGGCTTCCGCGAGATCCGTTATTTCGACATCGAGGGCAAGCTGACCGGCCTGCGTTCGAAGGCAATGACCAGCCCCTGCGGCAAGATCCGCATCCCGATCAACGAATCCGCCGACAACAAGTCGCAGATCGTCGAATATCTGCGCGACTACAAGGGCGAGGGCATCCAGCACGTGGCGCTGGGGACCAACGACATCGTCCAAACCGTGGAGACGATGCGCGGCATGGGCACCCCGTTCCAGGACACGCCCGACACCTATTACGAGCGTGTCGACAGCCGCGTTCCCGGCCATAACCAGGACATGAAGCGCCTGCAGGCCAACCGCATCCTGGTCGACGGCGCTCCGACCGAGGGCCAGGGCCTGCTGCTGCAGATCTTCACCCAGAACGTCATCGGCCCGATCTTCTTCGAGATCATCCAGCGCATCGGCAACGAGGGCTTCGGCGAGGGCAACTTCAAGGCGCTGTTCGAATCCATCGAACTCGACCAGATCCGCCGCGGCGTGCTGAGCGAGAACGCCGCCTGATCCTCGGGTCCTTTTGTCGGCAAGCCTCCGAACGCCGTCCGGTCGCAACACCGGGCGGCGTTCGCGTGTCCGGCAAGCCTGTCCGGTATATTTTTCCATAATTCTGCTTATGTGTCGTTTGTGCGCCGCAACATGGCGGTCTCCCTTTTAATCCGCCCCCGTTACTCCGGATGGGTGTGGGCGTCGAAGCGTTCGCGGTCGCTCTTGTCGCTCATGAAGATGGCGAAGGGCCGCAGGGCATCGGCGTGGTTCAGGGTGATGGCGATCAGCACCGCCATCGGCGCGGCCAGCAGTGCGCCGGCAGCTCCCCACAGCCAGCTCCACAGCAGAAGCGCGATCATCACCACCAAGGGCGAGATGGCCAGCTGCTTGCCTTGCATGTGCGGAGCCACGAAATTGCCCATCACCTGCTCGATCACCAGCAGGCCGGCGGCGACGGCCATCGCGGTGCCGGCATCCTGCGTCGCCACGACCAGCAGCACGGGCAGCGCGCCGGCGACCACCGACCCCACCACCGGCACATAGTTCAGCAGGAAGGCCAGGAAGCCCCACAGCAGAACCAGATCCACGCCGAACAGCGACAGCCAGCCGATATAGAGCGCGCCGGTGATCAGCCCCAGCACGCTGCTGACCACCAGATAGCGGCGGAACTGCTGGGCAATGGCGGCAACCGCCTCCACCGCCATGCGGCAGCGCTCCCGGCCCAGGGTCATGACGATCTTCTCGCGCCAGACCGGCGCCTCCAGCTGCATCAGCAGCGAAAGGAAGACGGTCAGCACCAAGGTCGAGATCGTCTGTCCGGCGGAAGACAGGGCGGTCTTGGCGAACCCGGTGATCGGGTCGACCGGCACCTCGCCGCCCTGCCCCGCCGGCTGCCCCGCCCCTTGGCCGGCTTGCGCCGCCGTCAGATCGGCCTTGGCACCCTGAATCCAGTGGTTCGCCTTGGCCCACAGCTTGCCCAACGCTTCGGCATATTGCGGGAAATCCTCCGCCACCCGCTGCGCCACCAGCGCCATGCTGCCGAAGAAGGCGGCGAGGATGACCAGGATCAGCAACATCGATGCGGTCAGCCCAAGCCAGGACAGGCGGCGCGGTACCCGCCCGCGCACCCAGCGGCCGACCGGCGACACCGCGATCGCGACGAAGAAGGCGGACACCAGCGGGATCAGGATGGACGCCGCCGCCTGCAGCACCCAAAGCGATGCCGCCGCGGCCAGGATGCCCAAAAGCCAGATGGCGAGGTTGACGCGGTCGACGCGCGCTCTGCCCTGGTTCCGGCCCGGTTCCCGGCCGTCATCCCACCGTCCGCCATCCGTTCCGCCGTCCACGCCCGCCGCCTCCGCCGCTTCGCTCCGCATCACCGGATGCTCGTTCTAGACGCGGCACCGGGCCGTTCGGTTCCATTCATCCCGTCATTCGCTTCATGGGCGCTTTCGCCATATCCGTCGCGAAAATGCCAAGTCAAAGCATCAAATAATTTCGGCATTTGAGCTTGTTTCGCAGCATATCCGCTGAACCAAACGGCCAAGCTCAAGTTAAATGGGAAAAATCTGCCGGATGGATGCCCAATCCATCGACGGATCGTCAAAGTTCCATTTTTGGCCAAATCATGCCCTATCGGCGATATCCCTTTTTTGTCTCAGTTCTGCCACGGGAAACCCCATCATTCATAATTTCCTAACCATAAGTGTTAGTACGCGATTAAGGCTAACGGACCAGCCTGCGGAACGAGGCGATACCCATAAAGCGGAGTTCCAAAATGGCTACCACCAACACCGACGGCACGATCCAGGTCACCTTCGCGGTCAATGCCTGGGGCACGCCCGCGGACGGAAAATGGCCGCATTTTCAGCTGCTTTTGGACGGCACCAGCATCGGTGAGGCCACCGTCTCCTCCGCCACCCAGTCGCGTTACGTCTTCACCGCCAACGTGCCGGCCGACAAGGCGCACGCGCTGCAGCTGGTCTATGACAACGACGACACGGTTAACGGCGTGGACCGCAACCTGTTCGTCAAGTCGTTCGAGGTGAACGACAGCACCATCCTGTCGATCGACCCGTCGGTCAAATACGACACCGGCAAAATCGACGGCCTGAACGTCATCGGCGGACAGACGGAGATGTACTGGCCGGGCGCGCTGAACGTGCCGCTGCCCGCCACGCTGTTCTCCGCCGACGCCACCTCCCCGGATGCGGAGACCGCCGCCAGCATGACCACGACCATCAAGGTCAAGGCCTATGGCATCAGCGCCG
Source organism: uncultured Azospirillum sp. (assembly GCA_966212305.1). Lineage (GTDB taxonomy): Bacteria > Pseudomonadota > Alphaproteobacteria > Azospirillales > Azospirillaceae > Azospirillum. Next base: position 21,473 of record CBIHQY010000042.1, read on the forward strand.
GTGGGCAGGCTCCGCACTTCAAGCTGCTGGTCGACGATCAGGTGGTGGGCGACGCCTGGGTCAGCGCCACCTCGGCCACCGACTACACCTTCACCGCCAAGGTGGACCCGAACGAGGCCCACAAGATCCAGGTCTGGTACGACAACGACGCCACCGTGAACGGCATCGACCGCAACCTGTTCGTCAAGTCGATCAACATCGACGGCCAGACCATCTCCTCGACCTCCAGCATGGCCTCCTACGACAAGGGTCCGGTGGACGGCAAATATGTCGTCGGCGGCCAGGAAGCCCTCTATTGGGGCGGCGCCCTGAGCTTCGGCGTGCCGGAGGAATATTTCGGCGGCGCCTATGTCCCCCCGCCGCCGCCGACCCCGACCAAGCCGGTGGACATCGTCGTCAACGCCTATGGCACCTCGGCCGCCGGACAGGCGGCGCATTTCAAGCTGCTGGTCGACGGGCAGGTGATCGGCGACGCCAAGGCCGCCGCCACCACCGCCGCCTACAAATTCACCGCCAACATCGACCCGACCAAGGCCCACACCGTCCAAGTCTGGTACGACAATGATGCCACCGTGAACGGCGTCGACCGCAACCTGTTCGTCAAGTCTGTCGCCATCAACGGCCACACCGTCGCCGCCACCGACAGCATCGTCACCTACGACAAGGGCGTGGTCGACGGCAAGGACGTGGTCAAGGGCCAGGAAGCGCTCTATTGGGGCGGCGCCCTGAACGTCAAGGCCGGCGCCGACCTGTTCGGCGACGCCCCAATCAACCAGACGCCGGTCCCGACCACCCCGACCAAGCCGGCCTTCTATGTCGCCGCCAACGGCAAGGACAGCTGGTCCGGCAAGCTGGCGGCCCCGAACGCCGACGGCACCGACGGCCCCTTCGCCAGCCTGGAGAAGGCCCAGGCGGCCATGCGGTCCAACTCGACCATCGACACCACCTATGTCCGCGAGGGCACCTATCACCTGACCAAGACGCTGGAGCTGACCTCGCTCGACAACGGCCACAGCTTCCAGAACTATCCCGGCGAGAAGCCGGTCTTGAGCGGCGGCGAGGTGGTGAAGAGCTTCACCAGCGAGGGCAACGGCCTCTATTCGGCCAAGCTCGCCAGCGCCAGCAACCTCGACCTGATCGTCGGCGACGTCCGCCAGCATCTGGCTGAGAAGTTCGCCTATGACGCCGCCGACGTCACCAGCGGCTGGAAGTTCGCCGATGCGGCCTCGGGGGGGCCGAGCGGCTGGTACATCCGCTCCCACGGCACCGACGTGACCAGCGCCGACCTCCAGCCGGGCACGCTGATCCAGGTGATGGACGCCGAACGGCTGGGCGACACGCTGACCAGCATTTCCAGCTACAACGCCACCACCCACACCATCATGCTGAAGAACGGCGCCTCCCTGCCGTTTGCGGAAGGCACCACCTACAAGCTGCTGAACAACGCCTCCTATGTCGATCAGGCGGGCGAGTTCGCGTGGCGCAACACGGACGGCAAGCTGCTCTACAAGGCGGCAAGCTCCGGCTTCGTCTCCAGCGGGGTGGAGGTGCCGCGGCTGGGCACGCTGGTCAAGCTGAACGGCGCCAGCGACGTGACCATCGACGGGCTGACCTTCAAGAACACCACCACCGGCGGCGACGCCCTGCTGCTGACCAATGCCGACGGCAACCACATCAGCGACAACAGCTTCCTCAACGTCGGCTCGGCGATCAAGCTGACCGCCGGTTCCTCCAACAACCAGATCGCCCACAACACGCTGAACCACATGGCCGAGAACGGCATCGAGATGGATGGCCGCAGCAACGGCAACAGCATCTATGCCAACACCATCAGCAACATCGGCGAAGTGCGCAAGGCGGTGGCCGGCATCATCGGCACCGGGGTGGACAACAACCTGATCTCCAACAACGACATCGACCACAGCGCGCGCTACGGCATCTCGTTCAAGGATTACGGCGGCACCACCAACACGGTGAACCACAACAACATCATCCAGTACAACCACATCTCCTACACCGGGCTGGAGACCGCCGACGACGGCGCCATCGAGATCCTGGGCCGGTCCAGCGCCAACACCGGCATGGTCATCCAGGGCAACTGGATCGAGCACGCCAACGGTCTGGCCACCAGCGCGCAGGACAGCTGGATGTACGGCCAGAAGGGCTTCGGCATCTATCTGGACGACATGGCCGGCGGCATCACCGTCAAGGACAACTTCATCAAGGACGCCGACTGGGCCTCGGTGCAGATCCATGGCGGCGACAACAACGTGGTGACCAACAACTTCTCGGTCATCGCCAACAACAAGGAAGACTTCATCCGCATCGAATGGCAGCCGGTGCACGGCACCGCCGGCGACCCGCACAACAACACGATCACCAAGAACGTGGTCATGGGCACACTGCCGCTCGACGACTACACCGAGCTGCTGAGCGCCAACGACTTCGTCATCGACAACAACCTCGTCTACAACGTGCCGAAATACGGCGATCACGACGTGATCGGCAAGCCGATGTTCACCAACGCCTATTGGGGCGACTATTCCCTGCAGGCGTCCTCGCCGGCCTTCGCCATGGGCATCCACGACCTCGCCTGGGCGAAAATGGGCGCCGAGGGCGTCGCCCATGTCGGTCTGGAGCATTTCTGGGACGCCGTCTGACCAAGGCCCGGATACGGCGCATCGGGGGTACGCCTTCGACGCGCCGGACCCGTGGCATGGGCGGGGCCTGTTTCGCTCGATGATCGGGCGGCGCGGGCTCCGCCCAACTGCGTTTTGCGAAGTCCTTTCCGCTGCTTGGCTCCCGCACCGCAGCGCACCATATGCAGGCCGCGCCGCGGGAAGGGACCAGGGCGCATCCCCCATTCAGACCAGACGGATCGAGACCGTTTTCCGATGACGCAAGCGACGTGGACCGCAGGGGCTTTGGCGAAAATCCTTGGAGGCGGCCTCCTGCTGTGGGCCGCCTGCACGGCAACGCCAGCTTGGGCTCAGGAAGAGATGAAGCCGAAGTTCGGTCCGGATGCGGTGCCGATCACCCGCGCCAGCGACTATGTCCGCACCGCCGCAGCGCCGGATTTTTGGGCGCTCAGCCCCTATTACGTGCCGCAGATGACCGGCGCCTCCTGCTCGCTGGCCAGCGTGACGATGATGCTGAACGCGCTGCGCGGCCTGCCCGCCCTGGCGTCGGAACGGCTGGTGACGGGCAAGCAGCTGCTCGACCGGCTGGACGACGACCATTGGCGCGCCGCCACCGCCGAGGATGGCGAAGGCGTCTCGTTCGGCGAGCTGATCGACTATGTCCACCGCAGCCTCGCCGCCTACAACATCGATGCGGAGGTGGAGGTCTGGCGCCCGCGCGACGCCTCTCCCGCCACGCTGGCGGAACTGCGCCGCATCCTGGCCGGGAACGAGCGCAGCGCCGACGACATCATCCTGCTGGCCTTCGACCAAGGCACGCTGACCGGCGATGTCGGCGTCGGCCACGTCGCGCCGCTGGGCGCCTATGACGCCGCGACGAAGCGCGCGCTGGTGATGGATCCCGACCGCAGCTGGTACGTGCCCTATTGGACCAGCGACGCCCGTCTGCTGGACGCCATGCTGAAGCCGGACCGCGCCGATCCCGAGGGCAGCGGCCTGATCCGCATCCGCAGCCGCCGGGTGTCCGGCTGACTTCCGTTTATTTCACCTCCTGGCTGGTCAGGTCGGAGGGGTTTTGCGACCGCGTCGGCTCGTTCGGCTGGTCGGGTTCGCTCGCCCACTGGTTCGGGCGCGGCACCGGGTTGCCGTTCAGGTCGGGCGGCGCGCTGCGCACGGCGGCGAGCGCCTGCTGCAACTCGTTGCTGCCGGTCGCGGCGGAACTGGACGCATTGGGCGGCCTCGTGCCCTGCGGCGTGGGGTGGGGATCCTGGCTCTTCTGAACCCCGGCATCGCGCGCGAGGGCATCGCCGGCCGACTCCTTCGAGCCTGAGTCCACCGGGGCCGCCCCGTCCTGTCCTGATTGAGGCTGCCCTGATTGGGACTGCTGCGGGGGCTGTTGCTGATCCGCCTGCTGCGCGGCGGCGCCGAGCAGCGGCAGGCCGGACAGGAGTCCCGACAGGAGCAGGGCGGCGGCGATCTTGCGCATGGCGCATCCTTCCTTTGGGCGACCGTCGGGGGAATCCGTCGGAGCACGGCGTGCGGCGGCACCAATCGGCCGTTGGCGCGTTGTACCGGGGATGGAGTCCGGCTTCGGCCGTCCAGTCCCAGCCCATCAGGAACACCGACAATGCCCAGCGAGTTCCCGTCCTCCCCCGCCTCCATCCCCACGGCCATCCCCACGGCACCGGCCTCGCCGCCCGACCGCGCCGAGCGGCGCAGCGTCGGCGTGGTGGTGGAGCGGCGGCGCGTCGACAATCCCTGGATCGAGGCGCGCTGGCAGCCGGTGATGCTGGTCCCGGCCGACCCCACCCTGCCGGACTGGAGCGTGCTGGCCGAAGGGCCGGACTGGACCCGCCATTACGCCGGCACCGCCGAGATCGCCCTGTTCCCGACCGAGGCCGAGAACTACAAGCACAACCTCGATGGCGGCACCCCCAGCGCCTACGTCATCCTGCGGCCGGGCGGCCCGGCGCCGGGGATCCGGCTGCTGGCCGTCACCGCCGACCCCGGCGAGATCGACACCCATGCCGAAGCCGGCGACGACGTGATCGAGGCGCTGCCGCTGCCGATCCCGCTGGTGCTGTGGATGGACGGCTTCGTCGCCCGTCACCATGTCGAGCGCCCCTTCCACAAGCGCAAGCGCGACCGCGCCGACCCGGAAGCCCTGGCGCTCCGCCGCCGCACCGGGGGGCCGCAGCATGACTGAGCGGACGGAGGAGGAGACCGGCTTCCTCGGCCGCTGGTCGCGGCTGAAGCGCGAGGCGCGGAGGGAGGAGCCGGTCGCCGAACCGGCGGTGCCGGAGGCGCCCGCCCTGTTGCCGGCGGAAACGGCCGGGGCCGAGGTCGGGGCCGAGGTCGTCGAGGAAGAGGCGCCGGAACTGCCCTCGCTGGACAGTCTGGATTCCGGCAGCGACTACACCGGCTTCCTCCGCCCCGACGTGCCGGCGGAGCTGCGCCGCGAGGCCTTGAGGAAGGCATGGACCAGCGACCCGGTCATCGCCGGATTCCGCGGTTTCGCCGAGTATGACTGGGATTACAACGCGCCGGGTTATGGCGCCCTGCTGCCGACCGACGACATCGCCCGCCTGCTGGACGCCGTGCTGCCCGACGAGAAGCGGGAGGAGGAAGAGGTGGTTGAGGAAGAGGAGGCGGTGGTGGCAGAAATGCAGGCTGACGGAGCCACTTGCCCCCACCTCAATCCTCCCCCGCTCTCGGCGGACCAACGGTCCGTCCGATGCGGGGGAGAAGACAAGTGCTTGTCCGAAGAGGTGGCGGCAGTCCCTCCCCCGCCCAGCTCTCGCACAAAGCTTCGCTGTGTGCTGACGCGGCAGGCGGACCATAGGTCCGCTGAGAGCGGGGGAGGTTAGGTGGGGGTCTAACCTCTTCAAGGAGCGCTCAAATACACCGCCCGCCATCGACCTCCAGGCACACGCCGGTCAGGAAGTTCCCTTCGTCGGAGCACAGGTAGAGCGCCGCGTTGGCGATGTCGCCCGGCGTCGACAGGCGCCCCAGCGGGATGCTGCTGCGGAACTGCTCGCGGCGTTCCGGCGTGTCCTGGCCCATGAAGCGGTGGAGCATGCCGGTCTCGCCGGCCACGGGGGCGATGGCGCAGACGCGGACATTGTCGGCGGCCAGCTCCGCCGCCATCGACTTGGTCAGGGTGATGACGGCGCCCTTGGAGCCGTTGTACCAGGTCAGGTTCGGCCGGGGCCGTAGCCCGGCGGTCGAGGCGATGTTCAGGATCACGCCGCCGCCCTGGGCGCGGAACACCGGCACGGCGTGGATGGCGCTGTGATAGATCGACTTCACGTTGACGGCATAGATGCGGTCGAAGGTGGCCTCGTCCACGTCCAGCATCGAGCCGTAGCGGTGGGTATAGCCGGCATTGTTGACCAGGATGTCGAGCCGGCCAAACTCGCCGAGTGCCGCCGAGACGATGGCTTCGTAATCCTCCCCCACCGCGACGTCGGCGCGGACGGCGAGCGCCCTCTCGCCCAGGCTGTCGGCGACGCGGCCGGCGGCCGCCTCGTCCAGATCGGCGACGATGACGCGAGCCCCTTCGGCGGCGAAGCGGCGGGCGATGCCCTCGCCGAAGCCCGATCCCCCGCCGGTGACGACGGCGACCTTGTCAGACAAACGCATGAGCGGTTCCTCCCCGGCAATTCGCGGTCCGAAATGCGCGCGGCCGTTCGGCGCGCGGACTCCGTACAACAGGGAACCGGCGCCATCGGCCGCATCGTGGACGCGGCGAAGAACGCATGATAGCGCGAAGCCGCCCGGTGGGGCAGTCGCCATCATCCGCTACATCGAATTGGGGAGATATAGGAGAAAATGGCGCGAGTGACGGGACTTGAACCCGCGGCCTCCGGCGTGACAGGCCGGCGCTCTAACCAACTGAGCTACACCCGCGCTATGGCTCCCGGTGCTGGACTCGAACCAGCGACAAGCGGATTAACAGTCCGCTGCTCTACCAACTGAGCTAACCGGGAACGGAGGCCCGCCTTATATGGCCGATGACGAATCCTGGCAAGCGGAAAAACGCAAAGCCGCGCATTTTTTCCGGACGGGGCCGGTTTCGCGTCCATGGCCTGTGACAACGCGCACGTATCGCAGCCACGGGTTGCCGGGATGCAGGCTTGCTCTTGACAGTTCGGGGCTTCTCAGGCTTCTTCTCGCCTCCCCACCCCACCATTGCCGCAGGCCCCGATGTCCGAGGTCGTTCCCTTCGCCGCCGCCCGCGAGGCGCTGCTCGCGCGCCTGACCGAACAGCTGCCGCCCTCGTCGGAATGGGCGGGCCGGCTGATGCTGATGCCGGAGGGGCGCCGGGTGGAACCGATGCCGGCGGCCGAGGCGGTTGAGTCGCTGCGCGCCTTCCGCGCCGGGCTGGGCGAGGCGATCGGCGCCGCCGCCTGCTCGGTCGGCGGGGTGTGGGTCGGTCGGGAGGATTGCCTGGATTGGGACGGGCTGCTGGCGCCGCTGGCGGTCTCCGCCGCCTATGTGGTCGGGCGCACCCAGTCGGCCGGCGGTTTCGCCGCAGAGCTGTTCCCCTGCAAGGATGCGCTGGCCGGCTGGGGCGTGCGCGGCCTGCGCGGCGAACCGGCGGTGGCCCGCGCCGCCGGCTATGCCGTGGTGTCGGTCAGCCGCCGCCCGGACGACAACGAGATCGTGCTGGACCGGGTGATGGACACCTTCGCCTTCGTCATGCGCAGCCTGGGCGAGCCGACGGTGGCCGCCGCCGACATGGACCGCCGGCTGGTCAAGCGCGCGGTGCCGCTGCGGCGGTGAGGGGCGCGGTCAGGCGCCCTGCCCCAGCGCGCAGCGCGCCGCCGCCAAATCCCACGCCGCGCAGCCGACGCTCTTGAACAGGCGCGGGCGACCCGGCGTCGCGCGGCCATCCAGCGCATCGACCAGCGACTTGACGGTGCCCCACTCCACCCCGGCCTGGATGAAATCGCCGGCCTCGTGGCGGGCGCCGGCGGGATCGTCGACGAACAGCTCGCTGCCATGGACGGCGGTCGGGCCGAACTCCACCATCTCCGGCTTGAAGGCGCCGACGCCGACCAGCAGGCGGTCCGGGCGCGGCGCCTCGTCATAGATGGGGGACAGGCTGGTGGTCAGCGCGATCACCACCTCGGCCGCCGGATCGACCGGGCCGCTCATCGGCCGCAACTCCACCCCCTGCCCGTCCTGTTTCGCGCAGAATGCCGTGGCCGTCTCCAGGCTGCGGCTGTGGACGTCGATGTGGATGCCGGGATAGAGCGATGCCAGCGCCGCCACATGGCCGGCCGACTGGGTGCCGGCGCCGAGCAGCGCGACATGGCGCGGCGCCGGGGCCAGCGTGCGGATCGCCAACATCGACACCGCGGCGGTGCGGCGCGCGGTGACCGTCGGGCCGTCCAGGATCACCTGGGGCGCGCCGGTCGGGGCGTCGAAGGCGCTGACCACGCCGTGGATGGTCGGCAGCCCGCGGGCGCCGTTGCCGGGATTGACGTTGACCAGCTTGTGGATGGCGATGTCCGCCGCAGTGGCCGGCATCGACAGCAGCACGCCGCAGTCGGGCAGCGGCAGCACCTGCCGCTCCGGGCTGGTGATGCGGCCGGCGGTATAGTCGCGGGCGGCTGCTGCCACCGCGTCGCACAATGCAGGGAAAGGAAGGCGGGCGGCGGTCTGTTCGGCGGTGAGGACGGCGAGAGACGACACGGGATGCGGCTTCCTCTTCGATGAGTGGGAAACGGTCAGGCGCGGGCGCGCTCGATCTCCACGCCGACGCTGGCGGCGTCGGGGAAGACGTCCAGCTTCTCCACCCGCACCTTGGCCATCGTCACCCGCGCGTCGGCAAGGCAGCGCTCGGCGATGCGCTCGGCCAGCGTCTCCACCAGCGTGACATGGCCCTGGGTGACCACGCCCTTGACGACGGTCGCCATGTCCTCGCCGGTGACGCCGGGGGCGATCACGTCGAGGTCGAGATTCAGGCGGATGCGCTGGGGCTTCAGCCGTTCATGGGCATAGACGCCGATCAGCGCGTCCATCACCAGATCGCGGACGAAACAACGGGTGGACAGCGCCGCCGGGGCCGAACGCGGCACCGGGGCGGTGACGGTGGCGAAGAGCTTGTTCATGGGCGACAGCCCTAACACGGCGGCGCCACCGCTGCCAAGCCGCCGTCCCCGCCGATGCCCATGCCAGACGGACAGGTCAGGGGAGGAGTCAGTGCATTTCCGAGCGGATGCGCTCGCGCAGCACGTCGATCGGGCGCAGATCCTCGCCCTCTTCATAATGCCAGAAGGTCCAGCCGTTGCAGGCCGGCAGCCCGGCCAACGCCGCGCCGACCTGATGGATCGAGCCGCGATGGTCGCCGCGCGGGCCGGAGCCGATCAGCGTGCCGTCGGCGCGCACGCGGGCGGCGACGCGGCGGCGCTGGTCGAACAGGGTCGAGCCGGGGCGCAGCAGACCGCGCTCCACCACCCAGCCGAAGGGGATGCGCGGCGCGCTGCGCTTGGGCGGGGTGTCGAGGATGGCAGCCTCCGGCGCCTCCTCCACCGCGTCGATGCGGGCCTGGGCCGCCTTGACATAGGTGTCGTCGCGCTCCAGCCCGATCCATTTGCGGCCGAGCCGCTTGGCGACCGCCCCGGTGGTGCCGGTGCCGAAGAAGGGATCGAGAACCACGTCGCCGGGACGGGAGGAGGACAGGATCACCCGGTACAGCAGCGATTCCGGCTTCTGCGTCGGGTGGGTCTTCTTGCCCTCCTCGTCGCGCAGGCGCTCACCGCCGCTGCAGATCGGCAGCAGCCAGTCGCTGCGCATCTGAAGATCCTCATTGAGGTTCTTCATCGCCTCGTAATTGAAGCGGTAGCGCGCGTCCTTGTCGCGGGCCGCCCAGATCATCGTTTCGTGGGCGTTGGCGAAGCGGGTGCCGCGGAAGTTCGGCATCGGGTTGGTCTTGCGCCAAACGATGTCGTTCAGAATCCAGAAGCCCAGATTCTGCAGCGTGGCGCCGACGCGGAAGATGTTGTGATAGCTGCCGATCACCCACAGCGAGCCTTCCGGCTTCAGGATGCGGCGGGCGGCCGTCATCCAGTCCTGGGTGAAGCGGTCATAGGCTTCGAAATCGTCGAACTTGTCCCATTCGTCATCCACCCCGGCGACGCGGGTGTGGTTCGGCCGCAGCAATTCACCGCCCAACTGCAAGTTGTAGGGTGGATCGGCGAAGACGAGATCGACCGAAGCGGGCGGCAGATCGTTCATGAGAGCGATGCAATCGCCGACCAGGATACGGTTTTCAGGGAGCATTTTACGACCGGCAAAGAACTGGGACTCGGCCGGACAATGAGTCGCGGCCGAGTCGCCGTCAACAGCTTTCTTTGCCAAGTGACGGCGGGTCAGCCGCTTAGTGCCTTTTGCCGTTTCACTGGTGCAAAACTGACTCGGTGATGCGGCGTGACACCATGGCGGGTCAGCGCGTCCAGATGCTCAGGCGTCGGATAGCCGGCGTTTCGCTCCCATCCATAGTGTGGATACAGCACCGACAACCGCAACATCTCGCTGTCGCGCGCCACTTTGGCGAGAATAGAGGCGGCGGCGATGGACTGGCTGCGGCTGTCGCCCTTGACGACCGCCACCCTCTCGCACGCGATGTCCGGGGTGAATTTGCCGTCCACCAACGCCGCGTCGGGCGGGGCGCCGGGCAGCGCCAGAAAGGCCCGCTTCATCGCCAGCAGCGTCGCCTTGTGGATGTTCAGTTCGTCGATCTCGGCGGCCGACGCCTCGGCGATGGCGAATGCCTGCGCATGGGTGCGGATCGCCGGTTCGATCTCCTCGCGCAGGCGGCGGGTGACGGCCTTGCTGTCGTCGATTAGGGCGGCGATCTCCGGCGGCAGGCCCTCGGGGGCCAAGACCACGGCGGCGGCGACTACCGGGCCGCAGAGCGGGCCGCGCCCGACCTCGTCGATGCCGCAGACGCGGCGGCCGGGGCCGAAGCCGGCCTCCAGCGACAGGTCGGGGCGCTGCCGGGGAGCGGCTGCTTTGCGGGGCGCTTTGGCAGGCATCGGCGGGCGGCCTTCCGGATAGGGGACGGGATGGGGCCGCTTGATAGCGGCGGTGGAGTCCGGGTGCAAGGCCGCGCCCATTTGCCTCAAGCAAGCTCTTGAGAAGCGAAGCGCGGCTGCGCTATGGATGCGCCCCTGAAAGCCGGACCACGCCGCAACCCGCCACGCCATCACCCGAGAAGCAGGCCATGACCGAAACGACCCAGACCGCCGCCGAATGCCCCTGCCGTTCCGGCAAGCCGCTGGACGCCTGCTGCGGTCCCTATCTGGCCGGCATGCCCGCCCCGACGGCCGAAGCGCTGATGCGCTCGCGCTATTCGGCCTTCGCCACCGGCAACATCGACTACCTGCACGACACGCTGCTGCCCAGCACCCGCGACGACTTCAACCGTGAAGAGATCGAGACCTGGGCCAAGAACAGCGTGTGGACCGGCGTGGAGATCCGCTCGACCGAGGACGGCCAGCCCGGCGACACCGACGGGATCGTGGAGTTCGTCGCCCGTTTCAGCATGAACGGCAAGCCGATGACCCACCACGAAACCAGCCGTTTCACCCACCAGGACGGCCGCTGGTACTATGTGGACGGCCAACTCGGCGCCCGTCCGCGCAGCGGCCCCAAGGTCGGCCGCAACGACCCCTGCCCATGCGGCAGCGGCAAGAAGTACAAGAAGTGCCACGGCGCGTGAGCCTGCACGCCTGACGGTCGGGCCCTGAGTCGGGGCTGAAGCGTCACGCTGCACCTGCACAATTTCGGCGAAATCGCCCCGCCCCGCCTGACCGACAGGCGGCGGCGGTGCTTTTGTTGTGCGCTGACCGGGAAAATGCGCAATCGCGATTGAATTATGGGTCGGAACCGATCATCCTTCGCTGGCCCTGTTCCGGGTCTCCCTTCTTTGGTTCTTGCCGGGATGGGGTTTAACACGACAGATGAGACGATACTGATGTTCGACCGTCCGCAGCGCTCTTCCTTCCGCGCTCCTGAGATCACCCAGCGCGACATCCGCGCCACCGTCAAGTGGTTCAACGCCACCAAGGGCTTCGGCTTCGTCACCCCCGACGATGGGTCGCCCGACGCTTTCCTGCACTCCACGGTTCTGCAGTTCTGCGGACACGACAGCCTGCCCGAAGGCGCCACCATCACCTGCGACCTGTCGCGCGGCCCGAAGGGCCCGCAGGTCGCCACCATCCACGCGGTCGACACCTCGACCGCCGCTCCGAGCCGCCCGTCGCGCGCCCCGCGCGAGCGTGACGGCTGGGGCAACGACGGCGGCTACGGCGGCGGCAACAGCTATGGCGGTGGCAGCAGCCGCGGTGGCTACGGCGCCGACAGCTACGGCGACTCCGAAGGCGGCGAGACCGTCGACGGCACGGTGAAGTGGTTCAACGTGTCGAAGGGCTTCGGCTTCATCGCCCCGTCCACCGGCGGCAAGGACATCTTCGTGCACATCCGTGCGCTGGAGCGGTCGGGCATCAGCGGTCTGGACGACGGTGCGCAGGTCCGCGTCACCATCCGCCAGGGCGCCAAGGGTCCCGAGGCTCAGCGCATCGAGATGGCCTGATCTCTCATCGGTCGTTGTGATGTGAAAAAGCCCCCGCTCCAACCGGAGCGGGGGCTTTTTCTTGGGCACTTTTCTTGGGGCCGGGCGATGGGCGCGGGCGCGCCTACCGCATCACCCGCTCCGGCGGAAAGCGCAGCCGCACCGTCGTGCCGCATCCCGGCGCGCTGTCGACGGCGATGCCGCCGCCATGCAGCTCCACCAGCGCGGCGGTCAGCGGCAGGCCGAGGCCGGAGCCGTGCTGCGCCGCCGTCATCCGCTCGCGGGTCGGATCATGGACCTGGGCGAAGGCGGTCAGCGCCTGCGGGATGCGCTCCGGCGGCATGCCCCGACCATCGTCGGCGACCGCCAGGATCAGGCCGCCGGCCGCGTCGCGCTCCGCCGAAACCGTCACATGGCCGCCGGGATCGGTGAATTTCAGGGCGTTGCCGACGAGGTTGGTCAGCATCTGCCGGACCAGCGACGGATCGGCCCACAGCACCGGCAGGTCGGCCGGCAGCTGGGCCGACAGCGCCACACCCGACCGCTCGGCCCGCGCCGCCATCATCGACAGGGTGGCGTCGACGATCAGGGCGGGCGGGCAATCCTCCTCATGCAGGTCCAGCCGCCCGGCCTCGATGCGGGCGAGGTCGAGCAGGTTGTTGATCAGCTCCAGCATATAGTCGCCGGCCGCGACGATCTGCGCCGCCGCCTCGCCATAGCGCGGGCTGCCCGGCGGTCCCAGCAACTGGTCGCGCAGGATCTCGGCAAAGCCCATCACCGCGGTCAGCGGCGTGCGCAACTCGTGACTCAAGTGATGGACATAGTCGGACTTGCGGCGGTTGGCGGCGGCCAGCTCCAGCGCCCGAGCCTTCAGGTCGGTGATGTCTGTGCGCAGGCCGACGGTCCCGCCGTCGCGGGTCCGCCGCTCCTCGATCCGCAGCCAGCGGCCATCGGCCAGCTGCACCTCCATCGGCGGGCCGCCATGGCGATGAAAAGCCATCCGTTCGGCCATCCACTCCTCCGCCCGCTCCGGCGGGATCCGGTAGAGGCCGCGCCGCATCCCGTCGCGCAGCAGACTCTCGAACGGCGTGCCCGGCCGCGCCAGATCGGGGTCGGAGATCTTCAGGTCACGGTAGCGCCGGTTGAACAGCATCAGCCGGTCGTCGGCGTCATAGAGGACGAACCCCTCGCCGATGCTGTCGATGGCGTCCAGCAGCAGCCGGTGCGCCCGTTCCGCCCGCTGTTCCGCCCGTGTCCGGCCGGTGATGTTGCGCAGGATGCAGAGAATGCGGTCGCCGTCATCGGAAAGGGCGACCAGCCGGGCCTCGAACACCGCGTCCCCCTCTCCGCCGGTTTCCCCAGTGACGGGCAGGCGGATGACGACGCTGGCGGTGGGGTTTGCGGTTGCGGCGCCTGCCGCCACCCGTTCCAGCGCCTCCACCAGCGGTGCGGCGGCGGCTTCGGGCAGCACCTCCTGGATGCGGCCGTTCAGGAAGCGCTGGGCCGGGATGCCGAGGTCGGCGGGACTGCCGGCGGCGAAGTCCAGGATGCCGCCGTCGCGCCGCAGCTCGAACCGCAGGTCGGGATAAGCGTAGGACAGGGCGACCAGCTGTTCGTTCAGCCGCGCCAGCTCCTGCCGGGCGGCAAGATCGGCCGGCGCCTCCATCAGCAAGAGATCGCACCCCGGAACAGGGCCGATGCGGACGGTCAGCGCCAGCGCTTCACCGCCGGCGCGGCGGACGGTCACGGCGCGCTCGGTGGCCGCCGTCGGCACCGGTCCGGCAGGCGTCATGCGCAGGGTGCCGCCCATCGCGTCAGGGGCGAGCAGCCTGCGGGCCGCCCGGTTCAGCCAGACCACGCCGCCATCCTCCGACCGGACCAGCCACAGCGGCGTGGCAAGGCCGGTCAGCAGAGTCAGGTCGGGCAAGGCTGGCATCGTGGCGGACAGGGACGGCATCGGCTCCCCGGCGGCAGGTGTTCCGGACAAGTTTCTATAGCGTCGTGGAAAGATAGCACGATAGCAGGAAAACAGCCACCCGTTGAAGTCCGGCCGATCACCCGTCCGCCGGCGTGTCCCAGTAATGGCAGGCGACATGGTGGCCGGGCGCCACCTCCTCCAGCGCCGGGACCGCCTGTGCGCAGAACTCCCGCGCCAGGGGGCAGCGTCGGCGCAGCGGGCAGCCGGTCGGCTGGCCGAAGGCGGACGGTGCATCGCCCTCCAGCGCCGGGCGCTCGCCACGGGACGCCGCCAGCATCGCGCGGCTGTAGGGGTGCAGCGGCGCGGTGCGCAGGATCTCGGCGTCGGCGCTTTCCACCACCCGCCCGGCCAGCATCACGATGCCGCGATGGGCGTCGCGCAGCCCCTCGTCATAGCGGTCGGTCGCCAGCACCAGCGACAGGCGGCGGCGGTCGCGCACCGCCATCAGCGTGTCGAGGAAGGTCTGGCGCTCCTCCGCCGACAGGCTGGCGGCCGGCTCGTCGGCGATCAGCACCCGCGGCTCCGGCAGGATGGCGCGGGCGAGGCCGGCATGGGCGGCCTCCGCCACCGTCAGCGCGGCAGGCCAACGCAGCGCCGCCTCGGGACGCAGCCCGGCTTCCTCCAACGCCTCGTCGATGCGGTGGTCGCGGCGGTTGGCGGCGATGTCGGGGCGCAGGCTCTCCAGCGCGAGATCGAACTGGGCGCCGATGGTCATGGCCGGGTCGAAGGACGCGGCGGGATCGGGGAACAGCGGCTGCAGGTCGCGGCGGGCGCGGCGCAAGCCGACATGATCGGGCCTAATTTGGTCGGGACCGCCACGGTCGGCGTCCTCCCCCGCGGCCGGCGGCGTCGAAGCCGCCATCAGGTCGCGGCCCATCCACACCACCGCCCCCGCCGTCGGCGGCGGCAGGCAGAGCAGCGAGCGGGCGAGCGTCGCCTTGGCGCTGCCGGTCTCGCCCAGCAGGGCCAGCGTCTCGCCCGTCCGCAGATCCAAATCGACGCCATGCAGGACGGCCAGTGTCCGCGCCTCCCCCTTGGGACCGGGGGCGAGCGGATAGGACATGCCGACGCCGCGGGCATGCAGGCGGGCGGTGCCCGGCGGCTCCAGCGGCGTCAACGGGGCGGTGCGCGGAGTCCTCGGCGGCAGCAGACGGCCGCGCCGGAGCGAAAGCACATGGTCGGCGGGACCGGCCACCCCGTCCTCCGGCCGTCCGGCGAGGATCAGCGCCACCCCTTCGGCCCGCGCCCAGTCTGCCAGCCGGTGGAGAAGCCGCAGCCGCACCGTCGGATCCAGACCGGCGGTCGGCGCGTCGGCCAGCAGCACCGCCGGCCCCACCGCCACCGCCATGGCGAACAGGCAGGCCCAGCGCAGGGAGTCCGGCAGCTGTTCGGGCGGCAGGTCGAAGCGGCGGGCGGCGGCGGGCACGCCCATGCGGTCCAGCCCATCGGCGGTCCGGCGCAGCGCCGACCGCAGATCCAGCCCGAGATGGTGGCCGACAACCTCCGCCACCTGCAGGGCCAGCGGCCGGCGCGGGGCCAGCCGGCCGCCCTGGGCGATCAGCAGATGCCCGTCGACGCGGATGCCGCCGGCCACATCGACGCCGGCCGACGCCTGACCTGCGAGCGCCGCCAGCAGGGCGGTCTTGCCGCTGCCGGCCCCGCCGGTGATGGCCAGCACCTCCCCCCGCTCCACCCGCAGGCTCGCGCGGTCGAGCAGGACGCGGTCGCCCAGCATCAGGGTCAGCGCCTCGGTCTCCACCGGCGCGGGCTTTGCGGAGATATGGTTCATGGCTTGCGGCTGTTCATGGCTTGCGGGTGCCGGCCGCCATACCGTCGGCGATGGCGCAGGCGGCCCAGAGGGCGAGCGCCAGCAGCAGGGCCGGCGGGGCGAAGGCCACCGGGTCGCCCAGCCGCGCCGCCAGCCCGACCGAGGCGCCCCAGCTGCCCAGGGCCGGCGGCAGGCCGAGGCCCAGCAGGCTGGCGAAACTCTCCGCCGCCAGCACGCGCGGCAGGGCCAGCGTTCCGGCGGCCAGCAGCGGGCGCGTCAGGTTGGGGATCAGGTGCCGGCGCAGCACCTCTCCCTCCGGCAGGCCGGCGGCGCGGGCGGCGGTCAGGAACTCCGCCCGCATCAGGGCCGACAGTTCGGCATGGGCGAGGGCGGCGACCGCCGGGGCGGCGGTCAACGCGGTGACCAGGGCCATCAGCCAGACCTTATCCATCAGCCCGCCGGCCAACGGAACCAGCAGGGCGAGCGGCCAGCCAGCCATGCGGTGGGCGGCGGCGATGACGCGCCGCTCCACCCGGTTGCCGACCAGATTGCCGAGCAGCCCGGCCAGCAACGCCCAGCCGATGCCCAGTGCCCCGCCCAGCACCGCGGCCAGCAGCGCGAAGGACAGGCTGCCCCGCCCGTCGAGCAGCGCCGCGGCGACCAGGTCGGCGTCCAGCCGGTGGACCGTGCTGCCGTCTGCCATCAACGGTGCCGCGGCGCAGGCGAGCGCCAGGGCGGCGAGCACGGCGACACCGGACAGCTGGCGGGCGAAGCCGGCGCGTGGCGGCTCCGGCGGCACCGGGTGGGAAAGCGGCGATTGGTCGAACTCGGCCATCAGGATCCTTCGCGGCGGTCACGCCCCCTCATAGGGCGTGGAGCTGTGGTTGGCCGGGTCGATCCAGTCGCGCACCCCAAGGCCCAGCGCGTTCAGCAATGCGGTCAGCCCGCCCAGCGCCAGCAGGGCCGGCACCGCCCCGGCGGCCGAGCCGGCACGGGCGGCATCGATCATCAGCACCCCGGCCCCCGGCAGGTCCAGCAGGCTTTCCAGCGCCACCGCCCCGACCATCGCCGCCAGCACGGCGGCGCGCAGCCCGCCCATCACCGGGGCGACCGCCTGCGGCAGGGCGTGGTGGCGCAGCACGGTGCGTTCGTCCAGCCCCAGCCCGCGGGCCATGCGCACCGCCCCGCCCTCCGGCCCGGAGCCCAGGGCACGGCCCATCGCCGGGCGCGCCAGCCGGGCGGCCTGACAGGCGGCGGGAATCGACAGGGCGGTCCAGGCCAGCGGCGCCGCCGACGCCCCCGCCCGCACCGCGAGCGCCGCGACCGCGGCCAGCAGGAAGCCCGGCAGCAGCGGCCCGGCCCCGGCCAGCAGCCGCCCGATCAGCCCGCCGGCCGACCGCGGCGCCACCGCCGCCCAGGATCCGGCCAGCGTGCCCAGCGCGGTGCCGACGGCCAGCGACGGCAGGGTCAGCAGAAGCGTCACCACCAGCCCACGCAGCAGCGCCATGGCGGCGTCCGGCTGCGGCGCCACCAGAGCCGACAGCCCCACCCCGGCCGCCATCGGCAGGACGGCGGTCGGCACGGCATCGATCAGGCGGCGGATCACGGGACGCGACATCTTGGCAAAGGGACCGGTGTGGAAAGATCCAATAGATACGACATGCGACCGTAAGCGCCCCACCCCCGCCGGGCAACAGAATTAGCGCCGGCCGGCGCCTCCCGGTTCCGGAGCCCGGCCGTGATACCCGAACCGCGGGCAAGGGGAACAGGGGAAGGCCTGAACGTCCGGAAGACGCGGGGGGATTACCGATCGGGAAGCCTTGGTTGCTCTGCAGCCATCCGAGAACCAAATCCGCGGCACACGCTCAGTCGGTGTGGGAACGGATCCGGGAGCAACCGATTGTTTCGGGTTCAAAATAAAAATTACTTTTAATGTTTGCCCAATTCGTGATAGCCGCATACGTTGAATGTCAAAAGCGTTTTCCACCGCAAATTGGACAAGGAAAAGTGAACTTTTTCCGGAACATGTTACGGACTGCCGCCCTGGTTGCGCTGGTGGGAAGCAGCGTCCCAGCCTTTGCGGACAGCATCGCCTCCGAGATGCCCATCGGTGCGACCTATGAAGGGAGCGTCAAGGTCTCACGAACGCAGATCCCCCTTCCTCCCGGTAAGTGGACCGTAACTGCCCTTAACGAGAGCAGCAACAATCAGTTCAATACCAACGCCGCAGTTACGATGGCGAACATCGTCAACGGGCGTCTGCTCGGATACATCTCAGTGTCGACGAACGTCGATCTCGGGCGGAACGGCTGGCAGACACTTAACTTCTGCTCCCGCAAGGACATCTACTTCCTTCAGTTCGATTCGGCTTACCAGCGGGAACAGGCCTGCTGGGGCATCAATCATTACATCTTGTCACCAACGGCTACTTATTCCCCGACTCATGGTAAGAATATCCAGCAGGCACTGGCCGAGAAGGGCATCGATATGCCCAAGGTGATGATCAATACGCTGTTCCGTTTGGCAAACGAGCACTCGTTCGTGAATTATGAAATATTTCTAAATCCGGAATTCTATGGATTTTCTTCTGCCGGTGAGAGCAATTGGGCCAGCAGCCCGTGGCACAAGGACCTCATCGCCAAGGATCCGAAGCGCCAGCAGTTCCTTGAGCAGGTGAAGGAGCAGTACCAGGGCTTTTATCCGATGCTGAAGAGCCAATTCCGCTGATCTGGGAACATTCCATGACCAAGTTCTTCCAGGCAGCTGCCCTGCTCATGCTGTGCATGGGAGTACAGGCATGCGCTTCGATTACAACAGGAACCACCCAGTCGGTCGCCGTCGACACGACGCCGGTCCAGCAGGCCACCTGCACCATGCAGAACGAGAAGGGCCAATGGACCGTCCTTCGCACTCCCGGTATTGCAACGGTGTCGAAGGCGTACGGACCGTTGTCGGTACAGTGCCGGACCGAGGCCGGGCATGCGGGATCGTCGTCGGTCAACTCGACGACGGCGGGTGCCGCATTCGGCAACATCATCGCTGGCGGGATCGTTGGTGCTGCCGTCGACATGGGATCCGGGGCTGCTTACCAGTATCCAGCCCAAATTCTCGTTTCGCTGTCGTCACCGGCGGGGTCACCGGCACCCGTCGCAGGAGCCATGGCTCCCACGGCATCACCCACATCTCCCCAGGCACTCGTCATTTGCCGCCTTCGAAGGGTGGAAGAATATCGGGACGAGACGTGGTGCAAAGAGGCAGGGGGCAAAGTGATCCACGTCGGCCCTCCCCAGCAGCCGGGCCCCTCGACGATCGCGTCCGTTGCGGCACCGCCGGCACCGCCCGTTCCGATGGCGGCCGCAGCGCCGCAGATCGTCGGAACCTGCTATCTGCCAGATGGCAGCAAGGAGCCGTTACCAAAGGACGCCTGCATGGCGAAGAAAGGCTTCATCGGAGCCTGACGGTTCGGAACAGGCCGGGCGTCCTGCGCCCGGCATTCCGCCCCCGTGCCCCTATACCCGACCGCCTCGCTTGACTTTCAGCACCGATTTTGTACTATATCCCGGCCTGCTCCGCCGGAGAGGCCTGGGCCTGCCGACAGGGGGTCCTGGAACCGTCATATCGCTTTGCACGAGGATGTGACATGAGCACCGCCATTGCCCTCCGTTCGCCCGATTCCGGCGAATCGCTGTCCCGCTACATCAACGACACGCATCGTTACCCGGTCCTGCCGGCCGAGGACGAATACATGCTGGCCAAGGCCTGGACCGAGCATGGCGACGTCGATGCGGCGCACAAGCTGGTTACCAGCCATCTCCGTCTCGTCGTTAAGATCGCCGGCGGTTACCGTGGCTACGGCCTGCCGCTGTCCGACCTGATCGCCGAGGGCAATCTCGGCCTGATGACGGCCGTCAAGAAATTCGAACCGGAACGCGGCTTCCGCCTGTCCACCTACGCGATGTGGTGGATCAAGGCCTCGATCCAGGATTACATTCTGCGGTCCTGGAGCCTCGTGAAGATCGGCACCACCGCCGCGCAGAAGAAGCTGTTCTTCAGCCTGGGCCGCCTGAAGCGGAAGCTGGGCGAATACGGCAGCGGCGACCTGCAGCCCGAAAGCGTCACCAGCATCGCCAACGATCTGTCGGTGCCGGAAGAGGACGTGGTCGCCATGAACCGCCGCCTGTCGGGGCCGGTGGCCTCGCTGAACGCGCCGATGAGCGCCGACGGCGATTCTGGCGAATGGCAGGATCTGCTGGCCGACGAGCGTCCCTCGGTGGAGGAGTCGCTGGTCGAGCGTGGCGAGGCCCGTCAGCGCAGCGCCCTGCTGCATGAGGCGATGGGCGTCCTGAACGACCGCGAGCGCGACATCCTGACCAGCCGCCGCCTGTCCGACAGCCCGCTGACCCTGGAAGATCTGTCGGTCCGCTACGGCGTCAGCCGCGAGCGCATCCGCCAGATCGAGGAAAAGGCCTTCGAGAAGGTCGCCCGCCAGACCCGCGTCCTGGCCGCCTCCGTCGCCGCCTGACGGCACTCTTGCTAACAGCTGTTGCGTACCCTGCGGCTCCCTCGTCATGATCGTGGTCCGGTTTGAAAAGACCGGACCATTCCGCCCGCCGATCATCCCGAGGAGTCCGCGATGCCCAGCTATCCCGCCGCCTATCAGGCCAGCAAAGGGTCGGCGCTCGACGTCGACCGCGCCTTTTACGGACGCATCGGGTCGCAGACCGACGGGCGGGAACTGGTGGACAGCTTCGTGGTGCCGATCCGCTCCGGCCGCGCCTGGACCGTGCCGGCCGGCCATGTCTTCCGCATCGTCACCATCGAGGGGCCGCAGGTCGCCGACCTCAACATCTGGAACCGCCACAACCCGCGCGAACGCTTCTGGGCCTCGCGCACCCGGCAGCTCCAGCAGGCCCATGTCAGCACCTTCGATCGGCTGTGGTCGACCCTGCCCTATCTGCGCCCGCTGGCGACGATCACCCACGACACGCTGGCCGATTACGGCATCGACGAGTATGGCGGCCGGGTCCACGACCTGCTGGGCACCCGCTGCGATCCCTATGTCAACCGCATGCTGACGGGGGAGGATTTCCACCACCACTGCCATTCCAACCTGACCCGCGCCGTCGCCCCCTATGGCCTGACCGAATTCGACGTGCATGACGTGCTGAACGTCTTCCAGGTCACCGGGCTGAACGCCGAGGACAAGTATTTCATGAAGGCCTGCCCGGCCAAGAAGGGCGATTTCCTGGAGTTCTTCGCGGAGATCGACCTGCTCTGCGCCCTGTCGACCTGCCCCGGCGGCGACCTCAGCGTGCCGCTGTGGGGTCCGGATGCCCGCGATCCGCTGGAGGTCTGCCGTCCGCTGGGCGTCGAGGTCTACCGGCTGGATCCGGCACTGCTGGCGGGCTGGTCGTCGCCGGAGGTCGCGGCCTATCGAGGCAACCACGGCATGACGCTGCCGACCCCGCCGTGGGAGAAGGACCCGGCGTGATGGCGTGACGCCCTACTCCACCTCGGTCAGCAGCCACTCCTTGAAGCGCCGTACCCGCCGGGCCCGCTCGGCGCCCGGCGCGTGGGCGATCAGGTAGCAGCCGCGCGGGCGCAGGGTCTCGGGCATCGGCTGGACCAGCCGGCCCGAGGCCACATCCTCCCGCACCAGAAAGACCGGCAGCAGAGCCACCCCCATGCCGGCCGACGCCGCCTCGATGATCATGAAGAAATGCTCGAATGCCAGCGACAGCGCCGCTTCCGGCAGCGGCAGGCCGAAGGCGCCGAGATAGACGCGCCAGGAATCGGGCCGGGTGGTGTGCTGCAACAGCCGGTGCTGCGCCAGATCGGCGGGATGGCGCAGCGGCGGCCCCTGCTCCAGCAGCGCCGGTGCGCAGAAGACGCCCATCGTCTCCGGCATCAGCGTCGCCGTCTCCGCCCCCGGCCATTCCTCCACGCCGTAGCGGATGGCGACGTCGATGCGCTCCTTGGCGAAATCGACGCGATGCTCGCCGATGCTGACCTCGACCTGGATGTCGGGGTTCTCCGCCTGGAAGCGCTTCAGCCGCGGGATCAGCCAACGCTGGGTCAGGGTCGGCAGCGCGCTGACCCGCAGCACCCCGCCCTCCTGCGCGCGGGCCGCCCGCGCCGCCGCGGCGATACGGTCGAGCGCCGCCGACGCCTCGCCATAGAAAGCGGCGCCGGTCGGCGTCAGCTCGATCCCGCGGCCGACGCGGCGGATCAGCTCGACGCCCAAATCCGCCTGCAGGGTCTGCATCATGCGGCTGACCGCCCCCTGGGTCACCGCCAGCTCGTCGGCCGCCCGGGTGAAGCTGAGATGGCGGGCCACCGCGACGAAGCTGCGGACGGCGTTGAGCGACGGGAGGGAGCGTTCGGGCATGGGCGAACCGAATCATGAGTTGAACTCATAAATCTTCGCCCGAGAACTCGTTTGTCAAGTCTGCGGCGATACGCTCTGCTGGGTCCACCAACAGCCATCCCTGAAGGCCACCCTCCGATGACGACGCTGACGCCCTTCCACATCGCCTTCCCGGTCGACGATCTCGCCGCCGCCCGCCAGTTCTACGGCACCGTCCTGGGCTGCCCGGAGGGGCGCAGCAGCGACGAATGGATCGATTTCGACCTGTTCGGCCATCAGATCGTCGCCCACCTGAAGCCGCGCGACCCGAACGCCGCCCCGGCCCACCACAACCCGGTGGACGGCCACGACGTGCCGGTCCCGCATTTCGGCGTCGTGCTGCAGCCCGCCGATTGGGATGCCCTGGCCGAAAAGCTGAAGGCCGCCGGGGTGAGGTTCGTGATCGAGCCCTACACCCGCTTCAAGGGTCAGGTGGGCGAGCAGTCCACCATGTTCTTCCTCGACCCGGCCGGCAACGCGCTGGAGTTCAAGGCGTTCGCCGACATGTCGCAGCTGTTCGCGAAGTGAGGATGTGGGGGGCTGGCTTCTTGCGGCGTCAGCCCCCTCACCCACATCCCGCCATCATCAGCCCCAGCGTCTTTTCGTCCGCCCGATCCGGCATCACCTCGCCGACGATGTTGCCGTCGAACATGACGACGATGCGGTCGGACAGCGCGCGGATCTCGTCCAGTTCGACCGACACCAGCAGGATGGCCTTGCCCTGGTCGCGCAGGGCCACCAGCCGGCGGTGGATGAATTCGATGGCGCCGATGTCGACGCCGCGGGTGGGCTGGCCGACCAGCAGCAGATCCGGGTTCCGTTCGATTTCGCGGGCCAGCACGATCTTCTGCTGGTTGCCGCCGGAGAAGTTGGCCGCCGCCAGTGACCCGTCGCGCGGGCGGGTGTCGTATTCCTCCATCCGGCGGGCGCAGTCGGCGGCGATGGCCTCGCGGTCCATCAGCACCCGTCCGTTCCAAGCCGGATCGTCCTGGAAGCCCAGGATCGAGCATTCCTCCGCCGAGAAGCTGGTGACGAGCCCCACCTTCTGCCGGTCCTCCGGCACATGGCCCACGCCCAGCCCCCGCAGCGCGCGGGCGTTGAAGCGGTCCGGTTGCCCGGCCAACTCCTCCCCGCGCAGGCGGACGGAGCCGCCGGCGATGGGCCGCATGCCGGCCAGCGCCTCCAGCAGTTCGGACTGGCCGTTTCCGGACACCCCGGCGATGCCGACGATCTCGCCGGCCCGCACCGACAGGCCGACCCCCTTCACCCGCTCCACGCCCGACGGATCGCGCACTCGCAATCCCTCGACCCGCAAGACCTCCGCCCCCGGCTCGGCCGGCGTCTTGTCGACGCGCAGCAGCACCTTGCGGCCGACCATCAATTCCGCCAGCTGTTCCCGGCTGGTGTCGCCGGTGGCGACGTTGGCGACCACCTGCCCGCGCCGCATCACCGTGACGTTGTCGGTCAGCTCCATGATCTCGCGGAGCTTGTGGGTGATGATGATGACCGTCTTGCCCTGTTGGCGCAGCGCCCGCAGGATGCGGAACAGATGGTCGGCCTCCTGCGGGGTCAGCACGCCGGTGGGTTCGTCGAGGATCAGGATGTCGGCGCCGCGATAGAGCGCCTTCAGGATCTCCACCCGCTGCTGGGCGCCGACCGGCAGGTCGCCGACCGGGCTGTCGAGATCGACCTCCAGCCCATAATCGCGGGCCAGCCGGGTCAGCTCGGTGCGGGCGCGGGCAAGGCCGCCGGCCAGGGTGACCCCGCCTTCCGCCCCCAGCAGCACGTTCTCCAACACGCTGAAGGGATCGACCAGCATGAAGTGCTGGTGGACCATGCCGATGCCGGCGGCCAGCGCGTCGCGCGGAGTCCGGATGGCGGCAGGATTGCCGTTCACCCGGATTTCACCGCTGTCGGCGCGCAGATAGCCGTAGACGATGCTCATGATCGTCGACTTGCCGGCGCCGTTCTCGCCGATCACCCCGTGGATCGTCCCGGCCGGCACCGACAGCGACACGTCGCGGTTGGCATGGTTGGCGCCGAACCATTTGTTGATCGCCACCGTTTCCAGGGCGACTTCCGACCGGATGGCCGGCGCATTTGCCTGCGTCATGAAGGCCTGCTTACGGCTGGTACGGCTTGACCGCCAGCGAGCCCGCGATGATCTGCTTCTTCGCTTCTTCCAGCTTCGCTTCCATCTCCGGCGTGATCAGCTTGCGGTTGTTGTCGTCCAGCGCATAGCCGACGCCGTCCTCCTTCAGCCCGACGACGCGGTGGCCGGGCTTCCAGCTGCCGTCCTTCGCCGCCTTCATGCAGTCATAGACGACGACGTCCACCCGCTTGACCATGGAGGTCAGAACGCTGCCGGGATGGACATGGTTCTGGTTGCTGTCGACGCCGATGGACAGCTTGCCGGCATCGGCCGCCGCCTGCAGCACGCCGAGGCCGGTGGCGCCCGCCGCGGCGAAGACCACGTCGGCCCCGCGCGAGAACTGGCTCTTGGCCAGCTCGGCGCCGCGGCCGGGGTCGTTCCAGGCGGCCGGGGTGGTGCCGGTCATGTTGACGAACACCTCGTCATTCGCCGCGACATGCTTCACGCCCTGCTCGTAGCCGGTCAGGAAGTTGCGGATCAGCGGGATGTCCATGCCGCCGACGAAACCGACCTTGCCGGTCTTCGAAGCCAGGGCCGCCGCCATGCCGACCAGATAGGATCCCTCCTCCTCCTTGAAGGTCACGGACTGGACGTTGGGGGCGTCCAGCTTGTCGTCGATCAGGCAGAACTTGGTCTTGGGCGATTCCTTCGCCACCTTCTCCACCGCCGCGGTCTGCGAGAAGCCGACGGCGACGATCACCGAGGCGCCGCGGCGGACCAGCGTGCGCATCGCCTGCTCGCGCTGGCCCTCGTTGGTGATCTCGAACTCGCGGTAGGCGGTGCCGGTTTCCTTCTTGAACCGCTCGGCGCCGTTATAGGCCGCCTCGTTGAAGGACTTGTCGAACTTGCCGCCCTGGTCGAACACCACCGCCGGCGAGAAGTCGTCGGCGAGCGCCGGAACGCCGGCCGCCGCGATCGCCGTCATCGCCAGCATGCCGGCAAGAATACGCGTCTTCATGTCCCACCCACTCCCGACTGCGGAAACTTGACCCAAAGGATAACCGCGCCATCATTCCGCACAACAGGGAAAGCGATTGATACCGTGCAGCGAATCGCGGCGCCCCCGGTTGACGACAGGGGCGGGGGCGTTTATCACCCCCGCCGATGGTCTTTGCGACGAACTGGTCGCGGGAAACCGGCAAGACCGGCCACAGGAATTCGGGGGGGCGACGCTCGGTGGACGAAGTCTGGGTGCTTTTGCAGGGAATCGTTCTCGGATTCGCCATCGCCGCACCCGTCGGGCCGATTGGTCTGCTGTGCATCCGCCGCACCCTGCAGCATGGGCCCCTGATGGGCTTCTTCACTGGGTTCGGCGCCGCGGTGGCCGACACCTTCTATGGCGCCATCGCCGCCTTCGGCGTGTCGGCGGCGCTCAGCTTCCTGCGCGGGCACGAGATCGCTTTCCAGCTGGTCGGCGGCATCTTCCTGCTGGTGGTGGCGATCCGCACCTTCCGCCAGCATCCCGAAGCGGAGGAGCGCGAGGCCGCGGCCGCTCCCGACAGCAAATCCTGGTTCACCGGCTTCATGACCGGCCTGTCGCTGACCCTGACCAACCCGGCGACCATCATGGCCTTCATCGCCATCTTCGCCGGCTTCGGGCTGGGCGGCACGCTGGACCGGCTGGAGGCGTCGACCCTGGTGCTCGGCGTCTTCATCGGGTCGTCGCTGTGGTGGATGACACTGTCGATGGGCGTCGCCGCCGTGCGCCACCGCATCTCCGACCGCGGCCTGACCATGCTGAACCACTGCACCGGCGTGGCGCTGGGCGTCTTCGGCCTGTGGGCGCTGGGCATGGCCGCCACCGGCATCGTCGGCATGGCGACCGCCTGACGATACCGCCTTTCAGCCGGCAGACGGCGTCACGGATGCTGTCTTCCCCGCCGCACGGTCCTTGCGCAGCAGGTGCAGGTGCGTGGCCAACCGCCACAGATACAGGCCCACCAGCACCACCAGCAGCCCGATGGTGACATAGCCGACCAGCCGGTGGGCGAAGGGCCAGGTCGACAGCATGTAGCCGGTCCAGGCCAGCAGCAGCGTCCACAGCACCGACCCGATGCCTGACGCCAGCGAATAGTTCAGGATCGACATCTTGCAGGCGCCGGCCGGGATGGAGATCAGCGTCCGCACCCCCGGCACCGGCTGCGAGAACAGCACGGCCAGCCCGCCGCGCTTGGCGAACCAGTCGGTGCTCTGCCGCACCTTCTTCGGGTTGATGGTCAGCCAGGGGCCGTATTTCTTCAGGAACGCCTCGAGGCGCTCGCGCTTCATCAGCCGGCTCGGCAGGAACCACACCAGCTGCCCGGCCAGCGAACCGAGCCCGCCGGCGATGGCGATCCCCACCAGCGAGAACTCGCCGGTCGCCGCCCCGATCCCGGCCAGCGGGATCACCGACTCGGCGGGGAGCGGCGGAAACACCCGCGCCAGCGCCACCAGCAGGAAGATCCCGATATAGTGAAGATGGTGCATCACCTGCACCAGCCAGTCCGTCAACCCACCATCCATGCCGTTCCGTCCTTCCCAACCGGTCGAGATGACCCGTATCGGGAAAACGGTTCGCTGTGGTTGGGGGTTCCCTTGGGCTGCGGCAGGGCGGGGTTGTGTGGAGAGATGTCGGCTGACGATGCCCCCACCTAACCTCCCCCGCTGGGCGGGGGAGGGACTGCCGCCGCTTTTCCGAACAAGCGCCAATCCCCTCCCCCGCCCAGCGGGGGAGGGTCAGGGTGGGGGTCTAACTCCGCAAGGATCCTAACCCCACTCACCCGTTGAACAGCGCCGCGTCGATCCGCCGGACCATCGCCACCAGCCGGGGGGCGAATTCCTCCTCCAGCTTCTTCAGATCGACCATGAAGGCCGGCCCGCCGCAGTTGAAGGCCAGCACCTGCGACCCGTCGCGCGGCACGAAGGGGACGCCGACGGCATGCACCTCCGACTTCCAGGCGCCGATGGACCGGCAGTAGCCGCGCGTCCGGTAATCCTCGATGGCCTGGAGGATGCCGTCGCGGATCTCGGGCCAGCGTTCCCCTTCATGCTCTTCCAGCTTGGCCATCAGCGGCGCCCGCTCCGCCTCCGGCAAGGCGGCCAGATAGGCGCGGCCCATGCCGGTGGTCGACAGCTTGATGTGGGAACCAACGTCGAGCGACAGGGTGATCGGCCCGGTCGCCTTGCAGCATTCCAGATAGATCATGCTCAGCCGGTCGCGCCCGCCGAGCGCCACCGCAAGCCCGGTCTGGTCGGCCAGCTCCTGCATCAGCGGCCGGGCGACCTGCCGGATGCCCATGCCCGACAGGCTGGCATAGCCCAGCGCCAGCACCGAGGTGCCGAGCCGGTATTTGCCGGTGTTCTGGTCGTAGGCGAGATAGCCCAGCTTCGCCAGCGTGTAGGTCAGCCGCGACACCGTCGGCTTGGGCAGGCCGGTGCGCTGCGCCAGCTCCAGATTGCCGAGCATCGATTCGTTGCGGCGGAAGGCGCGCAGCAGTTCCAGCCCGCGGGCCAGCGCCGTGACGAAGCGCGGGTCCTTCTCGTCGTCCGCCAGATCGTCGGCGACCAGAGCCTCTTCCCGCCTGCGCATGCTCGTACCCTCCCGCAAAAGATAGCGGGACGATCCTGCCAGCGGCGGGACAGCGCGTCAATGGAACAAGGTTTCACGATACGAAATTTACGACCGGCGGACTATGCCGGCCCCTACTGCGTCGCCCCCAGCCCCAGCGTCACCATGCGTTCGTACAGCGACGCGCGCGAAATGCCCAGCAGCTTCGCCGCCCGCGCCTTCACCCCGTTGGCCTCCTCCAGCGCGGCGGCGATGGCGTGGCGTTCGGCGGCGTGCAGCACCTCCTGCAACGGCCGTGCGCCCGCTGCCAGCGGCAGGGCGGAGGCGCCGGCCGGATGCTGCATGCCGGGAAGCACGCTGCGGATGTGCGGCGCCGTCAGGATCGGCGCGTCGGTCAGCGCCACCACCCGCTCCAGCGTGTTGTAAAGCTCGCGCACGTTGCCGGGCCAGTCATAGTCGCGCAGCACCTGCACCGCCGATTCCAGCAGTTCGCGTGGCGGGGTGCCCTGCTGGATCGCCAGCTGTTCCAGGATGCGGTCGGCGATGCTCTCGATGTCCTCCGGCCGGTCGCGCAGCGGCGGCAGGGTGATCGGCACCACGTTCAGGCGGTAATAGAGGTCGGCGCGGAACTGCTTCTCGCGCACCAGGGCATGCAGGTCGCGGCTGGTGGCGGCGATGATGCGCACATCGACCCGCACCACCTTGTTGGAACCGAGCGGCTCGATCTCCCGCTCCTGCAGCACGCGCAGCAGCTTGGCCTGAAGCGGCAGCGGCATGTCGCCGATCTCGTCGAGGAACAGGGTGCCGCCGTTGGCGAGTTGGAACTTGCCCTCGCGGTGGCGGCGGTCGGCACCGGTGTAGGCGCCGGGAGCGACGCCGAAGAACTCCGCCTCC
Source organism: uncultured Azospirillum sp. (assembly GCA_966212305.1). Classification (GTDB taxonomy): domain Bacteria; phylum Pseudomonadota; class Alphaproteobacteria; order Azospirillales; family Azospirillaceae; genus Azospirillum. Next base: position 50,440 of record CBIHQY010000042.1, read on the forward strand.
AGCAGGGTTTCCGGGATGGCGGCGACATTGACGCCGACGAAGGGCTTGGACGCGCGCGGACTGGCGGAATGGATGGCCTGGGCCAGCAGCTCCTTCCCCGTCCCGGTCTCGCCCAGCAGCAGGACGGTCGAGTCCATCTGCGCTGCGCGGCGGCCCAGCCGCTTGATCTCGCGGATCGATTCGCTGGCGCCGAGGAACTGCGAGAAGGAGTATTTGGCCCGGCGTTCATGCGCCAGCTCCTGCTGGGTGCGGGCCAGCTCCTCCTGCATCTTTTCGTATTTGCGGACCAGCGGCCGGAGATACTCGGCGCGGTCGAACAGCACGAAGCCGATGGCACCGATGATCGAGCCGTCGATGCCGAACAGCGGCATCCGCGTCACCACGAAGGACCGGTCGTCGAACTCCATGATGTCCAGCGGCTGCGGCTGGCCGCTGTCGATCACCCGGCGCAGCTGGCTGTTGGGGATGACGTCCTCCACCTGCCGGCCGCGCGGGTCGCCGGGAACGCCCAGCAGCGCCTTGTACTTCTCGTCCATCCAGGCGATGCGGCCATTGTGGTCGACGGCGACGGCACCGACGCACATGGATTCCAGATGTTCGAACAGGGAATGGACCGCCCGCTGGCGCAACGCTTCGAAATCGACGGTGTCGCCCACGTCACCCTCCCAAACGGGACCGATCTTCGTCGTCCCGGTGTCGAGGCCCATTGCGGCGCCGGCCTTGGGGCCTGCTGCATTGCAACGCAATTTGCCAACAATATCAGAGGTCAACATAGTAGCCCATCCGTCGGATTAAAGGGAAGGCGCGCAGGTCCGGTCGGGTGCGCGGGGTCGATCCGCACCCGTTCATCAGATCAAAGCTTTGCCGCAGGCCGATTAGGGCCGCTTTTTAAAAAGGCAATCCGGACGAGTTCTCTACATCCTCCGCCATACCCCTGTTTCTTTTTGGGTCTTTCAACCCGGACGGGTAGAAGAAGGGAAAAAGAGGGGGACCTAGCGGTCCCCCTGGGGGAGTTGCGGAGAAGACGGCGGACGCGATGCCTCGCTCAGTGCCCGCGCTTGGGCAGGCGGGCCATCAACTCGCCGACGATGCCGCGGCGGAAGAGCAGCACGCAGACGACGAAGATGCAGCCGATCACCACCGGCACCGGCAGGCTGGTGGAGGCGAGGTAGCTTTCCAGCGTGACCACCAGTCCCGCACCCACCACCGGCCCGAACAGCGTGCCCATGCCGCCCAGCAGCGTCATCAGCACCACCTCGCCCGACATCTGCCAGGTCACGTCGGTCAGGCTGGCGAGCTGGAACACCAGCGCCTTGGTCCCGCCGGCGAGCCCGGCCAGCGAGGCCGACAGCACGAAGGCGACCAGCTTGTAGCGGTCGGTGCGGTAGCCGAGCGACACCGCGCGCGGCTCGTTCTCGCGGATCGCCTTCAGCACCTGGCCGAAGGGCGAATGGACCGTGCGCCAGATCAGGGCGAAGCCGGCGACGAAAATCGCCAGAACGGCGTAGTACATGGTCAACGGCTGGCTGAGGTCGAACAGCCCGAACAGCAGGCCGCGCGGCACGCCCTGGATGCCGTCCTCACCATGGGTGAAGGGCAGCTGCAGCGCCAGGAAGAACACCATCTGCGACAGCGCCAGGGTGATCATGGCGAAATAGATGCCCTGCCGGCGGATGGCGATCAGGCCGAAGACCAGCCCCAGCAGCCCGGCCACCACGGTGGCGGCGAGCAGGCCTGCCTCCGGCGCCCAGCCCCATTCCTTCACGGTGTGGGCGGCGATGTAGGCCGCCCCGCCGAAGAAGGCGGCATGGCCGAAGCTGAGCAAGCCGGCGAAGCCGATCAGCAGGTTGAAGGCGCAGGCGAACAGCGCGAAGCACAGCACCTTCATCAGGAAGACGGGATACAGCACGAAGGGTGCCGCGAGCGCGAGCAGCAGCAGGACGGCGGCGGTCAGCATCGTTCCGATGGCCGGACCCCGAACCGCGACGCGGGTGGAATTGCTGGCGACGGTCATTGGATCAACGCTCCCGTCCGAAGAGGCCCGCGGGCTTGATGAGAAGGACGATCGCCATCACGACGAACACGACGATGTTGGACGCTTCGGGATAGAAGACCTTGGTCAACCCCTCCAGCAGCCCCAGCCCGAGGCCGGTGACGATGGCGCCCAGGATCGACCCCATGCCGCCGATCACCACCACGGCGAAGACGATGATGATCAGGTTGGTCCCCATCAGCGGCGACACCTGATAGATCGGCGCCGCCAGCACGCCGGCCAGCCCGGCCAGCGCCACGCCGAAGCCGTAGGTCAGCGACACCATCACCGGCACGTTGATGCCGAAGGCCTGCACCAGCGTCGGGTTCTCCGTCGCCGCGCGCAGATAGGCGCCCAGCTTCGTCCGCTCGATGGCGAACCAGGTGCCGAAGCAGACGATCAGCGAGGCGATGACGACCCAGCCGCGATAGTTGGGCAGGAACATGAAGCCCAGATTCTGCCCGCCCTGGAGGGCTGCGGGAATCGGATAGGGCTGGCCGGACACGCCGTACTGATGGCGGAACGCCCCCTCCAGGATCAGCGCCAGCCCGAAGGTCAGCAGAAGCCCATAGAGATGGTCCAGCTTGTAGAGCCGCGACAGCATCGTCTTTTCCAGCACGATGCCGAGCAGCCCGACCACCACCGGCGCCACCACCAGCGCCCCCCAATAGCCGATGCCGGCATAGGTCAGCAGCAGCCACGCCACGAAGGCGCCGACCATATAGAGCGCGCCATGGGCGAAGTTGATGACGTTCAACATGCCGAAGATCACCGCCAGCCCCAGGCTGAGCAGCGCATAGAAGGACCCATTGATCAGGCCGAGCAGAAGCTGCCCGAACAGCACTTGGGGCGGGATTCCCAGCAGGCTGACCATCTCCGCATTTCTCCCGGTTCGTTGGTGTTGTTCTTTTGGGTGGGAATTGTTGGCTTCGAATGCCCCCACCTAACCTCCCCCGCTGGGCGGGGGAGGGACTGCCGCCACTCTCCCGCATCAGCACCAATCCCCTCCCCTGCGATCGGACCGGCCTTCGGCCGGCCGAGAGCGGGGGAGGGGTTAGGGTGGGGGTCTAACGCCCCCTCACTTCACCAGCGGGCAGCCGCTCTGCTTCGGGTCCATGAAGGCGGTGTCGGCCGGGATGGTCTTGACGATCTTGTAATAGTCCCAGGCTCCCTTCGATTCGGCCGGGGTCTTCACCTGGGCCAGATACATGTCGTGGAACATGCGGCCGTTGGCGGCGATCTTGCCCTTCTTGGCGAACATGTCCTCGACCGGCAGTTCGCGCATCTTGGCGGCGACCTTGTCCGCGTCGTCGGTCTTCGCCGCCTCCACCGCCTTCAGGTAATGCTTCACCGCCGAATAGACGCCGGCCTGCACCATGGTCGGCTTCTTGCCGGCCTTGGCCTCGAACTTCTTCGACCATTCGCGGGTCTGGTCGTCCATGTCCCAGTAGAAGCCCGTGGTCAGCATCAGGCCCTGCGCCGATTGCAGGCCCAGCGCATTCACGTCGGTGATGAACATCAGCAGGCCGGCCAGGCTCTGGCCCGCCTGGGTGATGCCGAACTCCGCCGCCTGCTTGACGGCGTTGACGGTGTCGCCGCCGGCGTTGGCCAGACCGATCACGTCGGCGCCCGACCCCTGCGCCTGCAGCAGGAAGGACGAGAAGTCGGAGGTGCCGAGCGGATGGCGCACCGACCCGACGATGGTGCCGCCCAGCGACTTCACCATCTTGGTGGTCTCCTCCTCCAGCGACTGGCCGAAGGCATAGTCGGCGGTCACGAAGAACCACTTCTTCTTGCCCTGCTCGTACAGGGCGCGGCCGGTGCCGGCGGCCATGGCGTAATTGTCGTAGGTCCACTGGAAGCCGTAGGGGCTGCACTGCGCACCGCTCAGCGCCGTGGCACCCGGACCGGACATCAGGAAGATGTGCTTCTTGTCCTTGGTGATCCCCTGCACCGCCAGGGCGGCGGCGGAGTTCGGCACGTCGGCGATGGCGTCGACGCCGCCGGTGTCCACCCACTCGCGCGCCTTGGACGCTGCGATGTCGGCCTTGTTCTGGTGGTCGGCGACGACGATCTCGACCGGGGCGCCGGCGACCTTGTTGCCGAACTCCTCCGCCGCCATCCGGGCGGCGATGGCGGAGCCCTCACCGGCCAGATCGGCGTAGATGCCGGAACGGTCGTTCAGCACGCCGATGCGGATGACGTTGTCCGACACCTGTGCCGAGGCCGGAATCGCGGTCCCGGCGAGCGTCAGCAGGGCGGTGCCGGCGAGAAGAAGCGTGCGCATCAGAAGGTCTCTCCCTCTTGGTTTTATTGTCGGCCGGTTCCCTTCGCGGGTCCCTGTGGCCGTAATCGGGCAAGAACCGGCGGTTCGCCGTCCCGCTCCCTTCAAGGGCGGAGCGGCGCTTGCGCCGGTGATGTCAGATGGCTGGACGGCCTACACGCCGAGATAGGTGTGGAGCTTGTCCATGTTGGCTTCGAGCTGGTCGTTGGG
>CBIHQY010000043.1:0-51183 GCA_966212305.1 uncultured Azospirillum sp.
TCTCGCCATGGGCGAAGTTGATCATGCCGATGATGCCGTACACCATCGTGTAGCCAATCGCGATCAGGCCGTAAATCGCCCCAAGCGACAAGCCGTTGATCAATTGCTGTATGAAATAATCCATCAGACAGGCTTCTCCCACTCTCCCAGGACACCGATTAGGCAGGCACGCGAGACTTGGTGATCGAGACTTGAATTAAGCCGTGTGCGGCAGCGGAGTTCCGATCCGGATGAACGGGGGAGAACATCCAGGACCGAGGCAGGGGACGCTTGGAACCCTGCCGCCGCACCCGGTTCTTGCCGAAGCCCCGCCGGATGCGGGATCCGGCGGGGCTTCGGGCGAATTCTTTATCGGGGACCGCCGCGGGGCGGCATGTAGCGGGCCGGAATCGTCCGGCGGCCCGGGATCGGGCCTTCCATCGTCCGGATATGCGACGACAGCGCGGGGGTGCGGTTCTGCACCCGAGCGGCGTTCCGTCGTTCGACCATAGCCAACAGCTCCCACTTGCGCGGCACGGCCTGCGGCCGTGGCGTCCCCACCGGCATCGCTGCCGGACATCCTGTTTGTGAATCTCGGCTCAGATCGGACGGAATGACCGCCCGGTCCGGACCAGTCGGCGAATGACGCCGCGCCTTACCCTGTTCAAAACTGTTCTTTGTCTTTGGCCCCGGCACTTAGGTGCCGGTTGCGTATGCTGTCAGTTTTCTTGACACAGACAGGTAATGCAACTTCATCAGTAGGCGCAACACTCTCTTTCCGCGGGTCGAAAAAAACAACAATCATTCTGAACGCTCTGATCTGTTCCGATGAAAATTTCCCGGATTTGGGTGCGCAAGAAACATCGTTCAGTTTCTTGTCAACAGCTGTTCACATCATCCGCCGACCAGCTCGCGGGGGTCGGTGAAGGGCTGTCCCAGGGCCTCGGCCACCGCCCGGTAGGTCAGCCGGCCGGCCTGGACGTTCAGCCCGGCCAGCAGGTGCGGATCCTCGGCCAGCGCCCGTTTCCAGCCCTTGCCGGCCAGCGCCTGGACGAAGGGCAGGGTGGCGTGGTTCAGCGCCTCCGTGCTGGTGCGGGCGACCGCGCCCGGCATGTTGGCGACACAGTAATGGACGACCCCGTCGACCACATAGGTCGGGTCGGAATGGGTGGTGGCGTGGCTGGTCTCGAAACAGCCGCCCTGGTCGATGGCGACGTCCACCAGCACCGACCCGCGGCGCATGCCGGCCAGCTGGTCGCGGCGCACCAGCTTCGGCGCGGCGGCCCCCGGCACCAGCACGGCGCCGACCACCAGATCGGCGTCGGCGACCAGCCGGTCGAGCGCGTCGGCGGAGGCATAGATGGTCTTCAACCGCGGCCCAAACAGGTCGTCGAGCTGGGCCAGCCGCGGCATCGAGCGGTCGGCGATGGTGACGTCGGCGCCCAGCCCCATCGCCATGCGGGCGGCGTTGGTGCCGACCACGCCGCCGCCGATGACCAGCACCTTGCCGGGCAGCACGCCGGGCACGCCGCCCAGCAGGATGCCGGAGCCGCCGTTGCTCTTCTGCAATGCGACGGCGCCGACCTGGATCGCCATGCGGCCGGCGATCTCCGACATCGGCGCCAGCAGCGGCAGGCGGCCGGCGCGGTCGGTGACGGTTTCATAGGCGATGGCGGTGCAGCCGCTTTCCATCAGCAGCCGGGCCTGTTCGGGATCGGGAGCGAGGTGCAGATAGGTGAACAGCACCTGATCCGGCCGCAGCCTGCGACATTCCGCCGGCTGCGGTTCCTTGACCTTCACGATAAGGTTGGCCTTCGCGAAGACCTCCTCGGCGGAGCCGGCGATCTCGGCCCCCGCCGCGCGGTAGGCCTCGTCGGAAAAGCCGATCTCGGCCCCGGCGCCGCTCTGTATCAGCAGGGCATGGCCGTCCGCCGCCAGTTCGCGGATCGAGGCTGGCGTCAGCCCGACGCGGTACTCGTGGTTCTTGATTTCCTTGGGAACGCCGATGCGCGTGACCATGCGAGAACTCCCCGATCCGAACGCCTGACCTGCCGACCCGATCCAGTAACCAAGGAAACCATCGGTGTGGCTGATTGTCTCAGTAAAGTCACTATACGGCCGGCGGACGGAGAGAATCTCTGCAAAGCCTTGCATGAATCCCCCATAGTGTGGTGGTGCTTTCGCACGATCCGCCACGTCTTCGAATAAAGTTGCATGCACGCCCTGGACGCCCTGGACCACAAGATCCTGCGCCTTCTCCGCAAGGACGGCCGGATGAGCAACGCCAAGCTGGCGGCGGAGGTCGGGCTGTCGCCATCGGCCTGCCTGCGCCGCCTGCACATGCTGGAGCATTCCGGCGTGATCCGCGGCTATACCGCCATCATCGAGACGGCCGACGAGGAGCGGTCGGTGACGGTGATCGTCCAGATCACGCTGGAACGGCAGACCGACGATTACCTGCGCCGCTTCGACGCCGCCGTCCGCCGCTGTCCGGAGGTGCGGGAATGCTATCTGCTGTCGGGCAGTTCCGATTATCTGCTGCGGGTGGTGGCGCAGGACCCGGTCGATTACGACCGCATCTACAAGGACTCGCTGTCGCGCCTGCCCGGCGTGGTGCGCATCCAGTCCAGTTTCGCCATTCGCAGCGTGGTGCGTCCGGGCAGCCTGCCGGCGCTGGAGGAACAGGCGGACTGAAGCCCTGCTATCCGAACAGGTCCAGCTCCGGATCGGGAGCGGTTTCCGGGTGGGTCAGGTCGGTGCAGCCGATGCCGATCAGGCGGAAGGCGCGGCCATCCACCTCGCGCTCCAGCAGCGCGATGCCGGCGGCCAGGATCGCCTCAGCCGAGCGGGTCGGCTCCACCCGGCGGGAGCGGGTCAGCTGCTGGAAATCCTTGGTCTTCAGCTTCAGAACCACGCTGCGGCCGAGCAGCCCTTCGCGCTCCAGCCGGCGGGCGACCTTGTCGGCCAGCGGGCGCAGTTCCTGCGCCAGGGCGGGCAGGGTGGTGACGTCCCAGTCGAAGGTTTCCTCCGACGAGATGCTCTTGCTCGGTGACTCCGGATGGACACGGCGGGAATCTTCGCCGCGGGCGTAGCTGTAGAGCACCCGGCCCATGGCGCCGTAGCGCTTGACCAGCCAATGCTCCTCCTTGTCCTGCAAATCGCCGACACGGGTGATGCCGTCGGCGAACAGCTTGCGCTCCAGCGCCGGGCCGACCCCCCACAGGATGGTGACGCGCTTGGGCGCCAGGAAGGCCGCCGCCTCCGCCCGGCCCAGCGCGGAGAAACCGCGCGGCTTGTCGAGGTCGGACGCGATCTTCGCCAGCAGCTTGTTATAGCTGAGGCCGATGGAGGCGGTGATGCGCAGCTCGCTCTCGAAGCGGCGGACGATCTCCACCAGCGCCTGGGCCGGGCTGATGCTGAGCCGGTCCTCGACGCCGGTGAGGTCGAGATAGGCCTCGTCGATGCTGATCGGCTCGACCAGGGGGGTGAATGCCTCCATGATCTCGCGCGCGCGATGGCCGACCTCTTTGTACTTGGCGATGTTGGGGCGGATGATGGTTGCGTCGGGGCAGCGGTCCAGCGCCTCGCGGATCGTCATGGCGGAGCGGACGCCCGATATCCGCGCGACATAGCAGCAGGCGGCTACCACCCCGCGATGGTCGTCGCCGCCGACGATCACCGGGCGGCTCGCCAGTTCCGGCCGGTCGCGCTTCTCCACGGTGGCATAGAAGCTGTCGCAGTCGATGTGGCCGATGGACAGGTTGTGCAGCTCCGCATGGCGGAACAGCCGCCGGCTGCCGCATTTCGGGCAGCGGGTTACGTCACCCGGCAGGGCGGCGGCGCAGTCGCGGCAGACGCTGTGCAGGGCGGTGGTCATGGTGGCGGCAGCTTAGCAAAGAGAGGCGCCAACCGCCAGCTTATGCGTACAAAGGAAGAACGAACTGGGCGGTCAGCGTGACGGCGACTTTGCCCGGTCGCCGGCGGCGATGCGCGAGGCGATGGCCTGCAAGCCGCCCAATAGCAGCTTCGCCATTGCCCAGTGGTAAAGGGCCGACCCTGCGATGACCGCCAACAGCGCGCTCCACCCGCCGATCCAGCCGGCGAGCAGGGAAACGACAGGGGAGGCGGCGGCGGAGACGATCAGCGCCACCAGGATCGTCAGCCCGTTGGCGCCGTTGATCCGGCCGAGGATCGCCGCCCGCTCCATCGCCGCGGCACCGAGCAGGACGACCAGCGACAGGGTCAGCGACAGGCTGAGCAGCAGGACCATGGCGGCACTCGGGTTGCAGTCAGTGGAAAGGAGCGGGCATCACCGCAACACATCGCCACCCACCGCCAACCGGCCAGCGACGACGGCGGCCTGGGTGCGGCTGACCACGTTCAGTTTGCGCAGGATGCTGGAGACGTGGACCTTCACCGTCTGCTCCGACACGTTCAGTTCGCCGGCGATCTGCTTGTTCAGCTTGCCGTCGACGATCATCGTCAGGATGCGCAACTGCTGTGGCGAGAGGGACGCGAAGCGGCGGGCGGCGTCGGCCTCGTCGGCTTCGGATGAGGCGGCGGACAGCGGCGGCGCCCAGGTCTCGCCGGACAGGATGGCGCGGATGGCGTCGGCCATCGCCGGCATCGACAGCGATTTCGGGATGTAGCCCGAGGCGCCATAGGCGAGCGCCCGGCGGATGGTGTCGGAGTCCTGCAGGGCCGACAGGATGGCGACCGGCACGGTCGGGTGGTGGGCCAGCATCAGGAACAGGCCGGCGAAGCCGTGGGTGCCGGGCATGTTGAGGTCGAGAAGAACGAGGTCGATGTCGTCCGGATGCCGCCCCACCGCGGTCATCACCGAGTCGAGATCCGGGCATTCGATCACCCGCACCTCCGGCATCGCTTTGCCCAGCGCGTCGCGCAAGGCGGCCTGGACCAGCGGATGGTCGTCGCCGATGACGATTGTCGTCTCTTTTACTGCCGCGCCCGCCGCGCTGTCCTCGCCCATGGCTTCCGCACTCCCCCCATTTGCGGCCGCCCGGCTTTTGTCCGGTTCCGGCCTTACCGTTCGGCCACGGCCGCCGTCTGCAGTGCCGCCCCGTTCAGGAAGCGGCGCAGCGACGCCGGCTTCACCGGCTTGTAGAGCACGCCGCAGCCGCAACGCTCCGCCTCGGCCCGCACCGCTTCGGAGCGGTCGGCGGTCAGCAGCAGCCCCTTGACCGGACGGTCCCACAATTCCCGCAACCGCTCCAGAACCGCAAGCCCCGTCTGCCCACCCCCGACGTGATAATCGACGCAGACCACATCGGGAAGCGCCCCGTCGAAGGGAGCCAGCGCCGCCAGCGCCCCGCCGACGTCCGACGCCGTCGCCACTCGGCAGCCCCATTGGCCGAGCAGGGCGCGCAGGCCGGCCAGGATCGGCTCCTCGTTGTCGATGCACAGGACCAGCAGCCCGGCGGACAGGGCGGCGGGGATGGAAACCGGGCGGTCGACCGGGGTGGCGCGCGCCTGCTCAAACGGCACCTCCACCGCGAAGCCGGTGCCGCGCCCGACGGTGGAGCGCAGGCTGACGGGATGGCCGAGCAGCCGGGCGATGCGGTCGACGATGGCGAGGCCGAGGCCGAGACCCTTGTCGGCCGGGTTGCCGCCGCCGTTTTCGCCGCCCAGCCGGCGGAACTCCTCGAACACCTCGCGGCGTTTGGCCTCGGGGATGCCGGGGCCGGTGTCCCACACCTCGATGCGCAGGCGGTCACCGTTGATCGGGTCGCGGCGGCGGCGGCAGCCGAGCAGGACGCGGCCCTTGGGCGTGTAGCGGATGGCGTTGGACAGGAAGTTCTGCAGGACGCGGCGCAGAAGCTGCGGGTCCGACCGCACCACCGCGCCGCAGCCGACAACCTTCAGCGTCAAGCCGCGTTCCTGCGCCAGGGCGGAGAACTCCACCCCCAGCCCGCCCAGCAGCTCGTCGATGGCGAAGCTGCGCATCTGCACCCGGACATTGCCGGCGTCCAGCGAGGAGATGTCGAGCAGCCCGCCCAGCAGCATCTCGGTCGAGCGCAGGGAAGCGGCGGCGTTGTCGATCATGCCGCATTCGGCCGTCCGCTGGTCGGGCGTCGGCAACGGCCCGCGCATGCTCTCCTCCAGCGCCGAGACGAACAGGCGGGCGGCGTTCAGCGGTTGCAGCAGGTCGTGGCTGGCGGCGGCGAGGAAGCGGGTCTTGCTGGCGTTGGCCGCCTCGGCCTCCGCCTTCGCCTGCTGCAGGGCGTCGGTGCGCTCCCGCACGCGGTGCTCCAGGCTTTCGTTGGCCTCGCGCAGCGCTTCGGCGGCGCGGTAGCGCTCGGTCACGTCGGTGTAGGTGGAGACGTAGCCGCCTTCGGGCAGCGGGTTGGCGACGATCTCCAGCACCGTGCCGTCGGGGCGCCGCCGCTCGTAGCGGTAGGGCCATTGCTGGTTGGCGGTGTCGCGGTTGGTCAGCAGCGCCTTCATGTCGTGGGCGCTGTATTCGCCGCGCCGCTCGTTGAAGCGGATCAGGTCGGCGAAGGGCACGCCCACCCGCACCATGTCCGCCGGCAGGTCGAGCAGTTCCAGATAGCGGTGGTTCCAGGCGGCGATGCGGTGGTCGGCGTCGATCACGCAGATGCCCTGGCCGATGTTCTCCAGCGTCGCCTGGAGAAGCTTGCGGTTGAAGCGCAGCGCTTCCGACGCCTCGTCCAGCATCGCCATGGCGTCGCCGCGCGACAGCGAGCGGCCCTGCAGCGAGGCGGCCATCACCACCCGCGCCGACGCCGCGCCGATGGCGCCGGCGATCAGCGTCTCGGTGAAGCGGACGGCGTCGAGGTCGGCCGGACCGGCCTCACCCTTGCGGCCGGCAGCATAGGCATCGAAGGCGGCGTTGCCGCGCTCCGCCCCGACGAAGCGGATGGCGAGCGCGCGCAGGTCGGCCAGCCGCGCCAGGGCCTGGGGGGTGTCGTCGTCGTCCTGGTCGGCGGTGGCGGTGGTGTAGGAAAGGGCCTGCGCCCGCTCCACCGCGCTGGGGCGGGCCAGCAGCGATCCGGCGACGAAGGCGATCAGGTTGGCCAGCAGGCTCCACAGGCTGGCGTGGGAGATGGGGTCCAGCCCCTCGATCCCGAACAGCGCCTGCGGGCGCAGCCAGCCGATGCCCCAGGGGCCGAAATCCAGGAAATCGGCGGACACCGGGATGATGCCGCCCATCGACGGCACCAGCAGCGTGTAAACCCACAGCAGGAAGCCGGCGCCCAGCCCCGCCAGCGCCCCAACCCGGTTGGCGCGCGGCCAGTAGAGACCGCCGAAATAGGCCGGCCCGAACTGCGCCACCGCGACGAAGGAGAGGAGACCGATGACGGTCAGCGGGTAATCGCGGTCGACCAGCCGGTGCATGACATAGGCGAGCAGCAGGATTCCCAGCACCGACAGCCGCCGCACCAGCAGCAGCGTGCCGACCATGTCGCGCCGGCCGACGCGGGCGGCGAAGCGCGGGCGGCTGAGCAGCAGCGGCATCACCACGTCGTTGCACAGCATGGTGCTGAGCGACACCGCCGCGACGATGACCATGCCGGTCGCCGCCGACAGGCCGCCGATGAAGGACAGCAGGCTGAAGCCGCCGGCCCCCGCCGCGATGGGCAGGGTTATCATGAAGGTGTCGGGGTTGATCCCCCCCTCGCCAAACGTCACCAGACCGGCCACCGCGATGGGGATCATCAGGGCGCTGAGCGCCAGCAGGTAGGTCGGGTACATCCAGGCGGCGGCGCGCAGATGGCGGGGGCTGTCGTTCTCCACCGTCATCACATGGTACATCTGCGGCAGGCAGAGGAAGGCGATGATCGAGATCGCCGTGTTCGACCACCATGTCGGGTCGGTGAAGTCGGGCGACAGCAGCGGATCGGCCTGCGGCCGGGCGATCAGGTCGGTGTAGCCGTCGAACATGCCCCAGACGATGAAGGCCGCCACCGCCAGGAAGACGGTCAGCTTCACCAGACTCTCGAACGCGATGGCCAGCATCAGGCCGCGGTGATGCTCGCTGGCGTTGATGTGGCGGACGCCGAACAGGATGGTGAAGACCGCCATCGACAGGGCCACAGCAAAGGCGGTGTCGCCCCAGATCGGCGGCGGCAGGGCGGCCGGAGCGGCCAGCGAGGGCGCCGTCAGCACGTCGAAGCTGGCGGCCACCGCCTTCAGCTGGAGCGCGATGTAGGGCAGCACGCCGACCAGCGCGGTCAGCGTCACCAGCGCCGCCACCGCCTGGCTCTTGCCATAGCGGGCGCCGATGAAGTCGGCGATGGAGGTGACGTTCTGCGCCTTGGTAATGGCGATGGTCTTGGTCAGCACCGGCCGCGCCGCCAGCAGCAGGATCATCGGCGCCAGATAGATCGGCAGGAAATCGAAGCCGCTGGCCGACGCCCGCCCGACCGAGCCGTAGAAGCTCCAGCTGGTGTTGTAGATGCACAGCGTCAGCGCATAGAGGATGCCGGCCGTCCGCGGCGACGCCGACAGCAGCCCACCCCCGGCGGTGCGGCGGTCGCCCCACCAGGCGATTGCGAACAGCACCCCCAGATAGGCCGCCGAAACGGCCAGCACCAGCCAACTCTGCACGACCGACGGACCTCTTGCCGGGGGAGGAAACTACCCGATGACCCTATCCCAAGCTCCGGCCCGCCAACAACGGCCGGGCTCGATGTTGCCCAAAAACTGTGCAGCGCTGAACGAAGGTAGGGGGCGCACATGGTTCGACGTTCGAACTATTCTGCGCCTGCCGGACGCCGCCGTCCCGGTCGCCGCTGGTGCGACGGCCGGTGTTCCTGCTCCCGGCCTCGGGCATCCGCACGGGGCCGGGGACCGCCGAAGCGGCCGTTTCCGTCTCCTCCCTCGTACGGGGACGGCCGCTTCCGCGCCTGCCGATTTGGACCGGGGGGCGTGGGGCAAACGGGGGTCCCTGTCGGTTTACTGCGTCGTCTTCGCTGGGAAAGCGCCACGAACGGTCCAATCTATGGCAAGATGGTCCATCGTGAGGGAGACCGGCCGTCGGTGCCGGACCCGGTGCGTGGCCTGAAACGGAAGACGGACGCCCAAGAGAATGCTGATCGACGCCTATTTGGGATTCCGGGTCGGGGACGTGGTCCTTGACCGTGCGGAACTGGCGGCCGGCACCGCCACCATCAAGGAAATCCACGTCGTTCCCTGTGACTGGGCGCATGGCCTGACCGGCATCGCCGTCATGGAGAATGGTGCCGAGCGTTTTATCGTCCAGCTGAAGAAGGTGCGCCCGGCCGAGGAAGAGGTCGAGACCGAAAGCAACGTCCGGCCGCTGCGGCATCGCGCACGCTGAACGACCCCCGCAATCGCCGAAAACGAAAAGGCCCGCCGCCCCGGGTCGGAGCGGCGGGCCGTCGTTTTTGCGGCGCCGGCGGAGTCGCCGGCCGCTCAGTGGCGAAGCTGGACGCGTCCGCCGTTCCTGCGCGCGTCGTCGACGCTGGCGATGACGGGAAGGCCGCGCAGGAAGGCGGCGCCGGTGTCGGTCGCCTCGAACAGGACATGGCCCTGGCGGTCCTGGCCGCGGAAACGGGCCTCGGTCGCCATGCCGGCATTGCGGACGGCGGCCGACAGTTCGGACACGGCCCTCCAGATGCGGGCGCGGTGTTCGGCGGCGCTGGCGCAACCGGTCGCATCCGCGACGGCCAGCGTTACGGTGAAGGAATGAAGCTCGATCGCCATGGTGGCACCACGGAACTTGGAGTGCGGGATTGGAAAACCCGGATCGTTCCGGCCATCGCCGGATACGGTGCCGGCCCTAGGGATCGAGAAACTCAGTCGTAACGGGGAAGCTTCGACAGGACAATGTCGCTGATGAGGCCGCGGAGCTGGCTGACCGGGAGCTGTTCGACCGGAATGCGGACGGCGCGGGCGTAGGTCTCGCAAACGTGCCAGGCGTGGTCGGGTTCGACCAGGATGTGCCGGGCGAGATCTTGGTCATCGGCGTTCGCCCGACCGGGGAGCGCCTTTTCACAGGCCAGGACGGTTTGAACCATGTCGCTGGCCAGACTGTGCAGATTCATGGATGGCACCTTCCCATGTTCGGGAATTGGTTGGGAACACGAACAGACTAGACCTTCGGACCGGTTTCCACAACGGTGCCTATGACGTTCGGCTGTGACAATTCAACGATGGTGCCACATCGCACGTCCCGGCGCCCGTTTCGGCGAAAACGCTTTGACGATGCCGCCGCGGACCGGCCGATACCAGCATGAACATAGGTCGGGGCGAATTATTCCGCCTGTGACCGTTTCGCGGGTCTGACGCGGCAAATTCCGGCCCGGTCCTTCGGCAATCCCCTCTTGCGCCGGACACGGTTTTGCCCATGGGGTGGAGGCGGCGATTGCCGCCGGTCAGGTCCGGATCAGGCCGTCCTGCTTCGGCGGGGCCGGGGCCGGGGCCGGGGTTGGAGCCGGCGCCGGAGTCGGGGTGGCGGGCGGCGAAAGCTGCCAGGTGTCCAGCGCCCGCCTCAGCGCGTCCAGCCCGGCGCCGGCGGAGGATTTCGCCTCGTCGGCGGCGCGGGTAATGGCGGCGCAAAGCGCGGCGCGGCGTTGCGGGTCGTCGCGGCTTTCCTCCAACGCGCGGCCGACATCATCCGTCGTGTCGCCGCCCCTGGCGTCGGGCGGTGCCGTCTTCGGGTCGATGCCCAGCAGCGGCAGCAGATACTCGCGCCCCTTCTCGCGCGCCACCGCCACCGCCTTGTCGCCGAACCGCGCCGCCGCCGCCAGACCGGTGTCCCAGGCGCCGAGCGCGGCCGAGACGGTGGGGCTGCAGCGGTCGGCCGGGTTCTCCAGGGGGGCCGCCGGAGGGGCCGTCTGGGCGTGCAGCGGTGCGGCGCTCAGCAGCAGGGCGGCGAGAGCCGGCAACGCAAGGCGGCGGAGGGGGGTGGTCGGGCACGTCATGCGGGAGGACCTGCGGTCGAAAGGGGCCTTCGGGAGATTTGGGGAGGCGGCCGGCGGCTTTCCATGGCCCCCTATGGATCCGACGTCGGGCCGGTGGGGTGGCGGGAAAAGCGGCGATATGCCGCGACCTGTGACGATTTTGCTACCGAATGACGTTTTCATGGCGTTTACATGACATCCCGCCGCTGCACCGCACCGCGAAGCGTGGTAAGAGCAGCCCGAAATCTCACCAGTCCCCTATCCAGATACAGGCGAGTCACCGTCCCATGCTGCTGCGCGCATTCCGTTCGCTGATGCCGAAGGAGGAACGCTTCGTCGACCAGTTCGTCGAGCAGGCCCGTCACATCGTGGCCGCCGCCGCTGCCCTGGAAGCGGTGATGGACGCCGAGCCGGACGACCGCACGCAGAAGATCGCGGCGCTGAAGCGGGTGGAGAAGGACGCCGACCGCGTCGCCAAGGATGCGGGGCGCGACCTGCACCGCGCCTTCATCACGCCGTTCGACCGGTCGGACATCCTGTCGTTGATCAACGCGCTGGACGACGCCATCGACCTGATGGACGAGGTGCCGCGCCATGCCGGCCTGTACGGCGTCGAGGTGTTCGACGAGCCGATGCGCCGCTTCGTCGCCCTGATCCGCCAGCAGGCCGACGTGCTGCTGGAACTGATGCCGCTCTTGGGCTCAATCGCCCGCAACGCCGAGCGGATCGACCATCTCTGCGGCCGGCTGTCCGATCTGGAGGACGAGGCCGACGATGTGCTGCGCGACGCGCTGAAGGCGCTGATCGCGGAAAAGCCGGACATGATCGCCTTCCTTGGCCGCCGCGAGCTGTACGAGATGCTGGAGGCGGTGACCGACCGTTGCGACGACGTCGGCGACCTCGTCGCGGGCATCACGCTCGATCAGGTCTGAGGCCCGGTCGATGGAGGCCCTGCAACTCGGTCTGCCGGCGATCGTCCTCATCATTCTGGTGGCGCTCGCCTTCGACTTCATCAACGGCCTGCACGACGCGGCGAACTCCATCGCCACCGTGGTGTCGACCCGCGTACTGTCGCCCAAGCTGGCGGTCCTGTGGGCGGCCTTCTTCAACTTTATCGCCTTCCTGTTCTTCGGCCTGCATGTCGCCACCACCATCGGCACCGGGCTGGTCGATCCGCTGGTGATGGACCCGGCGGTGATCCTGGCGGCGCTGATCGGCGCCATCGGCTGGAACCTGATCACCTGGTGGCTGGGGCTGCCGTCCTCCTCCTCGCACGCGCTGGTCGGCGGCATCGCCGGGGCCGGCATCGCCAAGGCGGGGTTCGGCGCCATCGTCGCCAGCGGCTTCACCAAGACGGCGGTCGCCATCGTGCTGTCGCCGGGCATCGGCCTGCTGCTGGCGCTGCTGCTGATGCTGGTGGTGTCCTGGGTGCTGCGCCGGTCCGCTCCCTTCACGGTCGACCGGCAGTTCCGCCATCTCCAACTGGTCTCCGCGGCGCTCTACAGCCTGGGCCATGGCGGCAACGACGCGCAGAAGACGATGGGCATCATCGCCGTGCTGCTGTTCAGCCAGGGCATGCTGGGCGATACCTTCCACGTCCCCTTCTGGGTCATCATCGCCTGTCAGGTGGCGATGGGGCTGGGCACGATGATGGGCGGCTGGCGCATCGTCCGCACCATGGGCTCGCGCATCACCGACCTGAAGCCCTACCAGGGCTTCTGCGCCGAGACAGCGGGCGCCATCACGCTGTTCGGCGCGACGTGGATGGGCATCCCGGTGTCGACCACCCACACCATCACCGGCGCCATCGTCGGCGTCGGCTCCGCTCGCCGCACCTCGGCGGTGCGCTGGGGGCTGGCGGGCCGAATCGTCTGGGCCTGGGTGCTGACGATTCCCGCCTCCGGCATCGTCGCCTGGCTGTCCTATCTGCTGGTCGCCGCCGTGCTGCGTCCATAAGGGCGGCGAATCGGGGGGAGAACGCCCGCGGAACGATGGGGCGAAAGGATAAGCCCTTCGTGATGCAGCGCGGCCTTGACCCGCAAGGGCGGTAACGGCAGGATCGGTGCGGTGGAGACAGGATACCGGTCATGCCGCATATCGAACGCACCGATCAAGGTGAGCAGTATGTGTTTCCCGGCACCGAACGCCGGACGGTCCCCGGCTTGCCCTATGCGGCGGAAGCCGACGGCCAGCTGACCCTGCATTTCTACGCCCCGCCCGAGAAATCCGAACGTCGTCAGCGCCCGACCTCGGCGCGTGCGCTGTCGTCCACGCCCCTGCCGGTGACGGCGCTGCCGGCCAATGCGGCGATGGCACAGGCGCAGACGGCGCCGGCGCCGGCCGACTCCGCGCCGCAGAGCCTGTTCGGCCGCCGGCTCGCCCATTTCCCGCGGGTGTTCGACCAGCCCTGAGCGGCTTCAGGCTGAGCGGCTTCAGGCTGCTGCGACCTCAGGCGGTGCCGGTGCGGCTCCGCGTGGCGTCGAGCGTGCGGGCGACCTGACGCAGCAGGACGTCGCGGTCATAGGGCTTGCCGACATGGCCGTTCATCCCGGCCTCGCGGCATTCGCGCCGTTCCTCCTCCGACGATCCGGCGGTCAGCGCCAGGATCGGCAGGTCGCCGCGCGGCGGCGGCATCGCGCGGATGGCGCGGCTCGCCTCCAGCCCATCCATGCCCGGCATCTGCACGTCCATCAGCACGAGGTCGTAGTCGCCGGCCTCCACCGCCTCCACCGCCGCGGCACCGTCGGCCACCAGATCGATGGCGTAGCCGCTGTCGCGGAACAGGGCGGCCAGCAGTTCGCGGTTGATCGGCAGATCCTCGGCGATCAGCAGGCGCGGCGGCCCAGGGGAGCATTCGGGGGGACGTTCAGCAGGATGGGCGGCGGGACGGGCCGCGGGGGACGGGGAGGGCAGACCGCCGGCCGTCGCCGGGCGTGCGGCGCCGCCTTGCCGGGCGGCGACGCGGGCGAGCTGCCGGCGCAGGTCGTCGATGGCGAAGGGCTTGGCGATCATCGCGACGTCGGGGCCGAAGGCGGACGGGGTGCCGGCGGTATGGGCGGCGAAGCCGGAGGCCAGCAGCACCGGCAGGCCGGGGCGCATGCGGGTGGCGTGCCGCGCCAGTTCCGTCCCGTCCATGCCCGGCGGCATGATGACGTCGCTCAGCAGCAGGTCCAGCGGCTCATGCCCGTCCAGAACCACCAGAGCCTCGTTGGCGTTGGCCGCCGCGATCACCCGATGACCCCAGCCGCGCAGCAGCCCGGCCACCATGTCGCGCACCGTCGGGTCGTCGTCCACCAGCAGGACCGACAGCGGCCCGGAGGACGGCGCCCAGGACGGAACGGGGGCAGGAGCGGGAGGCGGCGGGGCAGAATCCAGGATAGGATCCGGGGCGGCGGCGGGCCCGACCGGCGGCGTCCCTGCCGCCCTGGGGGCTGGTTCCGCCGGCAGCAGGCGGCTCGCCGGCAGACGCACCGTCACCGTCGTGCCGACGCCCAGCGTGCTGCGCAGAGCGAGGGTGCCGCCATGCAGTTCGACCAGCCGCTTGGTCAGGGGCAGGCCCAGCCCGGCGCCTTCCACCTCGCGGCTGGCGGCGTTCCCGGCACGGGCGAAGGGCTCCAGCACGCGGTCGATGTCCTCGGCCGGGATGCCAAGCCCGGTGTCGATGACGCGGATCACCGGCGCGCCGTCGTCCAGGGCGGCGGACAGCGTCACCGACCCGCCCGACGGCGTGTATTTCACCGCGTTGGCGATCAGGTTCAGCAGGATCTGGCGGATGCGGCGGTCGTCGCCGCGCAGGTTGCGCACAGCCGGCGCCACCGCCGCCGAAAGCAGCACGCCGGCATGCTCGGCCCGCGGGGTCAGCATGCGGACGGCGAAATCGGCGGCGTCCTCCAGGTCGCAAGGTCCCTCCTCGAGCGTCAGCGCCCCGGCTTCCGCCCGCGCGTGGTCGAGGATCTCGTTGATCAACTCCAGAACATGCTGGCCGGAATCGCGGACATTGGCGGCATATTGCCGGTAGGAGGGCGTGCCGACCGGCCCTTCCGCCTCGCGGGCGATCAGGTCGGAGAAGCCGATCACCGCGTTCAGCGGCGTGCGCAACTCGTGGCTCAGACCGGCCAGGAACTCGCCCTTGTCATGGTTGGCGGCCTCGGCGGCCCGGCGCGCGGTCTCCGCCATGTCGCGGGCCTTGTCCAGCTCGGCGGCGAGCCGCGCGGTCTCGTCGCGCTCGGCGCTGGTCCGCTCCACGGCGCTGCGTGCCTCGGCCAGCGCCACCTGCGCCTTGCGCTCGCGGTCGAGGTAGCGCAGACCCCAGCCCAGCATCGCCAGGATCGCCAGCAGCCCGACGATCGTCTCCAGCACCGTGTGCAGGGTGCGGGTGCGCCAGTCGGCCATCGCCTCGTCCCGGCCGATGCCGGTCAGCACCACCAGGCCATAGTCGCGCACCGTCCGGTAGGCGGCGATGCGCAGCACCCCGTCCAGCATCGACTGCAGCAGGAACTGCCCTTCCGGCGCCTCGCGCAGCTTGGATTGGAACAGCAGCCCGCCGGCCACCGATTTGCCGGCCGACTCCAGGGTGGCCGGGCGGCGGGCGACGACCTCGCCGGCCGGGCCGTAGACGCCGATCAGCGGATCGAACTCGACACCCAGCAGGGCGTAGAAATCGGTCAGCGAATCCACCCGGATCGTTGCCGACGCCATCCCGACGAAACGCCCTTCATCGTCATACAGAGGACGCGAGACCGGGAAGACCGGCGGCTGGCCGCCGCTGCGAACGGTTTGCGCCGCACCGACATGCAGGCGGGCGCCGCCGCGCAGGGCCTCCAGCCCGGACGGATCGGCGAAGTCGGCAATGCGGTTGGGAAAGCTGGCCGATTCCAGAACGGTCCGGCCGTCGGCGTCATAGATCCAGATGGCGTCGGCGCCCTCGACCTGGGCGGCATATTCGCGCAGCCGGGTCCAATGTTTCAGGTCGCGGACCTTCTGCGGGCCGCCGGCCTCCGCCACCATCGCGGCGGTCTGGTCGAGCGCCACGTCGGCCGTGCGCACCGTGCGGTGGACATGGTCGTCGACCAGCCGGGCCATGTCCCGGACCATGGCGAAGCGGCGCTGCAGCGTGTCCTGGTAATCGTGGTAGATCCGGTGGCCCGCATTGCCCGCCAACGCGGCCAGCACCACGACCATCACCAGCGCGCCCCGTAGGAAGCGTCCCACGAATCCCCCTTCTTATGCGGCCTTCTCGTGCCGCCCTCATGGGCCGATGCGCGATGCGGCCCGAACAATGCTTCAGGCTCAAACTATCACGAAACCGATCGGATCGATGCGGGATTCCACTGGGCGGACCCTCGGGGTTTGTCCTGATGGCCCGCCGCTTTCCGGAAGGATCGGTCAGGCTTCCTGAACGGTTTCGATCTCCGACAGGTCGGACAGGCGGCGGGCCAGACGTTCGGTGCAGCGGACTTCGAGGATGCCGAATCCGGCGTTGGGGGCGATGGTGTGCAGGTCGCCGGCCATGCCGTTTTCGCTGGCCAGCCGCCGGACCCGCTCCACCATGGCGTCGCGTTCCGGCCGCCCCGGACGCAAACCCGGCAGCGGGCGGGTGAAGTGGAGCTTGTAGCGCTTGAAGATCGAAGGGGCCATCAGGTCACGGGTGCGAAGTGGGGGCGGTCGCTAGGGGAAATTGGGTCCCTGGATGCCGTCCCCCGGATCTCGCACAGGCCGGCGGTGCGATGCCAGCCCGAAAAGGCCCTATTCCGGCCGCTTACTTCTTGGGTTCGACGTTTTCGGCACCGGCGCGGGTGCCGCCGAAGCGGTCGGCGCCCTTGGCGTCGGGGGCATCCGGCTTCTTGTGGTTGCCGGTGTTCTGCTCGCCCTCGGTGTGGCGGACGGTCTGTTCGGTGTGGGGCTGCTTGTTCTGCTGGCCGGTCATCCGGGGCTCTCCCATTATATAAGGTGTCACCCCTTAACCGGATCGGCCGGCATTGGTTTCGGTCGTGGTTGCGGTTGGCCTCAGCTTTGCCGGGCAATCGCCTGGGCCACCGTCATCCACCGCTCCTCCTCCGCCCACTCGTCCGCATCGCGCAGCGCGCGCAAGGGGGGCCAGACGCCGAGCCGGCTGGAGCGGCGCAGCGCGAAGAAGCGATCCAGCTCCTCCGCGGTCGGTAGCCGGTCTTCCTTGCGTTGGTTGCAGCGGCGGTGCGCCAGCACGACGTTGGACGGATCGTCGATCCCGCCGTATGCCTGGGGGATCAGATGGTCGAAGGTGGCCTTCGCCCCCACCGGCCCGTCGCAGAAGAAGCAGCGCCCGCCCTGCTGGACGTCCATCAGCCTGGCATCGTCCGGCGTGACGGGCATGGCGCTCTCCATCAGCGTGTCATTGGCGGTTGGCCCAGGGTTACAGGTCGCGTTCGACGCTGCCCCACAGGTCGTATTCGTCGGCATGCTCGATGGTGACGTCGACCATGTCGCCGGGCTTCAGGCCGGTCTCGCCGTTCAGGAAGACGTTGCCGTCGATCTCCGGCGCGTCGGCGTAGGAGCGGCCGATGGCGCCTTCCTCGTCGACCTCGTCGATCAGCACGCCCAGCGTATAGCCGACCTTCTGCTGGAGCCGCTCGGCGCTGATCGCCTTCTGCGTCTCCATGAAGCGTTCCCAGCGCTCCTGCTTGACCTCTTCCGGGACGGCGCCGGGCAGGTCGTTGGCGGTGGCGCCCTCAACCGGCTCGTACTTGAAGCAGCCGACACGGTCGAGCTGGGCCTCCTTCAACCAGTCCAGCATGAACTGGAAGTCCGCCTCCGTCTCGCCGGGGAAGCCGGTGATGAAGGTGGAGCGCAGGACCAGATGCGGGCACTCGTCGCGCCATTTGCGGATGCGGTCCAGCTGCTTTTCCTGGGCGGCCGGGCGGCGCATCGCCTTCAGCACGGTGGGCGAGGCATGCTGGAACGGGATGTCGAGATAGGGGAGGATCCTGCCCTCCGCCATCAGCGGGATGACCTCGTCCACATGCGGGTAGGGGTAGACGTAATGCAGGCGGACCCACAGGTCGAAGTTCGCCAGCTCGTTGCACAGGTCGAAGAAGCGGGTGCGCACCTCGCGGTCGTACCATTTCTCCGTCTTGTACTTCACGTCGACGCCGTAGGCGCTGGTGTCCTGCGAGATGACCAGCAGTTCCTTGACGCCGGCGACCGCCAGCTTTTCCGCCTCGCGCAGCACCGAATGGATCGGCCGGCTGACCAGATCGCCGCGAAGGCTGGGGATGATGCAGAAGCTGCAGCGGTTGTTGCAGCCTTCGGAAATCTTCAGGTACGCGTAGTGGCGCGGGGTCAGCCGCAGCCCTTCCGGCGGCACCAGATCGGTGAAGGGGTTGTGCGTCGGCGGCACCGCATCGTGCACCGCGTTGACCACCTGTTCATACTGGTGGGGACCGGTGACGGCCAGCACGTCGGGGTGGATTTGCCGGATCATGTCCGATTCCACGCCCATGCAGCCGGTGACGATGACCCGCCCGTTCTCCTTGATCGCCTCGCCGATGGCGTCCAGCGACTCCTTCTTGGCGCTGTCGAGGAAGCCGCAGGTGTTGACCAGCACGACGTCGGCGCCGTCGTAGCTGGGGGAGATCTCGTACCCCTCCGCGCGCAGGCGCGTGAGGATGCGCTCTGAATCGACGAGCGCCTTGGGGCAGCCGAGACTGACGATGCCGACCTTCGGGGCGCCCATGGTCTGGGCGGCGGCCGGCGATGCGGACTTCGGAACGGGGGATGTGGTCATCGCGCGCGTATACCGCCGAATCGAAGGTTACGCCAGTGAAACATGGCGACAAAGCGCGCCGGCATGGCCGACATGCCGTTTTCGCCTGGGTTTGCCTGGAGTTCACCGGACTCCGGTGCTGTTACCGGACCCAAGGCAATGCGACAATTTGCAACAAAAAGATGAAGTGTTCGATGTTCCGTTTTTTGTTCAACCACGCTAATATATGTAATGGTGTCATGATCGACGTGGCTGCCGCCTCACCGCGATAGCTGCCTGCCTTTTGATACGGCCATCGTATAGCCACTAAACTTTATAGAGTGGAAGAAATGGACTTTGCAAAAGTGCGCGGCGTTGCTGCGGGCCGGATGGCAATGCGGAACAACGGGGCACACATCGGTGTCGGCGCCACGGGAGCCGGATCCATCGGAGCCGCCATGGACTTCACCGAACCGGAGCATGCCGGCGGCGCGTCGCCGCAGGCCATCGCCGACGTCATGCTTCAGATCGCCCACATCGCCGACAGCCTTGGTTATACCCACGGATTGAAGCCGTCGCAGTGGACGGCGCTGCGCTATTTCGCCGGTGCCAACAACAGCCAGCGCACGGTGTCGGCCTTCGCCGACTTCCACGCCACCACCCGCGGGGCCGCCTCGCAGATGGTGGAGGTGCTGGTGGGCAAGGAGCTGCTGGTTCGCGTGCCGGTTCCGGAGGACCGTCGCGTCACCCAGCTGCACCCGACGCCGAAGGCGCTGGAACTGCTGCGCCACGATCCGCTGAACGACTTCGCCGGCGTCATCGCCGGGTTGCCGGGCGACGAGCAGTACAAGCTGGCCGAGACGCTGACCAACCTGCTGCGCGGCCTGCTGGAAAAGCGGCAGTCCGTCTGATTCGGGGCCATCTGATTCGCTGCCGTCAGGGCTTGCGGCAGGCGGTGACCGCGGCCTCAAGGCCGCGCTGATCGCGCTCGCTGAGGCGGTTGGCGACGAAGCCCTCCCACACCTCGATCCGCACCAGTTCCGACTGCACGCAACTGCAATTGGCGGTGCAGGTCGCCGACGGTACCCCGGCGCGCTCGCAACTCGACACGCAGGCAGCCTGGAAATCGCGTGCGGCAGGCGTATCCACCGGCGACAGCTGTGCCGCGGCCCAGGCGATGCCGAACAGCAGCGGCTGGTGCAGCAGATAGACCGCAAGGCTGTGCCGTCCGGCCAGGGCCAGCAGCCGCCCGGCGCCGCCGGTCACCGCCACGCCCTCGCCCATCGCCGGCCACAGCCGCCCCAGCCCGATCCCGGCCAGAACACCGCCGATCCAGGGCAGCAGCGGGACGAAATCGTTGGAGTCCGGCGCCACCGTGGTCAGCCCTATCCAGCGCAGCCACGGGCTGTCGAACATCGGGAAGCCTTGTGTCGTGCCGATCAGCACCGCGGCAGCCGCCGTCGCCAGGGTCACGGCGGCCGGCAGGCGGACGAAGGCGAGGCCGATGACGCTCGCCACCGCGATGTGGTGCAGCACGCCGAAGAAGATCGGGCTGTCGGGGAACAGGGCGTAGGACGCCGCCGACACCGCCGCGGCCCCGGCCGCCACCCGTCCCAGCCGGCGCAGGAAGCGCCCCGGATCGAGCCCGTCGCGGGTCGCCAGCACCAGCCCGATGCCGGCCAGCAGCAGGAAGCTCGACAGGATCACGGCGCGCGCCGCCAGCCACAGCGGATCGCCCAACAGGTCGAAGCGGGCAAGCCCGAAATAGGTGGCGTCCCAGCTGCCGTGATAGGCCGCCATGGCGACCAGCGCCAGCCCGCGCGCCACGTCGATGGCCGGACGGCGCGCAACCCGCGCAAGGTCCTGAGCCGGCGCGATGCCGATTGCCGTCATGATCCGGTCATCCCCACCCCAAAAATCCATCCCTCTTGCCGCCGCGCGGTATCGTCCAGTCCCGGCGGCGTCCAGGCTGCCACCTTTGCCGCGAGCCAGCGCAAACCGGCGGCCGACACCAGCGCGTCGCTGTCATGGTCGCTGACCATACCGGAGCGCTGCAAAGGGTGCGAGCCCAGCCGACGCAGCGCCTCGTCCATTTCGCCGCCGTCGCGGATCTTGCGCTGGCCGAAGCCGGTGTGTTTCAGGAACAGGCGCGGGTAGATCTCCACCATCACGCTTTGCCCCGGCGCCGGATCCTCGAAGGGCCAGACCGAAAGTTGGCTGGGCAGGGCGGTTCGCAGGGCGCGGAGCACCCGCATGCCGGCCAGCGCGCCCTTGCCGACCTGCCGCGAGCCGATCAGCTTGTAGGGGCTCTGCGGGTGGCCCAGCCCGTCGGCGCGGCAGGCCCATTCGGTGGCGCGGTGCGGGTCCTCGTACCAGTCCGGCTGCGGTCCGCCATGCCAGAAGCCGGCGCCGTGCAGCGGATGGCTGGCGAAGGGGCCGCCGCCGAAATCGGGCTCGGCGGCGCAGGCCTCCTCCACCGCGTCCCACAGGTCGAAGGCCGTCGCCTCCCGGCCGCGAAAGCCGCGTGCGGCCACCGCGAAGGGCAGGGAGAAGGCGCAGTCGATCCCCACCAAGGCCGGTTCGCGGGACAGGTCCGCGCGCAGCCAGTCGAACACGGCCGTCCGTGACCACCAGCCGCCCGGTCCCTCGACCAGCCGGGGGGCGGCGTCGCCCATCCCGCACTCCGCCACGGCGATGCCGGCATAGCGCTTGCCGCGGGCGCCGGACCAGTCGATGGCGATGAAGCGGCCGAAGGCGGTGGGAGAGCGGGGCATCGGGCGGGGACGGGATGGCTGAAGGCCCTCACCCTTAACCGAGCCTGGCAGGGGGAACAATGCCCAATCGGCCTGACGGCCACTGTCGCCGCCACCATGGTGGTGTGCGGCATGCACCCGTGTTAGTCTTCCCTATCTCCAGGTTTTCCACCCCTGGCGTGCTGCATTCAGATCGCATTCCTCTTATGGACGAGCGAGACATGACCATCCATCAGATGTACGACCTCAGCACGGACGTCCTTCCGCAGGGCAGCCCCGGACTGGATCTCTACGCCGCGGCGAAGAGCCATTTCGTGTTTTTCCACGGCTTCAAGAGCCTGGGATTCGGTTATGAGTCGTGCAACGCCGCGGTCGCGGTGAAGAAGACCGCGTCGCTGCCGACCTACGCCAACTTCTCCGTTTGCTTCGGCTCGTCCCGTCTGCATGCCGGGCTTGATCCGGTTTTCAACGACATGTCGGACGACATCAACCCGAACAATCCCTTCGCATCGTCGCAGCGCGAACAGCACGCGGAACAGACCGCGATCCTGATCGGCGAGAACCAATACGCGCTGTGGACCGACGGAAACGGGCGTTGCCACGTCTACGTCGATTACAGTCCCTGCGAAAATTGCGAACCCTGGCTGGAAAACCGGCCGGAGAACTGGGTCGTCTACTACCGGGTTCCCCTGAACAGTTCGAGCAAGATGGTCAAGGAGCGCAAGGATACGCACAAGACCCAGTTCGGCCAGTTCTTCGGCACCAAGTTCAAATAGGCGGCCTTACAGCTCCGCCACCTCCACCACGCCCGGCACCGCCTTCAGGGCCGAGCGGCTCTGCGCGGTGATGGTGTAGCTGCCGGGCAGTTCGATCTCGATCTCCTTCAGCGGATCGACCTCCACCAGCACGTTGATGCGGCTCTTGCCGCGCGACAGCCGGTCGAGCGTGGCGCGCAGATGCTCGATCGGGCCGGGATCGCGCAGGACGACGCGCAGGCCGGCGCTGACCGAGGCGACGGCCTCCTCCAGCGGCTTGATCTCCTGGCAGGTCAGGCGGATCTCTTCACCGTTCAACTGGACGTCGACGGTCAGCAGAACCGCGTTGCCCGGCTCCAGCAGGGCGCGGTTGGCCGCCAGGATTTCCGAGAACAGCGTGACCTCGTAGCCGCCGGCGGCGTCCGACAGCTCGACGAAGGCGAAGCGGTTGCCGGACTTGGAAGTCTTCTCCTTCTTCGACACGATGATGCCGGCCATCGCGCGGCGGGTCATGCCGCCGGCCTTGGCGACGTTCGCCAGATCGGCCGAGCGCACCACCTTCATCCGGCCGAGCGGGCCGGAGTAGGCGTCGAGCGGGTGGGCCGACAGGTAGAAGCCGATTGCGCCGAACTCGTGCTTCAGCTTCTCCAGCGGTTCCCAATCCTTGACCTTGGGCAGGTCGGGTTCGGGCAGACCGCCGCCACCGCCACCGAAGAGATTGCCGATGCCGCTGTCGCGCTCCGCCGCCTCCGCCTGGGCATAGCGGATGATGGTCTCCAGCGCGGCATGGACCTGGGCGCGGTTGGGGTTCAGCCCGTCGAAGGCGCCGGCGCAGGCGAGGTTCTCAAGCTGGCGCTTGTTGATGGTCTTGAGGTCCAGCCGGCGGGCGAAGTCGAACAGGCTCTTGAACGGGCCGTTCTTCCGCCGCTCCTCCACCACCGCCCGCATGGCGGGCTGGCCGACGCCCTTGACCGCGGCCAGCGCGTAACGCACCGCCTTGGCTCCATCGGGCAACTGCTCCACCCCGAAGATGGAGTCGGATTTGTTGATGTCCGGCGTCAGCAGCTTGATGCGCAGCCGCGCCAGCTCCTGCCGGAAGACGTTCAGCTTGTCGGTGTTGCCGAGGTCGAGCGTCATCGACGCCGCCATGAACTCCACCGGGTGGTTCGCCTTGAGATAGGCGGTGTGGTAGGCGACCAGGGCATAGGCGGCGGCGTGGGACTTGTTGAAGCCGTAGCCGGCGAACTTCATGACCTGATCGAAGATCATGCTGGCCAGATCGGCCTTCACGCCGCGTGCCTCCGCGCCGTCGCAGAAGATCTTGCGCTGGTTGTCCATCTCCTCCTTGATCTTCTTGCCCATGGCGCGGCGCAGAAGATCGGCGCCGCCCAGCGAATAGCCGGACAGCACCTGGGCGATCTGCATGACCTGTTCCTGGTAGATCATGATCCCGAAGGTCTCCTTCAGGATGCCTTCCAGGCTGTCATGCATGTAGTCGGCTTTTTCGTCGCCGTTCTTCACCCGGATGTATTTCGGGATGTTGTCCATCGGGCCGGGGCGGTAGAGCGACACCAGCGCGATGATGTCCTCCAGCCGGTTCGGCTTCAGCCGGCGCAGAACGTCGCGCATGCCCGAGCTTTCCAACTGGAACACGCCGGTCGCCTCGGCCCGGCTGAGCAGCTGGTAGCTTTTCTCGTCGTCCAGCGGGACGGTGGTCAGGTCCGGCTTCTCGGCGATCAGGTCGACCGCCGTCTTCAGCACGGTCAGCGTCTTCAGGCCGAGGAAGTCGAACTTCACCAGACCGGCCTGTTCGACATACTTCATGTTGAACTGGGTGACCGGCATGTCGGAGCGCGGGTCTCGGTACAGCGGCACCAGTTCCTGCAGCGGCCGGTCGCCGATCACCACGCCGGCGGCGTGGGTCGAGGCGTGGCGGTAGAGACCCTCCAGCTTCAGCGCGATGTCGATCAGGTGGCGAACGGTGTCGTCGCTGTCGCGCGCCTGCCGCAGCATCTCCTCGCTGTCCAGCGCCTGCTGCAAGGTCACCGGGTTGGCAGGATTGTTCGGCACCATCTTGCAGATCTTGTCGACCTGCCCGTAGGGCATCTGCAGCACGCGGCCGACGTCGCGCAGCACGGCGCGGGCCTGCAGCTTACCGAAGGTGATGATCTGGGCGACGCGGTCGTAGCCGTACTTGTTCTGGACGTAGCGGATGACCTCTTCGCGGCGGTCCTGGCAGAAGTCGATGTCGAAGTCGGGCATCGACACGCGTTCGGGGTTCAGGAAGCGCTCGAACAGCAGACCGAAGCGCAGCGGGTCTAGATCGGTGATGGTCAGCGCCCAGGCGACGACGGAGCCGGCGCCCGACCCGCGGCCGGGGCCGACGGGGATGTCCTGGTTCTTCGCCCATTTGATGAAGTCCGACACGATCAGGAAGTAGCCGGGGAACTTCATCTTGACGATGACGTCCAGCTCGAACTCCAGCCGCTCGAAATAGGTCTTGCGGGTTTCCTCGCGCTGCTCCGGCGTCATGTCGGGCGTGAAGACGACCTTCTCCAGCCGCATCTCCAGGCCGGCGCGCGACTGGGCGCGCAGCTCGTCATCCTCGGTGCGGCCGCCCTCGCAGGCGAACGGCGGCAGGATCGGCTTGATCGGCTTCAGCAGGAAGGAGCAGCGCCGGGCGATGGCCACCGTGTTGTCCACCGCCTCCGGCAGATCGGCGAACAGCAGCCGCATCTCCTCCGCCGACTTGAAGCGGTGGTCGGGAGTCAGGCGGCGCCGGTCCTCCTGGCTGAGATAGGCGCCCTCGGCGATGCAGAGCAGCGCGTCGTGCGCCTCGTACATGTCCGCGGTGGCGAAATAGCAGTCGTTGGTGGCGACCAGCGGCAGGTCGTGCTTGTACGCAAGGTCGATCAGCGCCGGCTCGACGGCGTTCTCCACCGTGGCGAAATGGCCGCGCCCACCCTCGTGCCGTTGCAGCTCGACATAGAGGCGGCCGGGAAAGAGCCGCTTCAGCCGTTCGAGAACGTCGAGCGCCAGATCCTTCTGCCCCTCGTGCAGCAGCCGGCCGATGGAGCCGCCGGGTCCGCCGGTCAGCGCGATCAGCCCGGCGGACCGCCCCTCCAGCGCGTCCAGCGTCACCTGCGGGCCGGCCAGCGGGTCCGACTCCAGGAAGGCCTTGGACACCAGCGCCGTCAGGTTGCGATATCCCTCCTCGTTCTGGCAGAGCAGGACGATCTGGTCGGGGGTGGCCGCCGCCTTGCCGGGCAGGCCGGGCTTGGTCTGGGCCGGGCCGACGCGGGTGATGCCGAGCACGGTGCCGATGATCGGCTGAACGCCGGCATCGGACGCCGCCAGCGCGAATTCCAGCGCGCCGAACAGGTTGCCGGTGTCGGTGACCGCGACGGCCGGCATCTGCTGTTTCAGGCAGAGCTTGACCAGCTCCTTCACCTTGATCGCACCTTCCGACAGCGAATAGGCGGAATGGACGCGCAGGTGGATGAAGTCGGCGTGGGGCATGGCAACCGGAGATTTGCTGCGACAGGGGCCCCCGGTTCTAGCACAGGCCGGAGGCTTCCCGCGACCGTCGCGCGGGCGCATGCGAACGTGGTATGGAAGTCGCCGCATCATGACCAGGGATGGGGAGGACGCCGCGATGGATCGGCCGCACCTTGCACCCGTCGCCCGACCGTGGCCGGCCTTCAGGGGCCGCCGCGCCGTCCGGGCGGCGACGCCTTTTGCCCTGCTGGCCGGCTTGACGCTGGCGCTCGCCGCCTGCGAGACCGTGCCGCAGCAGCCGGCCTCGCCGCCGCCCGCCGCCGGGCTGGAGGATGGGCCGGCCAAGCCATTCAGTTCCGGCAAGGGCTGGACCGTCACCATCCACGCGCCGCCGAGCGGCAAGCGCTTCTGCGTCGCCGAGCGCGGGATCCCGATCGGGCAGAACGCCGCGCCGCGGCTGACCTTCCGCACCGCCTCGGTCGAATCGGGCTTTATCCTGTCGGGCTTCACCCCGTCGGACAGCGGCGCGGTGGTGAAGCCCGGCGAACGTTACGACCTGACCGTCAGCCCCGACCTGGGGACGCGCCTGTCGCTGAGCGCCCGCGGCCTGCCCAACGGCAGCCTCTATGTCGCCGTGCCGACCAAGGGCTTTCTGGAGGAGATGGAGCCGCTGGCCCGCGCCCACCGCGTCAGCTTCCGCAGCACCGGGCTGGGGGAACTCGGCACGATGCTGCTGGGGGGATCGTCCTGGGCGATGAACGCGTCGGACGAATGCCGGATCCTGCACGCGGATTCGTGACGCCAGCCCTTGGTTGCGGGGCGCAGGTCAGCCACGCGGAAAGCGCGCCCTGCGGCCGATTGACCGCCCCCGCGGCGCCCGTTTAGCCTCCCCATCATGCGTGCTTCCCACATCCTGCTCGCGGTGGCGGTCGCCGCCGTCTGGGGCTTCAACTTCGTCGCGATCAAGGTCGGATTGCGCGATTTCCCGCCGCTGCTCTTCTCCTGCCTGCGCTTCGCGCTGGCGGCGCTGCCGGTGGTGGTGGTGGGCTGGGGCAAGGGGCCGCCGGTACCCTGGCGCTATGTGATCGGTATCGGCGTTATGCTGGGCGTGGTGAAGTTCCCGCTGCTGTTTTTGGGCATCGACGTCGGCATGCCGGCGGGGCTCGCCTCGCTGGTGTTGCAGGCGCAGGCCTTCTTCACAGCCATCTTCGCCGCCTTCGTGCTGGGCGACCGGCCGGGGCCGCGGCAGATCGGCGGCATGCTGGTCGCCTTCGCCGGCGTCGGGCTGATCGCGCTGGAGATGCCGGCGGGCGACTCGCTGCTCGGTCTCGGGCTGACGCTGGCGGCGGCGGCGGCCTGGGGCGTGTCGAACATCGTGATGAAGCAGGCCAAGGCTCCCGATCTGTTCAGCCTGATGGTCTGGGTCAGCCTGATCCCACCCTTGCCGGTGCTGGCGATGTCGCTGGCGCTGGAGGGGCCGGACCGCATCCTTCACGCCTTCACCACGCTGACGCTGGTCGGGGTCGGATCGCTGGTCTACATTGCGGCGGCGGCGACGCTGTTCGGCTTCGCCGCCTGGGGCTTCCTGATGCGGCATTACCCGGCCAGCCTGGTCGCCCCCTTCTCGCTGCTGGTGCCGATCTTCGGCATGAGTTCCAGCGCGCTGCTGCTGGGCGAGACCTTCACCGCGGCAAAGCTGGGTGGCGGGCTGCTGGTCTTCGCCGGGCTGGCGCTGTCGGTGCTGAAACTGCCGTCCCCGGCGCGGGCGCGGGCCTGAGTGCCCGCCCCGTCGCGAGGCGGCGGCCTGGAGGCTGAAATCGTTAAGGCCCTATTTACCTTGATAAGCTTGACGCGGCGTTATGGCCCTTGGATCATTCCGGTCGATCGATGCGTCACTAAACTATAGGCAAGCTTTGATCTCTCCCGAAAGGACCGCGCGGCCGGACGGTGGCACGCCGGTTCCGCCGGCCTACCATTGGTTGGGCCATCTGCGCGCCAGCCGGCCGTTGCGCATCCTGCTGCTGATCGGCGGGCTGTCGGTTGCCGTGCTGCTGACGGCGACGATCCACTACATCGTCAGCATGCGCGAACGCGAACTGGCGGGCGCGGAGCGCGAGCTGTCCACCCTGAACCTGTCGCTGGCGGAACAGACGGCCAGCGCGACGCAGAGCGTCGATCTGGTGCTGACCACGATCATCGAGCAGCTGAAGGCGGACGGCATCGCCACGCCCGAAGACTATGTCCGCCGGATGGGCGGGCGCGACACCTACCAGATGCTGCGGGCGCGGATCTCCGGACTGCCGCAGTTGGACGCGGTGACGATGATCGCGGCCGACGGCCACCTGATCAACTTCTCGCGCTATTACCCGATTCCGCCGGTCAACGTGTCCGACCGGGATTATTTCGCCTATCTGCGCGACCACGATACCGACGAGCCCTTCATCAGCGAACCGGTCCAGAACCGCGGCAACGGCAGCTGGACCATCTATCTGGCCCGCCGGATCAGCGGCCCGGACGGCGCTTTCGTCGGGCTGGTGCTGGGCGCCATCGAGCTGAGCTATTTCGAGCGGATCTACAAGGCGCTGCAGCCGGACGGCGACGGCAGCATCAGCCTGTGGCGGCGCGACGGCCTCCTGCTGGCCCGCCATCCGATGCTGCCGGATATCGGCCGGGCGGTGGGCCAGCGCCAGTTCCTGACGGTGCTGGCGCGTGCGAAGTCGGGCGTCTTCCTTTCCGCCAAGGGGCTGAACGACGGCGCCCGTCTGGTGGCGACGCGGGCGCTGGCCGACTATCCGCTGGTCGTCAACGTCACCCGCAGGCTGGACGCGGTGCTGAGCGACTGGCGCATCCAGGCCTGGACCATCGGGGCCGCCGGAACCGTCGGCATCGCCGCGCTGCTGTTGTCGCTGTGGGCGCTGGCCCGCCAGTTCAGCGCGTACGAGGCGGCGACCTGGGCGATGGATGCCGCCCGCCGCGCGGTGGAGGGGCGGGAGCAGGCCGAACACGCCCTGCGCCAGAGCCAGAAGATGGAGGCGATCGGCCAGCTGACCGGCGGCGTCGCCCATGATTTCAACAACCTGTTGCAGGCCATCGGCATCAACCTGCATGTCATCGGCAGCCGCACCGAAGACGAGCGCATCGCCGGACCGGCGCGGCTGGCCTTGCAGGCGGTGGAGCGGGGAGCCACCCTGACCCAGCATCTGCTGGCCTTCTCGCGCCGGCAGCAGCTTCGCCCGGTTCCCGTCGACGTCGCGGCGCTGGTGGAGCGGGTCAGCCGCCTGCTCGCCCGCACGCTGGGCCAGTCGGTGCGCATCGAGACGGAGGTCGCCCCCGACCTGTGGCCGGCGATGATCGACCCGACCCAACTGGAAATGGCGGTGCTGAACCTGGCGCTGAACGCCCGCGACGCCATGCCCGGCGGCGGCACGCTGTGGATCCTGGCCGGCAACCGGTCGGTCGGCGCCGGGCCGGTGCTCGGGATGGCGGCCGGCGACTATGTCGTGCTGCGGGTGCGCGACACCGGCACCGGCATGCCGGCCGAGGTGCAGGCCCGCGCCTTCGAACCCTTCTTCACCACCAAGGAGGTCGGGCGCGGCACCGGGCTGGGCCTCAGCATGGTGCACGGGCTGGCGACCCAGTCCGGCGGCGGGGTGGAGCTGGACAGCCGGCAGGGGCTGGGCACCACGGTGACGCTCTATCTGCCGCGCGCCCGTCAGGAGCTGGATGCTCCCTCCGCCGGAATCGCCGCGCCCCCGGCGCCGGAGACGGAGAGGACGGACGCGGCCGGCATCGGCGAGGGCTGCGCCGTCCTGCTGGTGGATGACGAGGCGCTGGTGCGCAGCGCCACCGCCGGCTATCTGGAACAGGCGGGCTTCGCGGTGCGCGAGGCGGCCGACGCGGCGGCGGCCCTCTCGCTGCTCGACCACGGTTTCCGGCCGGACGTGATCGTTACCGACCACATGATGCCGGGGATGACCGGGCTGGAGATGGCCCGCACCCTGCGCGCAAGGAGCGTCTCGACGCCGATCCTGATGGTCACCGGCTATGCCGAGGATCTGACCTCCACCGCCGCGGCGCAGGAGGTGGACCTGACGGTGCTGTCCAAGCCGATCGAACCGTCCCGGCTGGTCCGCTCCATCCGCGACATGGCGGCGGTGGAGGGCTGAGCTGCCCCGTGAGGTCTCCGGAGGGGACAGGGCCCAAGGGAACAGGAAGGGGCGTCGCGGCGTTGGAAGGGCGGTCCCAGTCCATTCCAGCCCCGGAGCAGCCATGAACGCCCAATCGACGATCCGCGACGCTTACGACAGCGTGTTCGAAGGCCACACCAACATGGGCATGGGCGAGCGCATCGTCTCGACCGGCCTCGGCCTTGCCGTCGCGGCGGGCGGCCTGCGCAAGGGCGCCAGCATTCCCGGCGCCATCATGGGGCTGGTCGGCGCCGCCCTGGTCGCCCGCGGCATGAGCGGCCATTGCCCGGTCAAGGAACGCCTGTCCGGCCACCAGCATGACCAGCTGGGCCATGACGGCCCCCAGGGCGGCTCCTATGGCGAGTCGGGGCAGGTCGGCCGTTCGCGCATGGCGGAGACCTACTGACCGGTGGTGCATCGGATCGGATCCGTTCACCGTCTGTCGCATTCCATTCACGGGAATGCGCGACGCCATTAACCCTGATGGTGAATTGTTGGGTAGACCAGCGACGGGGTGAAGACCGGGGAAGGCGGGTGTGACATCCTGCCTCGACCCGGGCTGCGGCCCCTGACCTGACGTCCCGCTCAGGAGATTCACCGCATGTGGTTCCCCGCTATCCGATCCCGTTCCGCCGTCGCGGCGTTGGCGGCGCTCTGCGTCGGCTCGGCCCTGGTTCTGCCGGTGCCGGCGCTCGCCCAGAAAGCCACCTCCGCACCGGCCTCGGTCCGCTACGACATCGGCTACGACATCTTCTATCCCGTCCGCGGCGAGAACGGGATGGTCGCCTCCGAACACCGGCTGGCGACCGAGATCGGCGTCGACATCCTCAAGCGCGGCGGCAATGCGGTCGATGCGGCGGTGGCCGTCGGCTTTGCCCTGGCGGTGGTGCTGCCGAACGCCGGCAATGTCGGCGGCGGCGGCTTCATGGTCGTCCATGACGCCAAGAGCGGCAAGGACGTCGCCATCGACTTCCGCGAGATGGCCCCGGCCAAGGCCTTCCGCGACATGTATCTCGACCAGCAGGGCAAGGTGGTCCCCGACCGCTCGCTCTACACCCATCTGGCGGTCGGCATCCCCGGCACCGTCGCCGGGCTGGCCCATGCGCTGGAAAAATACGGCACGATGAAGCTGGCCGACGTGATGGCCCCGGCGATCAAGCTGGCGCGGGACGGCCATACCGTCACGCCGCAGCTGGCCGGCCTGCTGGAGGTCGAGCGCGACCATCTGGCGGCGTGGGACGCCACCAAAGCCATCTTCTTCAAGGACGGCCGGCCGCTGACCGCCGGCGAGACGCTGGCGAACCCCGACCTCGCCAACTCGCTGGAGATGATCGCCCAGCAGGGGGCGAAGGCCTTCTATGAAGGCGCCATCGCCGAGAAGATCGCGGCGGAAATGGCCAAGCACGGCGGCTACATCACCAAGGAGGATCTCAAGGCCTACAAGGTGGTGGAGCGCGAGCCGGTCAGCGGCACCTACCGCGGCTACACCGTCAAGTCGATGCCGCCGCCCAGCTCCGGCGGGACGCACATCATCCAGATGCTGAACATCCTGGAACGCTGGCCGTTGAAGGACTACGGCCCCGACAGCGCCAAGGCGATCCACCTGATGGCGGAGGCGATGAAGCTCGCCTATGCCGACCGCTCCGAATATCTGGGCGATCCCGACTTCACCAAGGTGCCGGTGAAGGGGCTGACCTCGCGCAAATACGCCGACGAGCTGGCGGCGAAGATCGATCCGGAGAAGGCGACCCCGGCCAGCAGCATCAAGCCCGGCAAGCCGGCGCCCTACGAGAGCGACCAGACCACCCATTTCTCGGTGGCGGACAGCCAGGGCAACGTGGTCAGCACCACCTACACGCTGAACCTCAACTTCGGCAGCGGCATCGTCGCCGAGGGCACCGGCATCCTGCTGAACAACGAGATGGACGATTTCTCGGCCAAGCCGGGCGTGCCCAACGCCTTCGGTCTGGTCGGCGGCGACGCCAACGCCGTCCAGCCTTACAAGCGGCCGCTCAGCTCGATGTCGCCGACCATCGTGCTGAAGGACGGCAAGCCCTGGCTGGTCACCGGCAGCCCCGGCGGCAGCCGCATCATCACCACCACCATGGAGACGGTGATCGATCACATCGACTTCAACATGAACCCGGCCGAGGCCGCCGCCCTGCCGCGCGTCCATCACCAATGGACCCCGGATGAACTGCGGGTGGAGAAGGGGCTCAGCCCCGACACCGTGCGGCTGCTGGAACAGATGGGCCACAAGGTGGCGGTGAAGCCGACGATGGGCCGCACACAGACCATCCAGCTGCGCGACGACGGGCTGTACGGCTATTCCGATCCGCGCAACCCCGACGGCATGACCATCGGATACTGAGGGAGAAGAGCAACGAGGCGCCCGGCCGGTCGCCGGGCGTCACAATTCCCGTATACAAAGAAAAAGCTGCGTGCTTTGGTAACCTGCGATCCGCCTTGCCGGGCGGTACGGGCTGGGAAGCCTTGTGCCTGTTCGGATAAGGCAACGGAACAGTTGGCTTAAGGCGGGCCGGTCGGTTAGCCTTTGCAGGAGTGAACCGGAGCATTTGCCGTGGACAAGGCCTTGGTCGAAAAGAACCGCGAGTGGACCTATCAGCGTGAAGGAAAGCAGCCCGTCACCATCCGGGTCGCCGATTTCGAGCGCGAGGGGAAGCGCATCGTCGCTTTCCTGGAACAGACCGACATCGCCAAGGCGACCGGGTCGCCCCAGCCTGCCGTGAATGATTGGCCCCGCATCGCCGAGGCCTATGCGAAGGAACAGGGCGTGTCGCTGGGCGACATCTATTGGTACGAGCTGCACCCGCGCCGCTTCGCCAATGGCCGCCCCAACGTGTCGGAATACCGCCCCGGCATGGCCGAATGGCGGTTCGAGACCAGCATCCCGCTCGCCCGCGCCATCGTGGAGCAGCTGGGCTTCGACCCCGACAACCTGCCGCTCGACATCTGATCGTCCTGCATACCGCCCTGGACGGGGCCCCGCGCGCGCAGCCCCTGTGATGCGCCGCGGGACAGGTGTATGATGCCTGCCGGAGCCATGCGATCGGCGGGACCGCAGTCCTGCGTCGTGGCGGGAGACGGATGATGAAGACGGTGCGGAGGGCGGTCGCCCTGGGTGCTGTGATGCTGGCGGCCGTGGCCGCCGCCGCGGTGGTGTCGGTTCCGGGAACGGCGCAGGCGCGCACGTCGGTGTCGGTCGGCATCGGCATCGGGCCGGTTTTCCCCGGCTACGGCTATTACCGCCCCTACCACTATTATGCCCCGCCGCCGGTGGTGCAGTATTACGCACCGCCGCCGGTCGTCTATGCGCCGCCGCCGGCGGTCCAATATTATGCGCCGCCGCCGGCCGCGGTCGGCGTCGATCCTGCCGGCCCGGCCTATTATTCGCGCAGCGGTCAGCAATGCCGCGAATACCAGAGCCGAGCCATGGTCGGTGGCCGGTCGCAGCCGGTCTACGGCACCGCCTGCCTCCAGCCCGACGGGACCTGGCGCATCGTCAACTGAAGGCCCCCCCTCGGCTCATACGTCGAGCGGGATCGGATGCGGCAGCTCGTCGGCGTTCTCGTGGTGGATCCTGCAGACCTCGTCCCAGCGCGACAGGAAGGAGTCGAGCAGGGACGGGTCGAAATGCCGGCCGCGGTTCTGGACCATGTAGGCGCGCGCCTCCTCCAGGGTCCATGACCGCTTGTAGGGGCGGGTGGAGGTCAGGGCGTCGAACACGTCGGCGATGGCGACGATGCGGCCGGACAGCGGAATCGTGGTCCCGGCCAGACCGTTGGGATAGCCGGTGCCGTCGAACTTCTCGTGATGGCCGAGCGCGATTTCCGCCGCCAGCCGCAGAAGCGGGATGTCGCTGTTGGCCAGGATGCGGTGGCCCATGGCGGCATGCTGGCGCATCACCGTCATCTCCTCCGGGGTCAGGCGTCCAGGCTTCAGCAGGATCATGTCGGGGATGCCGATCTTGCCGATGTCGTGCATCGGCGCCGCCTTCATCAGTTCCTGGGCATAGGCGGCGCCGCAGCCGGCCGCTTCGGCGATCAGCCGTGAATAGAGCGCCATCCGTTCGATATGGGCGCCGGTTTCGGGATCGCGGTATTCGGAGGCGCGCGACAGGCGGTTGACCAACTCCTCCCCCTGGCGCTGGAGGGCGGCGGTCACCCGCTCCACCTCGTTGGCCAGCAGGGCGGCGCGGTCGCGCAGCAGGGCGCGGCTCTGGCGCAGCGCCAGCAGGTTGCGCAGCCGCGCCTGCACCTCCGGCACGACGACCGGCTTGGTCAGGAAATCGTTGCAGCCCTCGTCCAGTGCCCGCACGCGGATGTCGACCGCCGTGTTGGCGGTGACCATCACCACCGGGACGGTGTCCAGCCGCGCATCGTCGCGGATGTGGCGCAGCAGTTCCATGCCGTCCATGTCCGGCATCATCTGGTCCAGAAGGATCAGGTCGGGCTCGTTCCAGCGCAGCCATTCGACGGCGTCGAGCGGGCTTTCCATCGTGACCGGTTCGGCATCGTCCAGCCGGCGGACGATGGCGGCCATGATGAACAGGTTGGTGCGGTCGTCGTCGACGATGAGGATGTTCATCCTGCGGTCCCCGCCTCGTGCTCGCCTGTCTTGTGTTCGGCCGCCTTGCGGGCGGCGATCAGCCGGTCGGCTTCGGCCAGCAGGGCCTTCAGGTCGACAGGTTTTTCGAAGGCCGCCTCGGCGCCCAGCAGCCGGGCCATCCCCGGCAGTTCCATCCGCAGGCGCAGGCTGCCGCCGGTCACCGCGATCAGGGGCGGGCGCGATTTCTGCTCCTTCAGCCTCAGGATCACCTCGTACCCGTCGGCCTCCGGCATGATGATGTCGGTCACCACCAGATCGACCGCGTGGTCGGCCATGATGGCCAGCGCGGCGTTGCCGTTCTCCGCCTCCAGCACACCGTATCCGGCGCGGAGGAAGGCGAAGCGCACCATCTCGCGGAAATCGGGATCGTCGTCGACCAGCAGGACGGAACCGGCGGGAGCGGCGGCGGGAGCGGATTTGGGCCGCAGCTCGTAAAGGGTCATGTCCATGGTCGCCGCTTCCGTCGTCCGCCGTACACCGGCGGGTTGCGCCGGATGGAAATCGCTATACCTCAGCATAGACGTCCACCGGCGCGCGCACCCGCTGTGTCTGGGATAGCGGAGGCGGGAAACGGGATAGTGGGGATATTATCCCGCGGTACGGGAAAAGCCGCGCCGGCGGCGGTTGCAGACTGTGACCGACGTGAAATATGGCAAAGCCACGAAAACTTAAGATTTCGGCCGGCATAACAGCGAATGTTGATACCTTAGGATGAGTTTTGGCCGAGGGTGCCGGAGGCTGGTTGATGAAGATCTTGGTGGCGGACGACCATCCCCTGTTCCGGGACGCGCTTGAGCTGTCGATCCGTCAGGCATGGCCGGATGCGGAGGTCGGCTGCATTGGTTCGCTGTCGGAACTGCCCGTCTTGCGGAATTCGGACGACAGCGCCCACGCCGCGGCTTTCCGGTACGACCTGATCGTTCTCGACTGGCGCATGCCGGGTGCGGAGGGGAGCGACCCGATCAGCGTGCTGCGCCAGTCGGGGGTCCAGGGGCCGGTCGCCGTCGTGACCGGGGCGGAGGATGCGCTGACCGCGCTGGAGGTGCTGCGCTGCGGCGCCGAAGCCTTCCTGCCGAAGACCACGCCGCGCCGCGTCCTGGCCCAGGCCCTGCGTCTGGTGGCGGAAGGCGGCAGCTTCGTGCCGAAATGCGTGGCGCTCGACCTGATGCACATGACCGACCTGTCGCTCGACATCGACGAGGCGGAGGAGGGCGAGGGACCGTCCCCGGAGGGGGAGGGGGCGCCGTCGTCCCCCCTGACCGACCGGGAACAGCAGGTGCTGTCGATGCTTGCCACCGGCGCGACCAACAAGGAGATTGGGCGGCACCTGAGCCTTCAGGAGGTGACGGTCAAGCTGCACACCCGCCGCATCCTGCGCAAGCTGGGGGCACGCAACCGCACCGACGCCGTGCGCCGCGCCCAGCAGGCCGGCCTGCTGTCGCGCAGCCTGAACGAGGCGCCGTCCTGACCCCGTGGCCTGCCCAGACTGCCGTGGATGAGTGGCATGGTCACATGGGGGACCGCATAGGGGTGGTCCCAGCAGCATGATCCCGTCCTTTCTGGTATGGTCGCCTCGTTCTCGCTCTCCTGGCCCGGCCGTTCGTCTTCGTCCGGCGCCGCAGGGGCGGGCGCAACCGTAATACGGCCGCATTCCGAGTCGCTGATGAGCCCATCCGACCATTCCCTGTCCGGGCCGCGAACGGGCCGAACCGTTCCGGCGGTTTCGGCCGGCATTTCCGGCAGCGGCGTGGCGGTGCCCGCGCTCGCCGCGCTGGCCGGGGCGGTGGTGCTTCTGCTGTCCGCGCTCGACCCCCTGCGCGAGTCGGTGCCCTGGCTGCTTCCCCTGACGGCGGCCGGCAGCGGTGCGGCGGGCGGGCTGGCGCTTCTGTCGATCCGGAGCGCGCGCCGCCGTCCCGCAGGAGACGAAAGGCCGCAGGCCCAGTCCGAACCTGTTCCTTCCGCATCGGCGGGCAGGGCGGACGGGGTGGCTAGGGCGGATAGGGCGGACGCGCC
This sequence comes from uncultured Azospirillum sp., assembly GCA_966212305.1. Lineage (GTDB taxonomy): Bacteria > Pseudomonadota > Alphaproteobacteria > Azospirillales > Azospirillaceae > Azospirillum. The sequence goes on from CBIHQY010000043.1 coordinate 36,442, forward strand.
GGAGGCGGACAGCTCCGCCGCGATTGCGGCACTTGAGGAGGCGCTGCGGGAGTGCGGCCGGCAGGCGTCCCGGCGGCTGCGCGGCCAGCAGATCGCGGCGATGGATGCCCGGGCCGGTCTTGTCGGCGCCATCGTCCACGACATGAACAATGCGCTGGGCGCGGTCGCCGGCTATGCCGACTTCCTCGTCGGCGACCTGCCGGCCGGCTCGCCCCAGGCCGACTATGCCAGCCGGGCCGCCGCCGCCGTCGACCGCGCCTGTTCCGGCCTTTGCAGGCTGGCGTCGGAAGCCAGGGCGGAGCCGGTCCATCTGAAGCCCGAACGGGCCGCGACGGTTCTGGACGAGGCCGCGACGCTCCTGCGCACGGTGCCGCCGCCGCCGGGCAGCCTTTCCATCCGTCACGACGCCGGTACGCCCGATCCCATCTGCAACGCCGGCCTGCTGGCGCGGACACTGGCCGGACTGGCGGCGGAGATCCTCGCCGCCACCGGCGGGCGCGGCGATGCCCGGCTCTGCCTGCGCGCCTTCTTCCCGGCGGACGCGGACGATCCGGATGCCGACGCGGCGGCGGCCGGCTGGACCGTCCGCCCGCTGCTGACGCCGCTGTCGGGTCCGCACGCCCTGTTCGAACTGCGGGTCGACGGCCCGCCGCTGGCGGACGAGGTGCTGGCGGGGCTGGCCGATCCCCTGCTTGCCGCCCGCGCCTGCTACCGCCGTGGCCAGACGGCCGTGAAGGAGGACGCCCATTGGCCGGCGGCGCTGCAGACGGCGCGGCGCCACGACGGCGGCCTCAGCCTGCTGACCCACCCGGCGGAGGGCACGGCGGTGCGGCTCCACATCCCCGCCGAATCGCCGGCCCAGTCCCAGTCCCGGTCCCCGGCCCCGGCCCCGGCGGCGTCCTTCCCGCGCGCGGCGAAAGCCCCGGCGCGGCGCCCTGTCGCGCTGACGTGCAAGATCCTGGTGGTGGATGCCGATCCGGCGTCCGGCGACCGGTTCCAGGCCGGGCTGGAGCGGCAGGGGTTCGAGGTTTCGGTCTGCGAGGATCTTCGCGAAGCGCTGGAGGTCGTCACCGACGAGCCGGTCTTCTTCGATGCGGTGGTGATCGGGCCGGGACTGAGCGCGCTTCCGGCAGGCAGGGCGCTGGCCCGCCGCCTGAAGGCGCTGCGGGCGGACCTGCCCTGCGTCCTCTACGCCGCGGCGGGTCCCGCTTCCGGGGAGCTGAAGGCCGAAGCCGGCGGTCCGGCCGACCTGCTGCTGCCGCTGCCGGTCGATCTGCCGTGGCTGGCGCGCGGGTTGGCGGTGCTCGCCGCGGGCGGGGCGCGGCAGGCGGACGGCGCGGGAGAGCGGCGCTGATGGGCGGGCGCCTTCATCTGCAGGGCTTCATCGCCGCCATCTGGACGGCGACCCTGGTGATCGCCGCCGGGCTGTGGGCGGCGGCCCTGGCGCTCGCCCATTACGACGATGCCGAGGCGATGGCGCGGGCCGAGCGCGACACCGGCAACCTCGCCCGTGTCGTCGCCGAGCAGGCGACCCGGACCTTGGCCGAGGCCGACCAGATCCTGCTGTTCCTGATCGACGACTACCACGAGCATGGCGACAGCTGGACCCCCGGCCTGACCCGCATGCTGCGCCAAGCGGTGGAGCGGTCGGGCATCCTGCTCCAGCTGGCGGTGATCGACGGGCATGGCGACCTCATCCACACCAGCGTGGAGGATGCGCCGGCCCGCGTCCATCTGGCCGACCGCGAGCATTTCCGCGTCCACGTCAACAACCCGAATGCCGGGCTGTTCATCGGCAAGCCGGTGTTCGGCAGAGCGTCCGGCAAATGGTCGGTTCAGCTGACGCGGCGCATCGACAACGGCGACGGCAGCTTCGCCGGTGTGCTGGTCGCGTCGATCGACCCCTTCTATTTCAGCCGCTCGCTGGAGGAGCTGGACGTCGGCCCCAACGGAGCGGTGGCGATCGTCGGCACCGACGGCGTCCTGCGCGCCCGCTCGCAGATGAACGACCGCATCGTCGGCAGGGATGTCGGCGAATCGCCGGTTCTGCTCATGGCGCGCCGCCAGCCCACCGGGTTCCTGCGCGTCGCCAGTGTGATCGACGGTATTCCGCGCCTCCAGTCCTTCCGGACCCTGACGACCTATCCGCTGATCGTCATCGCCGCCTTCGACGAGGCGTCCTTCCTGACCGACACCAGAACGCGGCAGCGGTTCTATCTGCTGGCGGCGGCGGCCTGCAGCCTCGTGCTGGTCGGCATGGCGCTGCTGGCGACGCGGCAGACGGCACGGCTCGCGGCACTGGCCCGCCAACTGGCCCGGAGCGAGGAGCGGTTCCGCGACCAGGCGGAGACCGCCTCCGACTGGTTCTGGGAGATGGACGCCGACCTGCGATTCTCGCATCTGGCGGGGCCGCTGGTTCCGCACGTCGCCAACGGCACGCTGCCCATCGGATTGCGGCGGGAGGATGTCGCCCTGCGCGAGCCGGGGGATTCCGCCAAGTGGGAGCGGCACCGCCGGCTGATGGAGCGGCGGGAGCCGTTCCGGAACTTCCGCTACCGGGTGATGACGGCGGCCGGATTGCGCTATTTCAGCGTCAGCGGCCGTCCAATCTTCGACCACGGCGGCCATTTCCGCGGCTATCGCGGCTCCGCCACCGACGTCACCGAGCGGGAGCTGGCCGCCAACCGGCTGGCCTCCAGCGAAGCGCGCTATCGCGCGATGTTCGAGGCGGTCGGCCAGCCGATCGTCACCATCGACGAGCATGGGACCGTCGACGCCTTCAATCACGCGGCGGAGCGGCTGTTCGGCTACCGCGCCGCCGACGTGGTGGGCGGGCCGATGACCCGGCTGATGCCGAGCGCCGTCGGCGCGGTGCATGACGGGCTGCTGGCCACCTACCGCGGGAGCGACACCTCCGTCCCGCGGTCGGAAGTGCGGGAGCTGACCGGCCGCCGCAAGGACGGCAGCGAGTTCCCGCTGGAGGTGACGCTCGCCGGCTGGCGCGAGGGCGACCGCCGCTATGTCACCGGCGCCTTGCGCGACGTCACCGCCCAGCGCGAGATCGAGGCCAGCCTGCGCCGCGCCAAGGAGGCGGCCGATCAGGCCAACCGCGCCAAGGGCGAGTTCCTGGCGACGATGAGCCACGAGATCCGCACGCCGATGAACGGGGTTCTGGGCGCGCTCGCCCTGGTGGACGGGCCGAACCTGAACGACGACCAGCGCCAGCTGCTGGACGTCGCCAACCGGTCGGGCAACGCGCTGCTGCAGATCATCGACGACATCCTCGACCTGTCCAAGCTGGAGGCCGGCAAGGCGGAGGTCGAGCCGGTCGATTTCGAACTGCGCGCGGTGCTGGGCGACAGCATCGACCTGCTGGAGCCGGCCGCCTGCGGGCGCGGCCTGATCCTGACGCGGGAGGTGGCGCCCGCCGTGCCCGACCGCGTGCGCGCCGACCTGCGCCGCATCCGGCAGGTGCTGGTCAATCTGCTGGGCAATGCGCTGAAGTTCACCCACCGCGGCGGCGTCGCCGTGCGGGTCGGGTTGGAGGGGGAGTTGCCGGCGGACGGTGCCTTCTTCCTGCGGTTCGAGGTGGCCGATACCGGAATCGGCATTCGGGAGGACGTGCAGCCGACCCTGTTCCGCCGCTTCACCCAGGGCGACAGCTCCACCACCCGGCGTTTCGGCGGCACCGGGCTGGGGCTGGCGATCAGCCGCGAACTGGTGACGCTGATGGGCGGGCGCATCGGCGTGACCAGCGCCGAGGGCAAGGGCAGCACCTTCTGGTTCACCGTCCGCTGCGAACCCGCCGCCGATCCGTCGGCCGGCGTGCTCTCCGTGCCCTGCGCGCCGGAACCGGTGCCGGCCGGGGGGCAGGGGATTCCGGCGGAGGCGATCCTGCATGTGCTGGTGGCCGAGGACAACGAGATCAACCGCGACATCGTCGTCACCATGCTGCGCCGCGCCGGCCATCGCGTGACCGCGGTGGAGGACGGGCTGCAGGCGGTGCGGCTGGTGGATGAGGGCGGCTTCGACCTCGTCCTGATGGACGTGCAGATGCCGGTGATGGACGGCGTCACCGCCACCCGGCACATCCGCGCCATGCCGGGCGAGGCGGGCCGCCTGCCGATCGTCGCACTGACCGGCAACGTCATGCCCGGCCACCGTGCCGAATATCTCGCCGCCGGCATGACCGCCTATCTGACGAAGCCCATCGTGTCGGCCGACCTGTATGAGGTGCTGAGGACTGCCGCCGCGCCGCGCGCGGCGGAGGTTGGGGCGGAGGATGGGATAGGCGCCGGACAGGGCCGCACCGCGCCGGCGCAAGGGGGGGCGGAGCAGTCTTCCCCGACGCGGATCGCCGCCTTGGCGCTGCCCGTCCCGCCGCCCGCCCCCTCCTCCGCCCCATCGCCCGGCGCCAGGGATCCGGAGCATTGGCGCACGGCGCCGCTGCTGGATGCCCAGCAGGCCGACTCCCTGCGCTCGGTGATCGGCGACGAGGCCTGGGTCCAGACGGTGACCGCCTTCCGGCGGACGGTGGACGACAGCATGGCCGCGATTCGCGATGGGGTCGGACGGGATGGGGCGCCCCTGGTCCGCATGGCTCATACCCTGAAGGGAACCGCGGCCAACATCGGCGCCGTGCGGCTCAGCCGTCTGGCCTCGCTGCTGGAACAGCGGGTGCAGAGCCACGGAGGCTGCCCCGCCGGCGATCCGCTGGCCCAAGCGCTCGGCCCCGTCGCCGACGCCACGCTGGACGCGCTGTCGTCCCATGTCCAGCCGGCGGCCGGCAGCGAAGCCGAACATGCGGCGGTATGAGGAAATGAAACATCCTGTCGGCGATTACTTTGTTTCTGAGGGATGATGAGGTAATTTCTCAGGGAAAACAGCGGCCTGCGGTCGCAGGTCTTTGGGATTTCCTGTGTTACCGGTGACGAAATGGTCTGGAAGGTCTAGAGTGTGGGGTGGTCGGCTCCGGCCAATTATTCGTACTCTTAACCAGTGAAGTCCTCAACATGATCGCTGCCGGCAACATTCTCCACGCCATCTCGATCCGGGCGAAGGTTGTGGCGGTCGCGGTGTTCGTCTTCGCCGCGGTCGGCCTGTCCTCGGTCCTCACCATGCGCGACATGGGGCGGCAGACCGATCGCCTGTCCGACGTCCAGAGCGAGACGAACGACGTGGTCGGCAGCGTCATTCCCCTGGTGTCGCTGGTGGGAGAGATCCGGTTCGACGTGGTGCAGACGCAGCAGTGGCTGACCGACGTGTCGGCCACCCGCGGGCTGGACGGGATGAACGACGGTCCGGAAAAGGCGGCGGATTACGCCCGCCGGTTCGCGGAGCACACGGCGAAGGCGACCGAACTGGCGCGGGCGCTGAACCTGCCGCAGGTGGTGGCGGAGATCGAGCGCACCCACAAGGCCTTCGGCCCCTATTACGAGATGGGCCGGCGCATGGCGCAGGCTTATGTCGATGGCGGCCCGGCCGCCGGCAACCCGATCATGGGCCAGTTCGACCGGGTCGCCGACACCATGGGCGACAGCCTGGAGGCGCTGGGCGCCAGCGTGGTCGCCGTCAGTTCTGACCGGCTGAAGGAACTGACCGGGGACATCGAGGCGGTGCGCGAGGCGGCCGACGGGCTGCGCCGGACCCTGATCGGCGCCGGGCTGGCCATCCTGCTGATGGCCGCGATCTGCGTCGTCTTCCTGGAGGCGGCGATGATCCGCCCGATGGAGCGGTTGCGCCGCGCCATGGTGGCGCTGGCCGGCGGCAACCTGGAGGTCGAGGTCGGCCTGACCGAGCGCCGGGACGAGATCGGCCACATGGCCGACACCGTCCGCGTGTTCCAGGAGGGCGCGCAGGAGAACGCGCGCCTGCGCGCCGCCCAGGAGGAAACCCGCCGCCGCGCCGAGGAGGAGCGGCGCCAGGCGCTGGAGTCGATGGCGGAAAAGGTGGAGCGCGAGACCCGCGTCGCCGTCGACCATGTGGCCGAACGCACCAGCCGCATGAGCAGCAATGCCGGCGCCATGGCGGAATCGGCGGTGCAGGTCAGCGACAACGCCCAGAACGTCGCCGCCGCCGCCCAGCAGGCGCTGAGCAATGCCGAAACCGTCGCCGCCGCGACGGAGGAGCTGTCGGCGGCCATCGGCGACATCGGCATGCAGGTGTCCGCCGCCACGCGGGTGACCGGCCGCGCGGTGGAACGGGCCGGGCTGGCGCGGTCCACCATCGAACGGCTGTCGGCCTCCGTGGAGCGGATCGGCGCGGTCGCCCGGCTGATCGGCGACATCGCCAGCCAGACCAACCTGCTGGCGCTGAACGCCACCATCGAGGCGGCGCGGGCCGGCGATGCCGGGCGCGGATTCGCCGTCGTGGCCAACGAGGTGAAGAACCTCGCCAGCCAGACCGCGCGGTCGACCGAGGAGATCGGCTCGCTGATCGCCGAGGTGGAATCGGTGACGGCATCGGCCGTCGGCGCCGTCGGCGAGGTGTCGGAAACCATCGACGAGGTGGCCGGCATCTCGTCCTCCATCGCCGCCGCGGTGGAGGAGCAGGCGGCGGCGACCCAGGAGATCGCCCGCTCCGTCAGCCAGACCAGCGACGCGGCGAAGGAGGTGTCGGTGCGCATCGGCCGTGTCTCCACCGAGGCCGACTCGACCCAGAGCCGCGCCGGGGAGGTGCGGACGGTCGCCGCCGACGTGGCCGGCGGCATTGACGCCCTGCGCAACGTGCTGATCCGCGTCGTTCGCACCGCCACCGCCGATGTCGACCGTCGCCAGCGCCCGCGCTTCGCCCTGTCGGTCGGCTGCGTGCTGGAGGGGGCCGGCGCCGCCCCGATGCGCGCCACCATCGCCAACCTGTCGTCGGGCGGCGCCATGCTGACCGGCGTGCCGGAGAAGATGATCGGCGGCGTGACCGGCCGGACGGTGACCCTGCGCATCGACGGGGTGGCCCGCCCGCTGGCCGCCCGGATCAAGTCCAGCGAGCGCAACCAGCTGCACGTGAAGTTCGACCTGTCCGACGCCGATCAGAAGGCGTTCGACCACGAGGTGGAGCGCCTGACGCGCGGCCTGACGCCGATGGCGGCGGTGGCGTAGGCGGCAAAGGCAGCACGCGGCAAATGCGAGCCGGCCCTCAGCCATGCCCGCCGCTCATTTCGCACCTGCGGAAATGACGGCCTGCGGCGGATTGCCTCAGCGGGGGTCCGGCAAATATCCTGACCGCGTCCCGGTTGCTTTCCGTCCCTCCCTGCCGCCGGGGCATTCCCGTCCCCATCCTGCGCGACAGCGGAGTAACGACCATGGCTTCTGCCGGCCATAACGGCGACATGCGTGCCGGGGCACAGCTGACCCCGGCCCATCCCGGGCTGGTGCTGCTGGCGCTCGCCATGGGCGGTTTCGCCATCGGAACGACCGAATTCGCGACGATGAGCCTGCTGCCCTATTTCGCCCGGGGCCTGGGCATCGACGAGCCGACCGCCGGCCACGTCATCAGCGCCTATGCGCTGGGCGTGGTGGTGGGGGCGCCGATCATCGCGGTGCTGGCGGCAAGGCTGGCGCGGCGGACCTTGCTGATCGGGTTGATGGCGGTCTTCGCCGCCGCCAACGTGGCGAGCGCCTTTTCGCCCTCCTATGGCTGGATGCTGGTCTTCCGCTTCCTGAGCGGGTTGCCGCACGGCGCCTATTTCGGCGTCGCGGCCCTGGTCGCCGCCTCGCTGGTGCCGCCGCAGCGCCGGGCGCAGGCGGTGGCGCGGACCATGCTGGGGCTGACGGTGGCGACCATCGTCGGCGTGCCGATGGCCAACTGGATCGGGCAGGCGCTGGGCTGGCGCTGGGGCTTCGGCGTCGTCGGGCTGCTCGCCCTGCTGACGGTGCTGCTGGTCTGGATCTTCGCCCCCAACGACCGGCCGCATCCGGAGTCCAGCCCGTTGCGCGAACTGGGGGCGCTGAAGCGGCGGCAGGTCTGGCTGACGCTGGGCATCGGCGCCATCGGCTTCGGCGGCATGTTCGCGGTCTACACCTATGTCGCCTCGACCCTGATGGAGGTGACGCAGGTGTCGCCGGCGGCGGTGCCGGTGGTGCTGGCGGTGTTCGGTGCCGGCATGACCGTCGGCACGCTGGTCAGCGCCTGGGCCGCCGACCGCGCCCTGATGCCGACCGTCGCCTTCATCCTGGTGTGGAGCGCCGGATCGCTGGCGCTTTATCCCTTCGCCGCCGGCAATGTCTGGCTGGTGTCGGTGGTCGTCTTCATGATCGGCTGCGGCGGCGGGCTCGGCACGCCCTTGCAGGCCCGGCTGATGGATGTGGCGGAGGATGCGCAGACGCTGGCCGCCGCGCTGAACCACAGCGCCTTCAATGCCGCCAACGCGCTGGGCCCCTGGCTGGGCGGCATGGCGATCGCCGCCGGCCTGGGCTGGACCTCCACCGGCTGGGTCGGTGCGGCGCTGGCGCTGGGTGGTCTGGCGGTGTGGGCGGTGGCGATGCTGGATGACCGGGCCACCGGCGCGCGGCTGGCCGAAGCCTGCGCCGGCGACTGAGCGGCCTGTCAGCGTCCCGACAAATCCCAGGCGATGCGCGCCGGATGTTCGCCGAGGTCGAGGGAGCCGATGACGATCTCCCCCCGGCCGGACAGCGGCGCCACGTCGCCCAGTTTCAGCAGCCGCTGTTCGCCGTCCTGCGGCACCAGACGGGTGCCGTTGCGGCTGAGATCCTCCAGCGTGAAGGCGCCGTCGCGCAGCCGCACCACCGCATGTCGGCGCGAGGCCGAGGCATGGTCCAGCACGATCCCGCAATCCGCGGAACGGCCGATCACGACGTCTTCGCCCGCATCGCGCAGGGCCACCGTCCGGCCCTGGTAGCTGAGCGTCAGGCGGGGGGCCGGCGTCGGCGGTGCCTGCATGTCGACGGTCATGTCCGTCGGCCGGGCGCCGATGCGCTGGCCCGCCACAACGCCGCTGCCGGTCACCGACACGCGCCGGTCGTCGGGGATGGTGGCGATCTTGGCGATCAGCCCGTCGGCCAGCGCCCGCGGGATGCCGGCGGCACGCAGGCGGCGACCCAGCCCTTCGCGCACCTCCTGGATGGAGGCGCCGGGGGCCGCCAGTTCCGCCGCGGTCTTGACCCGGTTGAACTCGTCGGCGACGCGCTGGATGACGACGCTGATCTTCTTGTGGCCGTAGGGGCTGGCGCCGAGGTCGAGCAGATAGCCGAGCCGCCCCGCCGCCGTGTTGAAGCGGCCGGCCAGCCGCGTCATCGTCTCCTCGAAGGGCAGGTCGCTGCCGCCGGTCGCCCACACGGTCTTGCCGCGGCGGGTCAGCGATTCCGCCATCGCCGGGCCGCCCATGTAGCCGTCGAAGGCGATCATGCCGTCGACGATGGCGGAGAAGGCGCGGGCGTCGCTGGTCGCCCCGGTGCGGGTCAGCGGGGTCAGCCCGTCCAGCCCGCCGCGGATGCGATGCAGCAGCGCCTCGCGCGTCCGGGCGAAGCCGAGCCCCGTCCCGTCGGAGGCCAGGGTGTTGGACAGGGCCAGAAGCGGTTCGGTGTGGGGAAGCCGGTCGTCCAGGTCGCCGCGCAGCGCCGCCAGCAGCGCCAGGATGGCGGAGGCGAGGTCGGGCGAATAGCCGATCAGGGCGCGGATCGGCTCCCGGCCGTCGGTGATCTCCGCCGCGAATTCGTCGACCAGCCGGGTGCTCTCGCCATCCTCCTCATTGTGCAGGCGCAGGACGGCGGTCAGCTTCGCCCCCCACTCGCGGTGCGGTTCCAGCAGGGTGCCGAAGGCATGGGTGACGATGCGGTCGCGCTCCTCCGCCGGGCGGTCTACGGCGGCCAGCAGCAGGCCGGAAATCCCGCCGCGCATCAGCGCCTGGTCGAAGGGGGCCAGCGTCTCCGACTTCTGGGCGAACTCCTTCAGCGCGGTGAACAGGCGGCTGAGCTGGTCATAGCGCTCATGCGGCTTCACCCCCAGCATCGGCGCCTGGAGGGTGGCGAGCCGGCTGATCGAGGGGTTGAACAGCAGCGCCTCGCGTTCGAAGTAGCGCAACGGATAGTAGCGGTGAAGCTGCTCCGACGGAATGACACCCTGGTCGTCCCAGTAACCGCGCAGCAATCGCAGCAGGGTCATCCGGCTGTCGAAGGAGAAGACCTGCAGCACGTCGGTGCAGAGGTTGGCACTCTCGATCGGCGAAATGGTCGTCAGCTTGGCGCCGCCGGAGGAGGACTTCTGGAAGATCGTCTCCTCCCGTCCGGTGCCGGTGACCTTCACCACGCGCACCACCGGGAACTTGGCAAGGCGCAACAGGAAGTTGGCGCGTTCCGTCGCCGACTTTTCGTCGTCGAAGACGCCGTCGATGTTGGGCTTGCCGCCCTGTTCGACCACCACCTCGAAGCGCGCTTCGCGCCGTTTGGACATCGCCATAGCGTCCCCCCTTGACCATGCCCCGATCCGGCATGGTGGCCGGCTACGTCCCCATCCGCTATTTCCAGCGATTTTTCACCAAAATACTTTATGAACCTTAACATCAGAAGCGGAAAGACCCGGACCTTGACCGCAAACCGACAATCGGATCCGAACCCGTCCCGGCTGTCCGCCCGGCCGTCGCTGGGCCGCCGCCCGTTCCTCGGACTGCTAGGGGGCGTGCTCGGGTCGCTGGCCCTGCCGGTTGGCGGGGCCTGGGCGGCAGGGCAGTCGAAAACCACCAATGGTTTAGAAAGTGGTTCGGTCGGTTATTTCCTGTTCGACCCCGACAGCGGCAGGGCGCTGGAGGAGCGGGCGGCGGACACCGCCTTCATCCCGGCGTCGGTGGCGAAGCTGCCGACGGTGGCGGCGGCGCTGGCGCTGCTGGGGCCGGACCACCGCTTTGCCACCCGCCTGCTGGCGACCGGGCCGCTGGCCGGCGGGGTGCTGCGCGGCGACCTGATCCTGCAGGGCGGCGGCGATCCGGCCCTGGCGACCGAAGGGCTGCTGCAGCTGTTGAACGCGCTTGCCGCCGCCGGGGTGCGGCAGGTGGAGGGGCGGTTCCTGTACGACACCGCGCTGCTGCCCGAACTGGGGGAGATCGATTCCGGACAGCCCTGGGCCGCGCCCTACAACACCGGGGTCGGGGCGCTGTCGCTGAACTACAATCGCGCCCTGCTGAGCTGGCGGCGCGGCGGCACTCCTGCCGGGCCGGACGCGCTGACGGTGGCCGATGCCGGGCGGCTGCCGCTGGACAGCGTCACGGTTCGTCCGATGGCGGTGGGCGGAGGGTTTCCGCTGCTGCCGGACGGGGTGGACCGCTGGCTGATGGCGTCGCCCTCCTCCGGCGAGGCGGGGGCCGCCTGGGTGCCGGTGGCGCGGCCGGGGCTGGCCGCCGCCACGCTGTTCCGCCGGCTGGCCGCCGATGCCGGCATCATCCTACCGGTGCCCGTTGTCGGCCGGGCGTCATCCGGGGCTGCGGCTCTGGCGGTGCTGGACAGCCTGCCGCTGGCGGAGCTGGCGCGCGGACTGCTGCGCCATTCCAACAACCTGTCGGCCGAGGTGATCGGGCTGGCCGCGTCGAGCCGGCTGGAGCCATCCCGGCCCGAGCCGCCCGCCACCACCCTGGACCGGTCGGCGGGGCTGCTGCAGCGCTGGCTGACGCGGCAGCCGATCGGGGCGGTGAACTGGAGCGGTCTGCGGCTGGCCAACCATTCGGGGCTGGGCACCGGGTCGCGCACCACGCCGCGGCAAATGGCGGCGCTGTTGCGGGCCGGCGGACCCGCCCTGTGGGACCTGCTGCCGGGGGAGGAGGACGGTAAGGCGCTGCCCCCCGGCATCCATGCCAAATCGGGCACGCTGGCCTACGTCAAGGGGCTGGCCGGGATGCTGACGGCGGCCAGCGGCCGGAGGCTGGGCTTCGTCCTGTTCATCGCCGACCCCGCCCGTCGCGCGGCGATGGATGCCGCGCTCGACCGCCGGGTGACCGCGACACCTGCGGACGCGCGGGCCTGGGCCGCCGGTGCCCGCCGGTTGCAGGGCGAGATTCTGGAGCGGTGGGTTTCCACCTATTGACTGACATAAGTCATAGGATGGATGATAAGGCATTCGCTAAAATGCAGATCAAAGTTGAAGCAGCGCGATCCGGCCGGAAACTGTCTGAGGTGGATTGATCGCCGGCCCGGCCGATCCATATCCGTGCACAACCGGCAGAGAGAACCCCGGAACCGATGATGACAGACCGTTCCTGCACCTCTACCGCGCGCAACGTCCTGCGCCGCCGGCTGGAACGTCAGGATGTCGCCGCCAACCGCTATCACGACCGGCGGCTGGGGGCGGAGGTCGTCAACATCGTCGTCGGCGGCTGCGTCGTCACGGACGACCCGAACGTCGTCATCACCACCACGCTGGGATCCTGCGTCGCCGCCTGCCTGTATGATCCGGTGGCGGAGATCGGCGGGATGAATCATTTCCTGCTGCCCGACGCCGGGAGCGACACGCTGTCGCTGTCCTCGCGCTACGGCGCCACGGCGATGGAACAGCTGATCAACCGGCTGCTGACCGTCACCGGCCGGCGCGACCGGCTTCGCGCCAAGCTGTTCGGCGGGGCCAACGTCAACCTGACCACGCTGCGCAGCGCCAACATCGGCCAGCGCAACGTCGAATTCGTGATGGAGTATCTGGCGACGGAGGGCATCCCCACCGTCAGCTGGGACGTCGGCGGCGCCAGTCCGCGCGCCGTGCGCTTCTTCCCCACCACCGGGCGCAGCCAGCGCCGGCTGATCGGCGACGAGACGCTGCACGACATCGCCCGCAACGAATCCTCCTACATCGAGCATCTGCGCAAGTCGCGGATCGAAGGCGACGTCGAGCTGTTCTGATAAGCTCGACCGGCGGCATTCCCAGACGTAGGCGCGCCGCAGACACCCGCCGTCCTTCCGCGGAGCCCTTCATGGCCGACACGCTGTTCCGGATCGCCACCTTCAACCTGGAAAACCTGGACGACGATGCCGACGAGCCGCCCTTCGAGGCGCGGATCGCCACGCTGCGCCCGCAGCTGGAGCGGCTGGAGGCCGACATCCTCTGCCTGCAGGAGGTCGACGCCCAGCATCCGGTGAAGAGCGAGCCGCGGACCCTGCGCGCGCTGTCCCGCCTGCTGGAGGGCACGCGCTATGCCGGTTACCACGTCACCGCGGGGGATGCCCCGTCGCCGGCCGACCGCCACAACCCGGTGATCGTCAGCCGCTGGCCGATCCGGGCGGCGCGGCTGCTGCGCCATCATCTGGTGCCGCCGGCCCGCGTGCGCCTCGCCACCGCCGACCCGGCGGCGGACACGGAGACGGAGGTCGGCTGGGACCGGCCGCTGCTGCATGCCGAGGTGGAGATGCCGCAGGGGCGCATCCTGCATGTCTTCGACCTGCATCTGCGCGCCCCCATCGCCGCCCCGGTGCCGGGGCAAAAGACCGGCGCCCAGACCTGGAAGACGGCGTCCGGCTGGGCCGAGGGCTTCTATCTCGCCTCGATCAAGCGGGCGGGGCAGGCGCTGGAGACGCGGATGGCGGTGGACCGGCTGTTCGACGCCGATCCCGACGCGTTGATCGTGGTGGCCGGCGACTGCAACGCCGACTTGGAGCAGACCGCCGTCCGCATCATCCGCGCCGCCTCCGACTTCACCGGCAATCCCGAACTGGCCGGCCGCGTGCTGGAGCCGCTGGAGGAGGCGATCCCGGAGGAGCGGCGCTACACCGTGCTGCATGCCGGCACGGCGGTGCTGCTGGACCATCTGATGACCTCGCCGCGCCTGACCGAGCGGCTGCGCGACATCGCCATCCACAACGAGGATCTGACCGACGAGGTCGACCATGCCGACGAGCACTCGCCCGTCAGCTACCACGCGCCGGTGGTGGCGACCTTCGCGCTGTAGGTCGCCCCACCGTCAATTGGGCCGTCAGCTGCGGTCGATGACGATCACCCGGAAATCGTTGACGTTGGTGCGGGTCGGGCCGGTGACGACCAGATCGCCCAGCGCCTTGAAGAAGCTGTAGCCGTCGTTGTCGGCGAGGAAGGCCTTGGCGTCGAGGCCCATCTCCTCCGCGCGGGCCAGCGTGTCGGGGCGCAGGATGGCGCCGGCATTGTCCTCCGTCCCGTCGATACCGTCGGTGTCGAAGGCGGCGGCCCATATGCCGGGCTGACCGTCCAGCGCCACCGCGAGCGCCAGCAGGAACTCGACGTTGCGGCCACCGCGCCCCTGGCCGCGCACCGTCACCGTGGTCTCGCCGCCGGACAGGATCACGGCGGGGACCGGGGCCGGCTGGCCGTGGCGGGCGACTTGCCGGGCGATGCCGGCATGGACCTTGGCGACCTCGCGCGCTTCGCCCTCGATGGCGTCGCCGAGGATGACCGGGCTGTAGCCGCGGTCGCGGGCCAGATCCGCCGCCGCTTCCAGCGCGTCCTGCGGCGTGGCGATGATGGTGGTCTCGGCGCCGGACAGGCGCGGGTCGCCGGGCTTCGGCGTCTCGTCCTCCGCGGCCGCCAGGAAGGCGGCGACGGCGGGCGGCGGGGTGATGTTGTACTTGGCAAGGATGGCGCGGGCGTCGGCGAAGCTGGTCGGGTCGGGCACGGTCGGGCCGCTGGCGATCACCGACGGATCGTCGCCCGGCACGTCGGAGACCAGCAGCGACACGACGCGGGCCGGGTGGGCCATGGCGGCGAGCCGGCCACCCTTCACCGCCGACAGATGCTTGCGCACGCAGTTCATCTCGCCGATGTCGGCGCCGCTCTTCAGCAGCGCCT
>CBIHQY010000044.1:0-49061 GCA_966212305.1 uncultured Azospirillum sp.
GGCGCGCGTCATCGGCCCCGGATGAGATCCACACCATCAAATCTGCGACAGAGCCCCTATCTCAAGCCGATTGACAGCCGTGAACGCAGCGGCACGATCATGCCCATCCATCCCAAGAGAAAACCCGGCCCAAGTCAGAGCGAGTGCATCATCCTGTCCATGGATGATCGCCGATCGGGCATGGCGGATCGAAGCGGTACGGTTGACCTCCTGTAGGCCAGCGCGCAGGAACAAGCAATGGTGGCACATCGCGGCGTTACCGTGCGCAAGTGCATAAGTAGGATCAAGGGCGATCGAACGTTCAAGAAGGAACAATGCCCTCGTCACCTGCTCCGGCATGCCCGAATCGACATCAGGCTGGGCTCGCAGGACAAGGTCATAGGCATCAAGGCTGTCGGGCCTTTTGCGCTTGACCCTGTTGATTTCGGCGCGCCGCAGGCTCGGCGCAATAGCGCCAACGACCGCCAGCGCAATTTCATCCTGAAGAGCGAAGATGTCATCGGACCTGTAATCATAATGCTCGGCCCAAACATGTGCTCCTGTCGATGCATCGATCAACTGGTTGGTAATGCGCACGCGATCCCGGATTTTGCGAACACTGCCTTCAAGCACGTAACGCACCCCGAGTTCGCGGCCAACTTGCTTCACGTCCACCATTCGGCCTCTGTAGGTGGAGCTTGAATCTCGCGCGATGACAAACAGCCAGTTGATACGCGACAGGCCGGTGATGATGTCATCGACCATACCGTCGGTGAAGTAATCCTGCTCCGCGTCACCGCTCAAATTCGAGAACGGCAGAACCGCGATCGACGGTTCGTCAGGTAATGTCAGGGTCGACCGAGTCAGCAAACCAAGTGCTTGATCCGGGGCCGCCGCAACTGGAGGACCGACATAGCGGTAGCCCCGGCGCGGCAGGGTTTCGATCCAACCCGCGCCTCCTGCCAAGTCTTCGAAGGCCCGCCGCACGGCGGCGATCTGAACCGTCAGATTGCTATCTTCGATCGCGAGACCCGGCCAGGCTGCCTCGATCAAGGTTTCTTTTGAGAGCGGGGCGCCAGCTTGTTCCACGAGCACGGCAACAAGTGCCACCGCCCGCTGGCCGAGCCGGGTCGGTGTGGTGCCGTAGAACAGTATCCCTGCATCGACGTCGAGGCGGAATGGACCAAACTCGAGGATCGTCGCCATCGATGAAGGGAACGCTCTTTACAAGTTCTTTGCAACAATTTCGGAACTGCTTCAGGACTCTCTGACGAGGTACAGCCACGATCAGGGGGTTGCTTCATAGGAAGAAGCAGTGAGCCATGGAGGATCACATGTGTGCCACACCTGTCATTCGCATGCCTGACGAGGGTAAGGGGATTACGCTGGGTGGCCATCCGATGGTCTTCCTCGTGACAGAGAAGAATACGAAGCACACCAGCATGTTTGATTGGACGATCCCGCCAGGGTTTGCCACCGGCGTCCACTTGCATCGCGTGCAGGAAGAAACCTTTTACATGCTGGAAGGCGAGTGTGAATGGTGGGTTGGCGAGCAAGTGATCCGAGCCACGTCGGGAACCTACCTGTTCATTCCCCCTGGCGTACCGCACAACATCACCAACATCAGCGGAAAGCCAGCCCGCGTGCTCATGACCGTCTCGCCACCGGGACACGAGCACTATTTCGAAGAACTTGCGAAGGTGGCTGCTCAGGGCGCGCCCCCAGATGCGAAAGCCATCGGTGATTTGCGAGCTCGCTACGACACCAATCAACTGTCGGCGTTGACGACGAAAACGTAGGTTTGATCGGTGACATGTACGCTATCGAACATTAATGGTGACGCTGTTGCACCGAGACAGCGAGAGTTGGAGCCGGCAGGTCGGTACGTCTGATCATCGGACGGAGCCCGGGCGTCAGCGTGTTGCAGCGAGGTGAGCCGGGCAAGCAATCGCCGCAGCCCCGTCGTCGATCAGGCGATGCGGACGGAGTTCGGGTGTCCGAGACACGCATGCGGTTGAGGACCACGACGCCAATGGCAACCTCCGCCACTTGAGCGTCGTCGGTATGGAAGCGCAGCGCCGGTCCGAGCACTTGTTCCGAGCGGCCGACCTGTCTCTCAACCTTCGCCCGCTGATTGTAGCCGCTGACCTTCTGCCATGGTATGCGCCCGGTCTCGGCGATCGTCTGGATGTGGTGGTCGCGCTGACTAGGCGCCGTGTCCGCCGTGTCGCTGAGCGCAGCATCACAGCGAGGTGGCGTCACCACCGCGGCCTCGGGATGGCGCGCTTGCACGGCCGCGCAGACTTGGTTCCGGTCATACGCGCCGTCCCCGGTCAGAGAGGCCACTGGCCCGTAGACCTGATCAAGCAAGGGACCAACCTGGGAGGCATCATCGACGTCGCGATCGGTCAACATGGCAGCGACGATCTGACCACTCGCCGCGTCCATGCCAACGTGCAGCTTCTTCCACGAGCGCCGCTTCCTCGTGCCGTGCTTCTCGATCAACCACTCGCCCGGCCCGCACAGCTTCAGCCCGGTGCTGTCCACCAGCAGGTGGATGGGCCCGCCGGTTGAGCGTGGCACTTCCGGCAACGTCACCGTCCGGGCGCGTCGGACGATGGTGGAATGATCGACCACCGGCAGGGCGAGGCCGAGCAGCTGTAGAACGGAGCCGATCAGCCCCTCGGTCTGGCGCAGCGCCAGCCGGAAGACGGCGCGCAGCATCAGCCCCGTCATGATCGCCAAGTCGGAATAGCCGGGCTGTCCGCCCGGCGTTGTGCGTGGCGCCGCCTTCCAGCCAGCGACCGCCTCGTCGCTGACCCACACCGTCAGGCTACCGCGTTGGCGGAGGGCAGCATCGTACTCAGCCCAGTTCGTCACCTTCTGCTTCGGCCGCGCGATGTGGTGACGGCGGGCGGCGTTCGCTTTATAGGGCACAGCCTGAAACCTGAACGTAGGCGGGGCTCTTGACTACGACAGCGATCCCATCCGTGCAACAGCCCGGCGGGAGATGCTGGTGATGTGTATCGGCACCCATCTGACCTTGGAGTGCCTGCTGAAAGGCTACAATCTCGCATACAACGCTCGCCGCCAACGGGTCTTGGATGGCCGATCCTCCGACGAGGTCGTGAGCGAGCGCCTGACAGCAAGACCAGAGCTGACCAATCCAACCTATCGACCTCCCGATCCCTGCTCCCTGACCAAAACCAAAATCGCGGCGCAGCTGAAGGTTTTTAGCGCCAAGGAGGTGTCGCAACCTGACAGCTAGCCAATTGGCAGGCCGCGAGCGCTGCGGCCTGAGCCCGTCGGGAACTTCAAGATCTCCGCGTGTTGGAATGGTTCCTGTGACAGAGTCCTTCAGCGCTATCCTCGTCGCCGGCAACCTTGAGCGGTTCAGGGGCACTCTGATCCCAGGGCCACTCCTATACCGCCGACTCCCGGTATCAACTGGCGCCAGCATTGCCACAAACGGCTCATAAAGCGGCTTTGATGAAAGAGTCGGCGAAGGCGCGCCAACTCCGCTCCCCGCACATGAAAGCCCGCCCATTTTCGGCGCGGACCCGCGCAGCCGCCCTGTCGGTATAGACCTGCTCCAACTGTTCGATTACCTCCTCCACGGCGGATTCGCCCCAGCCCCGGCGCGCACCGGTGGGATCGACAACCGGAGCTTGGTCGCGGAGCGGTAGGCAATTGCCCTCAAGGATCAGGTCGAGATGGCCGGTGTTGGCCGACAGGATCACCGGCACGCCACCGGCCATCGCCTCCATGGCGACAAGGTTCGTGGCGCCCTCGCAGCGGTTGGGGAAAACGGCGGCGTGGCAATCGGCCATGATCGGCGCGATCTGGTGCCTTGCAATGAACCCCAGGTCGACAAATCCCTCCGGCGGCACGCCATGCGCCATCGCCCATTCCACGATCCGCAGCTTTCCGTTTTCGCCGATCATTGGGGGCACGGTCGTCAACGGGGATTCCGCGATCGTTCCGGAGGTGTGCGGCCAGTAGTTATGCCAAGCGGTGACCAGCAGCGCCTCTGGATGGCGCTCGCGGAAACGGCGGAAGGCAGCCAACACGATGTCCTGACCCTTGCGGAACTCTAGCTTGCCGCCGGAGAAGATGACGAAGCGGTCGCCGAACCGGCCGGTCGGGGGCAGAGCGGGGAGTTCCCCTGGATCAATGCCCTGAAAAGCGCAGCCGACGTCCGAGAGCCCTTGCTCTAGAAGCAAACCCCGGTTGTAGGTAGAATGTACCACGAGCTTGTCATAGCTGCGCGCGCGCTCCAGTGTGGCGGCGTCGAACCGGCTGTCCTCGAAGGCGATCACGCCGACGTTGCGGCTGCCGCGGAAACGCGCGGATGTCGGCCCCTCGTTGAAGCCGTTGGCCAGCGCGTGCAGCAGCGTCCAGCCCTTGATGACCACCACCGTATCGGGGACCTGTTCGGCGATGGCGCCGATACGCTCATGTCCGGCAAGCAGGGTGGTTAGCCTTTCCCGATTCTCTGGCCGCAGGGTGGCTAGCAACGGGCGTTCCAGCAAAAGCGGTGGGCGGTCGTGGTCCAACAGGTAAAGCGCCGTGTGCACACCGACCAGACCCCAGCCATGGATTTCCGAGAGCTGCCAAGTCAAAGCAAAATTCTGTTCCACGCGCAGCCTTTCGACCCAATCCGAAAATGCCGGTTGACCTTGCCGCTGGGGATTGGTGCTATGCAGCAGGAAGTGTCGGCATCCGGCCGGTCCGTTATTTAGCGCCGCCCCCCTTAGATCTTCAAGGCATGACCGTCAAGATCGCATTCATAGACCTGGCGAGGGGCGATTACACCCCCGAGACACCACGCCGTCGACCGCTTGGCGGGTCGCAATCGGCACTCTGCTACCTTGGGGAAGCGCTGGCTGCCGGTGGCCATTCGGTCACGGTGGTCAACGGCACCCGTGCGGCCGTCACCGTGCGCGGGGTGCGCTGCCTGCCCATCGCTTCGATCAGCCTCGACGACCTGTGCGACTTTCATGTTGTGGTATTCCTGAATGGATGCGATCGGGAGTTCCTGCTGCGTCTGCGCGCCAAGCTGGGCAGCGAGCGCAAACTGATCCTTTGGACGCAGCACGCCATCGATCAGCCAGCCGTGGCCAATCTGACCGAACCCGACGTGCGCGACTGCCTCGATGGCATCGCCTTCGTCAGTCGATGGCAGATGGATGGGTATCTGAGCGCCTTCCCTTTCGATCTGGCGCGCTGCCGGGTGATGCGCAATGGCATTGCGCCGGCCTTCGCCAGCCTGTTCGGGCCGGACGAGGACATCCTGGCGGCGAAGCCCTGGCCGCCGGTGCTGATTTACACCAGCACGCCGTTCCGTGGTCTCGATGTTCTGCTGGACAGCTTCCCGTTGATCCGGGCGGCGATTCCGGGAACCCGGCTGCGCGTCTGTTCGAGCCTCGAGGCCTATCAGGTCTCCGCCGAACAGGATCCCTTCGCCGCTCTGTACCAGCGCTGCCGCGGGACCGAAGGGGTGGAGTATCTCGGAGGCCTCGGCCAAGTGGCGTTGGCCGGGGTGTTGCGGGAGGCGACCTGCCTTGCCTATCTCAACCGCTTCGCCGAGACTTCCTGCATCGCCGTGCTGGAGGCGCTGGCCGCCGGCTGCTTGGTGGTGTCGAGCCAATTGGGGGCCCTGCCGGAAAGCGGGGCCGGATTCGCGCGGCTCATACCCGTGCCGGAAAATCCGCAGGAGCACGCGTGGCGCTACGCCGAGGCGGCGGTGGCCGCCCTGAGCGAGCTGCGGGAGGACACCTCCGGTGCCGGTCGGCGGCTCCGCGCCCAGGTCGAGCACGCGAACGCCGGAACGACCTGGGCGGTGCGGGCGCAGGGCTGGATCGATTGGTTCAAGGACTTGCTGGCGCCGGTTTCGGGGGGGCGCGCTACGGCGATCACCGCCAACATCGTCTCCGCCCAGCAGCAGCTCATGGAGGCGCTGGGCACCCATTTGAATTCCGGGGGCAACCGCCGGCTGGCCGACCCGACTTGGCGGGCGGAGGCGCGCGGGATGATCGAACTGGTGGAGCGTTCGCTTCGCCTCGATCACAACGACGAGGAGGCCCGCACCGGCGTCTGGTCGGCATTGCGGGGCTACGACGCTTGGCTTTCCTATCACACCGCGTTGCCCGAACTGCCGCCACCGTCCCCGCTGCCGCCCGGCGGACGGAGAATTTTCGACTGCTTCCAGTTCTACAACGAGCTGGATCTGCTGGAGATCCGGCTGGCCGAGCTCTACCTGGTGGTGGACCGCTTCGTCCTGGTCGAGGCGACCTACACCCACGCCGGCGCGGCCAAGCCGCTGCATTACGCCGACAATCGAGCGCGCTTCGCGGCCTATGCGGACAAGATCGTCCATATCGTGGTCGCCGAGGATCCGGGCGGCTTCGCCTGGAACCGCGAGGCGTACCAGAGGGACGCGATCCTGCGCGGCCTTGGGGAGTGCCGGCCCAGCGATATGATCCTCATCTCCGACGCCGACGAGATCCTGCGAGCGTCGGTCGTCGAGCGGCTGCGTTGGGAGCCGGACGAGGATGCAGGCATGGGCGCAGGCACGGGCGCGACGCTCTTCGCTCCCCACCTGGACATCTTCCTCTACTTCCTCGACCTGAAGGCGCCCGACCCCTGGGTCTCGGTGGCCGCTGCTCCCTGGGAACTGATCCGCCGCATCGGCGCCAACCGCACCCGCTATCTGGCCAAGCAGGGGATCGGGCGGGTAGTTGCGGACGCCGGCTGGCATTTCACCTGGATGGGTGGCGCCGACCGCTTCCGCGCAAAGATGGAGGCTTTTGCCCACCGCGAGATGATGGCCGGCTTCGACCGCGATCCGGAGATCAACCAGACCCGGCTCGAGCGTTTCTACGCCACCGGCCGCTTCGACGACGGCGCCTTGCCCGGCATGTGGACGGGCCTTCGGCGCGTGCCCATCGACGGGCGCTATCCGGCCCGCATCCGGGAAACGCTCGCCCGCTTCCGCCATCTCGGTTGGATCACCCCGCAGGCGGAGCCCGCGCCGGAGTCCCTGCTTGAGGAAGGCTGGGCGCGGGAGAGGCGCGGGGACGGCGCGGCGGCCGAGGCTCTCTGGCGCCGGGCTGCGGCCCTCGATCCCGCCCACATCGAGGCCTACCACGCGCTTGCCGAGCGGCTGCTCGCGCGGAACGCGACGGCCGAAGCGATCCAGCCCCTGCGCTGCTGCACCCGGCTGGACCCCGCGGGGAGCTTCCACCTTTTCAAGCTCGCCCACAGCCTGCTCCTGCTCCGCCGGTACGAGGAGGGGGTGACCGTCCTGGGGGAACTGGTCCGCCGCGAGCCGGAGGAGCACCGGGCCTACGGCAACCTCGCGGTCGCGCTGAAGAATCTCGGTCTGCACGAGCGGGCGGTAGCGGTCGGTCATCGGGCACTGGCGCTGATGCCGGCCGATGCCGGCCTGCTGAACAACCTGGGCCTCGCCCTGTCGATGCGGATCGGAGAGGACGGGGCGGCGTTCAGCGCCCTGTCGCGCGCCATGGTCCTGGAGCCGAACCATGCCGAGACGCGGATGAACCGCGCGCTGGTCCTGCGCAACCTGCATCGGCTGAACGAGGCGGAGGCCATGTGCCGCCGCCTCATCGCGGATCGGCCCGAGGACGCCGGGGCCCACACGCTCCTGGCGACCTGCCTGCTGATGCGGGGCGATCTGGCAGCGGGGTTCCGGGAGTATGAATGGCGCACCCGGCTGGCTGACAGGCAGGTGGAGGCGCGCGGCCTGCCAACACCGCTGTGGGAGGGCAGCGCTCTGAAGGGGCGGAGCATCCTCCTCCACGACGAGCAGGGGCTCGGCGACGCAATCCAGTTCGCGCGCTACGCGCCGCTGTTGGCGCGGCACGGCGCCCGCGTGATCGTTGAGTGCGACGACGCGCTGGCGCGGCTGCTTGCCACGCTACCGGGCGTGGCGACGGTGGTCGGGCGCTCCGCGCCGACACCGACGCATGACGTTCATGCAGCCCTGATGAGCCTGCCGCATCTCCTGGGTACGACCCTCGCGACGGTTCCGTCGGAGGTGCCCTACCTTGCGGCCGAACCCTCCCTTGTCGAGAGGTGGCGCGACCGGCTGGGGTCGGCGCGGGCGGACTTGCGTGTCGGGCTGGTCTGGGCCGGCAACCCGGACCTTCGCGACGATCCGAAGCGCTCGCCGGGGCTGGAGCCCCTGCTGCCGCTTCTCGACCTTCCCAGCGTCGCCTTCGTCTCCCTTCAGAAGGGCGGCGGCCGGGCGGATCTGGAGCGGTTGGGCGACCGGATTCCCGTGGGCTTCCACGACGTCGGCGACGGCTTGGAGGATCTTGCCGATACTGCGGCCGTCGTGACGCAGCTCGATCTGGTCATCGCCGTGGACAGCGCGGTCGCCCACCTCGCCGGGGCGCTGGGGCGGGCGGTCTGGACCATGGTGCGTGCGGAGTCCGAGTGGCGATGGATGCTGGAGCGCACCGACACCCCCTGGTACCCGACCATGCGGCTGTTCCGGCAGAGGCGGGCAGGGGACTGGAGCGACGTCGTGGCGGCGCTGCGCACCGCGCTTCAGCAGGTGGTCACGGAGCTTTCGCGATGAGAGTGCCCTGGGCGGAGCGCTGCCGGACCTCATCGTGGAGAGCCGTGCGGACGCTAGCGAAGACGGGCGCCCAGTCTAGTTCCGGTCCCTGGCGGAACAGGCGCATCGACGGGTACCAGGGCGTGCGCTCGCCGGTGAAGCCGTAGACCCAGTAGGGGACGTGCTGCACGAGGTTCCAGACGAGGGCGCCGAGCGATCCGGCCAGATGCGCGACGGCGGTGTCGGTCATGATGACCAAATCCAGCCGCTCGATCAGCGCGGCGGTGTCGGCGAAATCCTCCACATGGGGGCCGAGCGGCACCACCAGCCGGCCTGCTGGACCGAGCGCGTCCAATTCGGCCTCCTGCGGTCCCTTCTGAAGGCTGTAGAGCCGCACGCCTGGGACTTCAGCAAGGCGCAGGAACGGCGCCAGCGTTGTGGCGCGCCACGCATTGTCGGCGAAGGTGGAGCGGCCCGCCCAGACGATGCCGACGCGCAGCGTTCCTGGTTCCCGTTCCCCCAGCAGCCGCGCGGCTTTCTCCTGAGCCTCCGTCGGGATGGTGAGCGGCACCGGGGGGGGAACGGAGGCGAGCGTCGTGCCGAATAGCATCGGCAAGCTCATCTGCGACACCTCGACATCGCAAGCCGGCGCTGGGGCTCCCCACGCCACCCAGTCGTCCGGGGCGAGCCCGGACAGCACCCGCCGCAATTCCGCATGGCATTCATAGATCAGCCGGCCGCCGGCCTTCCTGACCATCGGCAGGTAACGGGCCACCAGCAGGGCATCGCCAAAGCCCTGCTCGGTCGTCACGAAGACGCGGCGCCCGTCCAGGAGCTGTCCGTTCCACGGCGGCGCCGAGGGCCGTCGCGCGTGATAGGACGGGATCTGCCGCCGTGCCTCATAATCGTCAAAGCCGTGCACATAGTCGCCGATCTGCAGCCGCGTCAGTGCCCGTTCCCACCGCAGCAACGCGGTCGATCCGCCATCTTCCTTGACTGCGCGTTCGATCGCCGCCAGGGCTTCGGCGTATCGTCCCGCCTTGCGGAAGGCGACCGCACGGTTGAACTGGACGGTCTGGTTGCGGGGTTCGCATCGGAAGGCCTCCTCCTGTGCCGCGACTCCCTCGGCAAGGCGTCCGGCTTCGGTCAGGGCGTTGCCGAGATTGGTCCAGATGCCTGCCTTGTCGGGTGCGTGTTCCAGCCCGCGACGGTGGCAGGCGATGGCTTCCTCCAGCTTTCCGGCGCGGCGCAGCGACAGGCCCAGGATGCTCCACGCCTCCGCGTCGGACGGATCGGCGTCAAGCGCCGCCTCAGCGGCCTTGCGGAGTCGGTCGTCGTCATTGCGCGCGTTGTTGGCGCCATCGGTTTCGATCCGCATGCTCAACCGCCTCGCAGGACTATTGTGCTCACCACCCGGGCAAGCCTTCGCGCCCGAAAATCGAGGAAGGCGGTTGTGGCGATCATGGCTTGAAGACCAAGGGGGGCGGGCGCTAAATACATGTGCGATGGAACCATTCGGGCAGCAAACCCTGCACCATACCACCCGCCACCACCGGCATGAAGGTTGTAGGCTTTTGCGAAGTGCGACGCGGACGGACGGGCGGGCGATCACCGCGCAGGCGACGCCCGGCCGATGACCGACAATCTGGACTCGGTGAAAACGCATCGGCGGACGCTGGCCGAGGATCCGGCGGAAGCCGTGTCCTGGCAGCGCTTGGCGTTGGAGGCGTACCGGGCTGGCAAGGGACGGCAGGCCCTGGCGCTTTTCGTCCGCGCCGCGTGGTTGCACGGCGACGGTGCCGTGCTGGAACGGCAGGTCGAGGGGGTGATCACCCCCGCCCTCAACCAAGCCGTGATGCTGGTGCAGAACGGGCAGGTCGACGAGGCGGCGGCGGTCATCGAACCGCTGGCCGAAATCATCGCCCCGCGCGGCGACTTCGCGCATGTTCTGGGCGTTCTGCGCTTGGTGCAGGGACGCGACGACGAGGCTGCGCGCTTCCACGCCGCGTCCCGGATGGAGGACAGTGGTCTCGGCGTCGCCCTGGCCGGGATCGCCCGGCACCGTGCCGATTACGATTTCATCGGCACGGTTGTGATTCCCGTCTACCGGATGGAAGACACGATCGAGCGGGCGCTCGACAGCGTCCTGGCGGCGGTCCGCTATCACCGCGCAGCGTCCGGCGACGCTGGGGCGCAAATCCATGTCTGCGTCGTCGACGACGCCTCTCCCGATGACACCGCGGCACGGGCGCTGCGTTGGGCACGGGCACATCCGGAACAGAGCGTCGCGATAATCGCTAACAACCGAAACCGGGGGGCCGGGCGGACACGCAATGCGGGCGCCGCCGCAGCGCTGGGCCGCTATCTCTGGTTCCTCGATGCCGACGACTGTTATCTGGAACGGCACCTGTTCCTGACGATCCGGGCTCTGGATGCGGCCCCCGAAGCCGGCTTCGTCCGCACTGGAATCGTCTTTGACGGGATCGACGCCGAGATCACTGAGAATTGGCGGCAGGCGTCGGAAAACTGCTACCCCGGAAGTCTCTGCGTCCGGCGCGACTGCCACGACCGGATCGGCGGCTTTCCGGAGGAGGCGCCGTTCCATCCGGCGGTCGCCGACGACGTGGCCTACAGCCGCGCCCTCCACGGTCGGTTCGGGGGCTTGAAGCTCTCCGAGAAGACCGTCCACTACACGATGCGGCCGGGCAACGCGCTGGAGCGGCAACGGGCCGAGATGACCGGCGGCCCCCCGTCGGCGGAGCGCCAGCGGCCGGACAGCCGCTTCGTGGCCATCGAACTGCTGACCCAGCGACGCCTCTACAGCTTGGCGTTCGACGCGGCTCCCAAGCCGCCATCGCTGCCGATGGACGCCGCCGTCTGGCTGAAGAAGGGCAAGGAGCTGATTCGCGGCCAGCAGCCGGAGCCTGCCATTGCCGCGCTGGTCCGGGCGGCGGCCCTCGATCCGGCCAACACGACGGTCTGGTTCGAGCTGGGGCTGGCGGCGAACGGGCTCAAGCGCGACGCCCTGGCGCTCCGCGGGTTCCAGGCGGTGGCGAGCCTTCACCCGGATGCGGGAGGGGCGCGCTTCAACCTCGCTTCCCTGCGGTTCGAGCAGGGCGCTCTCGATCCCGCCGCCCGCAATCTCCGGCAGGCGCTGGCGCTCCGGCCGGAGCATGGTGGAACCCTGATCCTGTTGGGGCGGACCGAGCGGCGGCGGGGGCAGGCGGGAGTTGCACAGGGGATTCTCAGGTGGGCCGCACTGGTCGAACCGAAACTGGGAGAGATCCGTGCGGAGCAGGCGGAAGCCGCCCTTGCCCTCGGCCCCGACCTCGGCCGGGCAACGGAGGCGATGGAACATGCGCGGCGTGCGCTGGCCCTCGCACCTGCCCTGTTCGACGGCCACACCGCTCTCGCCGGCGCCCTGGAGGCGCTCGGCCGGCCAGATGCGGCGCTGCCGGGCTGGGAACGCGCGATCCGCTGCAACCCGGGCCGGGGGGAGGCCTTCACCGGTCGCGCCGTCAATCGGCTTACCCGGCGCTACGGACCGCCGCCCGTGCCGGCGCCACGGGCGGAGATGGGACGCCGGCTCGCCTCCACGTCGCTCGGATGGCATGGACGGTTTGGCAACCAGCTTCTGCAATACGGGGTCCTGCGCCTGTACGCCGAGCGGCATGGTCTCACCCTGGAGGTGCCGCCCTGGCCGGGGCGCCACCTCTATGGGCTGGGCGATCCGCTGCCCGGCCCGGCCTTGCCACGCCTACCGGAGCGGGAGGTCGAGGCCGGCGTGATGGCGTCGCTTGGCAGCACCGGCGGTGCGGTGCTGGCCGATCGGGACGTCACCGCCTATTTCTGCGGCGACACCAGCTTCCTGGCGCCGCATCGGAAGGCCTTCCAGGGCTTCTTCACGCCGGGCCCATACATCCGGCCCTGGACGGACGCGCTGACCACCCGTCTGCGCGCGGCCGGCCGCACGGTGGTGGCCCTGCACATCCGGCGCGGTGATTTTGGCTGGGGTCCCTTCTGGATGGCGCCGGAATCTTGGTACCTGCGTTGGCTGGACGCGGTCTGGCCCGGTCTGGACCAGCCGGTGCTCTACGTCGCGACGGACGACCCGCACTGCCTTTCCGCCTTCGCTGCCTACCGGCCGCTCTCCGCCCGGGAGCTGGCGGAGCCGATCCCCGGGGCGGAGTTCCTCACCGACTTCCAGGTCCTGTGCGAGGCCGATCTGGTGGCGGTGTCCAACAGCAGCTTCTCCTTCGTGGCGACCATGCTGAACCGGCGCGCCCGAAGCGTGGTTCGTCCCGACAGGGTCCGGCAGGCGCTTCTTCCCTACTCCCCCTGGTCCAGTCCGGTCCTGCTGTGATGATGGACGCCGGCCGCCCTGACGTGCTGCTGCAAGCTGGAATCGCCCATCACGCCGCCGGCCGCGCGGCGGAGGCGGAAAGCGCATACCGGGCGGTGCTGGCCGCCCAGCCCGGCCATCCCGGCGCGCTGCATCTGCTGGGGGTGCTTGCGCTTCATCATGGCCGGCCGGCGGTCGCGGCGCAGCTCATCGGGGAGTCCATCCGTCAGGACTCCGGCAATCCCGCCAGCTTCTCCAGTCTAGCCAGCGCATTGCTTCAACTTGGCCACCTCGGTAAGGC
This sequence comes from uncultured Azospirillum sp., assembly GCA_966212305.1. GTDB lineage: Bacteria > Pseudomonadota > Alphaproteobacteria > Azospirillales > Azospirillaceae > Azospirillum. The sequence continues at coordinate 13,207 of CBIHQY010000044.1, forward strand.
ACGGGCCGGCGCACGCCTGGCGCTGGCGCTGGATCCCAGGTCCGTGGACGGTCTCACCATCCTCGCCGACATCCTGTCCGAGCGGGGGGAGCATAGCGCCGCGGCGGACGTGCTCGGCCACCTGCTGGCGCTCAGCCCATGGTCGACGGAACCGAGGCTGAAGCGCGCCCACGCGCTCCTCCATGCCGGCCGGAACGACGACGCGGTCGAGACGCTGATGACGCTGCTCGGCATGACGCCCCTGTCGGTGGCGGGATACACCAACCTGGGCGTGGCGCTGCGCCGGCTCGGGCGGGTGGAGGAGGCAATGGCCGCATACCGCAGCGCGCTGGGTTTCTCTTCCGGAGAGCCGGGAACCCTCAACAACCTCGGCATCACCTTTCAGGATCTGGGCCGCTACGAAGAGGCCGCGGCCTGCTTCCGCCGCTCCATCGCGGTGCAGCCGGACGGTGCCCACGCCCATCTCAACCTCGGCCTCGTCGCGCGCGACGAGATGCGGGTCGACGATTCCATCCGTCTGGCGCGCCGCGCCGCCACGCTGGAGCCGGGCCTGGCAGAGGCGCACACCGCTCTGGGTCATAGCCTCCTGATCAAGGGAAAGTTCCGCGAGGGGTTCGCGGAGTATGAGTGGCGGTCCCGCATGGCGGACTTCCCCTCGCCCCGCCGCGAGTTCGCCTCGCCAGTTTGGGACGGGTCGCCTCTCGCGGGCCGCACCCTGCTTGTTCACGACGAGCAGGGGGTGGGGGACACGATCATGTTCGCGCGCTACGCCGCGCTACTCCATACGCACGGCGCGCGGGTCTTCCTCGATTGCAACGGACAGCTTGTCCGGCTGCTCTCGTCGATGCCGGGGATCGCCGGCGTCATTCCCCGTTACAACCCGGTACCGCCGCACGATTTCCATGTGGCATTGGCGAGCCTGCCCCACATGCTGCGCGCCACCCTCTACACCGTCCCCGCCCCGTTCGCCTATCTGCAGGCGGAACAAGGCTTGGTGGAGAAGTGGCGCGCGCGGCTCGGTCCACGGCGCGGTCTCCACGTCGGGCTGGTCTGGGCCGGCAACCCGGAGTTCAAGGGCGACCGGCTGCGCTCCCCCGGTCTGGCGGCTTTCAGGCCCCTGCTCGATCTGCCGGGGGTGTCGGTCTACGGGCTTCAGAAGGGAGCAGGGCGGCGCGATCTGGAGCGCTGCGGGCCGCTGCCGGCCAGCTTCGTCGATCTGGGCGCGGACATCGCCGACTTCGCCGACACCGCGGCGATCATGGACAATCTGGATCTCGTCGTCAGCTCCTGCACCGGGCCGGCCCATCTCGCTGGGGCGCTCGGCCGGCCGGTCTGGACCGTGCTGCCCTTCGCGCCGGACTGGCGGTGGCTGGAGCATGGCGTCTGCACGCCCTGGTACCCGACCATGCGTCTGTTTCGGCAGGAGCGGCGCGGCGATTGGACCGCGGTCGTGGCGCGGCTGTGCGAGGTGCTGGAAAGCCTCACCGGCTGAGGTCATGGGCTCCAGGGTTGGAATGGGCGGATGCACCGCGTCGCCATGTCCGGTTCGATGAAGATCCGGGCGCGCCGGTTGAGCCGGGCGGCGAGCTGGCTGAAGCCGCTGGCGGCGCTGATGCCGATGACATCGGCCTGGGTCAACACGTGGAAGTCCTGCAGATACTCCAGCTGGGGCCAGTCCGGCGCAACCTCTCGGCGGGACAGCGGCCGGAACTCGGCAAAGGCTTGGCGCACCGCTGGCAGGTCGTCGCTGGCGAGATACAGCACCGGTCGGTCGAGTTGGGGCCACAGCGCGTGCAACCAGTCCACGTACCAGCCGGTGTCGGTGATGGGGTAACCGAGCCGGACGAAATCGCCGCGCCGCAGGTGCAACGCCACCACCGTGGCGCCCTCGGCCCGGAGCCGGTCGACCGCCGGGTCGAGCCAGGGCGCCCAGACCGGGCGTGGCCGCAGCCAGGACTGCACCCGCTCGCGGTAGCTTTCCTTATGGTCGAAGAGGAAGAGGGGTGAAAGGATGTCGCGGTTCAGAACCGGCGTCGGGGGAGCGGGTGCCGGGGCCGTTCCGCCGGCCACCAGCCTGTTGAGGAGGGTGCGGCCGAACAGCAGGGGCGGCAGCGGCCGGCTTTGGGGTGGATCGTCCAGGGTGAAGAACGCGCCGCCCACCCAGTCCGGGGTCTCTAGCACGAGGCCGTGCATATCGGCGTAGAGCCGCAGAAGAATGTATTCGAGAACGTTGTGGGCGAAGCGCCCCCGGCTGGCCAGGGTGGAGGAGGTGATGCGCGGAAGCGGCCTGCTGTCCGGGGCTGGCCGCCTCAGCCGCAAGCCCTGATCGGCAAGCGTGGTCCGCAGCATGGCCAACGATCGGATCGTGAAGAACCAGCCGTGGTCGCCCTCGCTCATCGCCAGACGCGCGGCTGCGACATCGGGCGCGTTCTCCTGCAGGTCCAGCGCAGCCAGCGCCGTCAGGCACTCGGCGCGGTAGATACGGCCGGCTAGCGGCATGTCCATGAGATGGCTGAACAGCGCACGCGCCGGACCCAGCGCGCCGCGCCGGATGAGCAGCCCGCACAGATGCTCGATGGCGGAGGCGGCATCGGTTCCCGGCCGGGACAGGCTATCCAGCAGGAGGGCCTCCGCCTCGCTGTGTCGGCCGAGGGCGCCCAGCACCTCGGCGATGCGGGTTCGGGCCAACCCGAGCCCGAGTCGGGACGCGCGTTCGTAAGCCCGGAGCGCCCCCTCGGGATCATGCCCTTGGCGGGCATTGCCGAGATTGTACCAGCACTCTGGTGTCGCGGGTCCAAGCGCCAGCGCCCGTTGCAGCCGCGCCCGGGCGTCCTCGTGCGCGCCCCCGTCGAGCAGGCCGTTGCCAAGGCTCATGTGGGCGGGCAGGAAGTCGATTTCGGCCTGGATGGCGCGGCGCTGGCTGTCCAGCGCCTCTTCGAGCCGCCCGGCCCGGCGCAGGGCTAGCCCCAGCGCGTGATGAGCCTCGGCGGATCCGGGAAGGCCGGGTGCGGTCGGGTCGGCAGCCGTCGGGATCACGACGGCTCCACCGTGAAGGCTTCCGGAGGCCGGCCGGCCGCGTGGCGGTCCCACATGGTCTGGTAGGCGCGCTCCAGATTCCGCGTGAAGCGCGGGCTGTCGAACAATGGCGCCGTGCTGCGCCCGGCCTCCAGCCGGTGGCGGAAGGCGGCCAGGGTCGCCGGCTCCCCGGCCAGCCGCACCGCCCGTTCCTCGTACTCCGCGAAGGAGCGGGTGACCGTCTCCGGCAGGCCGGCTGCGTGCAGCAGGCTGGCCGCGACGCTGGAGGCGAAGGTCTCGCCCCCCATCGTCAGGACAGGCAGCCCCATCCATAGAGCGTCGGAGGTGGTGGTGTGGCCGGTGTAGGGGAAGCTGTCGAGCGCCAGATCGGCCAGCCGGTAGCGGGCGAGATGCTCGGCCTGCGGACGGGGGGCGGCGAAGACCAGCCGGGCCGGCTCTACGCCGTTGCGTGCCGCCTCCGTCCGCAGGTTGGCGGTGGCGTCGCTTCCCGCCTCCAGCAGCCAGAGCGTGCTCCCCGGCACGCGGCGCAGGATGCGCATCCAGAGGGCGAACAGGGCCGGGGTGATCTTGAAGGCGGCATGGAAGGCGCAGAAGACCACGCCTTCGGCGGGCAGGCCGCAGGCCGAGCGCGTTGGCACGGTGGCGTCGGTCGGCCGGCGTCTGTCGTTGACCTGATAGCTGTCGGGCATCCGCACCAATTGCTCACGGTAGAAGGGCTGGTGCTCGGGCGGAGTGACGATGCTGTCGCCGATGGCGTAGTCCAGCAGATCCGCGCCCGAAGGTCCCGGATAGCCCAGATAGGCCACCTGGATGGGCGCCAGACGCTGCCCCAGCAGAGTCAGCCGGGCGTTCTGGGTATAGCCCTTGAGGTCCACCAGGATGTGGATCCCGTCCTCGGCGCAAAGCGCCGCGACCGTGTCGGGATCGGCGTGCCGCAGATCGCGGAAGCGGTCGAAGCCGGCCTCCAGCCGCCGCCGCATCGGGCTTGCATCGTCCTCGCCGTAGGAATAGCCGAAGATGGTAAAGCGCGCGCGGTCGTGCAGTTCGAAGAGTTCGGCTGTCAGGTGGGCGGTGGCGTGTTCATGGAAGTCGGCGGAGAGATAGGCGACGTTCAGCCGCCCCCCCAACGGCGCGGGCCGCCGCGGGGCAGGAGCCGGTGAGACCGGTCCGACGACCGCGCGGTGGAAGTGGCGGGCTGCGCGATCCTGCTGCGCCGCGCTGGTCCCGATGAGTAGACTCAGCAGCGGCAGCACCACTCCCTGGTCGCGGTCGATGACGTCCAGCAGGCGGCGACAGGTCTCCTCGTGGGTTCGCCAGTCGCAGATGGACAGGCTCGCGAACAGGCGGTCACAGAGCGATTCTGTCTGGTGCGGGGCAAGCCGATGGGCGTGGTCGTAGCCCTGGACGGCGCCGGCTGGCCGTTTCGCCGCGCGCAGGCTGTGCGCGGTCTCGCGCCATGCCTCCACCGAGTCCGGCTGGAGCGCCAGCGCCCGCCGATGAGCCTCCAGCGCCTCGCCGCCTTGCCGCTCATCCCGGAGTAGGGTGCCGAGCCGGGTGAAGAGCAGGGCATCCGGCTGCAGGCGGAGCGCGCGCCGGATCAGGACCGAGGCGAGGCGGGGGCGGGCCGCACGTTCCAGCAGCGCGAGATTGCTGAAGGCATCTGCGAGGTCCGGCTGCAAGGCGATGGCGAGAGCGAAGTGCCGCCGCGACTCCTCCAGCCGCCTCAGCGAGAAATCCACCACTCCCAGCAGGAAGGCCGCCGCCGGCTGGTCGGGCGAGGCGGCGAGGATCGTGCGGCACAGTATGCTACTCTCTTCCGGCTTTCCCTGCTGGTACAGGGCGAAAGCCCGGCCTAGCGCTTCTTCCGGGCTGGAGGGCGGCGGTCCGTGACTGAGCGGGCGGGTGACCGTGCCGCCGTCGGGCGTGGAGAGGGTGTGGGGGTCCTGCTTGCGGGGCAAGGGGTAGCCCGCCAGATGCAGGATGCCGAGAGGAGCGTGGGGAAGTTCCGGCTCCAGCAGCATCCGGCCGTCCGCGGAGCTGAAAGGCGTGGCGCGGAAGCAGATCCAGTTGCAGCGCGCCGGCAATTGGCTGAACGGCAGCCCTCCGGTGCGCAGGGCGAGGTTCAGTGCGACCTGTTCGCTGACGAAGTGCACGGTCCTGCGCAGCGAGTCCGCCAGCAGGCGAGCCCAGAGCGCCCAGTGCGGCGCATTGCGTCGCGCGGCGAAGACCCCGCAGTTCAGCAACGGATAGGCGAAGAAACGGCGCGCCGTGCTCTCGTCGAAGCAGGCCTTGTACCAGTTATAGAGGTGATGGGCGTAGGGCGCGCCGTCGTAGAAGGGCGTGTAGGCGCGGTCGAATTCCGGCACGATGGCGAAGCCGGTCGCCGCCGCCCCCGCCAGCAGCAGTTCGATGGCCGACCAATCCTGTACCCAGCAGTCGGCGTCCAGCCACAGAATGGCGGTGGCGTCGGGAACATGGCGCGGGAGATGCGGGCGCGACACCATTGCTTTGAGATACTCCGGCATTGGCCGGTCGAAGGGATGGTCCCAGCCGGGGACCACCAGCCGCGCCCCTTCGCCCGTCAGCCAGAGCCGGTCCTCCGCGCCCAGCCCGAGGTCGAGAACGGTGATGGGAACCTCGGCCCCCTGCGGAAAGGCGCGGATCGAACGGACGAGCCCCTGAAGCAGCGGGAAATAGGCGGCGTCGCCGGCCGTCGCGATCGCAAAGGGATGCACCGATCAACCTCCGGCCGGCGTTCCTCTCCCGCGTCGGGGGAGTGGCAGCAGAAGTGCGAAATGTCTGAAGCGGGAACCGGCGGTGCGTTCCATTCGTTCCCTCCTTCCATCGAACAGGGCGTCAACCCTGCATCATCGACCGGGGCTTGGCAATCCCGCGGGCATCTTGGCTTGCCGGTGCGTTACACCCCATGTTCCCTTCGCCCTGGGTTCATGCCCATTGATTAACACTCATCCGAGGTCCCGGTATGTCCATTCATCCGCGTCAGACCTGCCGGGTTTGCGGTTCGCCGATCCTGGTGCCGGTCATCGATCTCGGCCCACAGTTCCTGCAGGGAGCATTCGCCAAGCCGGGGCAGCCGGCAGCGGCCGAGGTAACGCTCCCTATGCGGCTCGTGCGCTGCGGCGCCGACCGGGATCCGGCCGCCTGCGGGTTGCTGCAGACCGCCGCCAGCGTGCCTCCCGAGTTGCTGTACCGGACCTATTGGTACCGGTCGGGCCTCAATGAGACGATGCGCGATCACCTGCGCGGCATCGCCGAGCAAGCCGGGACGCTGGCGGGGCGGCTGGCGCCGGCGGTGCTCGACATCGGCTGCAACGACTGCACCCTGCTCCTGTCTTACCCCACCGCGTCGCTGCGGGTCGGGATCGATCCGTCAGACATCGCTGCCGGGATCGACGGCGACGTCACCGTCGTCAACGCCTTCTTCCCCTCCGACACCGCGATGAGGGAACTCGCCGGCACCCGGTTCGACATCGTGACCTCCATCGCCATGTACTACGACATCGAGGATCCCTGTGGGGCGGCCGCGGTGATCTCCCGGCTGCTCGCGCCGGACGGGCTGTGGGTGCTGGAGCTTTCCTATCTGCCGCTCATGCTGCTGCGGAACGCCTTCGACACGGTGTGCCACGAGCATCTGGAATATTACAGCCTCGCCGTGCTGGAGACCGTCGCCCGGCGGGCCGGGCTGCGGATCTTCCGGGCGGAGGTCAACGGGATGAACGGTGGCAGCATCCGTTGCTTCGCCTGCCACGCTGGGAACGACCGGTTCGGTACGGCGGAGGACCGTGCATTTCTTGAGGCTCTGCGGCGGCGGGAGGCGGCGATGGGGCTGGCGACGGACCGTCCCTACCATGCCTTCCAGACGCGGGCGGAGGCGCTGCGGGACGACGTGGTCGGCCATCTGCACGCCGTCCGTGACAGGGGCGGGCGTGTGCATGTCTATGGCGCCTCCACCAAGGGCAACGTGCTTCTGCAATGGTGCGGCATCGGCCGGGATCTCGTTGAGTGCGCCGCCGACCGCAACCCCGACAAGGTCGGCGCCATCACGCCGGGGACCGGCATCCCGATCGTCTCGGAAGCGGAGTCCCGCGCGCTCAGGCCCGACCTCTACCTCGTGCTGCCTTGGCATTTCCGCCGCGAGTTCCTGGAGCGCGAGCGAGCGATGGTAATGGGCGGCACCGAGCTGCTGTTTCCGCTGCCCGAAGTCGAGGTGGTGGAGGCGGGGAACTTCGAAAAGGCCCTCGCTCGTCTGGACGACGTGGAGGCGTTGCTGCTGGGAAATGACTGACGGAAGGAGCCGCCTGCGGCTCACCCCGGCCCCTATCCGGAACGGGCGGGCGGGCGGGTCAGAACCCCACCCAGCAGCCTGTCCAGCGCATCGGGGTCGATGTGCACGGGGATGTCCAGCCGGGCGAGCAGGTCGTCGGGACGGCCGGCGGGATCGTCGGTGAACCGGCCGGCCAGATGATGGAACCGGCCGAGCAGCGGGATCTGCACGCCCATCTGCGGGTTCCAGCGGGAGTTCGGATGGAAGAAATCTGGGTTGCAGAGATGCACCCATTGCCCGCCCGGCGGCAGGAAGACCTGATTGGCGGTGGCCGCCCCGACCGGGGCCACCACCACCTCCGCCTCCGCCATCAGTTCTATCGTCTCCAGCACGCCGAGCCGTTCCGGCTGCACCGTTTCGAAGCCCCGGTCCGCCAGTTGGGCCGCAATCTCCGCGTCGTTGGCGATGCGGTGCTTGGGCGCCGAGCCGCGCCGCGACAGGTAGAGGCGCCGCGTCGGCGGCACGCCGCTGCGCCGATGCGGCAACAGCCGGTCCCGCAGCCAGCGATAGGCGGCGGGATAGGGAATGGCCGACGGCACCGCCGCCCGGCTCAGACGGTAGAGAACCTGTGCGCTGTCCGAACCCACCAGATCCCGCGCGTCGATGACCTGTCCGGCGGGCAGGCCGGCAAGCTGCAGCATTTCCCGATGGTAGGGACGCACGTCGAAGAGAAGCACCGGCAGGGGGCGTGTCTCGGCCACGCGCTCCCGCACCATTAGTCTCGGCAGCACCTCCACGAGGAAATGCCAGTAATTGGGTGTGGAGGGGAGGAAAAGCACCGGCTGGTCGATCGCCACCGTGCGGTAAAGTGGGCGTGGCAGGCGGAAGGCGCCCGCCGTTGCACCGGGTGTCACGCCGACCAGCGGCACCCGAGAGCCGTGGACGACTGTGTCGGCCACCTCTCGCAGGAGGAGGCGCCGGCCGGCCAGCAGGTGGCTTTCGTAATTGTCCTTGACGTAAAAACCCTGGACGACCTCGACATCGGCATCGAGTGCCACGCCCACCGGTTCCCGTGCGAGCGCTGACAGCCGGTCGATTTGCGGGCGCAGCCAATCGGGGCTCGCCGATGCCAAAGTCTCGTCGGGCTCCTGGGCCGGGGCCTGCCAAGTCTGGTGGCGGAAGCCGGCGGCGGCACACCAGGCCGGGAAGGGCAGCAGGGTCAAAGGGAAGCGGTCTATGGCCAGGGGCGGGACCTCGGGGAAGTCGAGCGGGTCCTGGATTGCCAGAAACTCCATGGCCAGAGCCGCCCGCCCGACGAGCAGCGCCACCCGCACCAGCCGTTCCAGCAGGCCGCGCAGGGTTTCGTTGACGGCGGGCGCCTCCCGCATGAGGGCGAGCGCCTGTTCGCAGAACCGGGCGGCACCCTCCGGGTCCTCGGCGCCAAACGCACGGACGGCGGCGCGCTCGCAGAAGCCGGCATAGACTTCCCGCAGGGGGAGGAATCCGGGTGCACACGTCACACCCTGCCGCAGCCAGGCGACCGCTCCCGGCTCGTCACCGCTCTGGGCGTGAAGGAGGGCCAGCGCGAGGTGGGTCGCTCCGTCCTCGGGCTGCAGGGCAAGGGCGCGCCGGTGGTGGCGGCACGCCGCCGCCAGCCGACCGGCGGTTTGCTCCAGGATGGCGACGTTGCGGTGAGCCTCGAAGAAGCCGGGGGCAAGCGCCGCCGTGACGGTGAAGAGCGAGCGCGCCGCATCCAGGCGGCCCTGCCCAAACGCGATGGTGCCCAGCAGGCAGCGGGTCTCCGCCTGCTCCGGCCGGACGCGCAGGATCGAGCGGCAGAGATCGGCCGCCTCCTCGGCCCGGCCGGCCTGAAGAAGCGCGAGCGCCCGGTCCAGGGCTTCGGCCAGCGTGAAGGCGCCTTGCGGCGGAACGGCTTCCATCCGACAATGGTTATCATTGGCTGCGGGCCCGCCGACAGGGTTTTTCCGGATGGCCCTTTTTTCGGTGGCGTCCATGAAGGGGACAGTCGTGGGCGAGGATGTCTTTCTCCAAAAATTCAATCAGGGAGTGTTAAGCGTCCAGAAATCAAAGCTGCTGGATGCGGTGAATAGCTTCCGGGCCGCCGCTGCCGTGCGTCCGGAGCATCCGGTGGTCTGGTTTCTGCTGGGGGTGACCCTGCGGACGGCGGGCCGTGCGGAAGAGGCCATGGCGGCGCTGTACGCGGCGCTCCGCCTGCGGCCCGAACACCCCGACACGCTCTTCCATCTCGCTTCTATCCATCTGGAACGGCTGCGGCCGGATCGGGCCTTGCCGGCCTTGCGGCGCCTGATCGCCCTGCGGCCAAGCCACGACGGCGCGGCCTTCACGCTGGGCAGCGCGCTCATGGCGCTCGACGCCCCGGAGGAGGCGGAGCGCGCCTTTCGGCTGGCGGCGCTGCTGCAGCCTGACGGCGCGGCGGTGAACAACAATGTCGGCGCGGCGATCATGGCGCAGCGGCGGCCCGGGGCGGCCCTAGGGCATTTCCGGCGCGCAATCCGGATCGCCCCGTCCTGGCCCGAGCATCGCAAGAATCTGGGCATCGCCCAGCTCATGCGCGGTGAGCTGGGCGAGGGCTTTCGCGAATACGAATGGCGCATGGGCCAAGCGGTCTGGCAGTGGAATCAGAGTTTTCCGGGCAAGCCGGTCTGGGACGGCGGCCCGCTCACCGGCCGGACCATCCTGGTCCATTACGAACAGGGTCTGGGTGACAGCGTGCAATTCGTCCGCTATCTCCCGCTGCTCAAGGCCAGGGGCGTGCGGACCGTTTTCGAGTGTCAGCCGGTGCTGAAGCAGTTGCTCGCCACCGCCCCCGGCATCGATGCGCTGGTGGCGCGTGGGGAGCCTCTGCCGGATTTCGATTGCTGCCTGTCGCTGATGAGCCTGCCCCACCGCTGCTGCACCAGGGTGGACACGATCCCCCAAGACATTCCTTATTTGCGGACCGATCCGGAGCGGGCGGTCTTCTGGCGCGAGCGGGTGCTGGGGCACGCGCGGCCGGGCGAACTCCGCGTCGGCGTCCAGTGGCGTGCCGATGGCGGCAACCGGTCCATCCCGTTGGATTGTTTCGAGGCGCTGTTGCAGGTTCCCGGCGCACGGCTCTTCAGCCTGCAACAGGCTGTCGGGCTGGAGGAGCTGGAACGCCTGGGCACGCGGTTCGGGATCGTCGATCTGCCGGGCCGGCGGGCCGGGGCGGAAGGGTTCCTCGACACCGCGGCTCTCGCTGAGTGCATGAATCTCGTGATTGCCTGCGATTCGGTGGTCGGGCATGTCGCCGGGGCGTTGGGCAAGCCGGTGTTCCTGGCGCTGCCCTGGCTGGGCGACTGGCGATGGATGAACCATCCCGACCGCACACCCTGGTATCCGGCGCACCGGCTGTTCCGCATGGCGCGCCGCGACGACTGGCACGGGGTCATGGCGCGGGTGGCCGAAGCCGTAGCGGATGAGGTTCAACGTGCCAGCTCTTGATTCTGCAATCGCGCTGTATGAGGCCGGCCGTCATGGAGAGGCCGCCGCGGCCTGCCTTGCCCTGTTGCAGGCGGGTGCACGCGGCGCCGACATCCTCAACCTGCTGGGAGCGGCACTGTTCTCGAACGGCAACGGCGATATGGCGGTGGGGCCACTGGAGGAGGCGGTGCGGATCGCTCCGGCACATGTTGCCGCGCGGTGCAATCTGGCCCTCCTACGGCAGCAGCGGCGCGACTGGGCGGCGGCCGAAACGCAATTTGGTATGCTGAGTTTGCTGGACCCGTCCTTCCGACTTGCCCAGGAGCGGCTCGGCACGATTCGGCAGGAACGGGGCGATCTGGATGGAGCAGTCCGTGCCCTGACGCGGGCGGTCCGTCTCGACCCCCGCTCCGGGCTGGCGTGGTTCAACCTCGCCTCCGTGCACATGCTGGCCGGCCTGTTCGAGGAGGCCATCGCCGGGTTCCGCCATGCCATTGCCGAGGATCCTGCCGGTGCCCTCGCCCATGTCCAGCTTGGCGAGATGCTGTTGCGGCTGGGAGAAGTCGAGGCGGCGGCGCAGGCCTTTCGACGGGGGCTGCGGCTCGATCCTGCCATTCCGAACGCGGGGGATGGCCTCGCCCGTTGCGCACGCTACCATGTTATGTCGGCCACCACGGGCACGCAGACGGGCGGAGTGGCGATCCGCGGGCCCTTCGAGAGCGCCACGGGTTACGGCTATTTCTGCCAGCGCCTCATCCGGGCGCTGCGGGCTAGGCAGGTGCCGCTGGAGGCCGTCGGGATCAAGGGGCTGGAATCCTGGCCGGGCGGACCGCTCGACCGGCCCGTTCCGGCGCGGGCGATGGTGAACTGCCTCATTCCGCTGGCGGTGGAGCGGGTGCCCGGCCGTGCCACCGTGACCTTTACTATGTTCGAGGGTACGCGCATTCCGCCGGCCTGGCGGCGGATGAGCGAGCGCAGCGACCTGATCGTCGTGCCAACCGAATCCTCGCGCCTCGCCTGGGCGGAGCGGGGCTTTCCTGAGGACCGCCTGCGCGTCTGTCCGCTTGGTGTCGATCCAGCGGGGCCGGGGAGCATCCCGGTCCTGGTCGCTCCCGGCGGCCGGCTGGTGTCGAGTTACCGACACCGGGTCCTCAACGTCTCCGACTTCAACCCGCGCAAGAACATCGACGGGGTGCTGCGGGTCTGGTTGCGCGCCACCACGCCCACGGACAATGCCGTGCTCATCCTGAAGCTTGGCCGGAGCCTTGGTCCTGCGTTGCGGGCTGAGCTCGGCACGCTGGTGCGGAGGGCGGAGCAGGCCGTGGGCCGGCGGCTGGCGGAGGCCGCGCCGGTGGTGCTGATCGACCGGCTGCTCAGCGACGATGAGATGACGGGGCTCCACCGCGCCGCCACCCACTACTGGAGCCTGTCGCATGGGGAGGGCTGGGACCTGCCCCTGGCCACGGCCGGAGCGATGGGGCTGGGGTTGGTCGCGCCCGCCCACTCCGCCTATCTCGCCTACCTGGACGAGGCAAGCGCCCGGCTGATCCCATCGTCCGTCGCTCCCGCCTGCGTGCCGGGGCAGGAGGGCTTCCATCCGCCCTTCCATGGGCTGGACTGGTGGGTGCCGGACGAGGAGGCCGCCGTCTCAATCCTGACGGGCCTCATCCGCGGCGGGGATCGCCTGCCGTCGGCCCGCGACCGACTGGCACGCTTCACCTGGGAGCGCTCGGCCGACCGGTTGCTGTCCATCCTCGACGAGGCAGGGCTCCGCTGATGGAAACGGAGAATGCCTTCGCCGCCGCACTGGCGGAGCATGAGGCCGGCCGGTTCACGGCGGCGGAGGGCGGCTACCGCGAGGTGCTCGCGCGGGAGCCCGCCCATCCGCAGGCCAACAACAATCTGGCCGTCCTGCTGCGCCGGGCACAGCGTTGGGAAGAGGCCGCCGTTTGCCTCCGCATGGCCGTGACGGGCTGGCCGGAGGACGCGGGTGTGCGGAGCAATCTCGCCTGCACGCTCGGCGACCTGGGGCGAGTCGTCGAGGCGATGGCCGCCATGCGCGTCACGCTTGCGCTCAACCCGGAGGCTCCCGGCTCCTGGTTCAATGCCGGAAACCTGCTCAAGTCGGCGCAGAACCCCAAGGGCGCCAAGATAGCTTACGGAAGGGCAATCCGCCTCGATCCCGGCATGGGCGAGGCGCTGAGCAATCTCGGCGACTGTCAAAGCGAGGACGGAGCGCTGACGCAGGCAGTGGAAAGCTACCTTGCGGCGATCCGGGCGCGGCCGGATCTGCCGCAGCCATTCGTCAACCTGGGCGAGGCGCTGAAGGAACAGGGACGCATCACCGAGGCGATCGGAATTCTCCAGAAGGGACTGAAGCATCACCCGGATATGGCGCTGATGCACTCCAACCTGCTGCTGACCCTCCACTACTCTCCCTGGGTTCCCCCGGAGGTCATCGCCCGCGCACACGCGCACTGGAGCGAGCGCCACGCGTGGCCGCTTTTTGACGGCGCGAAGCGCTTCGCCAACGACCGCGATCCGGACCGCCGTCTGCGGGTCGGCTATGTGTCTCCGGACTTCTGCCATCATGCCTGCGCCCATTTCATCGAGCCGTTGCTGCGCGAGCATGATCGCGGCACAGTGGAGATCCTCTGCTACGCCACCGCGCGGCGGCGGGACGAAATGACCTTGCGGATGGAGACCCTGGCCGACTGGTGGCGTTCGCTGGCCGATCTCGACGACGCAGCCGCGGCGGCGCTGATCGAGCGGGACCGCGTCGACATCCTGGTCGATCTGGCCGGCCATACGGCGGGCGGGCGGCCTCTGCTGTTTGCAAGACGGCCGGCGCCGGTGCAGGTCACGTGGCTCGGCTATCCCGACACGACCGGCATGCAGGTCGTGGACCGGCGGTTGACCGACGCCATCGCGGACCCGCCGGGCGGAACCGACGGCTGGCACGCCGAGCGGCTGGTCCGGCTGCCGCGCGGCTTCCTCGCCTACCAGCCGCCAGCCGGCGACGGACCGGTCGCGGACCCGCCGGCGCTCGCCAATGGCTTCGTCACCTTCGGCTCCTTCAACAGCCTGGCAAAGGTGACGGCGGAGGTGGTGCGGGTGTGGTCCGCCCTGCTGGCGCGTGTGCCCACGTCCCGGCTGCTGCTGAAGAGCCGGAGTTTCGAGGACATCGCGGTGCGCAATACCGTCCTCCGCGACTTCGCCCGCCGGGGCGTGCGGCCCGGGCGGATCGACCTTCTGGCGCCGGTGGAGTCCGTCGCCGATCACCTGCGGCTCTACGACCGGCTGGACGTGGCGCTGGATCCCTTTCCCTACAACGGCACGACCACGACGTGCGAGGCCCTGTGGATGGGGGTTCCGGTCGTCACACTCACCGGCCGGCATCATGTGGCGCGGGTGGGCTCCAGCCTGCTTGCCAGTTGCGGGCTGGAGGAGTTGGTCCAGCAGGATGAGATCGGCTATGTCGAGGCGGCGGCGTTGTTAGCCGGTGACCTCGCTCGGCTCTGCGGGCTGCGCAGAGAGATGCGGGCGCGACTGGAGGGCTCGGCACTTCTCGACCACCGTGGCTTCGCGCGGTCGGTGGAAGACTCTTACCGCGCCATGTGGCGCGATTGGACGTCGGACGCTCGTCCTTAAGCGCGTCGCCTCGCCTCAGGAACCATCGGACCTTGTTGCGCCCCTCCGCATAGTGGCGTTGCGCGGCGTGTACCGGAGCGCGTTGCAATACGTCGCCGCACCATCGTGCAGCCGGGGATAGATGATCGGCTCGTTGTCCAACTTGGCCAAAAACGCCGCTCTCGGGCAACCATACCCACGCCGAATGAGAGGGGTTGAACATTAATGAAGAATCACAATCAGAAGATCGCGATTGCATAGTAGTTAAATTATAAATCAAGCCAGAAAATCTAGGATTAACTAGCTGTTAACTATTATTAACGGCTTGTTGACAAACGATTTTGTCACAAGTCGACCGATTTTCCTCTTGGACTTGTTTAACGACGTTCCCCTAAGTTGCCATCGCCCGCTAATTCGCAAATAAAAGTTATGCATCTATGGGTTGCGTCAATAAGCGGGATTTTGGCGTTTGATGCATGTCTTGAGACCTTGATCGTCAAGCTTCCTGCCGGGAAGCCTTCAAGTGGGGACTGTAATGGCTGCCGGTGGAACTCTGACTCTGGGCGTTGGTACGGACTATATCTTCTCCAAAACGGAGG
Organism: uncultured Azospirillum sp.; assembly: GCA_966212305.1. Taxonomy (GTDB): domain Bacteria; phylum Pseudomonadota; class Alphaproteobacteria; order Azospirillales; family Azospirillaceae; genus Azospirillum. The sequence goes on from CBIHQY010000044.1 coordinate 28,240, forward strand.
TCTGGTCAGGGATCAAGGGGTTCGGCACGCGTGGCGTGGTGCTGGATTCCCGGGGATATACCATTGCGGTCACCAACCTCGATCACATCACCGGTGGCAGGAACGCTCCCGGCAGCCCCTACAAGGACGTCATCACGCTGGCGGGTGCGGGTGGAAACACCATCACCGTCTCGGGGCTGGAGACGCTGATCGGCAGCGGCGGCTACGACCGGGTCGTTGGCACTTCGACCGGCACGACCATGGCGGTGGAGTCGGTCGAGACCTTCATCGGTGCCACGACCGGCACCAACCTGATCGTCCTGACGAACGACGCCGGCAACACGATGTCGGTGGCCTATCTGAAATCGATCGTCGGCAGTGCCGGTAAGGACGTCATCAACTTCGGTGCCGACGGCCAAGTGGGAACCACCACCGCCGTAACGGCGGTTGAGACGTTGATCGGCACCTCAGGCGACGATCTCATCGCGACCATCGGCGGCGGCAGCAACACCGTCCAGGTGAAAAATATCGAGATGTTTCTCGGTAACGGCTCCAAGGCCGGGGACGTCGTCATGCTCGACAGCGCGGGGGGCACCATTGCCCTCAGCTACGTCGAGACGCTGATCGGCAGCAGCGCCGTCGATGTCTTCACGATGGGCTACAAGATCGGCTCGGTCGACATGAAGGCGGGCGGCGGCACCACCGCCGTGTCCATGATCGACACCATTGTCGGTGGAACCGGCTCCAAAAACACTGCCATCCTGTTGGATGTCGGCACCACCGTCACGGTCGCCAGCCTCAACACGCTGATCGGCGGTGGCGGCAATGACGTCGTCAACATGACGTTCCGTGATGGAACGCCGATCGTCGGCGTGGGCCCCATCGCCTGGAACACCGTCGGCAACACCATGCAGGTGGAGGCGCTCGAGACGGTCATCGGCACCACCGGCGAAGACACGCTCATGGTGCTCGGGTACAACGGCATCACGATGAGCGTCACGGCGATCGAGACGATCATCGGAAAGGGAGGCGCTGAAACGGTGCTGTTGGGCGCCGGCGGCAATACGGTTAAGGTCTCCTCCCTGGAAACGCTGATCGGCGGCGCCGGCAACGACGTCGTGTCCGTAACCGGCATCAGCGCCAGCGCCTACAATGGCATGACCACAATGGTGTCGTCGGTCGAGACGCTGATCGGCGGTGCCGGCAACGACGTGGTTTGGCTCACCGAAACCGCGGGCACCGTCTATGTGTCGGGGATCGATACCGTCTTCGTTGGCGGTCAGGCCATGGAAATCGGCAACACCGAGCGGGTGCTGGTGTTTCCAATGGCGGTATCGGCGCCCTCGGCCCCCGGTCTCAGCCCCGGCTCGGACACCGGCACGCCAGGCGATTCCAAAACGAACGCGACCTTGCCGACCCTGACCGGCACGGCTGCGGCGGGAAGCGTCGTCAATCTTTATGGCAATGGCATCGCGCTGGGCAGCGGGACCGCCGACGGGGCCGGCCAGTGGGCGGTCACGGCGGCCACGGCGCTCGCCGACGGCACCTGGACCCTGACGGCGAAAGCCGTCTCCTCCGGAATGGAGAGCGCGGCGTCGGGCGAGTTTCTGCTGACCATCGACGCGACGGCGCCATCCGCGCCGACCCTGTCCTACACGCCGGGCTCGGACAGCGGCCGCTCGTCCGTCGACGGTGTCACCAACGTCACGACGCCGACCGTGACGGGTACCGCCGAGGCGGGAAGCACGGTCACCCTGTATCTCGACGGGGTGAGCGTCGAAACCACGACCGCCAGCGGCGTCGGCGCCTGGACGATCACCACGCCGACGGTCTCCCAAGGCAACCACACCCTGACCGCCCGCGCCGTGGACACGGCCGGCAACACGAGCGCCGCCTCGGCCAGCCTCGCGCTCACGGTGGACACCACAGTGGCGGCCCCAACCGGCGTGGCGCTGGCGACGGCGAGCGATACCGGGACTCTCGGCGACAACCTCACCGCCATCAACACCCCGGTCATCGGCGGCACGGCGGAGGCCAATGCCGTCGTAAGCCTGTACAAGGATTCCACCACCCTTCTCGGCAACGCGACCGCCGACGGAAGCGGCGTCTGGCGGATGACGCTGGGCGCGCTGGGCGACGGCGCGCACACCCTCACCGCGCGCGCGGTCGATCTGGCGGGCAACAGCAGCACCGCCTCAAGCCCGTTCACCGTCACCATCGACACTACGCCGCCGGCCGCCCCCTCCGCCCCGTCCCTGACGGCGGCGTCGGACAGCGGCAACTCCTCGTCCGACCGGCTGACGAACGTCAAGACGCCGACCTTCACCGGCACGGCGGAGGCGAACAGCGTCATCGACCTTCTGGTCTCCGGCAGCGTGGTGGGAACGGGCACCGCCGACGGCTCCGGCGCCTGGACCGTGACCGCAGGCAGCCCCCTTGCTGATGGGAACTGGTCCTTCTCCACCCGCTCGCGCGACGCGGCCGGCAACACGCGCGACGGCGTGGGGAGCCTGAACGTCACCATCGACAGCACGGCTGACGCGCCGGGCAGCCTGAAGCTGACCTCCGCCACCGACACCGGCCGCAGCACGACCGACGGCCTCACCAATCTTGTCTCGCCCACCGTCGCCGGTACGGCGGCGGCCGGCAGCAGCGTGACGCTCTACGACGGTGCCGTGGCGCTCGGCACGGCGACGGCCAACAGCCAGGGCAACTGGGAGATCGCCACCAGCGGCCTCACCGTCGGTGCGCACACGCTGACGGCCAAGGCCGTCGATGCCGCGGGCAACACGAGCCTCCCCTCTGCCGCCTTTACCGTCACGGTGGACACCAGCGCCGCCGCGCCGACCGGGCTGGCTCTGGCGGCGGCGTCGGACACCGGCGTCACGGGCGATTCTAAGACGAACCTCGCGACGCCCTCGGTCACCGGGATGGCCGAGGCCTCCAGCATCGTCCTACTCTACGAAGGCACCACCCTGCTCGGTCAAGCCACGGCGGGGACCGACGGCAGCTGGACAGTTGGCTCGTCTGCGCTGACCGGCGACGTCCACACCCTGACCGCTCGCGCCGTCGATTTGGCCGGCAACACCTCCGCCGCGGGCGGCGGCCTCGTCGTCAACATCGACCTGACGGCGCCGAACGCGCCGGGCGCGCTCCTGCTGAACTCCGACAGCGGTACGCCGAACGACAACCGGACCCGGATCACCATGCCGGTGATCACGGGCACGGCCGAGGCCGGCAGCACCGTGCGGCTGTATGAGGGCAACGTCCTGCTCGGGACGGGAACGGCCGACATATCGACAGGCGCGTGGACGGTCACCTCCTCCAACCTGGCGGATGGGGCTCACACGCTGACCGCGCGGGCGGTGGACACCGCCGGCAACACGGGCGCCGCCTCCGCAACGTTCGCCATCACGATCGACCAGACCTCGGCCACGCCGGGCGCCCTGGCGTTGAGCAGCGCCACCAACAGCGGCAGCCTGGCCGATTCCCTGACCAACGCTCTCGCCCCGACGATCACCGGCACGGCCGAGGCCGGCGCCACGGTCACGCTGTATGGCGGCGGTTCGACCGCCAGCGCGACGGCGGACGGGTGGGGCCATTGGTCCGCCACGATCACCGGCCTCGGCGAGGGCGACCACACCCTGACCGCCAGCGCCGTGGATGTGGCCGGCAACACCAGCCAGCTGTCCGCCGGCCTGGTCGTCACCATCGACCGGACCGGGCCGGGGCTGTCTGCGCCGACGGCAGACACGGCCGGGCCAACGGGCCAGTTCACCCCGATCCTTTCGGGGACCGCCGACGCCAACAGCGTCGTGACGCTGTACGACGGCGCCGTCGGAGCGGCGGTGCTCGGGGTCACGACCGTCGACAACACCGGCTTGTGGTCGATCACCACCTCGGAACTGAGCGGCGGCACCCACACGATGACGGCGCGCGCGCTGGACGCGGCCGGCAACGAAACCGTCACGACCACAGCGCTTTCCGTGACCGGGCGCATCGGTGTGCCCGGCGGCCTCCAGCTCGTCTCCGATTCCGGCGTGCCCAACGACGGGATCACCAACGTGGTCTTGCCGACCCTGACGGGAACCGCGCTTGCGGGCTCGACGGTCTCCCTTTACAGCGGTCTGACGCTGATGGGCACCGGCACGGCCGATGGCAGCGGCCTGTGGACCATCGCCTCGACCGGTACGCTGGCGACCGGCGGCGCCCACACGCTGTATGCCAGGATCGATGCCTATGGGACGGTCCTCACCTCCTCGGGCCTGACGGTCACCATTGATACGACGGCGCCCGATCAGCCGGGAGCGCTGGCGCTGCAGGCCGGATCGGACAGCGGATTCGTCGGTAACGACCGCATCACCAACCTCGAGGCGGTCACCGTCACCGGCACCGCCGAAGCGCGCAGCGTCGTCACGCTTTATGGCAACGATGGGACCACGGCGCTCGGCACGGCCACCGTCTCCGACAGCGGAGTATGGTCGCTCGGCACGGGCTCGCTGGCGGCCGGCGTCCACACGCTCACCGCCCGGGCGGTCGACATCGCCGGCAACACCGGCGCCGCGTCCAGCGGCCTTGTCGTCACCATCGACCGAACGGCCGATGCCCCGACCGGTCTCGCCCTGGCGAGCGGATCCGATATGGGTCTGGCGGGCGACGCGATCACCAGCGTCCTGGCCCCGACCATCACCGGGACGGCGGAAGCCAACGGCATCGTTTCGCTGTACAACGGCTCCAATCTCGTCGGCACCGCCACTGTGGATGGCAGCGGCAACTGGTCGGTGACCACCTCCGCGCTCGGCGCCGGCACGCACAGCCTGACCGCGCGCGTCGTGGATGTCGTCGGCAACACCAGCGACGCCTCTTCGGCCTTCGTGGTCACCGTCGACACGACGGCGCCCGACGCTCCGGGCGGGCTGTCGATCGACCCGGCCGGCGACAGCGGCATCCGCGACGACGTCACCAACATCAGTGCGCAGACCGTCACCGGAACGGCGGAAGCCGGCGCCACCGTCGTCCTTTACGACGGCGCCACGGCGCTGGGCACGCAGGTGGCGACGGGCGGGGTCTGGACGATCGGGACGGGCACGCTCGCCGAGGGCGGGCACACGCTGACGGCGCAGGCTGTCGATGCGGCCGGCAACACGGGGACCGCCTCGGCGGCGCTGACCGTCACCATCGACCTGTCCACCCCGGCCCCGAGTGCCATGGCCTTGACCGCGGCGTCGGACACCGGCTACAGCGCCACGGACCGCATCATCAACGCCACGACGCTGTCGCTGACCGGCTCCGCCGAGGCGAACAGCTCCGTCACCCTTTACGACGGCGTGGCCGGCAGCCTGACGCCGCTGGCAACCCTGGTCGCGGACGGCAACGGCGCATGGTCCTACACCGGAAGCGGGTTCGCCGAGGGCGCGCACACCCTCACCGCCACCGCGGTCGACCCCAGCGGCAACACGTCGAGCAGCGCCGGCACGCTGGTGGTGACGGTCGACCTGACCGTCGACGCGCCCGGCGTGCCGGCCCTGGCCCCTGCGTCGGACACCGGCGTGTCGGGCGACGGGAAGACCCGCCTGCTCGCCCCCACCTTCACCGGCACGGTGGAGAGCGGCGCGGTGGTGTCCCTGTATGACGGCGGCAACTTCGTCGGCATGGGCACGGCCAATGGTGCCGGCGTCTACTCCATCGAGACGCCGCTGAGCAACGGAGCGCACACGATCACGGCGCGCGTCGTCGACGCCGCCGGCAACGACACGGCCGCCGCTTCGGCCCCGCTGGTCATCACCATCGATGCCGTCGCCCCCGACGCGCCGTCCGCGCCGGTGCTGGATTCGGGATCCGACAGCAGCACGCAGGGCGATTTCATCACGTCGGTCGCCACGCCGGCCGTGACCGGCACGGCGGAGGCGCTCAGCACCATCCACCTCTACAGCGGCGGCGTCAGCGTCGGAACGGCCACCGCCGACGGGACGGGCGCCTGGACGATCACCGCCGGCAGCCTGTCCGACGGCGTCAACACGCTGACCGTCAGCTCCGTGGACGACGCGGGCAACACCAGCAGCGCCTCGGGCTCGCTTCTGCTGACCATCGACACCACTCCCCCAACCCCAGGCGGCTTCGCCCTGACGGCAGCCACCGACAGCGGTCGCGTCAGCAACGACGCCGTCACGTCGGTGACGGCGCCGGTCATCACCGGAACCGCCCAGGCAGGCAGCGTCGTCACGCTCTATGACACCGACGGAAACACCCTGCTGGGTAGCGCGACGGTGGACAGCCTCGGCCAATGGTCGGTCGCCAGCCCGACGCTGACCGAGGGGCTGCACACGCTGTCGGCCCACGCCGTGGATCCGGCCGGCAACACGGCGGTCGTGTCGGCGGCTCTCGTCATCAACGTCGACCTCACCGTGCTGCCGTCGTCGGCGCCCAGCCTGACCGCCGACTCCGACAGCGGGCTCGCCAACGACCAGCTCACCAACGACACCACGCCCACGGTGAGCGGAAGCGCCGAGGCGTACAGCGTCATCACCCTCTACGACGGTGCCACGCTCGTTGGCACGGGAACCGCCAACGGTTCGGGAAACTGGTCGGTGACCACGGGGACGCTCATCAGCGGCAGCCACACGCTGGTTGCCCGCGTCACCGATCTGGCCGGCAACAGCACCGCCGCGGCCTCCGCCCCGCTGATCCTCACCATCGACACCGAGAACCTGACGATGTCGAACCTGGCCTTCGCGGCCGGGGACGATACCGGGGTGTCCGCCACCGACGGGCTGACCAAGCTTGCCACGCCGACGATCGTCGGCACGGCGGAGACCTTCAGCGTCGTCACCCTGTATGAAGGCAACGTCAGCGTCGGCTCGGCAACCGCGGACGCGATCGGCGCCTTCTCGCTCACCACGAACGCCTTGTCGCAGGGCAACCACTCCCTGACGGCGCTCAGCGTCGACCGGGCCGGCAACACCTCCACGGTGTCGAGCAGCCTTGTCCTGACGGTTGACCTGTCCACCCCGCAGCCCAGCCTGCTCATGGCCGTTGCGTCCGACAGCGGCATTTCGAACAGCGATCACCTCACCAACAACACCGTCCTGCCGCTGAGCGGCACGGCCGAGGCGGACAGCACCGTCGTCCTCTATGACGGCCTGACCGCGTTCGGCACTGTCGTGGCCGACAGCCTCGGCGGCTGGTCGCTGCTGTCCCCTTCGCTGGCGGCGGGCAGCCACAGCCTGACCGCCGAGGCGACCGACCTCGCCGGGAACCGCGCGACTTCCGCGGTTCTCATCGTCACCATCGACACAGTCGCAGCGGTGCCCTCGCTGGATCTGTCGACGGCGAGCGACACCGGGGTCACCGGCGATCGGACAACGAACGACTCGACGCCCGATTTCACGGGCACGACGGAGGCCGGCGGGTTCGTCTCGCTTTACGAAGGCAACACGCTGCGCGGCACGACGACCGCCGACGGCACCGGCCTGTGGACCATCACCAGCAGCCAGATGGGCAACGGTCCGCACACGCTGACCGCGCGCGGCACGGACGCGGCCGGCAACACCAGCGTTCTGTCCTCGGCGGTGGTGATCACCATCGACACGGTCGTGCCGAACGCGCCGACCGGCGTCACGCTCGCGCCCGGCTCCGACAGCGGAGCGTCGAACACCGACCGTCTCACCAACATCGCGGCCCCGACGCTGTCCGGCTCGGCCGAGGCCAACAGCACGGTCACCCTCTACAGCGGCGCCACGGCCGTCGGCACGGCGACCGCCAGCGGCGGGGGTGCCTGGACCATCACCGCCGCGTCGCTGGCCGACGGCCTGAACACGCTGACGGTGAAGGCGACCGACGCCGCCGGAAACACCAGCGCCGCCAGTTCGCCGCTGACCGTCACCATCGATACAGTGCAGGCCGCGCCCGGCACCCCGGTCCTGGGCGCCGCCTACGACAGCGGAACCTCCAGCACGGACGGTATCACCAGGATCGTCAACCCGACGATCACCGGCACGGGCGAGGCGGGCAGCGTCGTCACCCTTTACGACGGCGGCGTGAGTTACGGCTCCACCACCGTGAACGGGCTGGGCGTCTGGTCGATCGCTACCGGCACCCTGGTCCCGGGCACCCGGACCCTCACCGCCAGCGCAATCGACCGCGCCGGCAACAGTTCTGTCGCTTCCGCCGGGCTGGTCATCACGATCGACACCTCGGCGGTGCCGCCGGGAACGCCGTCGCTCGTCGTCGACAGCGGGGCCTCCAGCACCGACCGGCTGATCAACACCGGTTCGCCGACCCTCACCGGCACCGCCGAGGCGAACGGTCTCGTCCGGCTCTATGACGGCGCCAGCCTTGTCGGATCCGGCACGGCTGACGGGTCGGGTATCTGGACGATCGCCGCCAGCGGACTCGGCGCGGGTGCGCACACGCTGTCGGCCCGGATGGTCGATGCCGCCGGCAACACTAGCGATCCGTCCACGACGCTGACCATCACCGTTGACACCACGGCTCCCGGCGCGCCGGGAACCCCGTCGCTCAGCATCGGTTCGAACAGCGGTTCCACGGCCGACCGCATCACCTCAGTCTTCGCCCCGACCATCACCGGCACGGCCGAGGCGAACAGCCTCGTCACGCTCTATGACGGCATAACGAGTTTGGGCACCGTGACGGCCAACGGCAGCGGAGCGTGGTCGATCAACACGCCGTCGCTGACCGATGGGACGCACACGCTGTCCGCAGTCGCGCTCGATCTGGCCGGCAACACCAGCGCCGCCTCAGCGGCACTGACGGTCACGATCGACACCACGGCGGCGGCCCCGACGGGCCTCGCCCTGGCCGCCGCCTCCGACACCGGCATCCGGGGCGACAACCTGACCTCCGCCACCACGCCGACCATAACCGGCCGGGCGGAGGCGGGGAGCGTCGTCACCCTGTCGGAGGGATCGACAGTGCTGGGCACCGGCACCGCCGACAGCACGGGCGCTTGGTCGATCACCAGCTCTGTCCTGGAAGGAGGCACCGGAACGGCGCATTCGCTGTTCGCCACCATCGTGGATGTGGCGGGCAACACCAGCTCCGCGTCCGCGTCGCTGACCTTCACCATCGATACCGTGCCGGATGCGGTTTCGATCGAGCTTGCCCAGTCTTCGGACACCGGGTCCTCCAACAGCGACCGGATTACCTCCGACACCAGACCGACGCTCAGCGGCATCGTGGGAACGGATACGCTCGGCGCCGGCCGGATCGTCACGATCACGAGCGCGTTCAACGGGGGAACTGCCGAAGCCATCGGAACGGTGACGGCGGATGCCAGCACCGGCGCCTGGAGCTTCACGCCGTCGGGCTCCCTCGCCGCCGGTGTCTACAACTTCGGCATTTCCTCCTTCGACAACGTGGGGCTCGCGGGCGTCAACGGCGTTACGGTCACCATCGATCTCACCGCCGATGCGCCCGGCGGGCTGGCCCTCGCCACTGGATCGGACAGCGGCCGGGACACAACCGACAACAAGACGAACGTCTCGACACCGACCATCACCGGCACCGCCGAAGCCGGCAGCACCGTCACGCTCTATGACAACGCCGTCTCCGTCGGAACGGTGACCGCAAGCGGGCTGGGTACCTGGTCCTTCACCACGCCTACATTGGCCGACGGCGCCCACACCCTCACGGCCAGAGCCGTCGACGTCACCGACAACACCAGCGAACTCTCCTCCGCACTGGTCGTCACCATCAGCACGCAGGCCGTCGCGCCGAGCGGCCTCGTCCTGACGACCGACTCCGGCAGCAGCGCGACCGACCGCCAGACCAATGTCGCGTCGCCGACGATCAGCGGCACGGCCGAGGCCTCCAACGTCGTCATGCTGTACGACGGCTCGGCGCTGGTCGGCATGTCGACGGCGGGGAGTGACGGCAACTGGACGGTTCAGGCGATCGGTCTGGCAGATGGCGAGCGCACCCTGACGGCGACGACCATCGACCAGTTCGGCAACACCAGTGCCGCTTCGGCCGTCCTGCTCGTTACCATCGACACCGCCGCGCCCCAGCCTTCGTCGCTCGCCGTGACGGAGGGCTCCAACAGCGGCTCGACCAGCGACCTCGTGACCAACAACGCGACACCGGTTCTGACCGGGACGGCGGAGGCGGGCAGCGTGGTCATGCTGTACGACGGCGCCACTCTGCTGAATACGACGACGTCCGACGGCGACGGCGCCTGGACGATGAGTTCGGCGTCGCTGAGCGTGGGCCCGCACAGCCTAGCTGTGCTGTCCCGGGATGTGGCGGGGAACACCGGTGCGGCCTCGGCTCCGCTCGTCGTCACCATCGATGTCACCTCCACCACGCCCACGGGGCTGGGGCTGGGCAACGGCTCCGATAGCGGTGCGTTGACCGACCGCATCACGAACGTCGCGACGCCCACGGTTCTGGGTGCAGCGGAGGCGAACAGCGTCGTCACGCTGCACGACGACGTCAGTGGCCTGGACGTCGCTACGGCCACCGTCGATGGATCCGGCGTCTGGTCCATCGACGTCGCTTCGACGCTTTCCAGCGGCACGCATTCGCTGACGGCGACCGCCGTCGATGTGGCGGGCAACACCAGCGCCGCCGGAGTGCTGGTCGTCACGATCGACACGGCGGCAGACGTTCCGACCACGCCGGTTCTGACCGCTGGCTCCGACCGCGGAAGCTCGAACAGCGACCGGCTGACATCCGACAGCACGCCGACGGTGAGCGGAAGCGCCGAGACCAACAGCGTCATCACCTTGTACGACGGCAGCGTCTTCGTCGGGCTGGGAACCGCCGGCAGTGACGGCCGCTGGTCGGTGACGGCCGGCGCTCTGACGGAGGGCGCGCACACGCTCACCGTGCGTGCGACGGACGTGGCCGGAAACACCAGCGACGCCTCTGGCGAACTGGTCGTGACCATCGATCTGACGACGGCCGTCCGATCGATCATGCGGGTGAGCGGAAGCGCGGGCGCCAACAGCGTCGTCAACCTTTACGAGGGCGTGAACCTCGCCGGGGAGGGCGTCAACTTCTTCGGGTCGGCGACGGCTGGCGGCAACGGCCTCTGGACCCTGCTGGCAAGCGACCTCGGCGTGGCCGACTATACCTTGACGGCGGTGCCACCCGGCGCGAACAGCAACACCGCAGGGCCATCCGCTCCGCTGGTGACCATCGATGTTGTGACGCCCGTCCGCTCGATGCTGCTGGCCCAAGCGTCCGACACGGGCACCGGACGCGACGATCTGTTGACCAACGACACCACCCCGACGCTCATCGGCATGGTCGAGGCGGACAGCGTGGTCACGCTGTACGACGGTAATGTCGCGGTGGGCAGCACGACGGCCGATGGCAACGGCGCCTGGACGATCACCTCGACGACGCTGAACTCCGGCCTGCGTCAGCTTTCGATCACGACGGTCGACCGGGCGGGGAACACGGCCAACTCCGCGTCGGGGCTGGAGGTGACGATCGACACGACCGCACCGTCGGCACCCGCCGTCCCGGCGTTGAGCCCCGACAGCAACAGTGGCCGTCTCAACAACCTCGTGACCAACGTCCGGCAACCGGTGCTGACCGGCAACGCCGAGGCGAACGCGCACATCCTGCTGTACGCCAACGGCACGCTGGTCGGCGAGACCGATGCGGATGCGTCCGGGAACTGGTCGGGGGGCACCTCGGCGCTGAGCCTCGGCGCCCAGACCATGACCATCAAGGCCGTGGACGCGGCGGGCAACACCTCGTCGGCAAATAGCGGCCTGACGCTGACCATCACGCCGGAAAGCGCCGCTCCGACCGGCATCGGGTTGGCGCAGGCGTCCGACAGCGGCGTCCAGGCCGACCAGTTGACGAACATCCGGACTCCGACGATTGTTGGATCGGCGGTGGCGAACAGCGTGGTCACGCTCTACGACTACATCACCGTCGTCGGGACCGGAACCGCGGACGGTAACGGCCTTTGGTCGATCACGACCGGGAGCCTGTCTGGGTCGAGCTATACCTTCACCGCTACGGCCTTGGACTCCGACGGGGTCGAATCGCCGCTGTCGGCGCCATTCTTCTTTAGCATCGACACCACGGCACCCACGGCGCCGGGCAACCTCGACCTTGCCAATGACGACGACACTCTGACGAACAACGCGACGCCGCCGATCACCGGCACCGCGGAGGCGGGCAGCACGGTGCTGCTGTACGACGGCATCCTTGTGGTCGGCTCGGCCACGGTCGACGGTGGAGGCTTGTGGACGGTCAGCCCGTCCTCGGCGCTGTCCGACGCGGCCCACAGCCTGACCGTCCGTGCGGTCGATGCCGCCGGCAACACCTCGGCGGCGTCCAGTGCGCTGATCGTGACCGTCGACACCGTCGCGGCTCCCCCTGGGACCCTCGACCTGACGACGGACAGCGGCGCCAGCAGCACCGACAACCTGACCAACATCGCCGCGCCGACCATTGTCGGCACGGCGGAGGCCGGCAACAGGGTCGTGCTGTACGATGGCGGCACCGCCGTCGGGACGGCCACCGCCGGAGGCGGCGGACTCTGGACGATTGCGGCCTCCGGGTTGTCCGATGCGGTGCACACGCTCACCGCCAAGGCCTTCGACGCGGCCGGCAACACCTCGGCGGCGTCCGGCGGTCTGATCGTCACCATTGACACCGCCGTGGCGGCCCCGACCGGCCTCGGTCTTGCCACCGGCGCCGGCACGCTGACCAACACCAGCATACCGACGATAACCGGCACCGCCGAGGCCGGCAGCACGGTCACCCTCTACGAGGGGACCTCCTCCCTCGGGACGGTCACGGCCGACGCGGCGACCGGAGCCTGGAGCCTGTTGGCGGCCTCGCTGAGCGAGGGGGCCCACACGCTCAGCGCCATGGCCGTCGATCTGGCCGGCAACAGCTCGTCCGCGTCCAGCGCGTTCGCCGTTACGATCGACACGGTGGCGCCGACGCTTCTGACGGCGCTCTCCGTCAACGGAAACCTGCTGACCCTGACCTTTGCCGAGGTGGTGAACCTCGCGGCGGCCCCCCATCAGACCACCGGCATGAGTGTCATGGTCGACAGCACGCCACGCGCCATCACCGCCGTCTCCGGCACAGGCAGCAACACCCTGACACTGACGCTGGCGTCCTCCGTATCTCACGGACAGGCGGTGACCTTCAGCTACGATCCCACCCTGTCCGGCAGTGCCCTGTCCGACCAAGCGGGCAACGAAATGGCCAGCCTCGTCGGGCTGGCGATCGCCAATGCCACTCCCTCGCCGCCGCCTCCGCCCCCGCCGACGGTGGTGGTGGTGGTTGACGGCGTGCCGACGACAACGACGACAGGCACGGACGGCGCGGGCCGTCCCACGGAGTCCGTGGTGATCGCCCCGGTCACGGAGAACCGGACCGACACGGACACTAAGACCAGCCTGGCGGACGTGCCACTGGCCGGAACCTCGGTCAACCCGGTGCTGGCGGCCAGCTTGCCGACCGGGGTGGGCATGACCTCAACCGGGACCACCTCCGGTCTGACACTGGGCGAGCTGGCCAACGCCTTCTCCAGCCAGTTGGGCACGCTGGGCACCGACGCGCCGACGAGCGCGACCGTGCCCAACGCCGGACTCACCCAGCTGTTGCCGTCCACCAGCACGGTGACGCTGAGGAGTGTCACGCCCACGGTCGCTTCTGGGCAGGCTCCGTCCTCGCCGATCACCATTACCGGCTCGGCGCCGGCCGGTCAGGCCTCGGCCGTGCTGCTGGACGCGCGCCAGCTTCCGGCCGGTTCGATCGTGAACCTACAGAATGTGGACTACGCCGTCATCACCGGCGCGGTCACAGTGGGCGGTGGTGCCGGTTCGAACGTGGCGATCGGTGACAGCGCCAACCAGACCATAATCTTGGGCGTCGACGACGATACGTTGCGTGGCGGCGGCGGTGATGACGTGGTTGGCAGCCGAGAGGGCCGTGATCTGCTCTATGGCGATGCCGGCAACGATACGGTGTTCGGCGGGCTCGGCTACGATCGCCTGTCGGGTGGCATCGGCGATGATCTGCTGCGCGGCGACGAAGGCGTCGACGCAGTGCGGGTGGAGGCGAACTTCGCCGATGTGCTGATCGCCCACGGTGGCTATGGCTCGCTGACGATGACCAGCGCCGCGCTGGGTACCGACCGAATGGAGAGCGTGGAGATCCTGCGCTTCAACGATCGGGTAGTCGTGGTCAACGCGCCCACGGGCATCATCAGCGATACCGGTGCCTCGCAGATCAGTGAGACGCTGTACCTCGCCCGCAATCCCGACGTGGCGCAGGCGGTGGCTCGCGGCGACTTCGCCAGCGGCATGGACCATTACCAGCGATACGGCGCAGCGGAAGGACGGCTGCAACCGGTGGCACTGGACGAGGCCTTCTATCTGTCCCAGAACGAGGATGTCGCCAAGGCGGTCGCTGCCGGGCATTTCACCAGCGGTCTTCAGCATTACCTGCTCTTTGGCGAAAAGGAAGGGCGCGATCCCAACGCGCTGTTCGACACGGTTTGGTATCTGGAGCACAACGCCGACGTTGCTGCCGCCCTTCAGGCAGGTACGATCGACAGCGCCTATGAGCATTACGAGACGTTCGGTTGGAAGGAGGGCAGGACGCCGTCGGCCTGGATGGACACCAATGCCTATTTGTCGGCCAACCAAGACGTAGCGGCTGCCAGGGTCGACCCGATGACCCACTACCTGAATTTCGGCGCCCGCGAGGGGCGGACGATCAGCGCGGTGGACAGCGGCTTGTGGCTGAGCTGAGGTCAATCGGGGCAGGAAGTGGGAAGCGACACTCTCTGTTGAAAGTGCCCTTCCCTGCTGGGCGGAACGGTGTTCCGCCCAGCAGTCCGCAGCACAGGCGGTGCCGAAACGACTGGGAACTGGCAGGGGGCGTCACGTAGGCGGGGTGATCATGCAACCAACTCATGCAGGGCGTCTGCGACGCGCCGGATAACCGCAGTCCAGTCACCCGGGACGGTCTGGCGGAAGAGCCGCATCGTTGGGTACCAGGGCGTGTCGTCGCGGTCCTTGAGCCAACGCCAGCAGCCGTCGTAACGCGACATGACCCAAACCGGCTTGCCGAGCGCGCCGACGAGGTGGGCGACCGAGGTGTCCACGGTGATCACGAGATCCAGCCGCATCACCAGCGCCGCAGTGTCTGCGAAATCGGTGACGGCTCCCATTGGATCGTGGATGTCCATCCCTGCCGGAGGATCGGCGAGCTGCGCTGCCGGGCCGCCCATCTGTAAGTTCACAAAGCGCAGGTTCGGCAAACCAGCCAGCGGCGCCAGGTCGCGCAGGGTCATGCTGCGTCGCCGGTCAGTTAAGTTCGCGCGCAGCAGGTTCGGGCGGGGGTCTCCCGACCACACCAGTCCAACCCGCAGTCCGGCGCTTGGCAAGGGTTGGCCCAGCCATTTGCCGATCGCCTCGGCGGGCGGGTAAAGGTAGGGGATGCCACCGGGTATCGTGTCCAACTCGGTGCCGAGCAGGCGCGGCAGGCTCATGAGCGGGCAATGGAAGTCTGGCGCCGGGAAGGCGTCCGTCAGCGCATGAACCGCAGCCACGCCGGGCATGCCGGCTACCAGCCGCTTCAGCGCCGGCTGGACCGCGAGCACCACGCGCCCGCCCTGCGCCGCGACCAGCGGGGCGTAGCGGACGAAATGCAAGGTGTCGCCGTGTCCCTGTTCGGCGTGCAGCAGGATGGTGGCGTCGTTCAGCGGCTCGCCCCGCCAAGCCCGTAATTGCCCGTTCACAGTCGGAAGCTGACCGGTCTCCCAACGGGCTTCGTAGTGTTCCCAGCCTTCCTTGAGCCTGCCGGCTTTGAGCAGGGCCAGCGACAGGTTGAAGCGCGCATCGGGATGCTTCGGTTCGGCGGCCAGCGTGCGGTGGAACAGGCGTTCGGCCTCATCCAGTTGGCCGAGGTCGAGGTTGACGATCCCGAGATTGTTCAGCGCCGACACATGCGATGGGTTGATCCGCAGGGCTCGCCGGCACAGCGTCGCCGCCTCGGCGAAGTCGTCGCCGTTCCGAGCTTGTGATCGCTGGACGTAACCGAGGTTGGCATAGGGATCGGGATGGTCCGGCTTGAGCGCCACGGAGCGGCGGCAGAAGCCGATGGCGCCCGGGCCGTCGTTCAACTCCCACACGGCGCTGGCGAGGTTGTTCCACGCCCCCGGATGCTCGGGAGAAAGGCGCAGGGCCCGGCGATAGGCCATAGCGGCCTCCGCATAGTTCTTTTTCCGCGAGGCGGTCGCGCCCAGGTTGACGTAGGCCTGAACCGTTGCCGGTTCCAGCGCCACTGCCGCCCGATAAGCAGTGCGGGCGTCAGCCAGCCGTCCCGAAAGCAGGCGGGAATCGGCAACGGCCAGGAGTTCGCTCCCCGTGGCCGGGCGCAGGCGGCAGAAGCGCTCCAGCAGGGCTGACGCATTGTCGCCTGGCAGGGGCTGCCTGTGGAGGTTGGCAAGAGACTCTGGATAGGCCGGGTTGAGTGTGAGAGCCAGGCGGTACTGATCTCGCGCCTCGCCTAGTCTGCCGAGTGCGCGCAACGCTTCACCAAGGCTGTTGCGGTAGTAGGCTTGCGCACTGTCGACTACGAGCGCGCGGCGCAGCCAGCGGCTGGCTACCTCTGCCGCCCCGGCTTGCAGCGCTGTCACGCCAAGCAGGTGGAGGACGTCGCCATGCGACGGCTCGGCGGAAAGAATAGCCCGGTACAGATTTCCCGCTGCAGCATCCCCCGCTTTATGCCGAGCCACCGCGGAGGTGAGCATCGACCTTACGTCGGGTAGCGTGGTCTCTAAGCCTTCCCCGACTTTAGGTTTGCAGGCCAGCTGGCCCATGTTCTCACCTCATCTTCGTGGCGTCAGGAAGTCTGCTGAAATACATAACGCGTTCGGGCGCTGAAGCCAGTATCGCTCAGAACCTGTAGTTTCCTGAGAGCAGGTGGACGGGGTGTTGGTGCACGGAGGCAGGGATGAGCGGGTTTGCCGGTGGCGAGCCGTCCTATAGAAGCCCGTCTCCGCTCCCCCTCCCTTGGATGGTCAGCTGCCGGCATGCCGAACAAACACAATGACGCCCGGCGCCATCACATCCCGAAGATGAAGTTTCGGGTGGCGAACTGGGCGACGTACGAGGCCGGGCTACGGCCGCGCGGCAGCCTGACGCTGTGGATCAGTGACGAGGCGCTCGCCGCCTGGCGAGCAGCACCGCGCCGGACGCCGGGTGGGCAGGCGCGCTACTCACAAACGGCGATTGAAACAGCCCCTCATGGTCCGCTTGGTGCTCCACCAGCCGCTGCGCCAGACCGAGGGGCTGCTCAGCTCTCTGCTGATCCTCCTGGGTGTCGAGCTGCCTGTTCCCGATCACACCACGATCAGCCGGCGCGCGGCGCGCCTGACACCGATGTTGGCCACCGCCCTGCCGAGCGGCCCGGTTACCCTGGTGATCGACAGCACTGGGCTGAAAGTCTATGGGGTCGGCGAGTGGCACCACGACAAGCATGGCGTGCGGGGGCCGCGCACCTGGCGGAAACTCCATCTGGCGGTCGACGCCGCCACACTGACGACCAGCAGCGACGGCGATGTCTCCCAGGTCGGACCGTTGCTCGACCAGACCAGCGGGGTGATCACCACCGTTATGGCCGATGGCGCCTACGATGGCGAAACGATTTTCCAGACCATCGCCGCCCGGGATGCCGGCGCCAGGGTGGTGATCCCACCACGGGCCACGGCGGTTGTGAGCGACGCCGCCGAGACCGCCCCCACCCAGCGGGACTGCCACATCCAGACCATCGCCGAGCAGGGTCGCCTGGGTTGGCAGAGGCACACCGACTACGGCAAGCGGGCAAAGGTGGAAACCGCGATGGCGCGCTACAAGCCTATCCTCGGCGATCAGCTTCGGGCCCGCACTCTGCCCGGCCAGCAGGCCGAAGCAGCCATCGGCGTCACCATCCTGAACCGGATGAGCGATCAAGCACGCCCGAACTCCGTCCGCGTCACCTGATCAAGGGACATCGCCACCATCAGTGCGCCTATGCTGACCTCGATGCACCAACACCGCTCGCAAGGGGTCGTCCTGAGCACTGATCAGCGTGCGCGCACTTCCGGAGTCGGCGTCCAGACGGCGATCGCTTCCGGCGTCAGCGATATCATTAAGTCGCCACGCCACCGCATCGGAGGTCGCCCAACTCTAGATGCGGTAGCGCGCCTTCGGAATCTTATGGCGGTTCTCGTTGGCCTTGCAGGGTATGGGGCTCGCAGCTTTAGCGAAGCCGTCTCTCTACCCGCCAAGCCTCCAATCCCCAAGCGCATTCCGAATTGCGCGCCAGCGTTGTTTAGAGGCCGATTTTGTCGAGCCCGGCGCGCAGCCAGTGGGCGAGTTTGTTCTTAGCCAGGAGGTATCCGGCGGTCGACTCCCCGACCACTTGGCGGGCATGGTCGAGGGCCTCCTCCCAACTTTCGTGGTCGCCACGGCCGAGCCATATGAGGGCGGCGAGTTCCCGGAGTTCCTCCAGCGACAAGGCACCGACGGCGCCGGCGGCGGCCCGGACGTCCGGCAGGGCGTCGGATGCTGATGGGTTGTCCAGGGATGGTGGAGGGGCGCTGCCCGAGGCGGTGATGCGTCCGGAGGCGCGCCGGGCCCGTTCATGGGCGCGCAGAGCCGCGCGTCTGTCGCCGGCCTTGGCGGCGATGTCGCGGGCGGCAGCAGCGGTGAGGTGCTTCAACATGGGGCGCTCCGGTCGGCCGGGCGGCAGTATGCCCCCGGCGGCGCCGGTTGTCCGCCTGTCCAAGAGTGCCCGTCCCCACTCGCTTTCGGTTGTATGGCGTGGTTTCTATTATAATCCGGTGAGCACTTTATGAGTGTTCTGCATTGCAGCTGGCTACAAGCCGGAGCAGGCGATGACTCTGTCGTCGCAGGACAGACATGGCTCCGGCGTCGGTTCATGAATGACCCAGGCTCCCTTACCCATTTGCTTCGCACGGTACATCGCGGCGTCCGCTTGACGGAGCGAGCAAAGCAAGTCACCACAATCGCCTGCGGTCAGCGCAATTCCAATGCTGCAGCCAACGCCGAGGTCCAGGTTACGGACTTCGTCGATGATGCGGTCGGCGACGCTGGTGGCGACCGTCCGAACATCGGGAGCGTACCCGGACAGGCAGATGACGAACTCATCGCCGCCAAGTCGACCGATCAGGTCGTCGTCGCGCGTCATCCGGCGCATGATCTCGGCGACTAACGTCAGAACTTTGTCGCCTTGATCATGACCATGCAGATCGTTCACCCCCTTGAAGCCGTCCAAGTCGATGTAGAGAAAGGCAAGGAACAATCCCCTATGGCCGGCGCTCTGGCCCATGCTCTCAGCCAACTCCAGGAACAGCCCGCGGGCGGGCAGTCCGGTCAGAGGATCGCGGCGAGCATGATGGAGTTCAGCGCCTAATTGCAGCGCAACGCTCTCGGCTTCGAGTGCACGCGACTGAACGCTGTGCTCACGGCGGATCATCCGAACGCCCCATAGAAGCAGGAGCATGACGAGTGTCGTGGTCAAAGCCACTTCGCCAACGAACCAGAGCGAGCGGATTCTCCATGGGTCGAAGGCCGACCCAGTTTCGATGCCAGTGTAGACGACAAGGTTTAGCTCAGGAACCAGCCGATAGGCCGCGATCCGTTCCTTGCCATCCAACACGGATGGTGACCGGTAGACTCCGATTGGCGCCCGCGGAAGTTGCTCCTGAAAAAGTGAGTCGTTCCGGTTGTTCTTACCGAGGTAGCTGGCGAGGTCCGGGTTTCGGGCGACAATCTCTCCGTCAGTCCGGAAGATCGTGACGGTCGTCTCCAGCCCGAAGGACATTAGGGCATAGAAGTTGACCAGCCATTCTATCTTCATCCCGGCGCTCACGACGCCGATGATGTCGCCGGTCCAATCGCGGATCGGCCGCGAGATTGTGAAAACGATGTGATCGTCCAGACGGCTGCGTAGCGCCGGGCTGATCACCAGGTCTGCTCCTGCCATCGCTGCCTGGAAATGAGTGCGATCGGCGATGTTGATTGGGCGGTCCTGTTGTCGGCCCGAACCGACCACTGCATTACCTTTGGCGTCGAACAGTCCCAAAGTTTCTCCGCCGTCCAGATTGGCGAGAGCATCACGCAACCGGTACCAGTAGGGTAGGTTCTGCACGGATTCCAGGCTACCGGCCGAATCAACCACGGCGGCAGCCTGACGTAAGGCGATGTCCGCACCTTTGATCGTGTGCAGGACGTGGTTCTCGACGACTTTGGCCATGTCGGCGGCAAGCGCCTCTATCCGTGCGGTGGTCCTCTCCCGGTCCTGCCAGACCAAGTGAGCCGTCATGACAACGACAGCAGCCAGTGCCAATGCGGCAGCGAGCAATGGGCTCAGATGTCGGTGCATGGAAACTCCAATGCGACGGCGAGGCAGCGAATGCCGGTGCTCACGCAACTAATATACCACAAGGTAGCGGTCTGATTCCCTCGGGGCACCCGCAGTTGAGACTGTAAAGCTTCGCAAACTGCCTCGCAGAGTGAGAGACAACGAGCCAAAATGCGCCGCACCCCCTTTCGTTGGAGTTGCCCCTGCTTGGTGGTTCTTGCGCACTTTGTGTGGACGGGCCGAGTTGCGGTGGCGAGCAGACCGGGTATTGCCCACCTGATAAGAGGATGCAGACGTTCTCTTTCCTTCCGGGTTGCCGCGTGCTTCAGATCGAGGTAAGCGGAGCGTGATTGCACCGGATCAGGCGTTGACAGCGGGCTTCCAGTTCCAGGGGAGGAGATCGGCGAGGCGACTGGCGGGATAGCCGTTCACCATGCGCTCCAGGACGTCGCGCAGGTAGGCGAACG
>CBIHQY010000045.1:0-48198 GCA_966212305.1 uncultured Azospirillum sp.
TGCTGCTGAACGAGGCCGGCATCGCCGCGTCCTCCGGCTCCGCCTGCACCTCGGGGTCGCTGGAACCCAGCCACGTCATGCGCGCCATGGGCGTGCCCTACACCGCCGCCCATGGCGCCACCCGCTTCTCCCTGTCGCGCGACACGACGGAGGAAGAGATCGACCGGGTCATCGCCGTGGTGCCGGGCATCATCGCCAAGCTGCGCAGCCTGTCGCCCTACTGGCAGCAGGAAGCCGGTAAACCCAAAGAGTTCGCGCCCGTTTATTCGTAACACCGGAATCGCAGGCCGGGTCGATGGCCCGTCCCGGCACCCCGCCCGACGACACCCCGTCGGGGCGGGTCCCCGGCCCGGCCTGCGACACTTCTGAAGGGGGCAGTGCTTGCCCCCGCGCGCGAGGTGCCCCCATGCCCATCACCTTCGCCACCATCAACGACACCACGCTGCGCGACGGCGAGCAGACCGCCGGGGTCGCCTTCACGCTCGACGAGAAGATCGCCATCGCCCGCGCGCTCGACGCCGCCAGCGTGCCGGAACAGGAGATCGGCATCCCCGCCATGGGCGAGGAGGAGCGCGAGGGCATCCGCGCCGTGGCGTCGCTGGGGCTGAAGGGCCGGCTGATGGTGTGGTGCCGCATGCACGACACCGACCTGAAGGCGGCGCTGTCCTGCGATGTCGGCTTCGTCAACCTGTCGATGCCGGTGTCCGACATCCACATCACGAAGAAGCTGAAGCGCAGCCGCGCCTGGGCGCTGGCGGAGATCGAGCGCAAGGTGAAGCAGGCGCGCGACCATGGGCTGGAGGTCAGCGTCGGCGGCGAGGATTCGTCGCGCGCCGACATGGATTTCCTGATCGCCGCCGCCACGGTGGCGCAAGAGGCGGGCGCCCGCCGCTTCCGCTTCGCCGACACGCTGGGCGTGCTCGACCCCTTCCAGACGCGCGCCTGCATCGAACGGCTGCGCCGGGCCACCGACCTGGAGATCGAGATCCACGCCCATGACGATCTCGGCCTCGCCAATGCCAATTCGCTGGCGGCGGTGCTGGGCGGCGCCACCCACGTCAACACCACGGTGAACGGTCTGGGCGAGCGCGCCGGCAACGCGCCGCTGGAAGAGGTGGTGGTGTCGCTGAAGCACCTCTATCAGATCGACAGCGGCGTGGAGACGCGGTCGCTCGGCGCCATCAGCGATCTGGTGGAGCGGGCCTCCAACCGGCCGGTGGCGGTCAACAAGTCGATCGTCGGGTCCGCCGTCTTCACCCACGAGGCCGGCATCCATGTCGACGGCCTGCTGCGCGACCGCGCCACCTACCAGAACTTCGACCCGGCCGAGGTCGGGCGCGAACACCGCATCGTGCTGGGCAAGCATTCCGGGACCGCGGCGGTGAAGCTGGCTTATGAACGGCTGGGCATCGCCTGCGACGACGCCACGGCGCAGGCGGTGCTGCCGCGTGTCCGCGCACTGGCCAGCCGCGCCAAGCGGCCGCCGACGGCCGAGGAACTGCACGCCTTCCTGGAGGCGGCGACATGACCCGACCCAAAAGCTCTCTGGGCATTCTGGCCCTGCTGCGCGAGGACGTCGCCTGCGTCTTCGACCGCGACCCGGCGGCGCGCAACGTCTTAGACGTGCTGACCTGCTATCCCGGCATCCACGCGCTGGTGATGCACCGTTTCGCCAATGCGGCCTGGCGGCGGGGACTGCGCTGGCCGGCGCGCTTCCTGTCCTATGTGGCGCGCGCGGTGACAAACATCGACATCCATCCCGGCGCCGGTATCGGCCGCCGATTCTTCATCGACCATGGCGCCGGCGTGGTGATCGGCGAGACGGCGGAGATCGGCGACGACGTGACGCTCTACCATGGCGTGACGCTGGGCGGCACCTCCTGGACCAAGGGCAAGCGGCACCCGACGCTGATGGACGGCGTGCTGGTCGGCGCCGGCGCCAAGATCCTGGGGCCGCTCACCGTCGGCGCCAACGCGCGGGTCGGCGCCAATTCGGTGGTGACCAAGCCGGTGCCGGATGGCATGACCGTGGTCGGCATCCCCGGCCGGGTAGTGCATCCGGAAACGCAGCGGCAGCTGCCCGATCGCCCTGTTTCCAGCCGCAATCTTTCCGGACATGGCATCGACCTGGAACATCATCTGATGCCGGACCCGGTCGGCAAGGCCATCGCCTGCCTGATCGAGCACATCAACCGCATCGAAGCGCGGCTGGATGCTCACACCGCAACGGTACCGTCACAGCTTCCTGATAAGAACATCCGGTTGTCAGAAATTCGGCTGGGCGATCTGCATGGCGATGTCCGTTTGGACGGCGTCGCCTGCAGTGCCTGTGGCAACATTTGCGACCAGGAGGGCTGCGGCCCCTCCCCTTCCATCCAGCAGCATGCGTGAGGAGCCTTCGACGATGAGCGATTTCACCGACGACCTCGACGATCTGGAAACCGCGGAAGACTTCCTGCGCTTCTTCCACGTCATTTACGACCAGCGCGTGGTCAACGTGAACCGCCTGCACATCCTGCAGCGCTTCCACGATTACCTGTCGGCGGATCATGGGATGGACGGGCTGGACGACGACGGCATGTCGTCGCGCTACCGTTTTCACCTGGAACGCGCGTACCAGGATTTCGTCGTCTCCAACGCCATCGCGGAAAAGACCTTCAAGGTCCACAAGGAAGAAGCGCGCAAGATGGCCGACCGCTTCGTCCCGCTGGACAGCCTTCTGGGATCGCCGGTGGGCTGAAGCGCTGGGGCAAGAGCTTTGACGGAGGGGGCGTCTTGCGGCGCCCCCTTTCCCGTCAGTGGATTTTGCTCTCGTTCCGGCCGCCGTCGCGCCGATAGACATGGACGTGATAGGCCGCCATCGGGTTCTCGTCGATGTAGCGCAGCAGTTCCTGCTCCGTCCGCGGCGTCGCGTCGCGGATCAGCACCTGCCAGGCGGGCTCCATCGTCGCGCGCTGCGTCTCGTCATGGGGCAGCATGATGAAGCCGGCCCATTCCGGGTCGAAATCCGCCAGATAGCTCTTGGTGTAATGCTTCATCATCGCCGCGTCATTGACGCTGACGCTTTCCATGTTTTCGAAACAGACTCGCAGGTCCATCGCCGGTCTCCTCATGGAAAAGGGAGCGGCCCCGCCGGCCGTCCGTAATGGACAGGCGAGGGTCCGCAATGCTCGCTGGTGAAAACAGCCCTGAGACAGAGATGGTGCGCCACACGGGTGAAAAACAAGGGTGCGTCGACATCCTGCGACGCTTCCGCTCCGTCACCCATGCATCCGGCGCAGGCTGCGCCATTGGTCATAATCCTGCGCTTTTTGGTTTGCCGATCACGCGGCTCCTGTAAAATCGCTGTGACAGCCTTTATGCGATCAAGATGACAGATCTTACGCCTGCCTCCGACGCTCCCCTGCGCATCCTCATCATTGAAGACGAGAGCCTCGCCGCTATGGCTTTGGAGGAAATTCTCGGGATGCTGGGATTCGCCGTCGTCGGAATCGAGGACAATGCCGACGACGCGATCAAGGCGGCCGAACGGCTGCGCCCGGACGTCGTGATGATGGACATCCGCCTGCGCGGCCCGCGCGACGGGATCGAGGCGGCGGCGGCGATCCGCGAACGAACCGGCATACGCTGCATCTTCACCTCCGCCTTCGGCGATCCCGAGACCCGCCACCGCGCGACGGAGTGCCACCCCTTCGGCTTCGTCCGCAAACCCTATTTCCCGGCCGAGCTGCAGCGGGCGCTGGGCCATGCGGTGGAGGTTTTGAAGGGTCGCTGATTTGCCCCCACCAAACAAATCGGCCCCCGCGCAAGACCGCGCGGAGGCCATCCAGTTCCGGGGGAAGACACCAAACAGACCCGATCAGCCGAATTTGTAGCTGATGCCGTAGCCGCCGCGCGGATAGTCCCAGGCGATGTTGCCCTTGTCCTGGCAGACGACGCGGCAGGTGCCGCATTCCAGGCAGCCGTCGGTCACCAGCGTCACGCCGCCGGTCTCGTTCTTGCTGTAGCAGGCGGCCGGGCAGCAGAAGGTGCAAGCCTGTTTCTCGCAGCTCTGGCACGCCTCCACGCTCTTGATCTGGATGTGCGGCCGGCTTTCATCGACGATGTAGCGGTTCTGATAAAGCTTCTCTTCGACCTTGACCATGATGCTCATCGCACGGCCCTCACCAGCTTGATTGCGTCACCGACCAGTCCCATCACCGAGCGGCGCTTGATGAAGGACTTCATGATCTGCTTTTCCTTGGACTTCTTGTCGATGCTGTCCACGGTGAACCAGTTGTGGACCGCGGATGTGATTTCGTCGGGATAGGCACCGAAGAACTGCTTGTTGCCGTGCATGATGCCGGGCAACTCGCGATACTTCTTCAGGTCCTTCATGATGAAGCTGTCGTCCAGCTTCTTCTTGTAGGCGGCCAGGTTCGACGCGCTGTAGTCCTTGCCGGCGGTCTTCAGCTCGATCACCGTCTCCGCCGCCATCCGGCCCGACGCCATGGCGAGGTTGGAGCCCTCGCGGTGGGCGGCGTTGTTGAAATGGGCGGCGTCGCCGACCACCATCCAGCCGTCGCCATAGAGCTGCGGAACCGCCTTGTAGCCGCCTTCGGGGATCATGTGGGCGGCATATTCCTTCATCTCCGCACCTTCGATCAGCGGCTTGATGACGGGATGGTTCTTCAAATCCTCCAGCATCTTGTAGGGCGGGCAGTCGCCGTTCTTGAAGTCGGAGATCAGGCAGCCGATGCCGATCGTCAGCGATTCCTTGTTGGTGTAGAGGAAGGCGGTGCCGACCATCCCCTTGGTCACCTTGCCCATGATCTCGATGACGACGCCTTCGTCCTCCTTGATGCCGAAGCGCTGCTGGATCAGCTCCGGATCGATGAAGAGGATTTCCTTGACCGCCAGCGCCACGTTCTCCGGCGCCGCCTCCACCTGAAGACCGGCGCGCTTGGCCAGCAGGGCGTTGACGCCGTCGGCCATGATGACGATGTCGGCGTGGATCTCGCCGCCCTCGCGGTCGGTGCGCACGCCGATCACCTTGCCGGACGGATCGCGGATCAGCTCCGTCACCGTGGTCTCGCAGATCTGCAGGCCGCCGACCTTGCGAATCTGCTCGCCCCACCACTTGTCGATGTTGGCGCGGATGATGGTGTAGCGGTTCGGCTTATCGCTGTTGAAGGCTTCCGACCGATAGTTGGTGCCGACATAGCTGTCGTCGCCCAACAGCCAGACACGCTGTTCGATGATGTGGCGTTCGGTCGGGCAATCGTCCCGGAAGTCCGGGATGATCTTCTCCAGCTCATGGGCGTACATGATGCCGCCTTGGACGTTCTTGGCGCCGGGATATTCGCCGCGCTCAAGCTGGAGCACCTTCAGCCCCTGCTTGGCCAGCGTATAGGTCGCGGCGTTGCCGGACGGGCCGGCACCGATGACGATGGCGTCGAACTTTTCGACCATGTCGACAGGCTCCTTTCTCGTCCGGCGATCAGCCGGCCATGCGGTTGACGGAGAGGCGGCGGCCGAAGGCATCGGTCAGCGCCGGCAGGATCTTCAGCGCGTCGCCGACCAGCCCGAGATGGGCGAAGTCGAAGATCGTCGCGTTGGGATCGGTGTTGATCGCCAGGATCAGGTCCGACTTCTCCATGCCGACCCGATGCTGGATGGCACCGGAGATGCCGGCGGCGATGTAGAGCTTCGGCCGCACCGTCTTGCCGGTCTGCCCGACCTGACGGTCGTTGGTGGCCCAGCCGGCCTGGACCAGCGGCCGGGTCACACCGACCTCGGCGCCCAAAACCTTGGCGAGATCGAAGACCAGCTTCATGTTCTCGACCTTGCCCAGCCCCTTGCCGGCCGACACGATGATGTCGGCGAAGGCCAGCTGCGCCTCGCTCTGCTCGCGGTCGGCGATGAAGTTCAGGACCTTGGTGACGATGTCCTCTTCCCGCAGGTCCGGCTGGATTTCGACGACGCGGCCGGTGCGGGCATCGTCGCGCTCCGGCATCGCCATCACGCGCGGGCGGACGGTGGCCATCTGCGGCCGGTAGGCCAGCGTCTGGATGGTGCAGAGCAGCGTACCGCCGAAGGTCGGCCGGGTGGCGGCCAGCGAGCGGTTGTCGGCGTAGATGTCCAGTTCGGTGCAATCGGCGGTCAGGCCGGTCGCCAGCGTGGTGGCGATGGCGCCGGCCAGATCGCGGCCCAGCGTGGTGGCGCCCAGCAGCACGATCTCCGGCTTGTGGGTGTTCACCACCTCGGTCATGACGCGGCAATAGGGATCGGTGCGGTAGTCGGCCAGCGCCGGGTCGGTCACCTTGTAGACGATGTCGGCGCCATAGCTGATGGCGTCGCCGCAGATGCGGTTCAGGTCGGGGCTTTCGGCGCCCAGCACCACGGCACCCACCTCCACACCCAGCTTGTCGGCCAGCTTGCGGGCTTCGCCCAGCAGTTCCAGCGACACGGAGTGGACGATGCCGCGCTCCTGCTCCACGATCACCCAGACGTTCTTGTAAACCTTCAGGTGTTCGGGAAGCTGGAACTTGCGGCCCTGGGGCTTGCTCGGTTCGCTCATCGTCGGGTCTCCCGCGGATTGATCGTCAGAGCCCGGCCGCGGCGCGGGCGAGCAAATCGTCGGCCAGCTTCGGCTGGGCGGCGAAGATGGCGTCGATGGCGGCGGCGGCCATCGCGTCGGGGGTGTCGGCATCGGCGACGATCATCTTGGCCTTCTCGGCGCGTGGCTTCGGCACGAACACCTTCGACACCACGGTCGGCGACCCCTTCAGCCCGACGCGCCCCTCTTCGGCGCCGGTGAAGTCGCGGCTCCAGGTCTTCAGCTCGTAGCGGGCGGCGCGGAACAGGTCGTCCATCTTGCCGAAGCGGATGGTGTTGGTGCCTTCCAGCATGGTGATCATGCAGGGAAGCTTGGTCTTCAGCACCTGCACGCCGCCTTCGGAGCGGCGCTGCACCACGATCTCCTTGGACGCGGTGTTCAGGTCCTCGATCCTGGTGATGTAGGTCAGCTGTTCGAAGCCGAGGCGGGTGGCGATGCCGGGGCCGACCTGGGCGGTGTCGCCGTCCACCGTCTGCTTGCCGCAGAAGACGATGTCGACCGGTTCCTCCTCCGCCAGCTTCTGGATGGCCGAGGTCAGGGCGTAGGAGGTCGCCAGCGTGTCGGAACCCGCGAACTTGCGGTCGGTCAGCAGCACCGCGTCGTCGGCCCCCAGCGACAGCGCCTTGCGCAGCGAGGCCTCCGCCATCGGCGGCCCCATGGTCAGCACGGTGATGCGGGCGCCGACCTTGTCCTTCAGCCGCAGCGCCTCTTCCAGCGAGAACAGGTCGAACGGGTTGATGATGGCGGGCACGCCCTGCCGCATGATGGTGTTGGTGACGGGATGGATGCGGATCTGGGCGCTGTCGGGCACCTGTTTGATACAGACAACGATGTGCATCCCGTTCTCCTTGGCTTCCGCTCTCGCTGTGACGCGCATGTGGGTTTGGGGCCGGCACCGGGCCGGGATACACCCAGAACAGCAAGCGGCGTGCCAGCCGGCAAAAGCCGATCAAGCTACGGAAATTGCAGGATTTTTCTGAAGATCGGGATGCACTGTACACTTGTCGCAAAGGCGACAAGGGGATGCTCATGTCGGTTTCGCTACAGCCTCTGCCGCAGACCTTGCCACAGCCCCCGCGGGTACGGGATCAGACCGCCTCGATATGAACGACGACGCGGTCCAGCTCGAGGCCGACGCGGGCGACCAGGGAGGCGATGCCCTCCAGCCGGTGGTCGATCACCGCCAGTTCCACCGCATCGGCGGCGGCTGCGAGGTCGCGGGCGCCGACGGTGCGCGAGGACCCCGCCAGCTTGTGGGCGGCCTGTCGCACCTCGTCCCAGATCTCGCCGGCCAGCGCGTCCATCAGCCAGCGGTGCGAGGCGCTGTTGGAGGTGACGAACTCGCCCAGCAGATGCCGGACGAACTCGGCGTCGCTGTCGAACAACGCGGTCAATGCCTCCAGGTCGAGCGGCGGCAGATCGGCGATCGCGGGGGTTGGCGGAGATGGCGACCGAAGGGCGGGTTGCTGCAACTCGTCGGTCATCGCTTCCATGCCTTCCGAAGGTTCGCACGGCTCCTCCCCGTCCCAGCCCTCGCCGTCCATCGGGAGCAGGAAATGGTCGACCACCCGGCGCAGATCGGCCAGGCTGACCGGCTTGGCCAGCGTTCCGTCCATGCCCGCCGCCAGGCAAAGCTGCGCCTCGTTCTCCGTCGCGTTGGCGGTGATGGCGACGATGGGCAGGCGTGGGCCTCCACCGGCCGCCTCGGCGGCGCGGATGCTGCGGGCCAGTTCCATGCCGTCCATCTCCGGCATCTGGCAGTCGGTCAGCAGCAGGCCATGGCCGCCGGCCCGCCACATGGCCAGCGCCTGGACGCCATCCTCCGCGGTTTCCATCACATGGCCGAGAAGGGTCAGCTGGCGCTGGATGACCTGACGGTTGGTCGGATGATCCTCCGCCACCAGGATCAGCCGGCCCTGCGCCCGCGCCTCCTCCACCGTGGGCAGGCGACGCCGGCCGGCCGCCGGGGTGGCGGGTTCCGGTTCGGGTTGGCGGCTGGTACGGCCACCCTCCCCCACCGCCATCCGCCCCGCGGCGGCCAGGATGGCGCGGATCAGCCCTCCCCGCCGCACCGGCCGGCCGAGAACCACGGTCCCGCCGCCGGACGCGCCCAGCTCCGCCGCGTCGCCCGCGGTCAGCGCGTCGCCGCCGATCAGCACGCGCCCGCGCACACGGCCGCGCGGATCGTTGTCCAGTGCCGCAAGGTCGGTGCCCAGCGTGGAGACCAGCACGTCGCAGGCGGCGGTCGGCAGCAGGGTGCGCAAGGCCGCGTCGGCATCCGCCGCCTCCACCAGCTGGGCGCCGTCGGCGTTCAGATAGCGGGCGAGGAAGCCGCGCTCCTGCGCATCGGCCGCCAGAAGCAGCACGGTCACCCCCTGCAGCGGCGCCCGCTGCGTCGGGGCGGGCTCGATCGCCGGGACCAGATCGGCGGCGAAGGTGAACCAGAATGTGGAGCCGACATTGACCTCGCTGGTGACGCCGATGTCGCCGCCCATCAGTTCGGCCAGACGCCGGCAAATCGACAGCCCCAGCCCGGTGCCGCCGAAACGCCGGGTGGTCGAGGCCTCCGCCTGGGTGAAGGGGCGGAACAGGCGAACCTGATTTTCCTTGGAGATACCGATGCCGGTGTCGGTAACCGCGACGCGGATGGTGACGCGGTCGTCGTCGAAATGCGCCAGTTCGACCCGCATGGTCACCGAACCGGACTGGGTGAACTTCACCGCGTTGCCGGCGATGTTGAACAGCACCTGCCGGATGCGGACCGGATCGCCGACGACCTCCGCCGGCAGATCGGGGTCGATGTAGGTGACCAGCGACAGCCCCTTGCCCCGCGCGCCCGGCGCCAGCGTTTCGGCCACCCCCTCCACCACATTGGCGAGGGAAACCGGCACCCGCTCCAGGTCGAGCCGCCCGGCCTCGATCTTCGAGAAGTCGAGGATGTCGTTGATGATGGTCAGCAGCGCACCGGCCGACTCCCGCACCACGCTGACCAGTTCGCGCTGGTCGCCGGTGAGGCTGGTGTGTTCCAGCAGTTCGAGCATGCCCTGGATGCCGTTCATCGGCGTGCGGATCTCGTGGCTCATCGTCGCCAGGAACAGCGACTTCGCCTGATTGGCCGCCTCCGCCTCCGACCGCGCCGCCTCCGCCGCCTCGCGCGCCGCCACGAGGTCGCGCGTGCGTTCCGCCACTTGGCCCTCCAGGCTGCGGTTCAGCTCGGTCAGTTCCTCGTACAGGTGGACGTTGTCGAAGCCGATGGCGACCTTGGCGCAGAACACCTCCAGCAGCCGGCGCTCGTCCGCCGTCAGCGCCCGCCCATGGCCGAGATAGACCGCGGTGTCGTGGTGCCGGGTGGCGGAGCGGAAGACCAGAACGCTGTGGCCGCGTTCGTAACGGTTGCGGCCGTCGGCCAGCGCCGCCGTCACCACCTGCACCGCATCGGGCGGCAGGGCCAGGAAAAGCGGCGTCCCTTCCATCCCGACATGGCAGCCGGCGCCGCCCAGCACCAGCGGCTCCGCCGGCCGCGGCCCGTCGGACAGGCGGCTGACCAGCGCCACCCCGACCAACGTCATTCCATTGGCCGGCGGGCAGACGCCGACGATCTGCGCCACGGCATGGCGCACGAACTCCGCCATCGTCCGCTTGCCCAGCAGGGTGGAGGAGGAATCGAGGATACGCTCCAGCCCCTCGCGGTGGTCCTCGATGGCGGTGATGTCCTGGTAGCCGCGGAGCGCGGCGACGACGGAGGTGAACAGCTTCTGCGCCGTCAGCTCCGTCTTCGATTTGTAGTCGTTGATGTCGTAGCTGAGGATGACGTCGCGTTCGGGCGCCTGCCCCGGCTGGCCGGTGCGCAGGATGATGCGCACCCGGCGGTTGCTCAGTTCGTTGCGGATGTAGCGAACCAGCCGCAAGCCGGCATCGTCGGATTCCATCACGACGTCCAGCAGGATCACCGCGATGGCCGGGTTGTCGCGCAGCACCCCGCGCGCCTCCGCCGCGGTGGCGGCCGACAGGAACTGCGCCGGACGTCCTTCGAAGGCGAAGCCGCGCAGCACCATCTTGGTGGTGGCGTGGATTGCGGGGTCGTCGTCGACGATCAGGATCAGCCAGGGTTCGACCGGTTCGGCAGCCTCGGCCGCCGCCTCGACGGCGGGTTCCTCCTCCGCGAACAGGAATTCGTCGCTCATCACGGTCCCCCGGCGAAACAACCGCGCTTTTTCCACCCCAGCGCGCGGGTGACCTTACCATATGTCGGGGAATGGCCGCCAGTTCGGCCCCCGGCCCGCACCATCAGGTGGTGCCATCAGGCGGAAAGGGTGGATTTGCCGGGCGGCAGCCGCCATGGTGGCGCCGTTTTCCATCGCGCATGTGCCGTCATGAACCTGCTTGCCTGCATCCACGACAAGGCCCCGCTGATCGAAGCGCGGGATCCTGACCTGGGCGACCTGTTCCCGCCGGGGTTCCTCGACCTGTACGAGGTGCACAGCTACCGCAATGCGGCGCGCATCCTGGCCCATGCCTGCACGGCCGAGTTCCGCGAGATCACCGAGCGGCTGATGGAATTCCGCATCCGCACCGAGGACATCGTGGCATCGGGCGGCAACAAGTCGCAGATCGCCAAGACGATGGAGCGGATGCTGAACCCGCTGGGCTGGAACGAGACGCGCATCCGCGGCGACCTGTTCATCACCAAGATGATCGTGACGCACGAGGAAAAGCGCCGCGTCGCCGGCAAGAACCGCGGCCAGACCGTGACCGAGCAGCGCCAGCGCGAGGAGCTGTACAAGGTCAACGGCTTCATCGACGGACACAAGATCGACTTCGTGAAGGAGCGCGTGTCCTTCGATCTGGAATGGAACAGCAAGGACCAGACCTTCGACCGCGACCTCTACGCCGCCCGCACCTTCTATGAATGCGGCATCATCAACGCCGGCGTCCTGCTGACCCGCAGCGCCGAGCTGATCCCGCTGTTCACCGAGGTGGCGCGACGGGTGGAGATGAAGAACTTCCAGAACAAGTACGGCGCCAGCACCACCTGGATGAAGAAGCTGCTCTACCGCCTGGACGCCGGCCGCGGCGGCGGCTGCCCGGTGCTGGCGCTCGGCATCCGCCCGGCGCTGGTGTCGGATTTCGAGGAATGGAAGGACAGCCACCCGATCGTCCGTCAGACGGCCACCTTCGACGTCGATACCGGGGCGGAGGACGAGGACGATCTTTGGTGAGGGAGGGGGCAGCCGAAGCAACCACCTCACGCAAATTTCCGGTCCGTCAGCAGCAGGCGCACCGCGAAGCCCAGGAACAGCACGCCGGCGATGCCGTCCATCGCCCTCCGCACCCGCGGGCTGGACAGCACCCGCCGCGCGGCCCCGGCGCTGAGTGCCGCGATACCGACCAGATACACGCCGCCCAGCACCGAGATGATGTTGCCGAGGATGAAGGTCTGCAGCGCCACATGGCCCAGGTGCGGGGCGATGAATTGCGGCACGAAGGCCAGCTGGAACAGGATGATCTTCGGGTTCAGCAGGTTGGTCAGCAGCGCCTGGGCGAAGACGCGGCCCGCAGGCGCCGGTGCCGGAGCCTCGACCACGACCGTGGGCTCGGCCCCGCGGCTGGTCCAGACGCTCCACAGCGACCGCAAACCGATCCAGGCGAGATAGGCGCCGCCGGCATAGCGCAGCAGGTCGAACAGCGATGCCGACGCCGCGATCAGGGCGGAGATTCCGGCGGCGGCCAACAGCGAATGGACGGTGTTGCCGACACAGATGCCCAGCGTCGCCACCACCCCGGCCTGCCGGCCGTCGGCGATGCTGCGGGTCAGCACCAGAAGCGAATCCGGACCCGGCGCCAGAACCAGGACGCAGACGGCGACCATATAGAGTTGCAGCAGATGGAGGTCGAGCGGCAGGGCCATCGCGGGCGAACCTTGAAGTACGGTGGAGCGGGCGTTCAGTCCGGCCAGCGGCGGTGGATCCACAGCCATTGCGCCGGCTTGTCGCGGATCCAATCCTCCAACAGACGGTTCAGCCGTTCCATCAGAATTCGCGCATCCGCATTGCGGTCGCCGCTGGTCGGGTATTCCTCCGGCGGCAGGACGGTGACGCGGAAATGCGCGCCCTCCAGCCGCTCGGTCCGCGTTGGGCACAGCGGCAACTGCATCTTCATGCCCAGCACGGCGGCGGCCGACGCGGTCATGGCATCGCGACCGAAGAATGGGACGGGAATGCCGTCATTCATCTTCTGGTCGATCAGCATGCCGACATGGCCGCCCTTGCTCAGGTAACGCAGCAGGATTCTGGCGCCCTCCGGTCCCTTGGGGATCTGAGTGCCAGTCGCCGCCCCGCGCAACTTCACCAGAAGGTCGCCGACGATCGGGTTGTTGGGCGCGCGATAGACCACGCCCACCTCCAGCCCGAGCAGCCGGGCAACGACCGTCTGCACCTCCCAGTTCGCCAGATGGCCGGAGACCACGATGCCGGCCTTGCCGTCCTCGCGCAGCGCGTCGACATGCTCGACGCCGACCACTTCGGTGCGTTCGCGGCCGATCTGCTCCAGATGCGGGTATTCGGCGATGGTCCGGCCCAGATTGTCCCACATGCCGCGCAGGATCTCGTCGATTTCCGCCCTGCCCTTCTCCGGGAAGGCCCGAGTCAGGTTGCGCCGCGCGCGGGCGCTGTTGGGCAGCCGCGGTCCCACCGTCCGCCCGATCCAGCCGCCGAGCGCCGACGCGTGGTCCAGCGACAGCGCGCGGAACAGCCCGCAGACGCCATAGACCAGCACCGCCTCCAGCGGATAGCCGATGCGGCGCGTCAGCCATCGCTGCAACGGGCTACGCGGCTTGGCCATCGGGGCTTCCTTTCTGCAACAGATGCGTCAGCAGCGCGGCGAGCGCCCGCTCGTCGGCCCAGCGCACCGTCACCGGCAGGACGGCGACCTTCGCCCGCAGGTCCTGCGGTAGGCGCACGGCATCCTTGGCGGTGGTGACGGGCAAGGCGCCCAGTTCAGCGGCACGGTCGATCAACGCCGCCACTTCGGCCGCTCGATAGGGATGATGGTCGGCGAAGGGCACCCGCCCGACCAAGCGGGCGCCGAGCGCCTCCAGCGTGGCGAAGAACTTCTCCGGCCGGCCGATCCCGGCGAAGGCCAGGACGTCGCGTCCGGCGAGCCGGGCGGCGGCGGCAGGATCGGGCTCCAGCCGCGCCGCCAGCACCGGCCGCCCGCCGGCCAGCTTCGCCAGCCCGTGGCGGTCCTCGCCCAGGATCACCAGCGCGTCGGCGCGGGCAAGGCCGTCGGCCACCCGCTCGCGCAGCGGACCGGCCGGCACCAGCCGGCCGTTGCCGAAGCCGACCGCGCCGTCGGCGACGATCAGAGCCAGATCCTTGTGCAGGGCCGGATTCTGGAACCCGTCATCCATGACGATGGCCTTGGCCCCGGCGGCGACCGCGCGCTCGGCGCCCGCCAGCCGGTCGCGCGCCACCCAGCAGGGAGCGGCACCCGCCAGCAGCAGCGCCTCGTCGCCGACATCGGCGGCACCGTGGCGGCCGGGATCGACCGCCAGCGGACCGGCCTCCCGCCCGCCATGGCCACGGGTCAACGCATGGACGGCGATCCCGCGTGCCTGGAGCGCCGCGATCAGCGCCAGCCCGACCGGCGTCTTGCCGGCACCGCCCGCCACCAGATTGCCGACGCAGGCCACCGGAACGCCGATCCGGCGCGGAACGGTTCCGGCGATGCGTCGCCGCCCGGCCAACCCATAGAGCGCCCCCAGCGGCGCCAGCAGGGTGGAGGCAAGGCCGGGCGGCCGATACCAGAAGGCGGGGGTCTTCACGGCTCCGCGTCCTCTCAGGCAACGGTCCGGATGCCGGC
The DNA here is from genome assembly GCA_966212305.1 of uncultured Azospirillum sp. Classification (GTDB taxonomy): domain Bacteria; phylum Pseudomonadota; class Alphaproteobacteria; order Azospirillales; family Azospirillaceae; genus Azospirillum. The sequence goes on from CBIHQY010000045.1 coordinate 14,459, forward strand.
GGCGCCCAGCACCGGGGACAGCGCCCCCAACGCCCGATCGATGATCCGCCGGTTGTCCGCCGTCACCCGCGCAGCCCCCGCGACGATGCGTTCGCGCGCCTGGTCGTCGGTCAGCAGCCGCCGGGTCTCGCGGGTCAGCGCATCGCCGTCCGCGACCGGCAGGGCGCCGCCGGCGGCCTCCAGCATGTGGGTGATCTCGCCGAAATTGAACATGTGCGGGCCGTAGAGCACCGCGCAGCCCAGCTGCGCCGGCTCCACCGGGTTCTGCCCGCCATGGGGAATGAAGGATCCGCCCATGCACACCACCGGAGCGGCACGGTAGAACAGCCCCAGCTCGCCCATGGTGTCGGCGATGTAGACGGCATGCTCCGGCCCCGGCAGCCGATGCCCGGCCGTGCGCTGCAGAACCGCCAATCCGCGCGCCCGCATCAGCTCGGCGATTGCGTCGCCGCGATGGGCATGGCGTGGCGCGATGACGGTCAGCAGGCCGGGCAGAGCCGGTGCCAGCGCGGCATGGACCGCTGCGGCGATCTCCTCCTCCCCCGGGTGGGAGCTGGCGAGCAGCCAGACCGGCCGGCCGGCCAGGGCAGCGCGCAGCGGCTCCATCGCGTCGGACGCGGCGGGAGGCGGCTCGGCGGAGAATTTCAGGTTGCCGACGCTGGCGACGCCGGAGGCCCCCAGCCGGCGCAGCCGCTCCGCATCGCCCTCCGTCTGCGCCAGCGTGACCTGGAAGGTGGACAGCAGGCCGCCGATCAGGCCGGGCGCGTTGCGCCAGCGCGAAAAGCTGCGTTCGGACATGCGGGCGTTGACCAGGGCGGCGGGGATCGAGCGGGCACGGATACCGGCCAGCAGGTTCGGCCAGATCTCCGATTCCGTCCACAGCACCGCGTCGGGTCGCCAATGGTCGAGGAAGCGGTCGACGGCGTCCGGCAGATCGACAGGTACATATTGATGGATGGCGCGCTCCGGCAGCCGCCGCCCCATCAGCTCGGCCGAGGTGACGGTGCCGGTGGTCATCAGCACGGTCAGATCGGGCGCGCTGTCCAACAGCCGGTCGATCAGCACCAGGACCGAATTCGCCTCCCCCACGCTGGCCGCGTGGATCCAGGCCAGCGGCCCGTCCGGCCGGGCGCGCGCGGCCACGCCGAACCGCTCCGCCTGACGGGCGGGGTCTTCCTTGCCGGCAGCACGGCGGCGGTCGAGATAGAGGCGCACCGCCGGCCCGGCGACGGTCGTCAGGCCACGGTAGAGGGATTGCAGCATCGAGGCCCGGAACAGGAGACGTACGACAACGGGCGCGTTGCCGGTCCCCCTGATACGGAACACCGGCGACGCGCCCGGCGGCACCTTAGCACGCGGCAACCATTCCGTAACAGGGGACGGTGCGATGGAGAGACGCGGTCCCCGTCCCGTGCGGACAGTCAACCGTTAAGGCAGGAAGGTCTCGATCCCCAACGCAAGTCCAGCCTCCGCCAAACGCCGATCCAGCGTGCAAAGGCACGCTCCGGCTTCGGCGGCAATGGCAAGATGCAGGGCATCCCCGGCGCGCAGGCCGAGCAAGTGCTGGTCGGCAAACCGCGCCGCCGTTCGGAAATGCGCCGCATCGACGGCAAGCATCGTGAAGCTTTCCGCGCAGAGGCGGGTGAAGAGCGCCAGAGCCGCCGCGCGGTGGGCGGGAGCGAGTTGCCCCGTCCGCAGCTTGATCGCCAGGGCCGATGAGACTTCCGTCACCACCCACGGGCTGATCAGAAGGTCGGCGGGGTCCTGACGATGCAGCCAGGATTGCACGCGCACGGTCGACGCCTCGTTCGTCAGCGCGGCAACCACCAGCGACGTGTCGAGATAGCGGCTCAATAACGCTCGCCGTCGCGCATGTTGCGGACAAGCTCCTCCGCGCTCTCCGACTGCATCGGCATGGCGTTGGTCACCGCCTGAAGCTCAGCCAGGGATATCGGGCGGCGGCCAGACCGAACGGCAGTCAATTGCGCGACCGGCTTCCCCCGCTTCGTGATGCAGACGGTCTCTCCCGCTTCGGCCTGCGCAACCAGTTCGCTAAGATGGGCCTTGGCATCGGCAAGGGGGATCATGTTCATGTCGGAGCATCCTGACCAGATGACTGGTCAGATATAATCCGCCCTGTCATTTTCGACAAACCCCGTATCACCGCTCCGCCAGCGCCAGCTTGGCGCCGAGCGCCGCGAAGGCGGCGGCGAAGCTGCGGCGCATCCAGGCCATCACCCGCGGGCGGGAGACCACCTGATCGCGCACCGCGGCGGCGAACAGGCCGTAGAGGACGAAGACCGCGAAGGTCAGCGCCATGAACACGCCGCTGAGTTCCAGCATGCGGGCCAGCGGCTGCGGGTCGGCGTCGCTGACGAACTGCGGCAGGAAGGCCAGGAAGAAGATCGACAGCTTCGGGTTCAGCACATTGACCAGCACCGCCCGCAGGATCATCCGCCCGGCCGAGTGCTTCGTCCTGTCCGCCGCCCCGTCCGTATCGACGCTCAGCGCTCCCTGCTCCTTCAGCGTCGCCCAGGCCATGTAGAGCAGATAGAGCACGCCCAGGATCTTCAGCCCCTGGAACGCCACGGCGCTGGTGTGCAGCAGGGCGGCCAGCCCCAGCACCGCCGCCGCCATGTGCGGCACGATCCCCAGCGTGCAGCCGAACGCCGTCACCGCGCTGGCCCGCGCACCCTGCGACAATCCGGCCGCCAGTGTAAGCAGCACCCCGGTTCCGGGCGAGGCGACGACGATCAGGGAGGTGATGAGGAAGTCGGGGGTCATGGCCGGGAACCTCGCGTCGGAGTGGCGATCCGGCGAAATGGAACCATGGCATCCGTCCATCGCCAAGCGGAATGCTGTCCCCGGCTTACGTGAAAGGCCGCAGGTTCGACAGGAACTGCTCCGCCGACCGGCGCCAGGAGTAGCCCAGCGCATAGTCGCGGCAGGTCTGCGCCGGGATCGCCAGCGCCCCTTCGACCGCCCGCTTCAGATCCTCGTCCAGGCAGCCGGCGCCGGAGCCGTCGACCACGTCCAACGGTCCCGGAACCGGATAGGCCGCCACCGGCACGCCGGATGCCAGCGCCTCCAGCAGGACCAGCCCGAAGGTGTCGGTGCGCGACGGGAAGACAAAGACGTCGGCGGCGGCGTAATGCTTGGCCAGATCCTCGCCATGCCTGGCGCCGACCCAGTGGACGCCGGGGTATTTGCGCTGCAACTCCTCCCGCGCCGGGCCGTCGCCGACCACCACCTTGGTGCCGGGCAGGTCGAGCCGCAGGAAATCCTCCAGGTTCTTTTCCACGGCGACGCGGCCGACATACATCGACACCGGACGCGGCAGATCGAGGAAGCCCTTGTCGCGGGGCCGGAACAGCTCGGTATCGACGCCGCGGGTCCAGCGGCGGATGTTGGCGAAGCCGCGGTGCGTCAGCGCGTCCTCGATGCTCTGGGTCGCCACCATCACCGCCGAAGACGGCTTGTGGAAGCGGCGGACCACCGCATAGGACAGCGCCAGCGGGATCGGCGCGCGGTCGCGCACATATTCGGGAAAGCGCGTGTGATAGGCGGTGGTGAAGGGCTTGCCATGCTTCAGGCAATAGGACCGCGCGGCGAAACCCAGCGGCCCTTCGGTGGCGATGTGGATGCAGTCGGGCCGCATGCCCTCGATCATCGCCCATAGCCGCCGCTTCGCCCCCAGCGCCAGCCGGATTTCCGGGTATGTCGGCATCGGCAGGGTGCGGAAGCGGTCGGGGCCGATCACCTCGACGCTGTGCCCCATCGCCTCCAGCTCATCGCGCACGGTGCCGATGGTGCGCACGACGCCGTTCACCTGCGGGTGCCAGGCGTCGCTGACGATCAGGATGTTCACGTTGCTTCCCGTTCCTTCACCGCCAGCTTGCCCGCATTGGGACCAGGGGCCGGCAACCGCTGCGCCATGACCTCCGTCCAGTGGATGATCTCCAGCGCGCCGCTGTCGTGCTCGACCAAGGCGGTACAGGACTCGACCCAATCGCCGTCGTTGCAATAGAGGATTCCTTCGATATCGCGCATCTCGGCGGTGTGGATGTGGCCGCAGACGACACCGTCGACCTTGCGGCGGCGGGCTTCCTCGCCCAGGGCCTCTTCGTATTTGCCGATGAATTCGACCGCGGTCTTGGCCTTGTGCTTCAAGTAGGCCGACAGCGACCAATAGCTGAACCCAAGCTTGCGCCGGACCCAGTTGAACAGGGTGTTGACGTGCAGCAGCGTGACATAGGCGTGGTCGCCCAGCAGGGCCAGCCACTTGGCGTAGCGCACCACCGCGTCGAACTTGTCGCCGTGGGTGATCAGCAGGCGCCGGCCGTCGGCGGTGGTGTGGACCCATTCGTCCACCACATGCACCCCGCCGAACTGCAGCCCGACATAGTCGCGGGCCGCCTCGTCATGGTTGCCGGGGATGTAATAGACCTCCACACCCTTGCGGGCGCGGCGCATGATCTTCTGCACCACGTCATTGTGTGCCTGCGGCCAGTACCAGCTTTTCTTCAGCCGCCAGCCGTCGACGATGTCGCCGACCAGGAACAGATGATCCGATTCGGTGTGTTTCAGGAAATCGAGAAGCAGCTCCGCCTGACAGCCGCGCGTTCCCAGATGAACGTCGGATATCCAAATGCTGCGGTAGCGCTTGACCGCTGGGACGGCGTCCATCTTCCGCTCCGTCGTCGCCATGGCCGGTGGCCATCAAGACAACTGCCGTATAAAGGAAAGCGGCATACCTTGACAACGATTTGGAACAGCCGCACCTATTCGTCCTGAATATTTTTCTTGTTGTCATATTCTCGTATTTTTACTGCAATGGAACCGCCGTTATCCCTTCACGATTTTGCAACAGAAGGCGCCTCACGCGCCGGTCAGGGAGAGAGAATCGGTGCGCGACACGGTGCTGATGAACGAAGGTCCGGCGATCGGCGCCGGCGGCGGGGACGCGGCGCTCGATGTGCGGCGGCTTCTGGTGATCCACAATCCGACGGCCGGCGGGCGGCGGGCGCGGCGGCTGAGCGCGGTTGTCGCCATGCTGGAGGCCCGCGGGGTGAGCGTCGCCGTCAGGCCGACGACCAAGCGCGGCGATGCCGAGGCCTTCGCCCGCGAGGCCGATCCCACCGACGTCGACGCCGTCATCGCGGCCGGCGGCGACGGCACCATCAACGAGGTCATCAACGGTCTCGCCGTCCATGCCGGATCGGGCCGGCCACTCCCGCTCGGCATCGTGCCGATGGGCACCGCCAACGTGCTGGCCGCCGAGCTGGGCCTGACGACGGATCCGGAGCGCATCGCCGCGGCGATTGTCGGCGGGCGACGGACGATGATCTGGCCGGCCCAGGCCAACGGGCGGGTGTTCTCGCTGATGGCCGGCGCCGGGCTGGACGCGCGGGTGGTGGAGCGGGTCGATCCGCGGGTGAAGCGGCTGATCGGCAAGGGCGCCTATGTCGCGGAAACGCTGGTGCAATTGGCGACGCGGCCGGACCATCGCTATCGGGTGACACTGGACGACGGGGAACCGCAGGAGGTGGCGTCGGTGATCGTCGCCAAGGGGCATTTCTACGGCGGCCGTTTCATCTGCGCGCCCGATGCGCGGCTGACCGAGCCGGTGCTGCATGTCTGCCTGTTCCCACGCGGCGGGCGGCTGAATGCGCTGCGCTATGTCTGGGGCGTCACCGCCGGACGGCTGGCGCGCTTTCCGGACTATCGCGTGGTGACGGCGAAGCGGGTGCGGATCGACGGACCGGCAGGCGACGGGCTGTTCGCCGACGCGGTGCAGGGCGACGGCGACGTGCTGGCGCGGTTGCCTGTCGAGATCACGCTGGCGGGGTGGCGGTTGCCGGTGCTGGTGGGGTGAGGCTGTTCGACTACCTCGACGGTGGCAGGCCTCTCGCCGCCCTCGCCTGCTCCTGCAACGCCACGTAATGGTGCCAGACCAGCCGCGCCGCCAGCGAGCGGTAGGGCCGCCAGGGCTCGGCCACCTCGATTAGCTGCTTCGCCGTCGGCTTGTCGGCCCAGCCCTTCAGCCGCTGGACGCCGAGTTGGATCGCCAGGTCGCCGATGGGCCAGATGTCCGGACGGTCAAGCGTGGTCATCAGATAGACCTCCGCACTCCAGCGGCCGATGCCCTTCAGCGCGACGAGCTGGGCAATCGCCTCCTCGTCGGGCAGGTCGTGGATGATGTCGAAATCGAGCCGGCCGCTCGCCACCGCCTCGGCAAGGCCGCGGGCATAGCCGATCTTCTGACGGGAGAAGCCGCAGGCGCGCAAGCTTTCGTCGTCCAGCGCCAGGATGGCCTCGGGGGTGACCTCCCCGCCCAGCCGGTCCTGCAGCTTGGCCCACAAGGCCAGCGCGACCTTGGTGGAGAGCTGCTGCTCCATCACCATGCGCAGCAGGCCGACGAAGCCGGTCGGCCGGGTGAAATCACGGATCACCGGGCCGCCGACGCGCAGGCATTCGGCAAAAATGGGGTCGAGCGCAGCCAGATGTTCAACACTCATCGGCCGCGCTCCAATCCCTGCAACCGGTGGATCAGGCCACCAGCTCGATGGCGTAGTCCTCGATCACGGTGTTGGCGAGCAGCTTGCTGCACATCGCCTCGACCTCCTTGCGGGCGGTCGCCTCGTCGGTGCTCTTGAGCTGCAGCTCGATCACCTTGCCGGCGCGGACGTCCTCGACGCCGTCGAAGCCCAGCGTGTGCAGCGCGTGCGCGATGGCCTTGCCCTGGGGGTCGAGAACGCCGCGCTTGAGGGTGACGTGAACCTTGGCCTTCATCGGATGTCCGCTCGCTTTGGGGTGTTGTGTGGAGGGGTGGTTATTGAATGGCAGTCACTGGATGGTCTTGGGGCCCTTGACGTCGCTCGGCCCGCCTTCCGGCAGGATGCCGAGGCGGCGCGCGACCTCCTGATAGGCTTCCTCGACGCGGCCCAGATCCTGACGGAACCGGTCCTTGTCCAGCTTCTCGTTGGTCTTGACGTCCCATAGGCGGCAGTTGTCGGGGCTGATCTCGTCCGCCAGGACGATCCGCATCTCCTCGTTCTCCCACAGCCGGCCGAACTCCAGCTTGAAATCCACCAGCTTGAGCCCGATGCCGAGGAAGAGGCCGGACAGATAGTCGTTCACGCGGAGCGACAGCGCGACCATGTCGTCGAGATCCTGCGGAGCCGCCCAGCCGAAGGCGGTGATGTGCTCCTCGGAAACCATCGGATCGTTCAGCTCGTCCGACTTGTAGTAATACTCGATGATCGAACGCGGCAGCGGCGTGCCTTCGGGAATGCCGAAGCGGCGCGACAGGCTGCCGGCGGCGACATTGCGGACGACGACCTCGATCGGGATGATCTCCACCTCGCGCACCAGCTGCTCGCGCATGTTCAGGCGGCGCATGAAGTGCGTGGGCACGCCGATCTCGGACAGACGGCTCATCAGGTACTCGGAGATGCGGTTGTTCAGCACCCCCTTGCCGGTGATGACGCCCTTCTTCTGATTGTTGAAGGCGGTGGCGTCGTCCTTGAAGTATTGCACCAGGGTGCCCGGCTCCGGCCCTTCGAAGAGTACCTTGGCCTTGCCTTCGTAGATGCGCCGGCGTCGTGTCATCGCGTGATCGTCCAAATACGTAAGGACCGGTCAAGCGAGCTTGCCGGCCCAGGAATGTGCCAGAGTGATATAGCAAGCCGGGTGCACGAACACAACGACGGGGGCGGGAGGGCAGGATTGTGCGGCCAACCCGCCCCTCACAGCTCCACCGGCGCATAATCCACCGCGTGCGGGCGGCCGGGGGCGAAGTGCCAGATCGGGTTCAGGTCGGGCCGCTCCACCCGCGGCACCGCCAGCAGGGAACTGGACGAGGTGCCGAAGCCGTTCGGCAGCAGGAAGTCCATGGCGCCGCGCTCGTCCGGCGTGCCTTCCCAGATGCGGCTGCCCATCAGTTCCGGCCAGCCGCCCCAGGCAAAGGACTCCGCGTCGGGGACGTCCACGGCCGGTGGCACCGCATGCTCGAACAGCGGGCGATAGAAGGCGGTGCGCGGGTCCTGCGGGTCGTCCAGTTCGAAGGCGGTCAGCATGTGGACGCCGGCGGGGATCGACGATACCTCCGGCCGGTTGCGCGGGTTGGCGCCGCGGTGGACGACCAGAAATGCGTCGCGGTTGTCGGCGATCACCAGATTGAAGGGGCGATAGGCACGGATGTCGAGGTCGGCGAAGCTGCGCGCGGCATCGGCCGCGTCGGCATGGTCGAGCGCGTCCAGCACCAGTTCGCCGCGCGACCGCTTGCCGGCCTCCGGCCCCAGCGTGCCGAAGCGGTTGAGGATGACCGCCACCACCCCCTCGTCGTTCAGCCCCATCCAGGAGCCGCCGGCCAACTCGTCCAGCCCGGCGACCACGTTTGGGCGGTCGGGCCAGTGGCGGGCGGGAGGAAGCCAGGGGCGCCCGGTCATCTCGTCACGGTTTCCGGCGACGACCAGCGGCCAGGTTGCGTCGGGTCGCCGCAGGAGGATCACGCTGCACATGCCATACCTTGTCTTTTGTGGTGCCCAAGGGTATCTCGCCGCCCCGAGGAAACTCTGCAGAATATCCGCGGCTGCGACGCGGCGGGACAGTGACGACAACCGCTTCCGGGCTATATAATCATTGGAAACGGGAGCGAAACCAATAAGGAGCCTGGGTCCCCATGACGACCTTCGACGACCGCGAAAAGGCTTTCGAGAACAAGTTCCAGCACGACGCGGACCTGCTCTTCCGCATCCGCGCCCGGCGCGACCGTCTGGCCGGCGAATGGGCCGCCGACCTGATGGGGCTGTCCGGGGCGGAGGCCGAGGCCTATGCACGCCAGATCGTGGACACCGACATCGCCACCGCCGGCCCGCACGACATCCGGGAGAAGCTTTGCGCCGACCTGAACGCCCGCGGAGTCGACATCTCCGAACACCGGGTGGAAAAGCAGATGGCGTATTTCCTGGATATCGCGCGCGAGCATGTGACCCGGGGCTGAGCGGATGGCGTGGCGGGGGCCTGATCCCGCCTCACCCCGACCCGCCACCACCACGGCCGTGCGGCGGGACGCCTACTCCGCGGCCCGGTACAGGATGCGCTCCCCGGCATAGTCGGCGATGCGGCGGATCAGCATGTCGATTTCGCCCTTCAGCCGGGCGAAGCCGTCGTGGCGCTCCAGCGTCTCTTCGTTCATGTAGAGGCGCCGGTTGATCTCAAGCTGGATCGAATGACGGCCGCGCGCCGGATCGCCGTAGCGCGCCAGCAGTTCCACCCCCTTGTACGGGTCGTTGATCGCCACCCGATGGCCGAAGCCGCGCAGGGTCTCCGCCACCAGCCGGACGAATCCCGGCTCGCTGGTGGTTCCGTCGCGGTCGCCGATGACGAAATCCACCGCCAGCGGGTCGCGCCCGTCCGGCCGCAGCGACGACGGCATCGAATGGCAGTTGACGTGCCACACCGCGCCGAACCGCGCCGCCAAACCATCCAGCGCAAGCCGCATCTGGGCATGGTAGGGGCGGTAATAGCGGTCGATGCGGTCGGCCACCGCCGCCGCCGGCAGCTTTCCGTCATAGAGCGGCACGCCCGGCCGCAGCATGCTGCGGATCAACCCCATGCCCAGCGTGCTGCGCGGAGTCGGCCGCAGCGGCAGCGGCAACTCGCCGTCGATCAGCGCCGGGTCGATGTCGTCGACGGCGCGGTTCACGTCGATGCAGGTGCGGGGAAACAGCGCGCAGAGCAGGGTGGCGCCATGGTCGGGCGCCGTGGCGAACAGCTCCTCCACATGGGTGTCCTCGCCCTGGCGCAGCAGGGGATGCGGACAGACCACCCGGAAATCGGCGGGATAGATGCTGCCGCTGTGCGGCGAATCGAACAGCACCGGGAGGCGCCGGCCGACCGGGTCGTTGCGGACAAGTACGTCATCGATCACGAAGCTCATCGACCGCCCCCGGCCAGACGCCCCGATGGAGACATCGGCAAGTTCGATTCCCGCCAGTTAAATTGCCGCAAGTTCAACCGCCGACCTTATCAATCCAGACAATCCTATAACCCATGCGTCAAGCCTCAGTCGACGGCGATTCGTCATGATCCTGCCATGCCGCAGCAACATCGCACCACGCGCATCAGCCAAAAAAGCCGCGGCACACGACCGGCCCGCACTGGCGCGGAGTCGCTTGATTCGTCATACTGATTGGAGCGCCCACCGCTGGCGAGCATGCCGCTTGACCGACCCGCTCTTCGCCCCCGTCGAACTCTCCCCGCCGGACATCGCGCCCCACCGTCGCGGCAACACCGGCATCGACCACGTCACCAGCCTTTCGGCGATGGAGCCGGGGCCGCATGTGGTGCTGAACGCGCTCGTCCACGGCAACGAGCTGTGCGGCGCCATCGCCCTGGATGCGCTGCTGCGGATGGGTCTGCGGCCGACTCGGGGGCGGCTGACCTTCGTCTTCGCCAACACCGCCGCCTACGCCACCTTCGACCGCCAGAACCCCTATGCCTCGCGCTATCTCGACGAGGATTTCAACCGGCTGTGGTCGCCGGAGCATCTGGACGGCCGGCGCGACAGCGTGGAACTGCGGCGCGCCCGCGTCCTGCGCCCGGTCTACGAGTCGGCGGACCTGCTTCTCGATCTCCATTCGATGACGGCCGACACCGCGCCGCTGACCCTGTGCGGCCGGACCACGCGCGGGCGCGATCTTGCGCTCGGCCTCGGCTATCCGGCCTGGGTGGTGGCGGACGGCGGCCATGCCGGGGGCAAGCGGCTGATCGATTACGGCAATTTCGCCGAGCCGGAGGGGTCGCACGCCGCCATTCTGGTCGAATGCGGCCAGCATTGGCGGACGGAGACCGCGACGGTCGCACTGGAAAGCTGCCTGCGCCTGCTTCTCGGCCTGGAAATGATCGATCCGCCGCTGAACGGCCCCCGCCTGCGCCCGCGGACCGATCCGCAGCGGGTGGTCGAGGTCACCGACGCCGTCACCGCGTCCAGCGAGCGGTTCCGCTTCACCGCCCCCTTCGTCGGCATGGAGGTGATCGGCCGCGCCGGCACCGTCATCGGCTGGGACGACGGGCGCGCGATCCTGACCCCCCATGACGACTGCGTCCTCATCATGCCCGCCCGCCGCGTGAAAGCCGGCCAGACGGCGGTGCGTCTGGGGCGGATCGTCGGCTAACGAATGCGGGTGAGGACGGGGTGAGCACCCCCCTCACTTCGCCGCCGGCTTGCCCTTCGTCCAGGTCGCGTTCGCGGCGAACAGCGGCACGGTGGAGATCGAGGTCTTGGCCGAGGCGTCCTTCACCTGTCGGCTGTACACCACATAAACCAGCGTGTCGTTCGGCCGGTCGTAGATGCGGCGAATGGCGATCGACTTGAAAATCAGGCTCTTCCGTTCGGAGAAGACCTCCTCCCCCTTCTGCGACAACTCGATGTCGCCGACGGTCACCGGCCCGGTCTGACGGCAGGCGATGGAGGCGTTGGACGGGTCCTCGAACCAGTTGCCCTTGCTCAGCCGGTCGATCAGGCTGCGGTCGAAATCGACCAGATGGCAGGTGATTCCCTTCACCTTGGGATCCTCGATCGCCTGGATCTCCAACCCGTTGCCGGTCCAGTCGTTGGAGAAGCGGCCGACCACCTCGTCGGCCGCCGCCGTGCGCAGCGGGAGCGCGGCGGTCAGCAGGCCCAGAACCAAAAGGCCGGCGGAAGCGTTCATCAGGGGAAACGGGCTGCGCATCTCGATCGGGTCTCCGGCAAGGACGGGCGGGGACCGCAGGGTGCGCGGCCCGAAAAACACTCCCCTAGATCGGAGGGTCGGGCGCCGCCGTCAAGCGCCTCCCTCCGGAGGTCCGGCCACCGCGATGACAGACCGCAGCCCGCTCGCCTCGCTTCCCCCCGCCCCAGAGGCCCCGCTTGCCGGCACGCCGGAACCGGCGACCGAACCGTTGCCCAGACCCGGCCACCGCCGCGATCCGCTGACCATCGCCGCCGTCGGCCTGTTCGTCATCGCCGTGCTGTTCACGCTCTATTTCGGGCGCGACGTCCTGCTGCCGATCATGCTGGCGCTGATCCTCAGCTTCCTGCTGCGCCCGCTGGTCCGCGCGCTCTATCGCGTCGGTGTGCCCGAGGGGCTCGGCGCCGCCGTCATGGTCGTCATGCTGTTCGGCGGCGTTCTGCTGGCGGTCTATACCCTGTCCACGCCGGCGGCGGAGTGGGTGAACCGCATGCCGCGGGTCCTGCATGAGCTGGAGTTCAAGCTGGGCGACATCCGCGCCGGCATCGACCGCGCCCGCGAAGCCTCCCGCCAGATCGAGCAGATCACCAAGGAGACCGGCAGCGACGGGCCGGTGCGCGAAGTGGTGGTGCGCGGTCCGACTCTGATGGAACAGGCGGTCAGCCAGGTCGAATCGGTTCTTGCCAATGTCGTGATCCTGCTGGTGCTGCTCTATTTCTTCCTCGCCCGTGGCCGCCATTCGCTGGAGGCGCTGATCGGCACCATGCGCAACGTCGATGACCGCGTGCATTACGCCATGGTCGCGGCGACGCTTCAGCAGAACATCGCCGCCTATCTGCTGACGATCACCGTCATCAACGCGGTGCTGGGGCTGGCGACCGGGCTGGTGATGTGGATGTGGGGGCTGCCGAATCCGGCGCTGTGGGGGGTGATGGTGGCGCTGGCCAACTACATCCCCTTCATCGGTCCGGCGGTGATGACCGGCGTGTTCTTCCTGGTGTCGGTCCTGACCTTCGACAGCCTCGGCACCATCATCCTGCCACCCCTGTCCTTCGTGGCGCTGACGACGATCGAGGGCAATTTCCTCACCCCCATGATCGTCGGCCGCCGGCTGTCGCTGAACCCCATCGCGGTGTTCGTGTCGATCCTGTTCTGGGGCTGGCTGTGGGGCATTCCCGGCGCGCTGCTGGCCGTGCCGATCCTGGCGATCCTGAAGATCCTGTTCGACGCGCACGAGCCGCTGAAGCCGGTGGGCGCGCTGCTGGGGGATTGAGGGACGCCTTCGTCCTCACGCCACCGAAGCCAGCGGCAGATTGACCAGCAGGTTCTGCGGCTTCAGCTTCAGCCGCCGCCCTTCCGTCATCGCCAGCCCCAGATAGACCGGCCGGCCGGCAAGGTCGGGGCGCATGGCGGCGGGATCGGCGAAGTCCAGGCGGAACAGGGCGAGGATGCGGGCTAGCCGGTCCTCCCCCACCTCCACGCCATTGTACAGGTCGTTGAGGATCGCGGTGGCGGAACTGTCGAGCCCGACATGCCAGACCCAGCGGTCGTCGCGGATGTTCTGCACCGGCTGGATGCCGACCGTCACGCCCAGGAAATGCCCGATCCAGGCTTCCAGCACGCGGGCCAGTGCGTCCAGCCCGGCGGCGGCGAAGGTGATGTCCAGCACGGTGTCGTGCCGGGCGTCGCGGCCCCAATAGAGCGGGTGGTTGGTCTCGTCCAGGATGTCCAGCTCGACGCTGCGGGGAGCGGTGCCGGCCTCCACCACCAGGCGGCCGAGCGAACCGAAGCCGCCGGAGGCCGCCATCGTCTCCACCGTCTCGGCATCGGCGACGCGGACGCGGCCATCCTCCACCGACACCGTCTGTTCGCGGAAGAACAGCTCCCCGGCCCGCGCGCGCAGGCCCGAGGGCGTTTCATCCAGGATGCCGCGCAGGATGGCGTGGACCAGCTGGTCGATGAACAGGGCGGGCACCCCGCGGGCGCCCTCGCGGAACAGGCGGATGTAGCAGCCTTCCAGCGTTCCGGCGGCGAGCAGCCGGTCGCGGAAGGCCAGCCAGACCTGGAAATTCTCCCGCGCATCCGCGTCGGCGATGGCGTCGAGCAGCGGCGCGGGCACAATCCGCGCCGGATCGTCCAGCAATGCCGCGTGCAGCGTGCGCTCGGCGTCGCAGGCCTCTTCCGGCGGGCGCATTTCGGGCCGGAGAAGGTACGCGCGGAGGAAATCGGGCGTCACCGCCAGATGGTTGCCGGCATCGCGGGTCAACAGGTGGAAACCGGACGCCGTCCAGAAATCGGTCATGCTGCTGGGCACCTTTGGTCCTGAAGGCGCCTATCCGACGACAGAGCCGCCGCCCGGCGCAAGAGTCTTGTCGAGAAAGGCGTCGATGTCCGCCCACACCCGGTCCCGGATGGCGTCGCATTCCATCAGCAGTTCGTGCCGCGCGCCGGGATAATCCGCAAGATGGGCGTTGCCGAGGCGGGCGGCCACCGCGCGGTGCGCCGCCGCCCGCACCACCCGGTCGTCCGGCGCGCTCGACAGCAGAACCGGCGTGCGCACCCGCTCCAGCGGCAGGGTGTGGCGCAGCGCATCCTCAGCATCCAGGGCGGCGGCGACCCAGGCGAAGCTGACGCCGCCGACGCGCAGTTCCGGCCGGTCGGCATAGGGGGTATGGAAGGCGGCGTAGCGCCGCGGATCGGCGGTGATCTTGTTGTCCAGGCTGAAGCGCCCCTCCGCCGGGTCGTAGTCGCCCTGCCCCAGCGCATAGCGGGCACCCCAACCGCGGGCAAGCCCGAGGCTGGCCAGAACCCGCACCAGCCAGCGCGGCAGCGGTCCGGTGTGGATGGCGTACATCGGCGCCGACAGCAGGACGGCGGCATAGCGGTCGGGATCATCGTCGGCATGGCGGGCCAGCGCCAGCGTCGCCACCAGCCCGCCCATGGAATGGGCCAGCAGGATCACCGGCCCGCCCGTCTCCGCGGCGACGGGTGCCACCACCTGCCGATAAACCTCGTCGAGATCGTCCACCAGCGTCGCGAAGTCGGTCAGATGATGGATCTGCCGGTTGGGCAAGGGCCGGTCGGACAGGCCCTGGTTGCGCCAGTCCAACGCCACCACGCGAAGGCCGCGGGCGGCCAGCGACTCCGCGGTTTCGGCATATTTCTCGATGAACTCCGCCCGGCCGGTCAGCACCAGCGCCGTGCCGCGGACCTGCTCCGGCACCGGCCAGACGCCGACGCGCAGCTTGACCCCGTCCGGCATCGTGACGAAGCGCATCTCCACGGAACCGGAGGCCGGGCCGGCAGCGGTTTCACCGACAGGCTTCGCCGCAAATTCGGATGCAGTCCAAGCGGCATCGTCGGCCATGCTTTCTCCCCTGATCGTTGTGTTGCAAACCGGAAGAGCGCCCGAACGGGCCACCCACTCCAAATTCGTCAAGATATAAGAAACCAGAAATAGCAGCGATGTCTTGTATCGCTTGCGAGAGGGAACTCTTTTCCTTGAATGCCGTTGGTCCGCCGTTGGAGGTGAACCGATGAAGACAACACGCATCATCGTCCTGGCGCTTGCCGCCGCGACCCTGAGCGGGACTGCCGTCCCCGCGCTGGCGAATGGAAAGGCCAAGGTTCCGCCCGTGCATGTCGAGCATGAGGATGGCGAGGAGATCCTCGTCCACAAGGGGGAAGCGTCCTTCTACAGCCAGAAATTCCATGGCCGCACCACCGCGAGCGGCGAAACCATGAACCAGAACAAGGCGACCGCCGCCTCGCGCACCTTGCCGCTGGGCGCCAAGGCGACCGTCACGAATGAGGAGAACGGCAAGAGCGTCGACGTCATCGTCAACGACCGCGGCCCTTATGTCGATGGTCGCGTGATCGACCTGTCGCGCTCGGCCGCCAGGAAACTGGACATGATCGAAGAAGGCACCGCGCCGGTGACGGTGGAGGTCAAGCCGTCGGAGCAGCCGACCGACGCCGCCCGCGAAAAGGTGGAGGACAAGGTGGACCAACTCACCCCCGACAGCCAGGTCGCCCAGGGGGACACCCGGCGAAACGGCAGCAGCGGGGCGAGCAGCGGGACAGGCAAAAGCGACACAGTGTCGCACTCCGGGTCCGGCAAGTAATGCTGCGGCGCGGCGAAGACGGCTTCCGATTCGCCGCATCCGCTGCCGGATTTCCGTTCAATCGCCGAACCGACAGTCACCGTATGGTTAGGCCTCTGAAAAGAAACGGACTTTGCCGCCAGGGCATCATATGGCGACGACAAAGTCGCACCAACGCCGCCGCAACCGGCCGAGGGCTGTGAATTTTGCCCTTAAACCCCTGATCCGGCACAATTTCCATTGCTATACCTTTGGGCCGAAGTAATCCACCGGCACCATAGCGGCTTCCATTGCGCCGAAGCCTACCGAAGGGGGGAGCCGCCTTCCCTACAGACTTGTGCGGAACGTTAGAGATTTTTTTGCATTTTTGGAGGAGACGTGGTGCCATTCCCATCGCTGCGGCGCACACGACGCACCGCAGCGAACGGTGCGGCGCCCAGGCGTCAGACACCGGAACAGGCACCGAGAGAAAGAGGAATTGCTGCGATGGACGACGTGCGTCAGGTCCGCAAGGATATCGAAGGCTACTGCATCGAAGACCTGTCCGTCGGCATGACGGCCAGCTTCGCCAAAACGGTGACGGAAGCCGACATCGTCCTGTTCGCGGGCATTTCCGGCGACACCAACCCGGTCCACATCAACCAGGAATATGCCGCCACCACCATGTTCCAGGGCCGCATCGCCCACGGCATGCTGACCGTCGGCTTCATTTCGGCGGTGCTGGGCACCAAGCTGCCGGGGCCGGGCTGCATCTACATGAGCCAGACGCTGAAGTTCAAGGCGCCGGTCCGCGCCGGCGACACCGTCACCGCCCGCGCCACCATCACCGAACTGATCCCGGAAAAGCGCCGCTGCGTCATCAAGACCGTCTGCAGCGTCGGCGAGACCGTGGTGGTCGAGGGCGAGGCGCTGCTGATGGTCCCCTCTCGCGGTTGATTGGCCCCGGTTGATTGGCCGCGATTGATCGGCTTCTTGCGAGCGTAAAGCACGCCGGCGCGTTTACCCCGCGCCGGCGTCGGTCTATATAGACGCCCGAGCAAGCGGACCCGCCGGGGTCCGCCCACAGCACCGGGGCGCGCATGCGACTGTACAGACACACCGCCGACCTGCCGGCCGAAGAGCGGGGCGCCGTCGTTGCGCTCGGCAATTTCGACGGCGTGCACCGCGGGCATCAGACTGTCATCGGCACCGCCCAGCGCCTTGCGGCGGAAATGGGCGTGCCGTCGGCCGTCGTCACCTTCGAACCGCACCCGCGCAGCGTCTTCCGCCCCGACGACCCGCCCTTCCGCCTGACGCCCTTCCGCGTCAAGACCCGCCATATCGAGGCGCTGGGCGTCGACCAGCTGATCGTCTGCCACTTCGACGACAGCTTCCGCCACAAGACGGCGCAGGCCTTCGTCGACGAGGTGCTGGTCGGCGGGCTGGGCGTACGGCACGTCGTCTGCGGCTATGACTTCCTGTTCGGGCACAAGCGCTCGGGCGATCCGGCCTTTCTGCTGAAGGCGGGGCGCGCCCAGGGATTCGGCGTGACGGAGGTCGGGCCGGTGTCCGACGAGCAGGGCGGCGTCTATTCCTCCACCCGCGTGCGCGACGCGCTGACCGCCGGCCGGCCGCGCGAGGCCGCCTTCGTTCTGGGCCATCCCTGGGAGATCGAGGGGCGCGTCGTCCATGGCGACCAGCGCGGTCGCACCATCGGTTTCCCCACCGCCAACATCGAACTGGGCGAGTATCTGCGCCCGGCCTTCGGCGTCTATGCGGTGCGCGCCGGCATCGACCGCGCCGGCGAGACCGTCTGGCTGCCCGGTGTCGCCAATCTGGGCGCCCGCCCCACCGTCGACGGCACGGTCGCCCGGCTGGAGGCCCACCTGTTCGACGTCGACCTTGATCTGTACGATCTGCATCTGCGGGTCCAGATGATCGACTTCCTGCGGCCGGAGATGAAGTTCCCCAGCTTCGACGTGCTGAAGGACCAGATCGTGAAGGACGCCGCCGCCGCCCGCGCCGTGCTGGCGGCCGTTTGACCGGAGGGCGTGCAGGATGGAGCGCGTGCTGATGCTGCTGTTCATGCTGAACCAGGGCGGCCCGACCACGCTGGATTTCGCCAGCATGGAGCAATGCAAGGCGGCCGAGCCGATCATCATCCAGAACTACCGCGAGATGACCGGCAACACCGTGCTGGCGCGCTGCATCCGCATGGTGCTGCCGGCCAAGTGACGGGGTCCAAGTGACAGGGTTGCAACCGATCCGCGCTGGCTGCAGTGGTTTCATCTGATACAGTGCCGCCCCGTCCCCGCTTCGCTTCAAAGCCGGTCCATGCCCCGTCCCGATTCCCTGTCCATCCGCGTCCTGCTGACCGCATTGGTCGCTTTCGGCCCGCTGTCCACCGACCTGTACCTGCCGTCGCTGCCGACGCTGGTGCGGGTGTTCGACACCGATGTCGCCACGGTGCAGTTGACGCTGTCGATCTTCCTGGTCGGCTTCGCGGTGTCGCAGCTGGTCTATGGCCCGATGTCCGACCGCTTCGGCCGGCGTCCCACCCTGCTGGTGGGGGTGACGATCTATCTGGCGGCCAGCGCCGTCTGCGCCATGACCAGCAGCATCGACGCGCTGATCGCCGCCCGGTTCTTCCAGGCTCTGGGCGCCTGCTGCGGGCCGGTGGTGGCGCGCGCGGTGGTGCGCGACGTGTTCGGGCGCGACCGCGCGGCGACGGTGCTGGCCTATATGTCGATGGCGATGGCGCTGGCCCCGGCGGTGGGGCCGATGCTGGGCGGCGTGCTGACGGAGTGGTTCGGCTGGCGCGCCAACTTCATGCTGCTGACCGTCTTCGCCTGCGGCATCCTGGCCGCGGTGTGGTCGATGCTGGGCGAGACCAACGCCCACCGCGACGAGGAGGCGCTGCGGCCAAGCCGGCTCGCCGCCAACTACCTGCTGCTGATGCGCAACCGCGGCTTCGTCGGCTATGTGCTGGTGGTTGCATTCTCCTACAGCGGCATCTTCTCCTTCATCTCCGGCTCGTCCTTCGTGCTGATCGGGCAGTTGCACCTGACCCCGGCGCAGTATGGTGCCAGTTTCGGCGCGGTGGTTCTGGGATATATGCTGGGCACCTTCCTGGCCGGGCGGCTGACGCCGCGGCTGGGCGGCGCGCGGATGATCCGCATCGGCACGCTGCTGTCGCTGGGCGGCGGGCTGGTGGGCGGGGTGCTGGCGCTGGCCGGGGTGCTGCACCTGCTGGCCATCGTGGTGCCGGTCTTCCTGTTCATCCTGGGCGCTGGGCTGACCCTGCCCAATGCCACCGCCAATGCGGTCGGCCCCTACGCCACCATGGCCGGGCTGGCGTCTTCGCTGCTGGGCTTCGCGCAGATGGCCATCGCCGCGGTCGTCGGCATCGTCGTCGGCCATCTGAACGACGGCACCGCCCTGCCGATGATGGGAGCCATCGGGCTGGTCGGGCTGGGCGCGCTGCTGTCGCACCGGCTGCTGGTCATCCCCGCGGCGAGTGCCGGGCGATCCGCCTGATCCGGCCCTGGCGGGACGTGGCGCGGCGCCGCTCCCCCCGCGCCTTGCCGTCGCCATCCTCCGTGTCTTCCGCAGCCTCCGCCGCTCCCAGTTGCGGGAAGCGGTCCATCAGGACGGTGAACAGGATGGTCACCACCAGGCACAGGGCGAGCGTCATGCCGGCAAGCATGTAGTAGCCGGCACCGCAGGCGATGCCCAGCCCGCCCGCCACCCAGATGATCGCGGCGGTCGTAGCCCCCCGCACGCTGTCGCCGGACCGGAACATCACCCCGGCGCTGATGAAGCCGACCGCCTGCGCCACGCCCTGGATGACGCGCACCGGGTCGCTCGGCCGGTCGTCGCCGCTAGTCTGCAGGCCGGCGAACAGCTCCAGCGCAACCATGGTGGTCAGGGCGCAGCTGATGGAGATCAGCGTATGCGTGCGCAGCCCCGCCGCTTTGCCCCGCATTTCGCGGTCGAGTCCAAGCAACGCACCGCAAAAGGCCGCCGCCAGCAGCCGCAACCCCATCTCCTCCGTTGTCAGAACCTCGGTCAAGCCCATGAAATCACTCCGGTTTTTCCGCCTGCCAAACGGT
Source organism: uncultured Azospirillum sp. (assembly GCA_966212305.1). Classification (GTDB taxonomy): domain Bacteria; phylum Pseudomonadota; class Alphaproteobacteria; order Azospirillales; family Azospirillaceae; genus Azospirillum. The sequence goes on from CBIHQY010000045.1 coordinate 34,388, forward strand.
CTGCCACTTTTTTGGGGCACACGGCATTTTTCACTTTGCATTCGATCGCGTTGGATCTATGTAACGCGAACTCGCAAGCGCACGTGCCGCTGGCCCGCCCCTCGGCGTCTCCGAGATGTGGTTATGCAACGACGTAACGCGTGATCCCCGACCGTCCCTTAAACAAGGCGGCGACTTGGAGGTTACGATGGTTGATGTTGTTGTGGGTGGGCGCGTGCTCACCCGTCTCCGAAATCTGCCGCTCCTGGACCATACGGACAGAACAGGGTTCTGTACGGGGCAATCCAGTATTGGCGGCCTGAGCGCCTGATCAGCTTTTTCATTTGCTGATCGGCCCGCTCGGCCGCTCCGTCCCCCCGACTTCGCCCTTTCCGTTCCATCATCTTGCGTCCCAGGAGACTGAGATGACCCAGAAGATTGCGCGCTTTTTCGAAGAGCAGCGCCCGCAGACCCCTTGCCTCGTCATCGATCTGGACGTGGTCGAGCAGAACTACAACGATCTGCACGACGCCCTGCCCGACGCCCGCATCTTCTATGCGGTGAAGGCGAACCCGGCCGCGGAAATCCTCAGCCTGCTGGCCCGTCTCGGCTCGGCCTTCGACTGCGCCTCGGTCCCGGAAATCCAGATGGCGCTGGCCGCCGGCGCGACGCCGGAGCGCATCTCCTTCGGCAACACCATCAAGAAGGAAAGCGATATCCGCCGCGCCTACGAGCTGGGTGTGCGCCTGTTCGCCTTCGACAGCGAGCCGGAACTGGAGAAGATCGAGCGCGCCGCCCCCGGCGCCCGCGTGTTCTGCCGCATCCTGACCTCGGGCGAGGGCGCCGAATGGCCGCTGTCGCGCAAGTTCGGCTGCGACCTGCCGATGGCCCGCGACCTCCTGCTGAAGGCCCGCGACATGGACGTGCAGCCCTATGGCGTGTCCTTCCATGTCGGCTCGCAGCAGAAGGACCTGATGCAGTGGGACCACGCCATCTTCCAGGTGGCGCAGCTTTTCCGCGAGCTTGAGGTGCTGGGCGTCGATCTCGGCATGATCAATCTGGGCGGCGGCTTCCCCACCCGCTACCGCACCGACGTGCCGGAATGCACCGCCTACGGTCAGGCGATCTTCGACTCGCTGCGCACCCACTTCGGCAACCACCTGCCGGAGACCATCGTGGAGCCGGGCCGCGGCATGGTCGGCAGCGCCGGCATCATCGAGAGCGAAGTGGTCCTGGTGTCGCGCAAGTCGGCCGAGGATCCCAAGCGCTGGGTCTATCTTGACATCGGCAAGTTCGGCGGTCTGGCCGAGACGATGGACGAGGCGATCCAGTACCCGATCGAGGTGCTGGGCGATGAGCAGGCCGGCGATGGGCAGGATGGCGACCGCGAGGCGGTGATCCTGGCCGGCCCGACCTGCGACAGCGCCGACGTGCTGTACGAGCGTGCCGACTACAAGATGCCGATGGGTCTGAAGGCCGGCGACCGCGTGCGCATCCATGCCACCGGCGCGTACACCACGACCTACTCGGCCGTCTGCTTCAACGGCTTCGCGCCGCTGCACCACTACTGCATCTGAAGAGGCGGCGGGGCGGCGCCCTGCCCTCCTTTCGTTCCGCCAAGAAAAAGCCCGCCTGCCGGTTCCACCGGCGGCGGGCTTTTCTTGTTACGGCCGCCGCTTTTTGATGCAGCCTGATTTTTGGGCACGCCAAGCATCGGACAAAGAAAAAGGCCGCTTCCGATCAATGGAAGCGGCCTTTTCCGGTGCGTTCGCCGGCCGGCGTGCAGGCGCTCATTCGCGCCAGAACGGCTTCGACATCTCGCGCTCGGCGTCCAGGCGGCTGAAGCCGATGTCCTGGAGCATACGGTCGTCCAGATAGCCCAGTTCGCGGCGGGTCACGATGCGCTGGCGCCACAGGCCCAGCAGGTTCGACGCGATTTCGACGACATGGGCGAAGGTGGAAGTGCTGTGGCCGGTCTCGGCCGAATGCAGAAGGGTTGCCATGATGGAGATTCCTGAGATGTCTTGTTATGGAGGGTCCGCCGGTCGGCGATCACGTCCTCCTTGTGTGGAAATATAATTATGCTTCTTCGAGCCATGTTGCCACCCCCGACGGCAACATGCCCGCTTTGCAGGCAGCGAAGAACTCGCCATGGAATGTCACCGGTCTGTGGCAAAAACGTCATTGCGGATACTTACGGTTCGCTATGCTGACAATAAAGGACCCCTGCAACGACAGGCCCTGGACAAGATCGGCTCACTTGGGCGATGTATTGTTTTACTTACGGATCAATTCAGCGAAGCAGCGGACAGGCTCATGAGCAGCAGCACCATTCCCGCCAGCCAGACCTTCGACACCATCGGCTTCGATGGCGACGATACGCTCTGGCACAATGAATCGCTGTTTTCGATGACGCAGGACAGCTTCCGCGCCCTGCTGGCCCATGCCGCCGACCCCACCGACCTCGACCGCCGCCTGTTGGAGGCGGAGCGGGAGAACCTCCGCGTCTATGGCTACGGCATCAAGGGCTTCGTGCTGTCGATGATCGAAACGGCGATCGCCGTCACCGACGGCCATGTCCCGGCCCGCGACCTGCAGAGCCTGATCGACTTCGGCAAGGCGATGCTGGAGCATCCGGTGGAGTTGCTGCCCGGCGTGGCGGAGGTGGTGGAGACGCTGGCCGGCCGACACCGGCTGGTTCTGATCACCAAGGGCGACCTGTTCGACCAGGAAAGCAAGATCGCGCGCTCCGGCCTGTCGGAACTGTTCCACGCGGTGGAGATCGTCAGCGAGAAGGACCCGGCCACCTACCGGCGGGTGATGGACCGCCACGGCATCGATCCGGCCCGTTTCCTGATGGTCGGCAATTCGGTACGCTCCGACATCCTGCCGGTGATGGCGACCGGCGCCCACGCCGTCCACATCCCCTATGCCATCACCTGGGCGCATGAGGAGGCGGAGGTGCCGGACGACCATTACCGCCGGCTGGACTCGATCCGCGACCTGCCGGCGCTGCTGGCCGACTGGTGAGGAGTTTTGTCGATGACCCTGTCTCCCCTGCCCGACCTCGACGGCATCACGCCGGAATCCGGCGCCCCGGCCGCCGACCGCATCCTGGCCGGGTCACCGGTCTTCTCCACCTGGAACGGCTACGAGTCGGATGACGGCAAGCGGTTCGCCGGCACCTGGCGGTCAACGACCGGTTCCTGGCGCATCGTCTATGACGAGTGGGAATATTGCGAGATCCTGGAGGGCGAGAGCGTCGTCGCCCATGACGATGGGCGCTCCTGGACCTTGAAGGCCGGGGATCGTTTCGTAATCGAACCGGGCTTCACGGGAAGCTGGACCGTGGTCGCCGCCACCACCAAACGCTATGTGGTGGTCTTGCCCTGAGCGATGCCCTCAGCCGACGATTTCGATCGAATGCTGGGCGGCGCTGTGGCCGAGGATGGTGACCGCCTTGCGTCCGATCTCCACCGCCAGGACGCCCAGCACGAGAACAGAGGCGACCAGCATCAGGCGGGCGATGTCACGCGACCAGCCGCGCTTGCGGACGTTGGCACGGCGATGCTCACGCAGCACAGCCCGCGCGGCGCGGCCGCTGAGGCGCGGTCCCATCCAGGAGGTGGCAGCCATCTTGCGCTCCCTCGTCTTCCCGAACAAATCGATACGCTTTTATATAAAATTTTATGTTGTTCGGCAAGCTGGGATTTGCGCCGGGGAGGATCGGGAAGTAGTCGGAACGGACTACTTGTTCGTTCCGCCGGCGTAACGGATCGGATCGGTCGTTCCGGCTTCGGAAAAGCCCTTAAGCCGCAACAGGCAACTGTCGCAGGCGCCGCAGGACAGCCCTTCCGGCGTCGGATCGTAACAGGAGTGGGTGAGGCTGTAGTCGACACCCAGTTCCAGCCCGTGGCGGACGATGGCGGCCTTGTCCATCTGCATCAGCGGCGCATGGACCTTGAACCGGCTGGTGCCCTCCACCCCGGCCTTGGTGGCGAGGTTCGCCAGCGTCTCGAAGGCGGCGATGTATTCGGGACGGCAGTCGGGATAGCCGGAATAATCCAGTGCGTTGACGCCGATGAACAGGTCGGACGCCCCCAGCGCCTCCGCCCAGGCCAGCGCGAAGGACAGGAAGACGGTGTTGCGCGCCGGCACATAGGTGACGGGGATGCCCTCCCCCAGCCCGGCCGCCAGATCGGCGGCGCTGTCGTGCTTCGGCACGTCGATGGCATCGGTGAGGGCGGAGCCGCCGAAGGCGCGCAGGTCGATGTCGGCGATCACATGCCGCTCCACTCCCATCGCCGCGACCACCCGCCGCGCCGCCTCCAGCTCCACCGAATGGCGCTGTCCATAGCGGAAGCTCAAGGCGTTGACCCGGTAGCCCTCGGCCTTGGCGATGGCGAGCACCGTCGTCGAATCGAGGCCACCGCTGACCAGAACCACCGCCTGCCTGGACCCGTCCCGAACCGCCATCGCACACCTGCCTTTCAAAAGCCAACCGTCCGCCGGGCGGACCCTCTGCGACAGCTTCTGACATATCCAGCCGGCGCATGCCAGATCAGGAGGGCCAGATCACGACATCGACGCCAACATCTCCTCAATGGTCATGATGCGCGACGGCGGCAGCCGGATCGTGGCGGTACAGCCCTGCCCCGGCGCGCTGTCCAACGTCAGCGTGCCGCCATGGGCCTCCGCCAGACGCAGCGCCAGCGGCAGGCCCAGCCCGACGCCCTCGTGATGGCGGGTGGCGCTCTGATCGATCTGGGCGAAAGGGGTCATCGCCCTGGCGATGTCCTCCGGCCGCATGCCGACGCCCTGGTCCTGCACCGACAGCTCCACCCAGCCATCGGCGTCCAGCCCCGCCGTCAGGGTGACGGCGTCCCCCGGATGGCTGAATTTGATGGCGTTGGACAGCAGGTTGCCCAGCGCCTGGACCAAGCGTCGTTCGTCGCCGCAAATCGGCGGCAAGCCGCCATCGGCCATCACCCCGACCGTCACGTTCTGGCGGGTGGCGTGAAAACGCAGGTTTGCCACGGCCCGTTCGGCGACCGCCGACAAATCGACGGGCGCTTCGGTCAAGGACAGCCCGCCGGCATCGACGCGTGCCATGTCGAGGATGTCGTCGATGATCGCCAACAGCTGTTCGCCGGCCTGACGGATCGCGCCGATACAGCCGCGCATCCTTTCCTCCCGTTGCGCGTCTCCAACGGATCGCCCGGCCTGCGCCTCCAACAGCTGGGAGAAGCCGATCACCGCGTTCAGCGGGGTGCGCAGCTCGTGGCTCATCGCCGCGATGAAGGTGGATTTGGCGCGGTCGGCGGCCTCCGCCGCGTCCTTGGCCGCCAGCAGATCGGCCTCCGTCCGGCGGCGTTCGGTGACGTCGCGGAGAATGGCGGTGTAGAGCCGCCGACCCTCCACCTCGCTGGCGCTGACCGACAGTTCCACGGGGAAGCGGGTGCCGTCGGTACGCTCCGCCTCCGCCGCGCGGTCGCGGGCGATCAGCGCCGTGGTCTGGCCGGGCGCGAACTCCAGCCGTACGCCGCCCTCCTCCCGCAGATCGGCCAGGGGAATCAACCGGTCGAGCGGGCGCCACAGCAGGTCCCCGGCCGAAACGCCGAACATCGCCTCCGCCGCCCGGTTGAAGCTGTGCAGCACGCCGGCGTCGTCGACGGTCAGGATCGCGTCGGCCGCGGTGTCGAGGATCGCCTCGTTGCGCGCCTCCGACAGGCGCAGGGCGTTGGCAGTGTGCACATATTCACTGACGTCGGTGATGGTGGCGATGGTGCCGCCATCCTCCAGGGGCATGCGCTGGCACAGCACCCGGCGGTCGACGCCGGAGCCGTCGGAGTCGTGGAAGCGGAAATCGGTCGGTGCCGGATTGCCGGTCGCGTCCAGCCGCCAGTCCGCAGCGACCCGTGCCCGGTCGTCGGGATGGACGGCGTCGAGCCAGCCGCTACCGAGCAGCCGGTCGGACTCCAGCCCGGTGATGCCGGCAAGCCGGGCATTGGCGAACAGCACCTGCCCGTCGGCGTCGGCCTGCAGGATGCCGACCGGCACCGCCTCCGCCAATGTCCGATAGCGCGCTTCGCTGGCCCGCAGGCGTTCCGACAGGGCGATGTGGTCGCTGATGTCGCGGAAGGTCAGCACCAGTCCGCCAATGGCCGGATCGGCCAGCCCGTTGCGGGTGGTGACCTCCAGCCAACGCCAATCGCCATCGGCATGGCGAAAACGGAAAACGGCACGGCCACTGCTGCCGGCCGGGGCCACCGCGCGCAGATGGAACCGGCGCCGCGCCTCCTCCACATCGTCGGGATGGATATGGCCGTGGAGCGACGCACCGGTCAGCATATCCGACGGGTGGCCCAGCAGATCGGCGACGGCGTCGCTGATGCGGAGCACACGCCCGTCGGCCGACAACAGCGCGACGACCTCCCGGCAGTCGCGGAACAGGGTGCCGACAGCGATTGCGGTCGCGCGATGCTCGCCATCCTGCAAGATGATACCCCCGGAACTGCTGCGAACGGCGGGATGGCTTCGATCCCACGGCGCAGAGTAATCGGGGGTCATCAGTGGTTCATGTCAGGATTAACCCGACTCCGAGCCATTGATTTCGACACTGAAACCCTTTTCCCCGGCGCCCTTATCCCCGGCGCAAGGACAGGAATGATGTCAGCGTCTCCAGCACTGCGTCGGGGGCTTCGGTCATCACCATGTGTCCGGTCTGCGGCAGGACGATGACCTGCGAAGTCTTGACGCGGGCCGCCAGCGACCGTCCCGCCTTCGCCGGCGTCATCTTGTCGAGCGCGCCCAGCAGGAACAACGCCGGGCAGCCGACCGCCGCGGCGGCATCGGCCCCTTGTCCATAGTCGTTGCAGGCGGCCAGATCGACGCCCAGCACGCCCGGACGAACCGAGGCCATCAGCCGGCGCCCGCCGGGGATCAACGCAAGACCCGGCATCGGGCAGCCGCCACCCTGGGCGCCGCCATGACCGCGCGGGCCGTGTCCCCAGCCGACCACCATATCGATGGCCGACTGCTCGCCGGCATGGGCTGCGGCCAGCAGGTCCGGGTGGACCGGCATCCGCTCGGCGATGCCCAGCAACGCGATGGACTCCACCCGCCCGCCATGGCGGGCGGCGGCATCCAGCGCCACCAGCGCCCCCATGGAATGGCCGATCAGCACCGCCCGCTCCAGCCCGGCGGCATCGAGCAGGGCGATCACCCAATCGGCGATGGCGGCGATGCTGCCCAGCGGTTCCCCGCAGGAGCGGCCGTGCCCCGGCAGGTCGATCGCCAGCACCGATCGGCCATGATGGGAGAGATAGCGGCTTTGCAGGCTCCACACGCTGTGGTCCATGCCGGCGCCGTGGATCAGCACGACGGCGGGGCGCGCGGGATCGAGATCCCGGCCGCCGGTGTGGACGAAGACGGGGGTTCCGTTGACGGTCAGCTGCATGGCCCGGCCCTCAACCCTTGGTGGCGGCGCGCAGCGCCTGCTTCAGGTCGTCGATCAGATCTTCGCAATCCTCCAGCCCGATGGACAGGCGGATCATGTCCTCCCCCACCCCGGCGGCGGCGAGCGCCTCGGCATCGAGCTGGGCGTGGGTGGTGCTGGCGGGATGGATGACCAGAGACTTGGCGTCGCCGACATTGGCGAGATGCGAGAACAGCGTCAGCGACTCGATGAAGCGGCGCCCGGCCTCGCGGCCACCATGCGCACCCGCACGGATGCCGAAGGAGATGATGGAGCCGGCGCCATGCGGCAGCAGTCGGGCGGCCAGGGCGTGGTCGGGATGGTCCACCAACTCCGGATAGGAGACCCAGGCGACCGCCCCCTTCTCGGCGTTCAACTCCCCTTCCAGGAAGCAGACGATCTTGCGGGTGTTGTGGATATGCGCCTTCATCCGCAGCGGCAGCGTTTCCACGCCCTGCAGGATCTGGAAGGCGTTCATCGGGCTCATGCAGGCGCCGAAATCGCGCAAGCCTTCGGCACGGGCGCGGGCGATGAAGGCGGCCGGGCCGTATTCCTCGGCGAAATCGATGCCGTGATAGCCGGCATAGGGTTCGGTCAGGGTCGGGAACTTGCCCGAAGCCTCCCAGTCGAACCGTCCGCCGTCGATCACCACGCCGCCGATGGCGGTGCCGTGCCCGCCCAGCCACTTGGTGCAGGAATGCATGACCAGATCGGCGCCATGCTCGAACGGACGGCAGAGATAGGGGGTGGTGAAGGTCGAGTCGATCAGCAGCGGAATGCCGGCCTCATGCGCGATGGCCGCGACCTTCGGCACGTCCAGCACCTCCAGCCCCGGATTGCCCAGCACCTCGCCGAAGACAAGCCGGGTTTCCGGACGGATCGCCGCGCGGATGCCGCCGAGGTCGCGCGGATGGACGAAGGTCGTGGTGATGCCGAACCGCGGCAGCGTATAGGCCAGCAGGTTGCGGCTGCCGCCATAGATGGAGGAGGAGGCGACGATGTGCCCACCCGCCCCCATCAGCGTCATGATGGCAAGCGTCAGCGCCGCCTGTCCGCTGGCGGTGCAGACGGCGCCCACCCCGCCTTCCAGCGTCGCCAGCCGTTCTTCCAGCACCGCGACGGTGGGGTTGGAGATGCGCGAATAGATGTGGCCGGGCCGTTCCAGATTGAACAGCGCCGCCGCCTGATCGACATCGCTGAAGACGTAGGAGGAGGTCAAATGGATCGGAACCGCCCGCGCCCCGGTCGCCGGATCGGGCCTCTGCCCCGCATGCAGGCTCTGCGTATCGAACTTCAGGAACTTGGCGCCGGCCATGCCCCTCCCTCCCCTCGATGTTGGAAGAGGGCCGCCAACGACGAGCGACCCTCTTTGCTTTTCAGCTTTTTATTTGCCAACCCTGTTCAACCCGCATTCCAGCGGCATCGACGGTGCGGAAGCGTATGGAGACATGACGCGCGCGTCAAGGCGGTTGGGAGAAGGGGGTTGGGAGATGCGACGCCGAAGCGTATCCCTCAGGTCGCGACCCCCACCATCGTCTCCTCCGCCAGCCAATCCACCACCCGCCGCAGAGCCTCGTCCTCGTCGGCGCCGTCGGCGAGCGCCGCCTGGAAGATCTCGATTTGCCGGTGCGCACTGGTGCCGCGCTTGACGATCTCGCGTGCCCGCTCGACCTCGGCGGTGCAGCCGAAATGCTCCGCGTCCTCGCGGGTCAGGTCGATGATCTCGTCAAGCAGGTCGGTATATGGCACGATCCGCCCCTGCCCGAAATCGACCAGCCCGCTGTCCAGGCCATAGCGCTGGGCGCGCCAGCGGTTTTCCTCGATCAACATGTTCTTGTAGGGCCGCCAGGTGACGTTGCGCGCCTTCAGCCGCCACAGCATGCGCAGCAGGCAGCGATAAAGCGCCGCCACCGTCACCGCGTCATCCAGCCGGGTGCAGATGTCGGTGATGCGCATCTCCAGCGTCGGAAAGCGAGAGGACGGGCGGATGTCCCACCACAGCTTGCTGGCGTCCTCGATCACCCCGGCATTCACCAGCACCGCGACATGGCTCTGATATTCGCCGAAGCTCTGGAACCCGGCGGGCATGCCGGTGCGGGGCAGTTCGTGCCAGACGCTGAGCCGGTAGGACCGGCGTTCCATGTCACGCCCGCGCCAGAAGGGCGAGGAGGTCGACAGCGCCAGCAGATGCGGCAGGAAATAGCGGACCTGGTTCATCAGATCGATGCGCAGGTCGTCGTCTTCGATCCCGACATGGACATGCATGCCGCAGATCATCAGCCGGCGGGCCGGCGCCCCCAGATCGCGCGCCAGCATGTTGTAGCGGTCGCGGTTGGTGTGTTTCTGCGGCTCCCACGCGGCGAAGGGATGGGTCGAGGCGGCGATCGGCGCCAGCCCATAGCGGTCGGCCACCCCGGCCACCGTGGCGCGCAGCGCCGCCAGCTCTGTCCGCGCCTCGCCCAGCGTCTTGCAGACCGGCGTTCCCACCTCGATCTGGCAGCGCAGGAACTCCGGATGGATGCGGCCGGGCGCCTGCTCCTGGCAGGCTTCCAGCATCTCGTCGGGCGGGCTGGGCACGATGTCGCGCGTGCCGCGGTCGACCAGCAGATATTCCTCCTCGAGGCCGAGCGTGAAGGACGGTTCGCTCACGGCGCTTTCCATTGGCACGGCGTTTTCCATTCGGTGTTCAGGCCCGCGGATAATGGTGGATGGTCGCCAGCGACGGCAGGGACAGCAGCGGCTCCAGCGCATCGCCGACCACCTGCGCCCATAGCTCGGCGCCTTCCGGCGTGGCGATCAGGTCCTGCCGGATCTCCAGCAGGACGTTGGGGTAGCCGGCGGGCGTCGCGTGGGTCTCCACCGTGCCGCCCAGCGTGCCGCGGCCGGAATAGGGCTGGTTGTCGCCGACGCACCAGCGGCCGTCGGCCTTCAGCGCCTCGATCAGCGGCACCGGCAGGCGGGGATCGTTGTCCCACAGCACGCCGATGTGCCAGGGCCGCGCCACACCGCGCATGGCCGGGGTGAAGCTGTGGACCGACACCAGCACCGGCACCTGTCCGCGGGCGCGGATCGCCGAGACGGCCGCCGCCACCGCCGCGTGATAGCGCTTGAACAGCGCCTCCACCCGCTGGGCCCCAGCCTCGGCATCCAGCGCGCGGTTGCCGGGGATCACCACGTCGTCGCTGACCACCGGAATTGCAGTGGGATCCTCGATCGCACGATTTGGGTCGATCACCAGCCGGGAGAAGCCGGACAGCACCGCAGTTGCGCTGAAGCGGTCGGCCAGCCGCCGCGTCACCTCCGCCGCACCGATGTCGTAGGCGATGTGACGGCAGAGCTGCTCCTCCGGCAAACCGAGGTCGCCGAGAAGAGCGGGGATCGCACGCGATGCATGGTCGCACACCAGCAGCAGCGGCCCGCCGGCATCCGGGTTCAGCGTGGTCACCGGCGGCGGATCGGTCGGACCCAGCAGCGGCGCGGTCGCACGGGGCGCCGGTGCGGGAGCGGTTACGGGCTGGCGATGTTCGGAAGGTGATGAGGCCATATGGCACACTAGCGCAACCGCCGCGCCGTGCGGAAGCGCGGCCGATGGTGGTAGCCCGAACGGTAAGCTGATACGCTCCGGCTCCCTCTCCGCGCGAACCCACCCGGAAGACGCCCCGCATGCTCCGCCTGCTCACCCTCTGCCTTGCCGTGATGGCGCTGCTCAGCGCTTGCGGACCCGTTTACGAAACGCAATACAGCCTCGTCCCACCAAGTTCGGCCGAAGGCCGGCTTTGCGTCAACCAGTGCCAACAGAACCGCAATTACTGCCGTCAGAATTGCGGCATGTCGCAGCAGGCTTGCGTGAACGAGGCACGGTCGCGAGCCCTTTATGAGTATCAGTCCTATGTCAACCGCCAGCAGGCGGAGAAGAAGCCGATCAAGAAGTCGGTGAGCGATTTCGACCGGTCCTATTCCTGCGGCAACAGCAGCTGCGAAGCCCGGTGCGAGGCCGACTATCGCGACTGTTTCGGCGGCAGCTGCGGCGGACAGGTGATCGCCAGGCGCGTCTGCACCGCCTTCTGCGACCAGGAGAAGCCGGCCCCGGCACCCGTAGCGGCGCCGATGCTGAGCCCCATACCGCCGGGCGCCGCCCCGGCCGCCATGGCACCTGCCCCAAACGCCGGCTATCAGGCCGGTGAGTCGCTGTGCCAGCCCGGCATGCGGGTGGAGGTCCAGTGGAAGGGCGACTGGTATCCGGCGACGGTGAAGGACAAGCCGCGCAAGGACGGCCGCTGCCCGGTCCATTACGACGAGTACAGCGCCGACGATGATGAGGCGGTGTCGCTTCGCCGCATCCGGCCGCGCTGATCGGCACCTGGGCCGGAAAGGCCAGCCTGACCGCCCATCCGGCAGCCTCCAGGAGAATTGCGGAGACGCACGGCAGCCATGACTTGCGTCCCGCTGGCCCGGCGGCGGGACGGCGGATATAAGCGGTCCATGCCAGACGCCAGTGCTTTCACCGCCGACCATCTGTACCGGACGCAGCGCATCGCCCTGATCGCGTTGCTGGTCGGCGCACTGGGCATCGCCTTCGCGCCCATCTTCGTCCGCCTGTCGGAGGTCGGTCCGGTCGCCACCGGCTTCTGGCGCACGGCGTTGGCCACCCCGGTCCTCGCGCTGTGGATGGCCAGCGAGTCGCGGCAGCGGGGCGGACGGGCAAGCCGACGCCCCTCCTCGCTTTCAGACTATGCGCGCCTGTCGCTCGCCGGGCTGTTCTTCGCCGGCGACCTTGCGATCTGGCACACGTCGATCCGCTACACGTCGGTCGCCAATTCCACGCTGCTGGCCAACTTTGCTCCGCTTTATGTGGCGCCGGCCGCATGGTTCCTGTTCAAGGAACGGATCACCGGCCGGTTCGTCCTCGGCATGCTGCTGGCGCTGGCCGGTGCCATCGTGCTGATGGGCCAAAGTTTCCAGCTCAACGCCGACCACCTGTTCGGCGATGCCCTCGGTCTGCTGACCGCGGGATTCTATGCCGGCTATATCCTGTCGGTCGGGCGGCTGCGCGCCGAGTTCTCCACCGCCACCATCATGACCTGGAGCGGCGCCATATCCGCCGCCGTTCTGCTGCCGATCGGCCTGTATGACGGCGAAGCCATGCTTCCGACGAGCGCAAATGGCTGGGCGGTGCTGGCCGGCCTCGCCCTGTTCAGCCATGCCTGCGGCCAGAGCCTGATCGCCTACGCGCTGGCCCACCTGCCGGCCTCCTTCTCGTCGGTCAGCCTCCTGCTGCAGCCGGCGGCGGCGGCAATCCTCGCCTGGATCCTGCTGAACGAACCGCTGGGCCCCTTGCAGGCGATCGGTGCCGCGGTGATCCTGGTGGGCATCCTGATGGCTCGCCCCGGCGGCCGTTGAGCCACCGGCGCCGTGTCATCGCCGCCATGTTTTTCCGCCCCGCGGGCAAGGCGCCGCAGCGAGCCTGTGCCCCATTGACCGCACCCGCGGGGACCGTTACCGGTAGGACCGATCATCGATGAACCGCCTTCCGACCAAAGGGGAACAACCCGTGTCCGGCACCGACGACAGCGCTCACGTCCCCTCCTCCTCGCAGCGCATTTCGGAGTGGGTGGCCCAACAGCTTCTCGACCGCATCGCGCGTGGCGAGTTGGTGCCGGGGGAGCGCCTGCCGGGCGAACGCCAGCTGGCCGAACAGCTGCATGTCAGCCGGGTGTCCGTCCGCGCCGCGCTGCAGAAGCTGAAGACCCAGGGATTCCTCACCGCAGTCCAGGGCGGCGGCACCCGCGTGGTATCGTCGGCCGGCGTGATGGACGGCGCCCTCACCACCATGGTGCGCAGCACCCACCAGAACCTGTGTGACCTCGTCGAGATCCGTATGGCCCTGGAAAGCTGGGCCGCCCGCCGTGCCGCCGAACGCGCGACGCAGGAGCAGATCGACACCATCGGCCGCATCCTAGCGGCGATGAGCCAGACCAACCGCGACGGCGGACGCGCGGCCGACGACATGGATTTCCACGTCGCCGTCGCCCAGGCATCCGGCAGCCCGGTCTATCTCCACCTGCTGTCGACCATCCGCGACATCCTCGGCAACATGGTCGAGATGAAGCACACCGAGCCCTTCATGGAAAACCATGAGGCGCTGATGATCGAGCACCACCGCGCCATCCATCAGGCCATCGCCAGGCGCGACCCCGACGCCGCGGCCAATGCCGTCACCGCGCATCTCGGCTGGATTCTGGCGCGCTACCGCACCATGACCGATGAGCCGGCGGTCCAGGCCGGAGCCCCGCCCTCCCCGTAAGCATCCGCTGAGTGCCGCGGTCAGGCCGCTTTCGTCTGCTCGCGGATTGCC
>CBIHQY010000046.1:0-44607 GCA_966212305.1 uncultured Azospirillum sp.
GGCCGCGGCGGCATCCCGCTTGGCACTGAGCAGGAAATCGATCGTCTGCCCGCGCGCATCGACGGCGCGGTACAGGTACATCCATCGCCCCTTCACCTTCACGTAGGTCTCGTCCACCCGCCAGGAGCCGGTGGTCATCCGCAGGTGCGGGCGGATGCGCTTGTCCAGTTCCGGCGCGTAGGCCTGGATCCAGCGGAAGATGGTCGTGTGATCGACCGTCACGCCGCGGTCGGCCAGCATGCGTTCGAGGTCACGGTAGCTGATCGGAAATTGCAGGTACCAGCGCACCGCCCACAGGATCACCTCCGCCGTGAACTGCCGGCCCTTGAACGGGCTCTTCCCGCTGCGCATCACCGTGTCACCCCAGCCGCCGATCGCGGCTGGGTTTTACCCGATCTCCGACCGCCGGCAAACTTTGCAACGGAACCCGCCGGCCTGCTTCATCGTCCTGGTCGCACTCGGATACGCGGGGTTCTTGTCCACGGTGAGGGTGCGCGGGTTCGCGGTGTGCGCCTGCTTCTGCGCCTTGCGGAAGAAACGCCGGGCCGCGGCGGCATCCCGCTTGGCACTGAGCAGGAAATCGATCGTCTGCCCGCGCGCATCGACGGCGCGGTACAGGTACATCCATCGCCCCTTCACCTTCACGTAGGTCTCGTCCACCCGCCAGGAGCCGGTGGTCATCCGCAGGTGCGGGCGAATGCGCTTGTCCAGTTCCGGCGCGTAGGCCTGGATCCAGCGGTAGAGCGTCGTGTGATCGACGGCCACACCGCGGTCGGACAGCATCCCCTCCAGATCGCGATAGCTGATCGGGAACTGCAGATACCAGCGCACCGCCCACAGGATCACCGCTGCCGTGAACTGCCGGCCCTTGAACGGGCTCTTCGTGCTCCGCATCACCGTGTCACCTCAACGCCGAAAGGGCTGGGTTTTACCCGAGCTCCGCCCGTCCGCAAACTTTGCAACGGAACCTGTCCAGGTGCTCGGGCTCGATCTGGCGGTGCCGGATCATTCCACGCTCAGCCGCCGGGCTAAGACCGTCACCATCCCGACCCCGCCGGCAAGAGCCACGGAGCCGGTGCGTTTGCTGGTCGACAGCACCGGGGTGAAGCTGTGCGGCCCCGGTGACTGGCTGGTCGAGAAGCACGGCACGCGCCGGCGCCGTGCGTGGCGGAAGCTGCACGTCGGCCTGGACGCCGCCACCGGGCGCATCGTCGCCGCGACACTGACCGACCATGACGTGGATGACGCCTCGCAAATCGGTCCACTGCTGGACCAAAGTTCCGATCCCCTCGCTGCCGTCATCGCCGACGGCGCTTACGATCAAAGCGGCGTCTATGAAGCCGTGACCACGCGGCAACCAGGGGCGGTCGTGGTCGCGCCGCCGCGCTCCACGGCGGTACCGAGCGATACCGCGCAGAGCACACCGACCCAGCGGGATCGGCATCTGCAGGCCATTGCCGCAGGTGGTCGCAGGGCGTGGCAGGCAACATCCGGCTACAACCTGCGGGCGCTCGTGGAGGCCTTCTTCAGCCGCTACAAACACGTCATCGGGGATGGGCTACGGTTCCAAACCGACGACCGCCAACAGACCGAGATCGGCGTCGCCGTCCTGGTCCTGAACCGCATGCTCGATCTCGGACGCCCGGACTCCGTCCGCGTTGTGTGATCAGGGTCGCCAGCCCGCCGGCATCAGCTTTCGCTGCCTCGGTGCAACAGCGTCCCCGCGCGGTACCGTCCGGCGGGGGACTCTAACGCGGTCCGGAGGTGTGCGGGAAGGGCTGTCCGGTCTATTCACCTCGCCAGCGTGGTGGGCGCTTGTTCAGGAAGGCGTCCATCCCTTCACGAAAATCCGCACTCGTGTAGCACATCACGATCAGATCCTCTCCGGTCCCCGGATCGCCGCCCTGTCGGAGCCGGCGCAGCGCCTCCTTGGTCGCCCGCAGGGTCAGCGGCGCGTGGGACGCCACGCTGCGGGCGAGCGTTTCGGCGCGGTCCGCCAGCGCCGCTGCGTCGGGGAGAACCTCCGATACCAAGCCGATAGCCTGCGCCTCTTCGGCCTCGATCAGGCGGGCGGTGAAGATCATCTCGGTGACGCGGGCGGGACCGATCAGGGCCGACAGCCGGGCGTAATTGTTCATCGACAGGCAGTTGCCCAGGGTGCGCGCGATGGGGAAGCCGAATTTGGCGCTCGCCGCGCCGATCCGCAGGTCGCAGGCGGCGGCGATGCCGGCCCCGCCGCCGGTGCAGGCTCCGGCGACCGCGGCGATGGTCGGCACCCGGCAGCGCTCCAGGGCTCCCAGCACGCGGTCGATCCGCGCTTCGTAGGCCAGGGCGTCCTCCGCCGTCGTGAAGCTCCGGAACTGCGCGATGTCGGTGCCGGCGGCGAAGGCCTTGTCGCCGGCACCGGTCAGCAGCATCGCGCGGATATCCGGCGTGTCGTCGACCTCGGCGCAGACCGACGCCAGCCGGTCGTACATGGCGAAGGTCAGCGCGTTGCGCGCCTGGGGCCGGTTGAAGGTAACGCGGGCAATGCCGTCGCGCACCTCGTAGAGCAGTTCTTCCGTCATCGTTCCATCGGTTCCGGTCATGCCACCACCCGTGCCCGTTCCATCGCCTCGACGGCGTCCTCATCGTAGCCGAGTTCGGCCAGCACCGCCCGGCTGTGCTCGCCGAACGCCGGGGCCGGGCCGCGCACGCCGCCGGGGGTGCGCGAGAACTTGATCGGCAGGCCGAGCGTCTTCACCGGCCCGGCCCGGCTGTGCTCCACCTCCACCACCATGTCGCGGGCCAGCGTGTGCGGGTGTTCGTGCATGTCGGCGATGCTCAGCACCGGTCCGGCCGGGACGCCGGCCCCCTCCAGGACCGCCAGCCACTCGGCCGTGGTGCGCCGCCGCAGGATGGCGGACAGCAGCTCATCCAGCTCCGCCAGATGGCGCATGCGGCCGGGATTGTCGGCGAAGCGCGGATCGTCCTGCAGGGAACGCGCGTCCAGCGCCTCGGTCAGGCGCAGCCAGTTGGTCTGGTTGGCGGCGCCGACGTTGATCCAGCCGTCGGCTGTGGGGAAGGCCTGGTAGGGGCCGTTCAGCGGGTGGGCCGAGCCCATCGGGCCCGGGCTGACCCCGGTGGCGAAGCGGATCGCCGACTGCCAATAGGTGTGGATGATCCCCGCCTCGAACAGCGAGGTGTCGACCCGCTGGCCCTCGCCGGTGCGCTGGCGTTCGACCAGCGCCGCCATGACGCCCATGGCGCCCAGCAGCCCGGCGGTGATGTCGGTCACCGGGGCGCCGACCTTGACCGGCGGCCGGCCGGGGCCTTCGCCGGTGATGCTCATCAGGCCGCTCATGCCCTGGGCGATCAGGTCGAAGCCGCCGCGGTCGGCCAGCGGCCCGCTGCGTCCGAAGCCGGAGATCTCGCAGAAGACGATGCCGGGGTTGATGGCGCGCATCGCCTCGTAGCCGAAGCCCAGCTTCTCCATGGTGCCGCGGCGGTAGTTCTCGATCACCACGTCGGCGCCGGCGATGAGGCGGCGCAGCACCTGCTTGCCGTCGTCGGTCTTCAGGTCCAGCGCGATGCCGCGCTTGTTGCGGTTCATCGCCATATAGGCGGCGGATTCGTCGTTGATGGTCGGCGGCACCATGCGGCGGCTGTCGTCGCCGCCTGGGATCTTCTCCACCTTCACCACGTCGGCGCCCATATCGGCCAGCATCAGGCCGCAGACCGGACCGGCCATGATGTGGGCCAGTTCCACCACCTTGATGCCGGCGAGCGGTCCGCCCGTGCGCCGTTGTTCCCTATCGGCCATCGTTCAATCGTCCTCGGCGTTGGGGTGTTTCAGTAGAACAGGTCGACCAGCCCCAGCGAGAGGGCGGGCACATAGGTGCAGATCGCCAGCACCAGCAGCAGCACGCCGATGAAGGGCAGGTTGACCTTGGTGGTTTCCCAGATGTCGGTACGGGCGATGGAGCAGGCGGCGATCAGCACGCTGGCCACCGGCGGGGTCTGCTGCCCGATGGCGAGGTTCAGCGTCACCACCAGCCCGAAATGCACCGGGTCGATGCCGACCGCGTGGATCAGCGGCATGACGATCGGCACCACCAGGATGATCGCCGCCGCCGAATGCAGGAACATGCCCAGGATCAGGAAGGCGACGTTCAGCAGGGCCAGCACGGCGTATTTGTTGGTGGTGATCTGGCTGATGCTGCGGGCCAGCGCCTGGGGCAGCTGCGCCTCGGTCAGGAAGGTGCCGATCAGCGCCGACGCCGCGACCAGCAGCATCACCACCGCGGTCTGCACGCCGCCGTCCAGGCAGGCCTTGCGCAGCTCGCGCAAGTCAAGTTCACGGTAGATGACGATGCTGATGAACAGCGCCGCCGCCACCGCCAGCCCGGCGCCCTCCGTCGCGGTGACGAAGCCGCCGAAGATGCCGCCCAGGATGATGACCGGCAGCAGGAAGGCCCAGGCGGCCTCCCGCGCCGTTTCGCGCAGGCGGGAAATGCGGAACCGCTCCTCCACCGGGAAATCGTAGCGCACCGCCTGGACATAGGCGGCGACTGCCAGCCCGACCGCGCCGAGCACGCCGGGGATGATGCCGGCGACGAACATCTTGACCACCGACGTCTGGGCCATCACGGCGTAGAGGATCATCGGGATCGATGGCGGGATGATGATGGCGAGGCTCGACGCCGACGAGCAGATGGCGGCCGAGAACTCCCTGGAATAGCCGCGTGCCTTCATCGCCGGGATGAGGATGGTGCCGAGCGCCGCCACCCCGGCCACCGCCGAACCGGAGATCTCGGCGAAGAACATCGACGAGCCGATGACCACCATCGCCAGTCCGCCGCGGACGAAGCCGAACAGGGCGGAGGCGAAGGCGACCAGCCGGCGCGAGATGCTCGACGCGTTCATGATGGCGCCGGCCAGGATGAACAGCGGGATCGCCAGCAGCGGGAAGTTGGTGGCGCCGTCGAACATCACCAGCGCCGCGTTGACCAGATTGTCCGACCCCTGGATCGCCACGATGGCGGCCATGGCGACGAGGCCGAGCGCGATGGCGACCGGCACGTTGAGCAGGACCAGGGCGAACAGCCCGCTGAGCATGAAGCCTATGGTCATGGGCGCGGTCCTTCCGGATAGGCGGTGGCGCGGGCGATCGGGGCGGCGGCGTTGGTGGTGGAACGCGGAGGCTGGGGCCGTGCCAGATCGGCGCCCAGCGCGTCCTCCAGCTCGTGGTCGACGAAGCCGTGGCCGCGGGCATCGGCCAGCACCCTGGGCAGGCGCAGCGCTTCCGCGATCATGAACAGCACGGCGCCCACCGGGATGACCGACTGGGTCAATTGCAGCGGCACCGACGGCAGGCTGACCAGCGTGTCGCCTTCCAGCACCATCAGCACCTCCCAGCCGGTCCAGGCGAGGACGCCGAAGAACAGGAAGACGCACGCCTCGGCGAACAGCGTCGCCAGCAGGCGGAAGGACGGCGGCATCGCGTTAACCAGCCCGGGGAAGCCGATGTGCGCGCCCTTCAGCGCGGCCAGCGCCGAGCCGTAATAGGTCAGCCACGCCAGCCCGATCGACGCCACTTCGTCGTACCAGGTCAGCGAGCTTCCGAAATAGCGGCAGACGAAGCCGGCGATGATGAGCAGGGTCAGGGCGGAGACGAGCAGGATGACGATGGTTTCGAGCACCCACTCGAAGCCGGTGCGCAGACGGTCGAGCATCACGACGGTTTCCCTCCGAAGGGGATGGCTGAGACGGGGAGGCGGGCTTGGGAGGCGGTCGCCGGTGACCGCCGGTGACCGCCCCTGCGGCGTGCCGGCCCTAGGACTTGCTGGCCAGCGCCTGTGCCTTCTTGATCAGTTCGCCACCCTGCGGAACCTCGTCCTCGAAGCTCTTGTAGATGCCGGCGCTGGCCTTGACGAAGGCGGCCTTGTCGACCTGATTGACCTCCATCCCGGCCTCCTTCAGCTTCTTCAGCAAATCCTCGTCCATTTCGGCGGCGATCTTGTAGACGGTCGGCTGGACTTCCTGCGCGGCTTCAGTCAGCGCCTTCTGGATTTCGGGCGAGAATTTCTTCCAGCTGCGGCCGGCGGTCAGATAGGCCGGAGTGTAGACGTGGTCGCTCATCGACAGGTACTTCTGCACCTCGTAGAAGCGGGCCGGGTAGATCTGGGCCAGCGGGTTTTCCTGGCCGTCCATCACCCCGGTCTGGAGCGCCACGAAGATCTCGGAAAAGGCGAGTGGGCTGGGGTCGGCGCCATAGGCCTTGAACATCTTGACCCGCCACACCCCCTTGGGCACGCGCAGCTTGATGCCCTGGAGATCCTCCGGCTTGGTGATCGGGCGTTTGCTGTTGGTGATCTGGCGGAAACCGTTCTCCCACACACCGAGGATGTGGTAGCCGTCCTTTTCCGCCGCCGGCACCAGGATCGGCGTCACGATCTCGTCGCGGATGCGGACCATGTGGTCGCGGTCCTTGACCAGATAGGGCAGTTCGAACAGGCCGAAGACCGGCACCTCCGACGACATGACGGTGGAGGGCAGGGACAGGTCGATGGTGCCGAGCTTCAGCTTTTTCAGCATCTCCGAATCCCCGCCGAGCTGGCTGGAGCCGAAGACCACCACCTTGGCCTTGCCGCCCAGCTTCTCGTTGGCGATGCGGGCGAATTCCTGGCTGGAGCGGTCGAACAGCGACCCCGGCTCGCCGACATGGCCAAGCTTGATCTCGGTCTGCGCCTGCACCGCGCTCGCCATCAGCGAACCGGCGAACAGGACCGACGCGACCAGCGCCTTGGTGTAGCCCATGATTGTCCCTCCCTTTTTGTTTGGTGTCTCGTTGCGGCGTCAGGCGACGGTGGCGGCCGTCCTTTCCGCCTGCGCGGCGGCTCCTCCTTGCAGGGCGTCCATCGCCGCGCGGGCGCCGCCCTTGCGGTGGGGGATGCCGGCCAGTTCCAGCCCCATCTCCACCCCGCTCAACGTGCCGGCCAGCGTCAGATCGTTGAAGTCGCCGAGATGGCCGATGCGGAACACCCGGCCGGCCAGCTTCCCAAGCCCGGCGCCCAGCGACATGTCGAAGCGGTCGAGGATGATGCGGCGCAGCCGGTCGGCGTCATGGCCGTCCGGCAGCAGCACGGCGGTCAGCGAGCTGGAATATTCGGCGGGGTTGAGCGCCAGAACCTCCAGCCCCCAGCCGGTCACCGCGCGTCGCGTCGCCTCGGCGTGGCGGTCGTGGCGGGCGAAGACGGCGTCCAGCCCCTCCTCGTGCAGCATGTCGATGGCCTCGACCAGGCCGTAGAGCAGGTTGGTCGCCGGCGTGTAGGGGAAGAATCCGGCCCGGTTCGGACCGGCCATGTCGGCCCAATCCCAGTAGGAGCGTGGCATCCGGTTGCTTCGGCTGGCCGCCATCGCCTTTTCGGAAATGGCGTTGAAGCTCAACCCCGGCGGCAGCATCAAGCCCTTCTGCGAGCCGCTGACCGTCACGTCGACGCCCCATTCGTCGTGGCGGTAGTCGATGGACCCCAGCGACGAGATGGTGTCGACCAGCAGCAGCGCCGGGTGGCCGGCGGCGTCGATGGCATTGCGGATCAGCGGAATGCGGCTGGCGACGCCGGTCGAGGTCTCGTTGTGGACCGCCATCACCGCCTTGATGGTGTGGCCGCGGTCCTCGGCCAGCCGGGCTTCCACCGCGGCCGGGTCGACGCCGTGGCGCCAGTCGCCCGGTACGAAATCGCAGTGGATGCCGAAGCGCTCGGCGAGGTTGCGCCACAGCGTGGCGAAGTGGCCGGTCTCGAACATCAGCACCCGGTCGCCGGGCGACAGCGTATTGACGATCGCCGCTTCCCACGCCCCGGTGCCCGATGCCGGGTAGATCACCACCGGCTGCGCGGTCTTGAAGATCGTCTTGATTCCGTCCAGCGCTTCACGGCCGAGGGCGGCGAAGTCCGGGCCGCGATGGTCGATGGTCGGTCGGTCCATCGCCCGCAGGATGCGGTCGGGCACGTTGGTCGGACCCGGGATTTGCAGGAAATGGCGTCCGCTGCGATGGGCCATGAAGGCTCCTCCTCCCTTGTGTCGATGATGCCGTGGTGTCGGTGACGCGGGGGCAATATCGATGCGCCCGGTCGGTGCGCGGGATCCGGGCGCAGAGCGGTGACGGCATACGCAGATTATTGGTTCGCCCACCAAACAAATTTTGCATTCAAATCGCCGGCGCTGCAAACAGTCATTTGCGGCCGTGACCTACCCATTTCCGAAAGGGTGCATCGGCAATAGCGCCTATGATGTCGCTGGGGCTCGACAGAAATCCTGCGTTCCCATAAGCATTTTATTGGTCTAACGAACGATCTGGGCTCGCGCTCCGATCCATCGGCCAGCAGGGACGATTTACCGCAAGGTGAATTTTGAATGCAAAATGACGGTCTGCCGGTGCGATCCAGCCGTGCCAGCCGCCGCCGCCATCCGTTTCAGGGGAGCCCACGCCATGCCGCTCGACGACCGCAACGCCCCGCCGCGCCGCGGCTCCCGCCTCGGTGACAGAGCCCTGGCCGCCCGCCTGCGCGGCGCCGTGAAGGGGGAGGTGCTGTTCGACCGTTTCGCCCGCGGGCGCTACAGCACCGACGCCTCGATCTACCAGATGGAGCCGGTCGGCGTCGTCGTGCCGCGCGATGCGGAGGACGTGGCGGCGGCGGTCGCCGTCGCAGTGGAGGAGGGGGTGCCGATCCTGCCGCGCGGTGGCGGCACTTCGCAATGCGGGCAGACGGTGAACGAGGCGCTGGTCCTCGACTGCTCCAAGCATCTGAACCGCATCCTGGACGTGAATGCCGAGGCGCGGACCGCGACGGTGCAGCCGGGCATCGTGCTGGACCATCTGAACAAGGCGCTGAAACCGCTGGGGCTGTGGTTCCCGGTCGACGTCTCGACGGCGGCGCAGGCGACCATCGGCGGCATGACCGGCAACAACAGCTGCGGCACCCGCTCGCTGCGCTACGGCAACATGGTGCACAACGTCCGCGCCATCGACGCCGTGCTGGCCGACGGCACCCCGGTGCGCTTCGACGGATCCGCCCCGTCGACCGAGCGTCATCGGCAGCTCGAAGCCGCGCTGAAGGCGCTGCACGCCCACGAGGCCGAGGAGATCGCCGCCCGCATTCCCGCCGTCCGCCGCAAGGTCGGCGGCTACAACATCGAGCGGCTGGGCGGCGATCATCCCAATCTCGCCAAGCTGCTGGTCGGCTCGGAGGGGACGCTGGCCTTCTTCCAGCGCATCGAGCTGGCGTTGGCGCCGCTGCCCCGGCACAAGGTGCTGGGCGTCTGCCACTTCCCGACTTTCCGCAAGGCGATGGAATCGGCGCAGGCCATCGTTGCGCTGAAGCCGGCGGCGGTGGAGCTGGTCGACCGCAACATGATCGCGCTGGGCCGCGACATCCCGCTGTTCCGCGCCACCTTGGACCGCTTCATCGTCGGCGAGCCCGACGCCCTGCTGCTGGTGGAGTTCGCCGGCGAGGACCGTGACGAGGAAATCGCCAACCTTCGACGGCTGGGCGAGCTGATGGGCGATCTCGGCCTGCCCGGCGCGGTGGTGGAGGCGGTCGACCCGGCCTTCCAGGCGGCGATCTGGGAGGTGCGCAAGGCCGGGCTGAACATCATGATGTCGATGCGGACGGAGGGAAAGCCGGTCTCCTTCATCGAGGATTGCGCCGTCCCGCTGGAGCATCTGGCCGACTATACCGAGCGGCTGACCGAGGTCTTCCATCGCCACGGCACCACCGGCACCTGGTACGCCCACGCCTCCGAAGGCTGCCTGCACGTCCGTCCGGTCCTGAACCTCAAGCAGGAGCTGGAGGTGCGGAAGATGCGCGCCATCGCCGAGGAAGCCTTCGCCCTGGTGCGCGAATACAAGGGGTCCCATTCGGGGGAGCATGGCGACGGGCTGGTCCGCTCCGAGTTCCACGAGCCGATGTACGGCCGCCGCATCGTCGATGCCTTCCGCGAGGTCAAGACGCTGTTCGATCCGGCCGGCCTGTTCAACCCCGGCAAGATCGTCGATCCGCCGCACATGGATGACCGCCGCCTGTTCCGCTACAAGCCCGGCTATGGCGCCCTGCCGGTCGACACCGCGCTGGACTGGTCGGAGTGGAACGGTTTCCTCGGCGCGGTGGAGATGTGCAACAACAACGGCACCTGCCGGAAATCCGACCCCGGCGTGATGTGCCCGTCCTACCGCGCGACCCGTGACGAGCAGCATGTCACCCGCGGCCGGGCCAACACGCTGAGGCTGGCGCTGACCGGGCAACTCGGTCCCGAGGGGCTGGCCGCCGACGGGGTGATGGAGGCGCTGGACCTCTGCGTCGGCTGCAAGGGCTGCAAGCGCGAGTGCCCGACCGGCGTCGACATGGCGAAGATGAAGATCGAGGTGCTGGCCCAGCGCCGCAGGCACGGCGCCCGCCTGTCGCTGCGCGACCGGCTGGTCGCGTGGCTGCCGCGCTACGCCCCGGCGCTGTCGGCCGCCGCCCCCCTGCTGAACCTGCACGGTCGCATCCCCGGCCTGCCGGCGCTGACGGAGCGCCTGCTCGGGCTCAGCCGTCACCGGTCGCTGCCGCGCTGGCACGCGACGCCGTTCCGGCACTCCGACGCCCCGAAGCCCGGCGCCGCCGGTGAGGTGGTTCTATTCGCCGATACCTTCAATCGCTGGTTCGAGTCCGACAACGCCCGCGCGGCGGTCCGCGTGCTGGAGGCGGCGGGGTACACCGTCCACGCCGCGGCGCCGGCCGACGGCGGCCGGCCGCTGTGCTGCGGCCGGACCTTCCTCGCCGCCGGTCTGGTCGAGCAGGCGCGGGCGGAGCAATGGCGCGTGGTCGAGGCGCTGATGCCCTACGCGGAGCGCGGGGTCCCCATCGTCGGGCTGGAGCCGTCCTGCCTGCTGACCCTGCGCGATGAGATGACGGCGGTGCTGCCCGGACGGGAATACGCCCGCATCGCCGACCATGCCCTGCTGTTCGAGGAGTTCCTCGACCGCGAGCACGCCGCCGGCCGGCTGACCCTGGCGCTGAAGCCCTTGCCGGCGCGCAAGGCGCTGGTGCACGGCCATTGCCACCAGAAGGCCATGGGCGCGCTGCCGCCCGTGGAAAGAGTTCTGAAGCTGATCCCGGACCTTGCGGTTTCGGTGCTACAATCCACCTGTTGCGGAATGGCCGGAGCCTTCGGCTATCAGGTGGAGCATCACGAGGTGTCGATGAGGATGGGAGAACTCGACCTGCTGCCGGCGGTGCGCGCCGCCGATGCGGACACCATCCTGGTGGCCGACGGGACGAGTTGCCGCCACCAGATCCGGGACGGTGCCGGCCGGCGGGCGGTGCATGTCGCCATCGTGCTGGAACAGGCGTTGGCGGACCAGGCGGCTGCGGTGGGGGGGGGACCGGAATGACGCTGATCGACCGCAGCAGCCTCCATGCCGAGGTCGTCGCCCGGCTGCGCACCGCCATCGTCGACGGCGACCTGACGCCCGGCTCGCGCATCAACGAGCGCGAGCTGTGCGAGCGCTTCGGCGTGTCGCGCACCCCGCTGCGCGAAGCGTTGAAGGTCATGGCCAGCGAGGGGCTGGTGCTGCTGCTGCCCAACCGAGGCGCCCGCGTTGCCACCCTGACGCGGGCGGACATCGAGGACACCTTCACGGTGATGGCCTGCCTGGAAGCGCTGTCCGGCGAGCTGGCCTGTGCCCACATCACCGAGGAGCAGATCGCCGAGCTGCGCGCGCTGCACTACGAGATGCTGGCCCACCATGCCCGCCGCGACCTGGAGGCCTATTACCGGCTGAACGAGCGCATCCACCACATGATCCTGACGGCGTCGAACAATCCTGTGCTGATCGCCACCCACGCCGGCTTGGCGCTACGCATCCGCCGCGCCCGCTACGTCGCCGACATGCCGCGCGACTGGTGGGACCAGGCAGTGCGCGAGCACGAACAGATCCTGGACGCCCTGGTCCGGCGGGATGGCGCCTCCATCGCGATTCTGCTGCGCCAGCATCTGGAGCGCAAGATCGACATCATGACCGATTCGACCGGGATGGCACAGTCGGGTGCCGACGCCGCGAAAACCTCGTCGGCCGCCTGAGCAACCGGTAGTCGGAAGCGGGATGGTGGTCTCGGCGGGTAGGGTGGTGGGAAATCTCGTCACGGTTATTGAGGCCCTTGTGTTGGCGGTGTGCTTTTCCAGCGCACCGGCTTCTGGTTCCGGGCTCCGTGACGCTCAGGCAACAGGCGCTGTCCTTTTGCAACATGCCGTCCTCCTCACCACGGAAGGCGCTGGAGGCGAACTCATTCTCCACGCTCGTCCCGATGGTCAGAGCCGGCATGGGCGTGACATTGATACCGGAAATGGCTGTGGCAGTGGAGACCGGTTCAGGCACGGTATCCGTGGTCCGTTTCAAGGATCCCCAACCCTCCCGGACCATCGGCATGGTCTGGCGCAAGTCAAGTCCATTGGCCGGCCAGTTCCTGAAACTGACGGAGCTGCTTAGCCGGCCATCGGCGCAGTGATCCGCACGCCGACAAAGCGTCAATATCGAAGAACGGATGAAAATGGCTAAGGGGTGCAGAATGCGGTGAGGCGGCTTGCGATGATACGGATGGCCCCTCCGGCGAGCAGGGCGGGGGTGATCCCCTCGTCAGCCTGCCCGCCGTGGCCGCCTGACCATTCGGCCAGAGCGGCCGGGGAACATGATGAGCGGCCCAGTTCCTATACCATGCTCAGGGGCACCATCGACTCATGCCCAGAGGCCGGGGGTCGGTAGGAATCACGGGTACCGGCTGTGACCATGCGACTGGGGCGCCACCCTGCGAGCAGCGGGCACTGCCTCGGCGACCATCTGCAAAAATGACAAGAGGGTCACTGCTGCCACGGTCGTTCTGAAGCACGCGGCAGCCGGGAAGGAAAGAGAGATTCCGCATGCTCCTGCCATGCGGGAAATCCGCAGTCTGTTCATCACTGCGCCGCCCAACGCTCCAGAGCAGCGCGGACGCGAAGAATGACGGGGGTCCAGTCACCCGGCCGATCCTGGCGGAACAAGCGCATAGTCGGATACCAGGGACTGTCCGACCGGTCGCGCAGCCAGCGCCAGCAGGAGTCGTAACGTGACAGCATCCAGATCGGGCGGCCCAGCGCGCCAGCCAGATGGCACACCGAAGTGTCGACGCTGATGACGAGGTCGAGTTCCGCGACAAGCGCGGCGGTGTCGGCGAAATCCTCAACCGCATCCATCCAGTCGACAAGGTCGAGACGGGGTGGTGGCGTTTCGGCCGCTGACGGGCCTTTTTGCAGGCTGTAGAACCTCACGCCCTGAACGCCGGCCAGCGGGGCCAGCGCGGCAAGCGGCAGGCTTCGACGTCGGTCGACCATATGCGCCAGGAACTGGTCGTTGTGCGCCGAGCCAGCCCAGACCAAGCCGATCTTCAGGCGGCGTTCACCGTCGAGCCTTCGTTTCCAGGTGCCGCGATCCTGCTCGGAAGCGCGCAGATAGGGGACGGCTGCCGGGATGGTTGCCAGCGTGGTGCCGAACACCAATGGCAGGCTGAGCAGCGGAATGCAGGCATCGCATACCGGTGGCGGTTCCGTGGTCGATCGGACCGAGGCGATGCCGGGGAGCCCCGCCAGCAGCCGGACCAGAGACGGTTGGACCATCAGATGGACTTGGGCGCCAAGGGCGGCCAACATCGGGGCATAGCGGACGAAATGCAGCGTATCCCCTTGCCCCTGTTCGGCCACCAGTAGGAATGAGCGTCCCGCCGGGTCGCCGCCTTGCCAGCGTGGGGCATGGGCCGGATAGGCAACACGGTCCATCCTCCAGCGGGATTCGTAGAGACGCCAGCCATTGGCGAAATCGCCCTGTGCCAGCAGCACCATGGACAGGTTGAAGCGTGCAACGTCGCTTTCGGGATGGAGCACCATGGCGCGCTCGTTGCCGCGGCGCGCCCGTTCCGCCTGTCCGCCGCCATGTTCGGCCAGGGACAGGTTGATGAAGGCTGCCGGGGAAGCCGGTTGCAGGACCAGAGACCGGCGGGCCAGCGACACCGCCGTCGTGAAGTCGCCGCGCAAGGCTGCCACCAGACTGTCGCCGGCTTCGGCATATCCCTCCAGCGGAGCTAGGCTGCGAAGCCGGTCATGCATCGCCTGTGCAGCGTCGAGCCTTCCCTGCCCGATCAGGAGTCCGGCATGATTCACATAGCCGGCCGGCCGGTCGGGCGACAGCGCAACCGCGCGCTGCGCGCAGGCGAGTGGCAGCCCCGGCTCTGCCGTTTCGCCGAGCCCGCCGGCCAGCGCGAGCCACGCCGGCGGACTGTCCGGTGCCAGCCGCACAGCCCGATGCAGGATGGTCGGCAGGCGCTCCATCGCCCGCCGTTCCAGCAGGATCGAACCGGCGATCAACCAGCCTTCGGCAAAGCCCGGGTCGAGAGCCAGCGCCCGCATGGACGCCCGCGCCGCCGACTTGATGCGCCGGGTCTTGTGCAGCAGCGCGGCCAGTCCGGCCCAGGCCTTCGGATAGGCCGGACGCAGCCGCAATGCGTGGTGGTAAGCCCGGGTCGCACCGGCCATGCGGCCTTGGGCACGCCGCGCTTCGCCGAGATTGTGCCAGATGCTTGCCCGATGCGGTGCCAGTACGGCCGCCGTGGTGAAACAGGAAACGGCAAGCGCTTCCTGCCCGTCGGCCAGGGCGGCGGCACCTCGGTGGGTGAGTGCAACGGCTTGGTCGGTGAAACCGTTGGTCGGGGAGGACATGAAAGAGCTTCCTTCGGAAGGCAGCGGACCGGTGCAGCGCGGCTGTTGAGAGGGCTGATGGGCAAGGACGGGCATCCCACGCGATTCGGCTGAGCGAAATGCAGGACCGCCCCAATGTTCACCACCTTAAGTCGTTTATTTGTGAATTTTCTTCCAATTCTATTCCCACTCCGGATGTGCGGACATCCAGCTTTGAACAAAATTCCACATTGCCTTGATAATTTAACGTTATTTAACAATGTATGCTAAAGAATATCATTCGATAAGCGGACGGAAGACGAGGGAGAGCGGTCGGATGGCAGCCGAAGAACGATCCCCTCCGATGCTGGCCCGGCCAATGCTGGAAGGCACACCGAACCTGCCTGACTGGCTGGAGACGATCCGATGCGCGATCGCATTTTCGACCTATGAGACGCACAGGCTGTTTTTCCTCGGGCTGGGGGAGGATGGGCGTCTGAAGGCTCATGAGCGGATGGTGCAGCGTTGCCAGGGCCTGTGTGTCGACGGGGCGGCGTTGTGGGTCGCCGGACAGTCCCACCTCTGGCGCTTCGCCGACACGTTGCAACCGTCCGGTCGCACGCCGTCCGGCGCGGACCGTCTTTATGTGCCGCGGCTGGGCTACATGACCGGCGACGTCGATATCCATGACATTGCGGTCGGGCATGACGGTGTCCCGATCTTCGTCAACACGCGCTTCAGCTGTCTTGCCGTTCCCGACGCCGACCGGGGATTCCGTCCGATCTGGAAGCCCGCCTTCATTTCCGCTCTGCGCAACGAGGACCGCTGCCATCTGAACGGGATGGCACTCGGCGAGGACGGCCGGCCGCAGTTCGCGACCGCGTTGGGCCGCTGCGACGTCATCGAGGGCTGGCGCGAGCGCCGGACCGACGGCGGCGTGCTGATCGATGTGCCGTCGGGCGAGGTTGCCTGCGCCGGGTTGTCGATGCCCCATTCCCCCCGCTGGCACCGCGGTCGTCTGTGGCTGCTCAATTCCGGTACGGGCGAGTTGGGTACGGTGGACACCGCCGCCGGCCGGTTCGAGCCGGTCTGTTTCTGCCCGGGCTTCGCCCGCGGTCTGGCCTTCTACGGAAAATGGGCGGTCGTCGGGTTGTCGCGTCCGCGCGAAGGGCGTGGAACCCTGGGTTCGTTGCCGCTCGACGCCGCGTTGGCACGGGCCGGGACTGCCGCCCGCTGCGGTCTGGCTGTGGTGGACAGCGAAACCGGCACGCTCGCCCACATGCTGTGGCTCCACCATACCGTGAACGAATTGTACGACGTCGCCTTCCTTCCCGGCGTGCGCCGGGTAGAGGCGCTCGGCCTTCTCGATGCGCGTGCGCTGGCCGAAGCGGTGGCCACGCCAACGCATGTCGTTTGAATGAGCCGTAAACCGGACCAGCGCCGGCCTTTGGACCCGAAAGACTGAACAATCATGGCAAATCCAACCTTCTCGCTGGTCGGCACCAACAGCTACGGTCTTTCCAATGTCGGCTCCTACGCCTCTCCGGTTCTGCGAGATCTCGATGGTGACGGCGATCTGGATCTTCTAGTCGGCAATGTCGCGGGCAACACGCTGGCTTTCCTGAATACCGGGACATCGCTGGCGCCGACGTTCTCGCTGCAAGGTACAAATCCTTTCGGCATCGGCAATGTCGGTACCTATGCGGCGCCCGCCCTGGTCGACCTCGACGGGGATGGCAAAAGCGATCTGGTTGTCGGCAACAAGGACGGCGATCTGATTGTCTACCTGAACACCGGGACGGCCGCCTCACCGACCTTTTCGCTGCAGGGCACCAACCTCTTCGGTATGTCCAGCGTCGGCTCCTATGCAAGCCCGACCTTTGCGGACCTGGATGGCGATGGAGACGTCGACGCCCTGATCGGCAGGAGTGACGGCAATCTTCTATTCTACCGCAACACTGGTACATCCACGTCACCCACCTTCACGCTGGAGGGCACCAATTCCTTCGGCATGACGGCGGGGGACGGTTTCTCTTCACCGGTCCTGGTGGACCTCGACGGCGACGGCGATCTCGACCTCGTAAACAAGAACGTCGTCTCCATCAACACCGGCACGACGGCCTCGCCGACCTTTTCGCTGGTCGGTACGAATGTTTTCGGGTTCAACCCGGGGGCGTATCCGAAGCCGGCGCTGGCCGATCTCGATGGCGACGGCGACCTCGACCTGCTGTTCGGCAACTCCGGCGGCAACTTCAACGTCTATCTGAACGTCGCACCAATCGTCATGACGTTGGGAGATGCCGGCAATACGCTGACGCTGTCGCATATCAGCACTCTGACGGGTGGCGCCGGCACCGATGTCGTCACGCTGGCCAGCGGCGGCTCGACGATGTTGGTGGGCGGGCTGGAAACGCTGATCGGCACCGGCGGCACAAATGTCATCATGCTGGCTGACACGACCGGCACCACCATGACGGTATCGTGGCTGAAAAGCCTGACCGGCGGGGTTGGGAACGATGTCATCATGCTGGGCTCGGCGGGCAACACCACGACGATGGTACAGTTGGAAACCGTGACCGGTGGGGTTGGAACCGACATCGTCACGCTGGGTTCGGCGGGCAACACCGTGCTGGTGTCCGGACTGGAATCCCTGCTGGGTGGTGCCGGTATCGATGTCCTCACCCTGGGCGATGTCGGTAATACGATAGCGGTCTATAGCACTGAAACGGTCATCGGCGGTGCCGGAACGGACACCGTCACGCTAGGCACCAATGGCGTGAAGGTCGCAGCGTGGGGCCTGGAATTCGTCACTGCGGGCGGCGCGGGCGGCACGACGTCTTTGAACTTGGGCGCGCAGGGCAACACCACCACGGTGTCGCTGATAACGACCATTGTCGGCGGTACCGGCACAGACGTGATCACCCTGGGATCGGCCGGCGTCACCACGAAGGTGTCGGATCTGGAGACGCTGACCGGCGGCGTCGGCACCGACGCCGTGACCATCCTGACGGCCGGCACGACCATGCAGGTCTCCTGGCTGGAAACCCTGACGGGGGGCGCCGGCACCGACGTCATCGCCGTCGGCACCATCGGCAGCACCATGACGGTGAAACTGCTGGAGACCCTGGTCGGCGGTGCCGGCACCGACCTCGTGACATTCGCCTCCGGCGGCAACACGACGCTGGTGTCCGACATTGAGACGTTGACCGGCGGGATCAATACGGATTTTGTCATCCTCGGCACCGGCGGCAACACGATTCAAATCGCCCGCATTGAAACGGTGACGGGAGACAGCGGCACCGACGTCGTAACCGTGGGTTCCACCGGCGTATCGGTGAAGGTGCAAGGCCTCGAGACCTTGATCGGCGGGGCCGGCACCGAAGTCATTACACTGGGTACCGCCGGCAACACGGTGCTGTTTACCGCCGTGGAAAGCGTCATCGGTTCCTTCGGGACGGATGTCGTGACCTTCGGATCGGCCGGCAACACGACATTGATCTCGGCGCTTGAAACACTGGTTGGTGGTGTGGGCGTCGATGTCGTCACAGTCAGCGCCAGTGGCATAACCCTTTTTCTTTCCCAGATCGAAACATTGAACGGTGGCTCGGGCCGCGATTCCATCTCGCTAGCGGATTCGGGCAACACCATCCAGTTGTGGAGAATCGAGACGCTGACCGGTGGGGCCGGCACCGATGTTGTGACGATCGGTTCCAACGGAAGCACGGTGTTGGTATCCGACATCGAAACCTTGGCGGGCAGTACCGGCACCGACCTCGTGGTGCTGAGCACCGTCGGCAACACGATGCTGGTTTCGGCTGTCGAAACACTGAGCGGCGGGACCGGCACCGACGTCGCGACGCTCGGCACTACCGGAAACACCTTGCTGCTCTTTGCTTTCGAAACCTTGGCGGGCGGAATCGGCACCGACGTCGTGACGCTCGGCACCTCCGGAAACACTCTGCTGGTCTCGGCTGTCGAAACGCTGACCGGTGGGGCCGGCATCGACATCGTCACGCTCCGCACCGTCGGCAGCACGATGCTGGTATCCAACATCGAGACGGTGACGGGAGACAGCGGCATTGACGTCGTAACCCTGGGCACGGCCGGTGCAACGTTGAATGTCCAAGGTCTCGACACCTTGACCGGTGAGGCCGGCACCGACGTCATCACGCTGGGCATTGCCGGCAATACCCTGCTGGTCTCGGCTGTCGAGACTTTGACTGGCGGGACCGGCACCGATGTCGTGACGCTTGGCGCCAGCGGCAACACGATGCTGGTCTCGGCTGTCGAAACGCTGACGGGCGGCACCGGCACCGACGTCCTGACGCTCGACTCCGCCGGCAACACCCTGCTGGCGACCGGCATCGAGACGCTCATCGGTGGCTCCGGCACCGAAGTTGTCATGCTCGGCACTAGCGGGACGACCTTTTACGCCATCAATATCGAAACCGTCGTCGCGGCCGGGCAGACTCTCCATCTTGGCGGGCTGGAAACCCTGGTCGGCATTCTGAATGCCGACATTCTCATCTTGGGCGACGGTGGCAACACCCTGTCGGTCTCCACTCAATACAGGACTATTCTCGGATCGTCGGGGTCCGATGTGATCACGCTTGGAAGCGGCGGCAGCACGGTTCTCGTCGAAGGTCTCGAAACGCTGACCGGGGCGGACGCCGGCGATGCGGTGACCATCGGCACCTCCGGCATCACGCTGCTGGCAACCCTGCTCGACACGATCACCGGCGGAGCCGGCACCGATGTCATCACCCTGGGCAGCACGGGTGGCACCCTGCTTGTCGACCGTTTGGAGACGCTGAGCGGCGGCAGCGGCATCGACGTCGTCACGCTGGAGACCAGAGGTTCGACCCTGCTCGTCAATGCCATCGAGACATTGGCAGGGTCTGCGGGAACCGATGTCGTGACACTCGGTTCGGCCGGCGGCACTCTGCTCGCCAACTTGCTGGAGACGATCACCGGCGGCACGGGTTCCGAGTTGATCTTCCTCGACTCGGCCGGCGGCACGGTCCTGGCGTCCGATCTGGAACTGCTGATCGGCGGTGCCGGCACCGACATCGTCACGCTGGGTCCGGCAGGCAACACCCTGTTGCTTCGGGGGCTGGAAAGCCTGACCGGCGGCTCGGGAACCGACACCATCACCGTTGGCGATACCGGCTCCACCATGGCGGTTTCGGGCATCGAGACGCTGGTCGGCGGTTCAGGGCCCGACATCGTCACACTGGGCACGGCAGGCAGCACCCTGCTGGTTCGGGGGCTGGAAACCCTGACCGGCGGTATCGGCACCGATGTGGTCACCATCGGTTCGGCCGGCGCCACTCTGCTCGTCGACCTGATGGAGACGATCGCCGGTAGTACGGGCTCCGAGTTGCTCTTCCTCGGCTCGGCCGGTTCGACGGTCACGGTGTCGGGCATTGACACCCTGTTCGGCGGGTCCGGGACCGACGTCGTCACCTTCGGCACCGCCGGCAACACCGTACTGCTGCGTGGCATCGAGACGCTGACCGGCAACAGCGGTGTCGACGTTCTGACGCTCGACGACACCGGCAGCACGGCGACGGTGTCGCTGTTCGAGACGATCATCGGCGGGACCGGTGTCGATGCCGTCCTGCTCGGCACCAGCGGCAACACGCTGGCGGTGTCGCAGATCGAGACGCTGCTGGGCGGGTCCGGGCTGGACGTGGTGACGCTGGGGTCCGGCGGCAGCACCCTGGCGACGGTGGCGGTCGAGACGCTGATCGGCGACAGCGGGCTGGACGTGGTGACGCTCGGCACCGCCGGCACGACGGTGCGGATCACCGGCATCGAGTCGATCACCGGCAACAGCGGGAGCGACGTCGTCCAGCTGTCGGACGGCGGTGGCACCTTCGTGGCCAATCTGCTGGAGACGCTGATCGGCAGTTCGGGCGGCGACGTCGTGGCGATCGGCGAGCTGGGTGGCGGCTCGACCCTGCTGATCGCCGGGCTGGAGGTTCTGGTCGGCAGTTCCGGCTCTGACCTCGTCACGCTCAGCGACGGCGGCAACACCACGCTGCTGCGCATGCTGGAGACGCTGACCGGCGGAACCGGCGTGGATGCGATCACCATCGGCAATCGCGGCTCGACCATGGTGACGTCGAAGCTGGAAACGCTGGTCGGCGGGACCGCGCTCGACATCATCTCGCTGGGCACCGACGGCAACACACTGCTGGTGTCGCAGCTTGAGACGCTGATCGGCGGGTCCGGGCTGGACGTGGTGACGCTCGCCACCGCCCGGTTCGACGCGGCGGCGGACATGAACCGGGTGTCGGGTTCCAGCGGCAACACGCTGCTGGTTTCGGGTCTAGAGACGCTGATCGGGTCGAGCGGGACCGATGTGGTCTATCTCGGCACGGCCGGCAACACGCTCTCGGTGTCGGGCATCGACATCCTGATCGGCGGCACGGGCACCGACGTCGTCACCTTCGGCTCGGCCGGCAACACGCTGCTGCTCCGCGGCATCGAGACGCTGATCGGCGCTGCCGGTACCGACATCCTGACGCTGGGTGACACGGGCAACACGGCGACGGTGTCGCTGTTCGAAACGGTCATCGGCGGTGCGGGCACCGACGTCATCACCATCGGCGATGCCGGCAACACCATGCTGGTCACGCTGCTCGAGACGCTGACCGGCGGTGCTGGCACCGACGTCATCACCATCGGTTCGGTCTCCGGCAACACCATCCGCGTCAGCGGCATCGAGACGCTGGTCGGCCAGGCCGGCACCGATGTCGTCACGCTGGGTTCGACCGGCAACAACCTGACCGTCTCGCTGCTCGAGACGATCACCGGCGGTGCTGGCACCGACACCATCTCGCTGGGCACCGTGGGCGGCACTCTGCTGGCTTCGGGCCTGGAGACGATCACCGGCGGCACGGGTTCGGAACTGATCTTCCTCGGTTCCTCCGGCAACACGCTGGTGGCTTCGGCCCTGGAGATCCTGATCGGCGGTGCTGGCACCGACGTCGTCACCTTCGGCTCGGCCGGTAACACCGTCCTCGTCCGCGGCGTGGAGACCCTGATCGGCGCGGCCGGTACCGACGTCGTCACCATCGGCGACACCGGCACCACCATGCAGGTCTCGCTCGTTGAGACGCTGTCCGGTGGCGCTGCCACCGACGTCATCTCCCTGGGTTCGGCCGGCACGACCCTGCTGGTTTCGGCTCTGGAGACGATCACCGGCGGTACGGGCACCGACGTCATCACCATCGGCACGGCTGGCGCGACCATCCTGGCCAGCGGGCTGGAGGCGGTCACCGGCGGCACGGGTTCGGAACTGGTCTTCCTCGGAACGGCCGGCAACACCACCACCGTTTCGGCGATCGACATCCTGATCGGCGGCGCGGGCACGGACTCGATCACGCTGGGTACGGCCGGCAACACGGTGCTGCTGCGTGGCATCGAGGTTCTGACCGGCGGCACGGGCACCGACGTCATCACCCTGGGCAACACCGGCAACACGCTGTCGGTCTCGCTGATCGACACCCTGGTCGGCGGCACGGGCTCTGACGCCGTCACTCTCGCCGCGAACGCCACCATGACGGTGTCCGCGATCGAGACGCTGACCGGTATTGCCGGTACCGACGTCATCACCCTGGGCACGACCGGCAACACCCTCGCGGTGACGCTGATCGACACCCTGATCGGTGGCGCTGCGACCGACGTCGTCACGCTGGGCGCGACCGGCAGCTCCCTGCTGGTTTCGGCTCTGGAGACGGTCACCGGCGGTGTCGGCACCGACCTCATCACCCTGGGCACCGCGGGCAACAGCCTGCTCGTGAACTCCCTGGAGACGATCGTCGGCGGCACGGGTTCCGACCTGCTCTTCCTGGGCTCGTCCGGTAACACGGTCCTGGCCTCGGGCATCGAGATCCTGGTCGGCGGCACCACCACCGACGTCGTCACGCTGGGTTCGGCTGGCAACACGCTGATCCTGCGCGGCATCGAGACCCTGATCGGTCAGGGCGGCACCGACGTCGTCACCATCGGCGACACCGGCACCACCATGCTGGTCTCGCTCGTGGAGACGCTGGCCGGCGGTTCGGGCACCGACGTCATCGCTCTGAGCACCTCCGGCAACACCCTGCAGGTCTCGGCTCTGGAGACTGTGACGGGTGGTGCTGGCACCGACGTCATCACCATCGGCACGGTGGGCACGACCCTGCTGGCCAATGCGCTGGAGGTGATCACCGGCGGCACGGGCTCGGAACTGATCTTCCTGGGTTCGGGCGGCACCACGGCGCTGGTTTCGGCGATCGACATCCTGATCGGCGGCACGGGCACCGACGTCGTCACGCTGGGTTCGGCCGGTAACACGGTCCTCCTGCGCGGCATCGAGACCCTGATCGGTCTGGGCGGCACCGACGTCGTCACGCTGGGCAACACCGCGAACTCGCTGCTCGTCAGCGGGATCGAGACGCTGGTCGGCGGTGTGGCTTCCGACATCGTCGCCCTCGGCTCGGCCGGCAACACGCTGGCGGTGTCGGGCATCGAGACGCTGATCGGCGGTACGGGCACCGACGTCGTCACCATCGGCACGGCCGGCGGCACGCTGCTGGCTCTGAACATCGAGACGCTGATCGGTGGCACGGGCCTGGAGGTCATCTTCACCGGCACGGCCGGTGCGACCCTGACCGTCTCGGGTGCGGACTACGTGATCGGCGGGACCGGCACCGACGTCCTGACCCTGGGTACGGCCGGCAACACCACCACCATCCGCGGCATCGAGACGCTGATCGGCGGTACGGGCTCCGACGTTGTGTTCCTGGGTGACACCGGCAACACGATGACGCTCAGCACCGACATCGAAGTCCTGGTTGGCGGCACGGCCACCGACGTGCTGAACATCAGCGCGGCGGGCGCCACCCTGCTGACCCGTGCGATCGAGACCCTGATCGGCAGCAGCGGCACCGACGTGATCACGCTCGGCGACACGCCGAACACGGTCACCGTTTCGGGCATCGACACCCTGACCGGTGGTGCCAACACCGACATCGTCTTCACCGGCACGGCCGGCGTGACGATGCTGGCTTCGGGCATCGAGTTCCTGGTCGGCGGCACGGGCACCGACTTCGTCACCCTGGGCTCCTCGGGCAACACCGTCATCACCCGCGGCATCGATACGCTGTCGGGCGGTGCTGGTACCGACTGGGTGTTCCTGGGCGACACCGGCGTCACCATGGCGCTGGGTTCGGGCATCGAACTGCTGATCGGTGGCGCCGCCACCGACGTCGTCAGCCTCGCCACCTCGGGCAGCACCCTGCTGACCCGTGCGGTCGAGACCCTGATCGGCAGCAGCGGCACCGAGGTGATCACGCTGGGCGACACGGCCAACACGATCACCGTGTCGGGCGTCGACACCCTGACCGGCGGTGCGAGCACCGACGTCGTCTTCACCGGCTCGGCCGGCGTGACGATGCTGGCCTCGGGCGTCGAGTTCCTGGTCGGCGGCACCGGTTCGGACGTCGTGACCCTGGGTGCGTCGGGTAACACCGTCATCACCCGCGGCATCGACACCATGATCGGTGGTGCGGGCAGCGACCTGGTCCTGCTGGGTGACACCGGCGTGACCATGCGTGCGGAGAGCGGCATCGAGATCATCGTCGGCGGTGCGGCCACGGATGTGGTCAGCCTCGGCGACGGCGGTTCGACCGTCCTGCTGCGCGGCATCGAGACGCTGGCCGGCGGCACGGGCAACGACGTGATCACCACCGGCAACACCGGCGTGACCATGTCGGTCTCGGGCATCGAGACGCTGATCGGCGGCTCGGGCACCGATGCGATCACGGTGACCAGCGGGTCGATCCGCTTCCAGGGTGGTACTGGCGACAGCGTCAGCCTGGCGTCGGGCAGCGGCACGGATACGGTCGTGTACTCGTCCTTCAGCGACATCGCGTCGCTGGGTGCGAACACCGGCTTCATCTCGGTGTCGAACTTCCAGTCGGGCACCGACAAGGTGCAGCTGACCGGTACGGCCCGGACCGATGCGGACAAGAACGGCGACGCTTCGCTGGCGACGGCGACGGCGGCGACCAACGGGGTGAGCATGGCCAATGAACTGGTCAGCCTGTCCTCGGCGGTCAGCGGCAGCCTGACGGATGCCAGCCTTGCCAACTTCCGCACGGCTCTGGGTACGCTGACGAACTCGTCGGCTGGTGCGAGCACGCTGGTTCTGGCCAACAACGGCACCAGCTCCGCTCTGTACCAGGTGGTCGACACCGACGGGAACGGCCAGGTGGCCTCGTC
Source organism: uncultured Azospirillum sp. (assembly GCA_966212305.1). Classification (GTDB taxonomy): domain Bacteria; phylum Pseudomonadota; class Alphaproteobacteria; order Azospirillales; family Azospirillaceae; genus Azospirillum. Next base: position 25,000 of record CBIHQY010000046.1, read on the forward strand.
CGAGGTTCGCCTGCTCGGCGTCTACAACAGCACGGTGCTCTCGCTCTCCGACATCAACCTCGGTTGATCCGGCGACTGAGCCTAAGCATCACGGTAAAAGGGAGGGGCGCCCGCAAGGGACATTGGAGCGAAAATCGTTGGAAGCTGGTGATGTCGCGATCCTACACGCCCGACGCCGAAGTGATCATTCCGCCGGGAGCGCCCCCACGCAGCATGGCCGACACATCCAAATGATTGCCGAACGCGGGCGGCTCGGCTGACAGCGGGCGTTCTGAACCGCGCCGGGTTTGTCGGAGGCCATTCGGCTTGAGTCATGCCGCGATGGCGACGTCCTCGGTTTGTGCATAGTAACGCGCTTCGGCCTCAACGGGAGGAATGTTGCCGATGGGTTCGAGGAGGCGCCGGTGGTTCAACCAGTCGACCCTCTCCAGGGTGGCGAACTCGACAGCCTTCAGAGTGCGCCATGGCCGGCGACGCCGGATCACCTCGGTCTTGCAGAGACCGTTGATGGTTTTGGCCAAGGCGTTGTCTTGGGAATCGCCGACGCTGCCGACGGAGGGTTCGACCCCAGCCTCCGTGAGACGCTCTGTGTAGCGAATGGCAACGTATTGCGACCCACGGTCGCTATGGTGAATGAGGCCGCTGCCCTTGATGGGGCGGCGGTCGTGGAGTGCCTGTTCGAGCGCATCCAGAACGAAGCCGGCATGAGCTGTGCTGGAGACCCGCCAGCCCACGATCCAGCGGGCGAAGGTGTCGATGACGAAGGCGACATAGACGAAGCCTTGCCACGTCGACACGTACGTAAAATCCGCCACCCACAAGGCATTCGGACGGGATGCCTGGAACTGGCGGTTCACCCGGTCGAGTGGACAAGGCGCCGCCCGGTCGCTGACCGTGGTGCGCACCACCTTGCCACGCATTGCTCCCTTCAGACCCATCTGGCGGATCAGCCGGGCCCACTGTGCAGCGCGCCGCGTCAATGCCGTCTCGCCGCAACTGTTCGCGTCCCAGACCCGCTGGATAGCAACACTCAGCTCCGCGTCACGTCGCCAGCGGGCCGACGCCTTGCGAAGGATTTCATTCGCTTGGCGCAGCTCCCGCACCACACGCTCCAGCGCCTTGATCCGCTCCTGCTCGTCCGTTGTCGGATCGGGTCGCTTGTCCTGATCACGCTCGGCCTGCCGAACCCAGTTCCGCAGCATCTCGGGATTGCAGCCCACTGCGGGGCGTGCTCGCCTTCGTGCTCGAACACCATCCGAACCGCGCGCGCGGACTTCAGGGGCGTATCTGGGTGATGCCTGTTTCGTCATGATGACCCCACTCTCTCCGATGATGGGGCTTCCAGGGAACCCGGGGCGGTTCATTCCGTTCAACCACCCGCTTGCGGCAAGGGCAGGGGGCACTGTGGTGGACTATGGTGGAACTCCGCCAGTCCCCGCATTTCCCTCACTGGCGTCGATCCGCTGTCTTCGGGCAGCGGGCCGGCCCTTCTTTTTTGCTGCTCCTTCTCCTGTTGCCGGCAGCCATGCGTCCAAGGGATCCCGTCCGATGGATCTGGTAAAGGCGGCCGCTGACGATTAGCTTGTAAAGCAAACTATCGCAGATTACCCCGGCGGCCGCTGGCCGCGTGCGGGTAGGAAGGGACCGGACGCCATGTCGAAAGCGATGCGCATCCATCAGGGAAGCTTTGGCCGCGTCGCCCTGCTGGACATGGACAATGCGCTGATCCATCACGCGCATCCCCATTGCCATGTGCTGATCAAGGCGTCCGGCGCCGACACCCGCTTCGCGGTGGGGGAGCAGCTCTATCCGCTGCGCGACGACACCGCGGTGCTGGTCAACAGCTGGGAGGCCCATTCCTACGCCCACCAGCCGGGCGCTCCGCGCACCGTGATCCTGGCGCTGTACATCGAGCCGCGCTGGCTCGGCGCCATGCAGCGGGAACTCAATGCCAGCGGCAATCCCGGCTTCTTCGCGCGGTCCTGCGGCGAGTTGACGCCGCACATCCGCCGGCTGGCAGACCGTATGGCGGCGGAACTGCTGTACGACGATCCGTCCGGCGAGCGGATGGAGGAAGCGCTGTTCGACCTGATGATCGCCATCATCGACCGCTTCTCCGAATGGCGGACACTGGGCGGCACGCGCTATGCCGCCCCGGCGGCCGGCGACTTCCGCATTCGTCAGGCCATTCGTTTCATGCGGGGGACCCTGGGCGAGGAGTTCGATGCCGGCCGCGTCGCTGCTGCCGCCGGACTGTCGCGCGCCCACATGTTCCGGCTGTTCCAGCAGACGATGGCGATCACCCCGGCGCTCTATTTCAATGTTCTGAGGATGGAGGCGGCCATCGACGCCATGGCCGCCGGGCTGGAGAGCGCCACCGAGGTGTCGGGCCGGCTCGGCTTTTCGGCGCCCAGTCATTTCAGCCGCTTCTTCCGCAATCACCAGGGCGTGACGCCCACCGAATACCGCCGCGTCGTCAATCTGGTGGACCGGGCAGGCGGGGGGCCGCCTGAGGCCGGGCATGCATGAAAATGAGACGCTAGGGTAAATCGCGACACTCCACGGTAAAAGCTTTGCGGGGCGACCGGTCTAGTCTTCTCCAATAACCGGAGGATGACGATGACGGCCCCGCAGACCGTTCAAATCAAAGAAAGTCCGGCGCCATTCGTCGGCCGCGCGATGCCGCGAGTGGAGGATGCGGCGCTGCTGACCGGCGTTGCCCGCTATGCCGACGACCTGCCGGTGAAGCCGGGCACCCTGCACGCCGCGATCCTGCGCTCCCCGCACGCCCATGCCGAGCTGCTGGGCATCGATACCGCCGCCGCGCTGGCGGTTCCCGGCGTCGCTGCCGTGGTGACCGGGGCCGACGCCAAGCGCCATGCCAGCGCCTTCCTGGTCGGCGTCCGTGCGCCGATGGAGCATTGGTGCCTCGCCATCGACCGTGTGCGCCATGTCGGTGAGCCGGTGGCGGTGGTGCTGGCCGACAGCCGCTATCTGGCCGAAGACGCGCTCGACCGCATCGAGGTGCGCTACCGCCCGCTGCCGCCGGTGACCTCGATCGCCCAGGCGCTGGAGGAGGGATCGGAGTTGCTGCATCCGGCGGTGGGGTCGAACCTCGTCAACAGCCGCAGCTTCCGTTACGGCGATCCCGAGGCCGCTTTCGCCCGTGCCGCACGCACCGTGTCGGTCGAGGTCGAGTATCCCCGCAATTCCTGCACCCCGATGGAGTGTTTCGTCGTCCTCGCCGACTACGACGCGGCCGAGGATTCCTACGAGGTGCTGTCGAACTTCTCCGGTCCCTTCGCCGTCCATCCGGTGATGGCGCGCGCGCTGAACGTGCCGGGATCGCGGTTGCGGCTGAAGACGCCGCCCCATTCCGGCGGCAGCTTCGGCAACAAGCAGGCGGTGTTCCCCTATGTCGTGCTGATGGGGCTGTGCGCCCGCGTCGCCGGCCGGCCGGTGAAGTGGGTGGAGGACCGGCTGGAGCATCTGATGGCCGCCACCTCCGCCACCGCGCGCCGCATGCGCATCGACGCGGCGGTGGAGCCGGACGGCCGCGTCGTGGCGCTGCGGATGGAGCAGACCGAGGATTGCGGTGCCTATCTGCGGGCGCCGGAACCGGCCTCCCTCTACCGCAACCACGGCAACCTGACCGGCGCCTACGACATCCCGAACTTGGCGGTGACCAACCGCATCGTCGTCACCAACAAGACGCCGACCGGCCTCAACCGCGGCTTCGGCGGCGGGCAGCTCTATTACGGGCTGGAGCGGTTGATGAACCGGGTGGCGGCGGAGTTGGGGCTCGACCCGCTCGACGTCATCCGCCGCAATCTGGTGGCGGCCGAGGCCATGCCCTACCGAACCGCATCGGGCGGAACGCTCGACAGCGGCGACTACCGCGCGACGCTGGAACAGGCGGTGCGCGAAGGGGCGCTGGACGCGCTGAAGGCGCGGCGCGACGCGCTGCGGGCGGAGGGGCGGATCTACGGCATCGGCTATGCTGCGGTGGTGGAGCCGTCGATCTCCAACATGGGCTACATCACCACCGTCCTGACCGCCGATGAACGGCGCAAGGCCGGGCCGAAGAATGGCGCGCAGGCGACCGCCAGCGTCGCCGTCGATCCCACCGGCGGCGTGTCGGTGACGGTGGCCTCCGCTCCCCAGGGGCAGGGGCATCGCACAGTGCTGGCCCAGGTGGTGGCCGACGTCTTCGGCCTGCGCTTCGAGGACATCCGCGTCAACACCGACCTCGACACCGGCAAGGACGCCTGGTCGATCGCATCAGGAAACTACTCCAGCCGCTTCGCCGGGGCGGTGGCGGGCGCGGCCCAGGTGGCGGCGACCCGGCTGCGCGGCCGCATGGCGGCGCTGGTCGCCGGCCAGCTGAATTGTCGGGCCGACGATGTGCGCTTCGCCGGTGGCAAGGTCTTCTCCGACGCCAACCCGGACAACAACCTGTCCTTCTCCCGCGTCGCCGCCGCCGGCCACTGGGCGCCGGGAACACTGCCGGACGGGCAGGAGGCGGCGCTGCGCGAGACCGCCTTCTGGACGCCGGAGCCGCTGAAGGCGCCGACCGACGCCGACCACATCAACAGTTCGGCCTGCTACGGCTTTATCTTCGATTTTTGCGGCGTGGAAATCGACCGGACGACGGGTGCGGTGCGGATCGACCGCTACGTCACCATGCACGACGCCGGCCGGCTGCTGAACCCGCTGCTGGTGGAAGGCCAAATCCTCGGCGGCTTCGCCCACGCCGTCGGCACCGCGCTGTACGAGGAATATGCCTATGGCGACGACGGCCGGTTCCTGTCCGGCACCTTCGCCGACTATCTGGTGCCGACCGCCTGCGAGGTGCCGGTGCCCGTCATCCTCCACCGCGAAAGCCCGTCGCCGGTAACGCCGCTCGGCGCCAAGGGGGTGGGGGAGGGGAATTGCATGAGCACGCCGGTCTGCCTCGCCAACGCGGTGGCCGACGCGCTGTCCGGCATTTCCGTGGACGAGCCGCCGTCCCTGCCGATCACCCCCGCCAAGCTGGCGGCGCTGATCCATCCGCCCGAACCGCCGCGCCCGGCATCTGCAGCCGGTTCCAGGGAAAGTCCGCCGCCGGCCGCTGCAAAAGGTGGGCGCGGCCTGACCGGGGAGGGCAGCCGGGAGGTTCCGGCGACGCCGGAACAGGTCTGGGCCATCCTGCTCGATCCCAAGGAGTTGGCGGCGCTGCTGCCCGGCTGCGAGGCGCTGGACCTCGTCGGTCCCAACGCCTACCGGGCGGAGGTGGTGGTCGGCATCGGTCCGGTGCGCGGTCGCTACACGGCGGAGGTGGCGTTGTCCGACCTCGACCCGCCCAACGCGCTGACCCTGACCGGCAGCGGCACCAGTGCGCTCGGATCGGGCAGCGGCACCGGGCATGTCACGCTGGAGCGCACGCCCACCGGCACGCGCGTCACCTACCGCTATGGCGCGTCGGTCGGCGGCAAGGTCGCCGCGGTTGGCGGCCGGATGCTCGACAGCGCGTCGCGCCTGCTGATCGGCCAGTTCTTCGAGAAGCTGGTCGCCCGCGCCGGCGGCCCTGCGGCACCGGCCGGACACCCGTCACTTCTGGCGCGCCTGCTGCGCCTTCTGGGACTCAAGCGATGAAACCCGCGTCCTTCGACTATTTGCGGCCAGCGACGGTTGCCGATGCCCTGGCGGCGCTGGCGGCCGGGGGCGACGACGCCCGCGTGATCGCAGGCGGCCAGTCCTTGATGCCGATGCTGAACATGCGGCTGGTGCAGCCGCGCCTGCTGATCGACCTCGGCCGGCTGGAGGAGTTGCGTACGCTTCGTGCCGAGGATGGCTGGCTGACCGTCGGCGCCGCCGTCACCCAGGCCGAGGTGCTGGCCCGCCCGACCCTGGCGCGGGAGGTGCCGCTGCTGGCCGCCGCCCTGCCGTGTGTCGGCCATTTCCAGACCCGCAACCGTGGCACGCTCTGCGGCTCCGTCGCCCATGCCGATCCCAGCGCCGAGACGCCGCTCTGTCTGGTCGCCACCGGTGGCGAGGTGCTGCTGCGCAACCTGCGCCGCCGCCGCACCGTCCCCGCCGCCGACTTCTTCCTGGGACCGCTGACCACGGTGAAGGCGGTGGATGAGATCATCGAATGCGTGCGCTTTCCCCTGGCCCGGCCAAACAGCGGCCATGCCTTCCGCGAGCAGTCGATGCGGCACGGCGATTTCGCCATCACCGCCTGCGCCGCCACGGTGGATGGAGAGCGCGCCAGCCTTGCCGTCGGCGGGGTGGCCGACCGGCCGACGCTGCGCTCCTGGCCGCTCGCCGCCGGCGGGCTGCCGCCGGATCTTGACGAGGCGCTGAACGCCTTCGCCTGGGATCTCGGCGGCGACGATGACCAGCACGCCACCGCACGATACCGCCGCGACCTCGTCCGTCGGATCGGCCGCACCGTCCTTGAGGAAGCCTTGTCATGCCGCCGCTGAAATCCACATCGCCGCTGGGGGCCGAGACGCGCCATGCCGTCTCCATCGTCCTGAACGGCACGCCACGCATCGGCCATGCCCATCCGCGCCTGCTGCTGAGCGATTTCCTGCGCCACGAGTTGGGCGCGCATGGCACCCGCGTCGGCTGCGAACACGGCGTCTGCGGCGCCTGCACCGTCCGCATCGACGGCGTGGCGGTCCGCGCCTGCCTGACCCTGGCGGTGCAGGCCGACGGCCGGCGCATCGACACCGTCGAAGGGCTGGCGCAGGCCAACGAGGGGCGGATGACCGCGCTTCAGGAGGCGTTCCGCCGTCACCACGCCCTGCAATGCGGCTTTTGCACGGCCGGCATCCTGATGTCGCTGACCGATTACCTGGACCGCAATCCCAAACCCACCGAAGAGGAGCTACGCGACATGCTGAGCGGCCATCTTTGCCGCTGCACCGGATATGCCGGCATCGTCCGCGCCGTGATGGAGGTCACGGGCCAGACGATAAAGGAGGTCGCCCATGTTTGACCTCGGCCGCAGCATCCTGGCCAGCGCGGAACGCAGCCCCGACGCGGTCGCCATCATCGACGGCGACCTGCGGCTGACCTACGCGCAATGGCTGGAGCGCATCTGCCGGCTGGTCGGCGCCTTCGACCGGCTCGGCCTGCATCCCGGCGACCGCATCGCCACCGCGCTGCAGAACACTCACGAGATGGCGACCATTCATTGGGCCTGCCAGCTCGCCGGCGTCGCCGTCGTGCCGCTGAACTGGCGGGTGAAGGCGGATGAACTGGATTATTGCCTGCCCAACGCCGAGGTGCGCGCCCTGTTCTATCAGGACGTCTCGGCCGATGCCGTCCGGGACTCCGCCGCCGCGCGGGCGCTGCCCCGCATTGCGGTCGGTGATCCGGACAATGGATGCGACCACCGCTTCGCCGATCTGCTGGACAGCGAAATGGCTCAAGCGCAGCCCCGCGCCACGGCGGAGCATGTCTCGCTGTTCCTCTACACCTCCGGCACCACCGGCAAGCCCAAGGGCGTGCCGCGCCGTCACCGGACGGAGCGCGCCTCCGCAATCGCCCATGTCGCCCAGAACTGCTACCGCCGGGGCGAGCGGACGCTGGGGGTGATGCCGCTCTACCACACGATGGGGGTGCGCTCGCTGCTGGCGATGGCGCTGGTCGACGGCTGCTTCGTCTGCCTGCCGCGTTTCGACACCGGCCGCGCGCTTGACCTGATCGCGGCGGAGCGGCTGACCTGCCTCTATCTGGTGCCGACGCTGTACCACGACCTGCTGGCCGACGCGAAATTCACGAAGACCGACGTGTCGTCGGTGCGCAAGCTGGGCTTCGCCGGGGCGTCGATGACCGACGGTCTGCTGAAGCGGCTGGACGCCGCCTTCCGGCCCGAGCTGTTCGTCAATCATTACGGCTCGTCTGAGATCTACACCTTCACCATCGACCAGAACGCGCCGGCCAAGCCGGGATCGGCCGGCAAGGCGGCGCTGAACCAGCGCATCCGCATCGTCCGCCTCGGCAGCTTCGATCCCGACGCGTGCGCCGCGGCCGGGGAGGAGGGGCAGATCGTCGCCGACCTGTCCGGCGATGAATCCTTCGAGGGGTATTGGAAACGGCCGGACGCCGATGCCAAGGCGCTGCATTCCGGCTGGTACTTCACCGGTGACATCGGCTTCCTCGACGCCGACGGCGACCTGTTCGTCACCGGCCGGGTCGACGACATGATCATCACCGGCGGCGAGAACGTCTCGCCGGTCGAGATCGAAAGCGTGTTGTCGCTGCATGACGGCGTGCTGGAGGTGGCGGTCGCCGGCCTGCCCGACGAGCGCTGGGGCCAGCGGGTGGTCGCCTTCGTCAAGCGCGCCCACGGCGTCGAGGCGAAGGCTCTCGACGATCATTGCCGCACCTCCGGCCTCGCCAACTTCAAGCGCCCGCGCGAGTACGTCTTCCTTGATGAAATCCCAAAATCGCCGGTCGGCAAGATCCTGCGCCGCAAGCTCCAGGCCGGCGAATTCGCCCTGGAGCAAAGCCCGACCGAACACAGCCCGACACTCTCCTGAACACCGCCTTCATCCATGGAGTTTCCGACCGTGACCCCCTACCGTTTCGACAGCACCGACCGCCTGCTCGCCGACCTCGACGGCTTCCGCGTGGAGATCGACGAGGCCAAGGAACGCGCCGACATCGTGCTGCACCGTCCGCCCTTCAACATCGTCAGCATGCTCCAGCGCGACCAGTTCGCCGCGGTGTTCGCGGTGCTGGACCGCGATCCCAAGGTGCGCGTGATCGTCCTGCGCGCCGAGGGCGAGAACTTCTCGTCCGGCGGCAACATCGCCGGCTTCATGGAGAAGTCGGCGGAGCATGTGTCGGAGCTGGCGGTCAACATCGCCGCGCCGGAACGCTGCCGCAAGCCGGTGATCGCCCAGGTCCGCGGCTATTGCTTCGGCGTCGGCTTCGAGCTGTCGCTGGCCTGCGATTTCCGCATCGTGTCGGAGACCGCGCAGTTCGCCTTGCCGGAAATGCGCATCGGCATGATCCCCGGCTCGGGCGGCTCGGCCCGCCTGCTGCACATGATCGGCATCTGCCGGACCAAGGATATGGTGATGCGGGCCAAGCGCATCCCCGGCCGTCAGGCGGCCGACTGGGGCTTCGTCACCGACTGCGTCGCCGATGCCGAACTGGAAGCGACGGTCGCCGCCCTGGTCGATGAACTGCGCGGCTTCTCGCCGCTGGCCCAGCGCACCATCAAGGGCGTGCTGAACGCCGGCAACAACGTGTCGGTCAACGGCGCCATCGAGATCGAGGGTCAGGCCTACGGCCGCTTGCGCGGCTCCGAGGATTTCAAGGAAGGGGTCGCCTCCTTCCACGAGAAGCGCAAGCCCGTCTTCACGGGCAACTGACCCCCGGTTTCGGCACCGACGTTGAGCGCCCGCCATCGAACGAGCGGGCGCCGCCTTTCCAAATTCCAGGCGCGGCATCGCGCCAGTGAGGGAGACCATCCATGTCCAAGAACGCTCTTCTGAGGTCAGTTTACGCCCTGTCGCCGCTGATGACCCTGCTGGCGGCGCCATTCGCGGTCCCTGGGACGGCGCAGGCCGCCGATCCGATCCGCATCGGGGTGGTGACCCCGCTATCGGGCACCTACGCGCCGATCGGCCAGCAGGTCCGCTGGGGCCTGGAACTGGCGACGAAGGAGGTCAACGGCGCGGGCGGCATCATGGGCCGTCAGGTCGAACTGCTGTTCGAGGACGAGGAGGCCAATCCCGCCGTCGCCACCCAGAAGGCGGAGAAGCTGTTCCAGGTCAACAAGGTCGATTTCCTGACCGGTACCGTCAATTCCGGCTCCACCCTGGCGGTCGGGCAGCTCGCCGAGCGCAACGGGCGCTTGATCGCCACCACAGTCTCCTTCTCCGACGCCATCACCACCGACAAATGCTCGCCCAACGTCTTCCGGGTGAACGCGCGGGCGGGGCAACAGTCGGCCGCGCTGGCGGAATGGCTGGCCAAGGACAAGCCGAAGGCCAAGGTCTATTACCTCGGCCCCGACTACGAGATGGGCCGTTCGACCGTCGCGGCCTTCAAGGAGGCGGCGGAGAAGACTGGGGCGCAATCGACCGGCGAGGTCTTCGCGCCGCTCGGCAGCAAGGACTACTCGCAGTATTTCGGGCAGCTCCGTGCCGCGCGTCCCAGCGTGCTCTATACCTCCACCGCCGGCAACGACACCGTGCGGCTGCTGACGCAGATGGGCGAATACGGGCTGCTGCGCAACCTGACCATCGTCGGCGCGTCGGGCACCGTCACCGCCCAGAACATCGGCGCCATCGGCAAGGCGGCCGACGGCTTCGTCACCGGCGTCGGCTATTCGGCGGAACTGGCGACGCCCGAGAACAAGGCCTTCGTCGCCGCCTTCCGCAAGGCCTACGACACCGCCCCCGACCTCTACGGCGCCGACAGCTACGGCCTGATCGGCTTTTTCAAGGCGGCGGCGGAGAAGGCCGGCGGCACCGACACCGAGGCGCTGCGCAAGGCGATGGAAGGGCTGAGCTGGAACACGCCGCAGGGCACCAAGACCATGCGGGCCGGCGACCATCAGGCGGTCCAGGACATGTACGCAGTGCGCATCTCGTCGGACGGCACCAACAACCGCTTCGACGTGGTCGGCACCGTTCCGGGTGAGAAGGCCATCGGGCCGGACCTCTGCACCCGCTTCTGAGGACGCAGTCAAGGAGCCGATGGCCATGGCCGATCTCATCGACTATCTGCAATTCGTCCTGGCGCCGCAGGCGCTGAACGGTCTGTCGCTCGGGGTTGCCGTCGTTCTGATGGCGCTGGGCCTGACCATCATCTTCGGGCTGCTGGACGTCATCAACATGGCCCATGGCGAGTTCTACGCCATGGGCGCCTTCCTGTCCCTGACCCTGGCCGGGCTGGGCGTCGGGTTCTGGGCGCTGCTGGTGCTGGTGCCGCTGCTGATGCTGCCGATCGGCTGGATGGCCGAGCGCTGGCTGATCGCACGGGTCTTCCACAGCCGCGACCGCCACATCCTGACCCTGCTGCTGACCTTCGGGCTGGGGATGATCCTGGAGGATCTGCTGAAGCTGGTCTATGGACCCAACACCCTGCGGCCCGAGAACCCGATCGAGGGCGGTACCGAGATCCTCGGCATGTTCCTGCCGAATTACCGGCTGTTCCTGATCGGCTTCGGCCTCGCGCTGATCGCCGCGGTCTGGCTGGTGGTCTTCCGCACCGGGCTTGGCGCCATGGTCCGGGCGGCCGCCTTCGACAAGGACATGGCCTCGTCGCTGGGCGTTCCGGTGCGCCGCGTCTATGCCGGCACCTTCGCCTTCGGGGTGGCTCTGGCCGGGCTGGCCGGCGTGCTGCTGGCGCCGATCTACTCGGTGTTCCCGACCATGGGACGCGATTTCATCCTGATGGCCTTCACCGTGGTGATCGTCGGCGGCATGGGGTCGATCCAGGGGGCGGTGATCGCCGGCCTGCTGTTGACCCAGGTGCAGGCGCTGTCCAGCCTCTACATCTCGCCCGTGTGGTCCGATCCGCTGGTGTTCGGGATCATGGTGCTGGTGCTGATGGTCCGGCCGCAGGGCCTGTTCGGGAGGCTCGGACATGCCTGAAGCCACTCTGCAAACCCTGTCCGATCCCGGCAGGGCTGGGCCGGTTTCCTGGTTCTCCCGTCTGGCTCCGGTCCATTGGCTGGCGCTGGCCTTCCTGGCGGTAGCGCTGGGATTCGCCGCCGTCGCCTGGGCGACCGGCAACGGCTTCTACCTGCGTCTGGCGACCGAAGCGCTGATCTTCGCCGGGCTGGCGATGAGCGTCGACCTGCTGCTGGGCTACACCGGCCTGCTGTCTCTGGGACAGGCACTGTATTTCGGGCTGGGCGCCTATGTCTCGGCGCTCGTCCTGCGCGACGTCGCCCCCAGCTTCTGGCTGGCGATGGCGGCGGCCCTGCTGTCGGGCGGCGTGGCGGGCCTGATCGGCGGCGTCATCGCCAACCGGGTGAAGGGCGTCTATTTCGCCCTCATCACCTTCGGGCTGGCCCAAGTCGCCGCCAAGACCGTCTACAACACCCGCGCGCTGGGCGCGTCTGACGGGCTGATCGGCATCCCGCAGATCCAGGTCGGTTTCGGACCGGTCAGCCTCGACACCGCCGACCCGCTGTCCTTTTTCCTGCTGGTGCTGGCCCTGACCGTGGCCGCCTATGCCGGGCTGACCTATCTGATGGACGCGCCGTTCGGCCGGACGTTGGCCGCCATCCGCGCCAACGAGAAGCGGGTGCCGTTCCTGGGCTTCAACGCCTGGCGTTACAAGCTGGCGGTCTATGTGCTGGCGGCCTGCGTCGCGGCGCTGGCGGGGGCGCTCTACCCGATGCTGCGCGGCTTCGTCTCGCCTGAACTGATGTTCTTCGAGACCTCCGGCAACGCCGTCATCACTGTTATCGTCGGCGGCGTCGGCACGCTGGTCGGGCCGGTGGTGGGCAGCCTGCTGCTGACGGCCCTGCGCTCGGTCGTCGGATCCTGGACCGAGCATCACCTGATCGTCGTGGGGGTCATCTTCATGCTGTCCGTCATCTTCCTGCGCAAGGGGCTGGTCGGCGCCCTGCTGGCGCGGCTGAGCCGCCGCACTGGACAATGGAGGGCGACGCCATGATGGCATCCCCTCTCAAAACGGCGGCGGCCGGCGCAGGCGGCGCCTGTGCCTTGGGCGTGCGCGACCTGTCGGCGAATTTCGGCGGGCTCCAGGCGGTGGCGGGCGTCGGCTTCGAGGCTGCCGCCGGACGGATCACCTCGGTCATCGGACCCAACGGGGCAGGCAAGAGCACGCTGTTCAACCTGATCAGCGGCGCCATCCGCCCGACCGGCGGCCGGGTGACCCTGGACGGCGCCGATGTCACTGGGCGGTCCCCCGACCGCCTGCTCGCCGCCGGGCTGGCGCGGTCCTTCCAGATCACCAACCTGTTCTTCGAGCTGCCGGTTCTGGAAAACCTGCGGATCGCGGCACAGGTGCTGGAGAGGCCCTGGAACGCGCTGCGTCCGGTCGGCCACAGCCGCCGGGCGCTGGCAAAGGCCGATGCGCTGCTGGAGCGCTTCGGCCTGTCGGCCAAGGCGCGCGAGCTTGCCGGCAACCTGTCGCACGGTGAACAGCGGCGGCTGGAAATCGCGGTGGCGCTGGCCGCCGAACCGCGGGTGCTGCTGCTGGACGAGCCGACCCAGGGCATGAGTCACGGCGACACGGCCGACACCGGCGCGCTGATCCGCTCGCTGGCCGGCGACCTGACCGTGCTGCTGATCGAACACGACATCGGACTGGTGATGAGCCTGTCGGACCATGTCGTCGTGATGGCCCAGGGCCGGAAAATTGCCGAAGGGCCGCCCGGCGTGGTGCGCGCCGATCCCGCCGTACAGGCTGCCTATTTCGGACACGGGTGACACCCATGCTTTCCATCGAGAACCTGCACGCGCATTACGGCCTCAGCCACGTCCTGCAGGGGCTGTCCCTGCAGGCCGGGCCGGGGGAGGTGGTCGGTCTGTTTGGTCGCAACGGCGTCGGCAAGACCACTATCCTGAAATCCGTCGCCGGCTGGGTGCCGGCCAGTTCCGGGACGATCCGATACGGCGGCACCGATCTGGCCGGGCAGACGCCCGACGCCATCGCCCGCCTCGGGCTCGGGCTGGTGCCGGAGGATCGCCGCATCTTCCCGGGCCTCAGCGTCGAGGAGAATCTGCGGCTGGGCCTGCGCCAATGTCCCGGCCGGGCGCGCCGGGAGAATGAACAGGCGATTGGACAGGCCTTCGCCCGCTTCCCCCGGCTGGCCGAACGGCGGCGGCAACTCGGCACCACTTTGTCCGGCGGCGAGCAGCAGATGCTGGCGATGGCCCGCGTAATGGTGGGCACTGCCAAATTGCTGCTGATCGACGAACCGACGGAAGGTCTGGCGCCGATGATCGTCGACGAGATCTTCGCGATCATCACGGAGCTGAAGCGGGCAGGATTGACCATCCTGCTGGTGGAGCAGAACATCCACCGCGCCCTGGATGTCGCCGATCGTTTCTATGCGGTGGAACGGGGTCGCATCACGCTCCATGGTGAAGCGGCCTCCCCTGCCGATCGTGCCCGGCTGATGGAGATTGTTGCCGTATGATCCGGCGGTCCGTTCTGATGTCCCGTCTCCCGATCCCTTTGCGACGGACTCTACAGCTCAGCAGGGACATGGGGGCTAGGCGTTTGCAGTCCCCTTGAGCAGGCTGACGATGGCGTCTGCAATCATCTTTTTGTGGCGGGCACGGGTGTCGGTGGCGGTCAGGTCCTGATGGAAGATCAGATTGAAGGTGTGGCGGTTCGACACCCGGAAGAAACAGAAGGCGCTGATCATCAGATGCAGGTCGATCGGCTGGATGTCGGACTTGAACACGCCCGCCGCCCGGCCGCGCTCCAGGATTCGGGCCAGCGTGTCGATCACCGTGATGTTCAGATTGGCGATCGCCTTCGATTTCTTCATGTGCTCGGCGCGGTGGATGTTCTCGATGCTGACCAGCCGGATGAAATCCTCGTGCTGCTCCTGGTAGTCGAAGGTGAAGTCGGTCAGGGCGCGGATCGCCGCCTCCGGTTCCAGGTCCTGGAGGTTCAAGCGGTTTTCGATGGCGCGGATGTCGCCATAGACCTTCTCCAGCACGGCAAGATACAGCTCCTCCTTGCCGCCGAAGTAATAGTAGATCATCCGCTTGGTCGTTCTGGTGCGCGCGGCGATGGCGTCGACCCGGCCGCCGCTGAAGCCCAGCGAGGCGAACTCTTCCGTCGCCACCTCGAGAATGTCCTGGCGGGTGCCTTCGGGATCGTTCTTGCGGCTTGGCTTGGCCTTGTGCGTCGTCCCAGTCGCGTCGTCCGCCGTCATGCTGTGTCCCATGTTCATGCGGCGCGGGGAGCGCCTCCGGGGGAGGTAATGAACGAACCGGATAGAAAGCTCAATGCCGGAGTGGCGAAGTGGGCAAGCCCACTTCACCCAGGGCTCCCGAGTCAGTTCGAAGCGCGCTTCTTTTCGATCGTCGCATAGGCTTGCGTGACCAGCGCATCGCCGATTTCGGCCTTGTACTTGTCGACCACCGGCTTGACCTTCTCACGAACTTTGGCGAGTTCATCGGCCGGCAGTTCGTCGATGATCATGCCCTTCGCCTTCAGGGATGCCAACGCATCGGCTTCCTGCCCGCGCGACAGCTTGCGCTGGAAGACCGTGGCTTCGGCGGCAGCGCTCTGGAGCAGGGACTTTTCATCGGCGTTCAGCGTATCCCAGAACCTCTTGGAGACGATCAGTGCCTGCGGATTGTAGATGTGCCGCGTGAGCGTCATGTATTTCTGGACTTCATTGAACTTGGTCAGCTCGATGGTCTTGGGCGGATTCTCCTGTCCATCGACGGTCCCGGTCTCCAACGCACCGTACAATTCGGGGAAGGCCATCGGCACCGGGTTGGCGCCCAGCGCCTTGAAGATGTCGATGTAGATCGGCGTCTGGATCACCCGGATCTTCAGGCCGGCGATGTCGGCGGCGGTCTTCACCGGCCGGCGATTGTTGGTCAGGTCGCGGAATCCCAGGTCCCAGAAGCCGAGGCCGATCAGACCCTTCTCCGGCAGCTTCGCCACCAGCTGTTCGCCGACCGGGCCGTCCAGCAGGGCGTCGGCCTCCGACGCGCTGTTGAACAGGAAGGGCAGGTCGACCAGGGCGAATTCCTTGGCCTGGGAAACCAGGATGCCGGCGTTCATCACCGACATCTCGACGATGCCGCCCTGCAGCGCCGACACGGTCTGCACGTCGCCGCCCAGTGTGCCGCCGGGGAACAGCTTCACCTTGATCTTGCCGCCGCTCTTCGCCTCGACGATGTCGGCGAACTTCTGGGCGCCCTGGCCCTGCGGGTGCTCCTTGACGTTCTGGAAGGCGAACTTGATCGACCGTTCCTTGTACTCCGCAGCGCCGGCGGCGACTGCGAACAGGAGGCCGGGCAGCAGCAGGCCGGCCAGCAGGGACTTCATGGACGTCTTCATGTCGTTTCCTCCGGGTTTTTTCTTGAAGAGGGCAGGGGATCCCAATGGCGGATCAGCGGCTGAGCCAAGCGGCCGGCGCCATGACCAGCGACGGGAAGAGGGTGAGCAGGAGCAGGACCCCCAGCTGCACCATCAGGAAGGGCCACACGCCACGGACCACGTCCTGCATCTTGACCTTGGAGACGCCGCAGACGACGTTCAGCACGGTGCCGACCGGCGGCGTGATCAGTCCGATGGCGCAGTTGATGATGAACAGCACTCCGAAATAGACCGGGTCGATGCCGGCCTGCTTGCACACCGGGACCAGGATCGGCGTCAGGATCAGAATGGTCGGCGTCATGTCCATCGAGGTGCCGATCGCCACCACCAGCGCCATCATCGCCAGCATCAGCAGGGTCGGGCTGTCCATCAGCGGAGCCAGCAGATCGGTCACCATGCCCGGCAGGTTCGCCACCGTGATCAGCCAGGACGACACCAGCGCGGCGGCGACCAGGAACATGACGACGCTGGTCGTCTTCGCGGCCCCGACCAGGGCCGGATAGATGTCGGCGACCGACATCTCGCGATAGACGCAGACGGCGACGAACAGAGAATAGACGGCGGCGACCACGGCGGCCTCGGTGGGGGTGAAGACGCCGAACTTCAGGCCGACGATGATGATCACCGGCAGCATCAGCGCCCACGCGCCTTCGCGCAGGACCACCAGAATCTCGCGCAGGGAGCGGCGCGGCGGCGGAACCAGATTTTCCCGGCGCGACACGTACCACCAGGCGCCGCACAGCCCGACGCCCAGCAGGATGCCGGGGAAGATGCCGGCGAGGAACAGCTTGGTGACCGAGACGTTGCCCGCGACGCCAAAGATGACGAAGCCGATGGACGGTGGGATGACGGGCGCGATGATGGCGCTGGCGGAAATCAGGCCGGCCGACTGGTTCCGGTCATGGCCGGCCGCCACCATCATCGGCACCAGCAGGGTTGCCAGCGCCGCCGCGTCGGCCACGGCGGAACCGGACAGGCTGGCCATCACCGTCGCCGCCAGGATGGCGACATAGCCGAGCCCGCCGCGGATATGGCCGACCATCGCCATGGCGAGGTTGACGATGCGCTTGGCAAGGCCGCCGGTGTTCATGATCTCGCCGGCCAGCATGAAGAAGGGCACGGCCATCAGCGGGAAGCTGTCGGCGCCGTTGATCAGGTTCTGCGCCACGATCTGCGCGTCGAACAGGTCGAGCTGGATCATCATCGCCACGCCGCACAGCAGAAGGGCGTAGGCGATGGGCATGCCGATGGCCATGGCGCCCAGCAGCGAGCCGAGGAAGATGGTGATGGTCATGGTCCGGCGTCCTCAGCGGCTGGAGGCGGTGCGGGGAGGCAGCGGCAGGTCCGCTTCCCGCTTGGTGCTCTGGTGCGTCCGGTGTCCGCCGGTGTGGGCGCCATGGGCGGTCGCCTCCGGCAGATCCTCGGATTCCGCGACCATCACGAGGTCGGCGTCGGAGAGTTTGCCGGTCAGCAGCAGATACAACTCATGCAGCAGGATGACGCCGGTCGACAGGCCGAACACCACGCCGATGCCGTACAGCAGCCCCATCGACAGGCCGGTGGCCGGTGCCTGCGCGTCCCAGTTGATGACGGTCTGCGTCCAGCTTCCCTGCAGCACCAGCCAGGTGACCCACAGCATCAATCCGCAGCTGGTCAGCGCGCAGGCCATCTTGCCGGTCCGCGGCAGGCGCGCCACCAGCGCGTCGACGCCGAGATGCGCCCGTTCCCGCAGGCCCAGGATGGCGCCGAGGAAGCACATCCAGACGAAGAACAGGCGCGACATCTCCTCCGACACCGTGATGCCGCTGTTGAAGACGTAGCGCAGCACGACATTGCCGAACACCAGCACCACCATGCCGGCCATGCACAGCGCCATCAGGATCTTGATGAGGGTGAAATAGACCTCGACCAGCTGTCTCATGCGGTCCTCCCGGTGCCGGCGGCCCCGCCGGCTTGTCTGTGTGATTGGCGCCGATTAACAGGCGGCCATTATCAAGCGGTGGCTTGGCCGGCGTCCATCGCTGCGAAATGCGCGTGGATGCGTTCGGCATTGGGGGAGATCCCGGTGAACAGCCTGAAGGCATCCACCGCCTGGAACACCGCCATTCCGCCGCCGTCCAGCGTCCGGCAGCCGATCGCCCGTGCCGCGCGCAGCAGCCCGGTCTCCAGCGGGAAATAGACGATCTCCGCCACCCACAGCTGCGGGTGCAGCATGTCGGCCGGCAGCGGCAGCCCGGGGAACTTCGCCATGCCGGTAGGCGTGGCGTGGATCAGCCCGTCCGCCGCCGCCATCGCGGCGCCCAGCCCAGTCAGGTCTGCAACCGCCGAGGCCCGCCCGGCGCCGAAGCGGGCGTTGAGCTGATCGGCCAGCAGCATCGCCCGCATCGGATCTGAGTCGAAGATGTCCAGCCGGCCCGCTCCGAGATGGAAGGCGGCATGGCCGACCGCCGCCCCGGCCCCGCCGGCACCCAGCAGCACCACCCGGTCCATCGGGACGCCGCCGAGCCCGCGGCGGAAGCCCTCGGCGAAACCGGAGCAATCGGTGTTGTGGCCGATCCGCCGGCCGTCCTTCAGCACGACGGTGTTGACCGCTCCGATGGCGCGGGCATCGTCCGACAGCTCGTCCAGCAGCGGGATGATCGTCTGCTTGCAGGGATAGGTGACGTTGAGGCCGGTGTAGCCCATGCGCTCGGCCCCCGACAGAAGCTCCGGCAGGGCTTCGGGGCCGATGCCAAGGCTGTCGAGGTCGATCAGCCGGTAGAGGCAGCGCAGGCCCAGCGCGTCGGCCTCCCGCTCGTGCATCGCCGGGGTTCGGGAGGCCTGGATGCCGGCACCGATCAGCCCGACGAGGATGGAGTTGCCGGTGGCGGGTGTGGGGGTGAGGGCCGGTCGGGAGATGGCGTTCATTTCGCGGCGCTCTCCAGCAGGCGGGCGATGCGCTGAAGGGCCAGCGTGTAGCCCTGGGTGCCGAAGCCGCAGATCACCCCGGCCGCGACCCGCGACACATAGGAGAAATGGCGGAAGTCCTCGCGTCGGTGGATGTTGGAGATATGGACCTCCAGGATCGGGAAGGCGCAAGCCGACAGCGCGTCCATCAGCGACACCGAGGTGTGGGTCAAGCCGGCCGGGTTGATGACCAGCCCGTCGACCGTCTCGCGGGCTTCGTGGATCCAGTCGATCAGCACATGTTCGGCGTTTGACTGGCGGAAATCGACGGCGAGCCCGAGCGTCTCACCGGTGCGGCGGCAGTCCGCTTCGACATCGGCCAGGGTCTCAAAGCCGTATATGTGCGGCTCGCGCTTGCCCAACAGGTTGAGGTTGGGTCCGTTCAGGACAAGGACCGGGCGGTTCATGGCGGGGTGTCTCCAAACAAACGCACTGTTTCGTTCATTTTCAGTCGAGATAGAGTTCCGGGCGGGCGCCTTCGCGCAGTTGCGCCTGCACGGCCATGCGTACGGCGGCGTTCACGGCGCCGAACTGGCGGTAGCCGGCACGCCGCTCCACCACCTCGAAGAAGAAGCGGTCGTCGAAGCTGTCGGTGTAGGC
>CBIHQY010000047.1:0-42610 GCA_966212305.1 uncultured Azospirillum sp.
AACTCAGCCGTGCTCACGGAAGGGTGGCATAGGGCTGGCACCAAAGAGTGAAAGGATTAAGTACTTTGGTGTCGATCTGGCTGCAGCGCGCCGGCGATGGTGCGGGGGCGAGGCTACGGATCAGTCCCTGCGATCCGGCTTAGCGGGTAGACGATATGCCCCAGTGCGGCCAGGGCGTTCGCCATCAGGCGGCCGAAGCCGCTCGATGCGCCGTTGATGAGAATGGCCTGCCTCATGCCGCACACTCCCTCAGACCACGTCAGACCACGCCGCCGTTCGCCCGCAGGATCTGGCCGTTGATCCAGCCGCCATCCGGCCCGACGAGCAGGGACACCACGCGCGCGATGTCGTCGACCTCGCCCAGGCGGCCGAGCGGAATCATTTGCCTGATCCGATCGAGCGTGGCCTGATCCTTGCCGTGGAGGAAGAGTTCGGTGGCGACCGGGCCGGGTGCGACCGCGTTGACGGTGATCCCCCGGGATCCCAGCTCCTTCGCCAGGATATGCGTCAGGGCCTCGACGGCCGCCTTCGTGGCCGCATAGACCCCGTAGCCCGGCTGGTAGAGGCCCACGACGCTCGTGGAGAAATTCACGATCCGGCCGCCGTCGCGCAGCCGGTTCGCCGCCTCGCGCAGCCCGTTGAACGTCCCCTTGAGGTTGATGGCGATGATCCGGTCGAAGGCGTCGTCGTCCATCTGCGCAACGGGCGCCAGCGACATGATGCCGGCATTGTTCACCAGCACGTCCACGCCGCCATAGGCCGCCTCGGCGGCATCGAACAGCCGCTTCACCGCCGCCGGGTCGCTGACGTCGGCTTGGGCGGGGATGGCCCTACCGCCGGCCTGCTCGATCTCATCGACCAGTTTGCCGGCGGCGCCGGCGCTGCCGGCATAGTTGACGACGACGGCGAGGCCGTCACTGGCCAGCCGCCGGGCAATGGCGGCTCCGATGCCGCGGGATGCTCCGGTGACGATCGCGACCCTGTTCGTTGATGACGTCATTGTCCTGCTCCCTCTCTCCTGGTGCGAGTGGTGGTGTCCGGCCGCGTTCAATCCTTGGCCCGATAGGCGTCCGGGATGACGAACACCTCGTCGGCGCGGGCATAGCCGCCGTCCTTGACCTCTTCGATCAGGACCATGGTGTGCGGGCGGGCAGCCTCCGAGAAATACTCGACAAGCATCGCGGTGGTGCGATGGACGATTTCCTCCTTCTGCGCACGGCTCAGAGCGGCCTCGGGAACCTTGAAATTGACGAACGGCATGGTCTTCGCTCCTGCGGGATGTTCGGTTGATGAGCGGCTGATCCGGCTGCTCGCTGGACCGGCAATTGCGCCTCATTCAGCCGCTGCTCTCGGGAACGAAAATCGCCCGTTTCAAAATTCGGGGGTAGACCGGCGAATTCGACATCACCATTTCTCTGGGATTAACAATCGCATGGACCGACCATGGATCGCATCGATGTCATGCGTCTGTTCGTCAGGATCGTCGAACGTGGGAGCTTCGCTCAGGCCGCGCGGGACCTGCAGGTTCCACGCCCGACAGCCACGCATGCGATCCAGCGCCTCGAGGCGGATCTCGGCGTCCGGCTGCTGGAGCGGACGACACGGACTGTCCGGCCGACGCTCGACGGCTCGCTCTACCATGAGCGTTGCCTTCGCCTTCTCGCCGATCTCGATGAGATGCAGAGCGTCTTCAGGAACGCCGAGCCCAGGGGGCCGCTTCGCGTCGATATGCAGGGCACCATCGCGCGGTTCTTCATCCTGCCGGCGCTGCCTGCGTTCATCGCGCGCTATCCGGGAATTTCACTGAACCTCAGCGAAGGCGACCGGATGGTGGACCTCATCACCGAGGGCGTCGATTGTGTCGTGCGGGCTGGTGATCTGTCCGACTCTTCCCTGATCGGCCGCCGCATCACGGTGTTCGAGCAACTGACCCTGGCGAGTCCCGCCTACCTCGACCGTCATGGCACCCCGTCGACGCCGGACGATCTCGACGGTCATCGGATGGTCGGCTATGCCGCCTCGGCGACCGGGCAATCCTATCCGATGGAGTTCACGACGCGGGAGCGGGACTGGGAGGTTCAACTGCCCTACGACGTCGTCGTCCGCGGGGCGGAGATCTACACGGCGTCGGCTGTCGCGGGGTTGGGGTTGATACAGGTCCCGCGCTATCGCGTGGAGCACCAGATCGCCGCCGGGCAACTGGTCCCGGTATTGGAAGCCTTCCCGCCCCCACCGATGCCGGTGTCGGTGGTCTATCCGCAGAACCGCCATCTGTCTTCGCGGATAAGAGTTTTCATCGATTGGCTGTCGGAGGTGTTCGACCGTCCGCATGGATAGAACGGACTGGGCGCTCTTCGGGCAAGAAAAAAGCCCCCGCAGCGGTGCCGGGGGCTTTTTCGTGCTGGAAGCCCGTCCTTAGCAGGACTTTCTCTGTCCTTCCTTACCAGGACGAGGAGGAGGATTTCCCGGCGGTGTTCGGCAGCGACTTGCGGGTCTTGCTCTCGCCCATGCCGGGCTCGTTCGGCGAAACCGTCTCATTGTTGTCGTAGGCCATTCCGCTGGCCCCGGAACCGGCCCGGTTGGACTCGTTCAGCGACTTGCGGGTCATACCCTGGCCCATGCCGGGCTCGTTGGGCGAGATCGACTGCGGGCTGACACCCGTGCTGCCGGAGGTGCCATAGCTGCTGCTGTTTTCGGAAGCGCAGCCCGCAAGCATCAAGGGCACGGCGGCGGCAGCAAGGATGAGAATGTGTCGCATGGGTTCACTCCGTCTAAATGTTCCGGGAAATCCTGCAGTCCTCAGGAAGACCGATGTGAAAAGCTGGCTGCGGCGACCGCTCGCAAGACCTGTCCAGTACAACTCGATAAAGCAGCCCAGGTTCCCGGCACTCGGGCCGGGAAATGAGGTCTTCTGTGGAACCCCGCCCGAACTGGAGGATCGGGACCACGTCGATCGGCCTTCGAATCCCAAGCGCGGGCGCTGCGGGAACCAGCGGGATGCGGCGGGGTTACCAGCGGACGACATCAACGGACGGACACCCGATGACCCTTCAGCAGTTCATGGCCTTCGCGCTGGTGGGCATCGTGGTGGCGATGCTGATCTGGAACAGGCTGCGTTTCGATGTGGTTGCGGTGCTGGCCCTGCTGGCCGGCGTGTTCCTGGGGCTGGTCCCGGCGGAGAAGGCGTTTTCCGGCTTTGCCGACGACATCGTCATCATCATCGCCTCCGCCCTGATCGTCAGCGCCGGCATCGCCCGCTCCGGCGTGATCGACGCGCTGGTCCGGCCGGTGGCCGCGAAGCTCAGCACGCCGACGCGGCAGATCGCCTTCCTGTGCGGATCGGTGGCCTTCATGTCGGCGCTGATGAAGAACATCGGCGCGCTCGCCATCTTCCTGCCGATCACCATGCAACTGGCGCGGCGGCACCGCACGGGTGCGCACCGGGTGCTGATGCCGATGGCCTTCGCGTCGCTGATGGGCGGGCTGATGACGCTGGTCGGCACCTCGCCCAACATCATCGTGTCGCGCGTCCGGGCGGAGATCGTCGGCAAACCGTTCTCGATGTTCGACTATCTGCCGGTCGGGCTGGGCATCACGGTGGTCGGGCTGCTGTTCCTGATGGTCGGCTGGCGCCTGCTGCCCCAGGACCGCAGCGGCGCCCGGTCGGCCGAGGAGACCTTCGCCGTCGAGAATTACGCCAGCGAGATGAGGCTGCCGGCCGGATCGTCCTTCGTCGGCCGCACCGTCGGCGACGTCGAGGCGCTGGCGGAGGGCGAGGCGCAGGTGATCGGCCTGATCCGCGAGCGGTTCCGCCGCTATGTGCCGGACCGGCATTGGAGCCTGCTGGCCGACGATGTGCTGGTGCTGGAGGGCGACGCCCCGGCCCTGCAGCGCCTGGTCCAGGGCGCGTCGCTGGAGCCGCTGGGCATCCTTGAGGGGGTGGAGGGCGAACTGCTGGCGGTGGAGGCGGTGGTGACGCCGGACTCGCCGCTGACCGGACATTCCGACCGGAATCTGGACTTGCGAAGCCGTTTCGGCGTCAGCCTGCTGGCGGTCAGCCGGACCGGCAAGCGGATCGCCCGGCGCCTGCATCATGTGATGTTCAGGGAAGGCGACCTGCTGCTGCTTCAGGTGCCGGCGGAGCGCTATCCCGATGCGCTGGCCGATGCCGGCCTGATCCCGCTGGCGGAACGCCGCCTGCAGATCGGGCAGCGGCGGCCGGTCTGGGTGCCGGTCGGGATCCTGGTCATCACGATGCTGGTGCTCGGCTTTCATCTTGCGCCACTGGCGGTGACCTTCCTGGCGGCCGCGGCGGCGATGGTCGTCACCGGCGTGCTGAGCGTCGAGGATGCCTATCACGCGGTGGAGTGGCCGATCATCATCCTGCTCGCCGCCTTGATCCCGGTCAGCGGCACGCTGGAGAGCACCGGCGCGACGCAGGTGATCG
Source organism: uncultured Azospirillum sp. (assembly GCA_966212305.1). Classification (GTDB taxonomy): domain Bacteria; phylum Pseudomonadota; class Alphaproteobacteria; order Azospirillales; family Azospirillaceae; genus Azospirillum. The sequence continues at coordinate 4,448 of CBIHQY010000047.1, forward strand.
CCACCCTGCTGGCCGACGCTGCGCGCGGGCTGCCGGCGGTGGCCTGCGTGACGCTGATCATGGCGGCGGCGATGGCGGTGACGCCCTTCCTGAACAATGCCGCGACGGTGCTGGTGATGGCGCCCATCGGCGCCGGGGTGGCGCAGCAGCTGGGGCTGAGCCCCGACCCGTTCCTGATGGCGGTGGCGGTCGGCGCCGGCAGCGATTTCCTGACGCCCATCGGCCACCAATGCAACACGCTGGTGATGGGGCCGGGGGGCTACCGGTTCGGCGATTATCCGCGGCTGGGCATTCCGCTGTCGCTGATCATCCTGACGCTGGGCACCTGGCTGATCGTCACGTTCTGGCCGCTGAACGGGTGAGCGGGGCGTTGAGCATAGGGACGGGGAACACCAGGACGGGGGCTCCGTTCCCCAAACAGGAACAACGAGGAAGACGACCGTGCAGGTTTCCGAGATCATGGCGAAAGCGCTGGAGTTCATCTCGCCTGACGCCACCGTGCAGGATGCCGCGACGCTGATGGGGGAACTGGACGTCGGCGCCCTGCCGGTCGGCTCGGCCGACGATCTCGTGGGCATCCTGACCGACCGGGACATCCTGTTCCGCGTGGTGGCGGAGGGCGCCGACAACACGCGGGTGCGGGTGCGCGAGGCGATGTCGAGCGCGCTGTTCACCTGCCGCGACACCGACACGCTGGCCACGGCCATGGACATCATGGGCGCCTATCACGTGCGGCGCTTGCCGGTGCTGGACGAGGGCGGGCAGGTGGTCGGCTGGCTGACCCTGAGCGACATTTCGCGCCGGCTGCTGCTGGAAACCGGGACGATCCGCGACGCACTGGGCGAACTCAGCGCCAGCGGGCAGGATGTGTGAGCGGCGGAGGCGCCCCTACAGCCGCAGCCCCATCTGCCGGTTCAGCCGGACCACCAGATCGGCGGGAAGGCCCAGGCGCTGGGCGAGATAGCGCAGGTAGGAGCGGTTGATCGGCGCATGCTTGTCCACCGTCGCCAGTGACACGGCGTAGAAGCGCGCGGCCATCCGCGGGCCGTCGACCCGACGGATCAGCTCCTCCAGGCATTGCGGCTCCTCGACCTGCCGCTGCAGGCGGTCGCGGTCCTCCTCGTCCAGGCTGCTGGTGTTGAGCCTGCTCCGGATCCGGCCGCGCTCCGTCGCGTCCAGTTCGCCGTCGGCATGGGCGGCGGCGGCCATGGCCCGGACCAGCAGATCGGTTTCCTCCGCGTCGAAGCTGCGGAAATCCGCCGGCGCGCGGTCGAGCAACTGGTGGCGGTTGCGCAGATGGGCGTCCAGAATCTGGCGGGCCAGCATGGCGTGGAGCACCGGTTCATGTCCCAGGCGCGGCCTCGCCTCACCGGTCTGCGCCGGCCCGGCGGCGGTGGGGGCCGGGGCCGGGACGGGCGCCTCCTGCGCGCCACCGAACAGCCGCGTCAGCAGGCTTGGCTTGGGCAGGCTTGGCTTGGTTTGGGTCATCCTGCGGCTACTCCCCGGCCGGTTGCGGCCCGCGTTGCATGGCAGTGTCGATCTGGGTCAGCAGGCGCGAAAAATCGATGGGCTTCGGGTGGTAATCGTCGCAGCCCGCCTGCAGCGTCTTCTCGCGGTCGCCGGACATGGCGTGGGCGGTCAGGGCGATGATCGGGATGCCGGCGGTCTCCTGACCCGCCTTCAACTCGCGGGCGGCGGTCCAGCCGTCGATGACCGGCAGGTTCATGTCCAGCAGGATGACGTCCGGCCGCTCGTCGCGCGCCATGTCCACCCCCTGGCGGCCGTCGAAGGCGAGAACGACGTCGTATCCGCGCCGCTTCAGCCGGCGCGACAGGAAGTCCCAGATTTCCTCGTGATCCTCGACCAGCAGCAGCTTAGCCATCCGTACCTCCCGTTCCGTCCGCCTGCGTCGCTCCCTTTCCCGCTTCGGGGGGAGGGGGCCGCAGGCGTGCGATCGCTTCCTTCAACTCCTCGATCATCCCATCCGATCCATCCTCTGCCATCGGGATGATGTCGCGGACCCGGCCGCGCAGCTCCTCCGTCTCGTCGCGTCCGATCTCCTGGGCGGCGACGACGATGACGGGAATCCGGCACCAGTCCGCGTCGCGGCACAGCGCCTTGAGGAAATCGAAACCGTCCAGACCGGGCGTGAAGGGATCGAGCAGGATCACGGTCGGCGTGGCGGCGGCCAACTGGCGGAAGGCTTCCTCCTCCGTTTCGGCCTCGGCCACCTGCCAGCCGTCGCGGCCCAGCTCGGCGCCCAGCAGGGCGCGGGTCTCGTCGGCCTCCATCAGAACCAGCGCCGTGCCGGGAGCCTGCCCGCCGAGGCCGCTCAGCACCCGGTGCAGGCGCTGCCAGTCCACCGGCTTGGTGAAATAGTCGGCGGCCCCCAGCGACAGCGCCAGCCCCTTTTCCCGGCGGGACGAGATGATGATCACGGGAATGTCGGCGAGATCGGGTTCGGCCTTCAGCACCGACAGCACCGACCAGCCGTCGGTGCGCGGCATCATCACGTCCAGCAGGATGGCGCGCGGGCGGATCTGCCGGGCGATCGACAGGCCGGTCTGCCCGTCGGCGGCCAGCGCCACGCCGTAGCCCTCGCGGTGCAGGAAGCGGGCGAGCAGCTCGCGCATCGCCTGTTCGTCGTCGATGATCAGGATGGTCTCGCGCGCAGCTTGGGTCGGCGGCAGCTCATCGAGGTGAACCGGGCCGGAGTCGGCGGAGCCGGGCAGGCGGCCGTGCCGCAGATCCGTCGGCAAGCGCAGGGTGAAGCTGGTTCCCTTGCCCGACGCGGTGTCGACCGCGACCTCCCCGCCCAGCATGTCGGCGAAGGCCTTGGTGATCGCCAGACCCAGCCCGCTCCCGCCGAAGCGGCGGGTGGTGGAGCTGTCGGCCTGCATGAAACGTTCGAACAGCCGGCGGACCTGTTCCGCCGTCATGCCGATGCCGGTGTCGGAGACGCGGAATACGACCATATCGGCAGGTGTGGCGGGCGCCCGTTCCACCGACAGCGTGACGGTGCCGTTCTCGGTGAATTTCGCGGCGTTGCTCAGCAGGTTAAACAGGCACTGGCGCACCTTCACCACGTCGGTGTGCATGCGCCCCACGCCGTCCGCCACCTCCACCGCCAGCCGATTGCCCTTCTTCGACACCAGCGCTTCCACCGTCGCGGCGACCTCGCGCGTCAGGTCGGCGACGTCGGCATCCTCGCCATGCACCTCCATCTTGCCGGCCTCGATCTTCGAGATGTCGAGGACACCATTGATGAGGGTCAGCAGGTGACGGGCGTTCGCCTCGATCTTCTCCAGGTCGGGCAGCATGCTGTCGATGCCGAGGTCGGCCAACTCCTCCTCCAGCATTTCGGTGTAGCCGATGACGGCGCTGAGCGGGGTGCGCAGCTCGTGGCTCATGTTGGCGATGAACAGGCTCTTGGCCCGGTTGGCCTCCTCGGCGGCGAGGCGGGCGGCCTCCAGTTCCTCCTCCGCCCGCTTGCGCACGCTGATGTCCTGCATGGCGCCGATCATGCGCAACGGCTGGCCGATCGGGCTGCGCAGGACGAAACCGCGGTCGAGAATGCTGGCATAGCTGCCGTCGGCGCGGCGGAAGCGGTATTCGTCGTTCCAGCGGGTGCCGCCGCCGTCGATCACCGCATGGATGCCGGTCACCACATGGTCCTGGTCGTCGGGGTGGATGTGGTCCATCCACCAGGAGGCGGAGGTCTCGGCCGCGTCCTCGCCATAGCCGAAGAGGGTGCGCACCGCCTCGTTCCAATGGATGCGGTCGGACGACAGGTTCCAGTCCCAGATGGCGTCTTTGGTCGCCTGCGCCGCCAGCCGGTAGCGTTCCTCCGTCTCGCGCAGCGCCTCCTCGGCCCGGCGGCGGGTGGTGATGTCGGTGTGGACGCCGACCCATTCCTGAACGGTGCCGCCGGCGTCCAGCAGGGGCACGGCGCGGACCAGCATGTCGCGATAGACGCCGTCATAACGGCGCAGGCGGTGCTCGGCCTTGTAGACGGTCTTCCCCGCCCGCGCGGCGCGCCATGCCTCCGAGGTGTGGGGGCGGTCGTCGGGATGGATGGCCTCGACCCAGCCGGTGCCCTTCAGCTCGTCGAAGGTCTGGCCGGTGAAGCTGCTCCAGCTCGGCTGCGGGGTCTCGAAGCGCCCGGCGCCCGACGTGCTCCAGACGATGGCGGCGGTCGCCTCGACCAGCGAGCGGAAGCGGGCCTCGCTGAGGCGCAGCTTTTCCTCCGCCCGTTTGGCGTCGGTGGTGTCCCAGGTGACGCCGATCAGCGTCAGGCTGCGTTCCGGCGTGCCGTCGGTCACCACGCCGCGCGCCACTGCCCAGCGCACCTCGCCCGACGGCAGAAGGATGCGGAATTCGGCGTCATATTCGCCGCGCCGGCGCCGGGCGGTGTCGATGATCTGGCCGATCCGCGGCTTGTCGTCGGGATGGACGCGGCCGGTCACGTCCTGCCCGCGGATCGGCTCATCCGCCGTGAAGTCGAAGATCTCGCGCAGCCGGGCATCGGCCTCGATGCCGTCGTCCTCCAGGTTCCAGGACCAGGCGCCGATCCGCGCGGCGCGGAGCGCCAGCTGCAGCCGGCGCTCCGCCTCCATCACGCGGGATTCGGCCCGGCGCTGTTCGGTGACGTCGGTGTTGGTGCCGAGCCAGCGCAGGATGCGCCCGTCCCGGTCGCGCACCGGCACGGCGCGGGACAGGAACCAGCGGTATCGGCCATCCTTGCCGCGCAGGGGGAAGGTGTCCTCCCACGGTTCCCCCGCCCGGATCGCGCGGAAGAAGCCGTCCGACGCGCGCTCGACATGGTCGGGATGGTGGACGCTCCGCCAGTTCCAGCCTTCCGTCTCGCCCGGCTCGGCGCCGGTGAACTCGTACCAGCGCCGGTTGTACCAATAGACGGCGCCATTGGCGTCCGCCATCCAGGTCAGTTGCGGGATCAGGTCGGCGAGGCTGCGGAACTGCGCCTCGTTCTCGCGCAGCAGCGTCTCGGTGCGGCGTCGCTCGGCGGTGTCGCGGGCACGGTCGATGGCGCCGCCCAGCAGATTGGCCACCCCCTGTAGAAAGGCGGCGTCGGCGGCGTCGAAGCGGCCCTCCCGGCGGCTGTCGACCTCCAACACGCCGAAGGGCTCGCCCTCGCCACGGATGATGACGTTGATGACACGCTTTACCCCATGTTCGGCCAGCAGGTCGGGGCAGCGGAAGCGGGATTCGCCCCCGAGATCGTTGGAGATCACCGGCTCGCCGGTCTTCAGCGCATAGCCGGCGGGAGACGCGAGGTCGGCGCCGAGCGACCGCTGCCCGACCACGCCGGGGTTCCAGCCGACACCGGCGCGGACCAGCAGGCGCTCGGTGCCGTCCGGATCCTCCATCCATTCCAGAGCCTTGCACAGTTCGGCCTCCAGCCCTTCGGCGCAGAGGGCGGTCGCCTGTTGCAGCAGGGCGTCGATGTCGGCGTTTTTCAGGGCGGCGATGCCGAAGCGGGCCAGCAGATCCTGCTGCCTCTCCCTGCGGGCGAGGCGTTCGGCGAGATGGCTGTCGGTTCGGGCGGGCCGGGCGGAGGGCGGGGCGATGGGCATGAACCATGTACGGGCGGGGAACGACGGCACTTGAACAGCCGGCGGCGCCATTCGTCCGCGGCGGCGTGGCGGATTACCGCTGTAGACCCGCAAGATCGCATGAGGACAACGCCCCGATGGGGCGGGTCGCCATTCCTCCGATGCGATATGACCGGTGAGCGGGGGTACGAATGGCCGCCGACGCTGTTGAATGGTCGAGGGGAGTGGTGTACGGCTGCCGGCCGCCCCCGAGAAGCCTTGTTCTTTGTCTGGAGTATCCGTGGAATGGCTCGTGTCACCGTCGAGGATTGCGTCCTTCTCATCCCCAATCGTTTCGATCTGGTGATGATGGCGGCGCAGCGTGCCCGCCAGATCGCCGGCGGTGCGCCGCTGTCGATCGACCGCGACAACGACAAGAACCCGGTCGTCGCCCTCCGCGAAATCGCGGACCAGACGCTGTCGCTGCCTGACCTGCGCGAGAATCTGATCCGCGGTCATCAGAAGATCGTGGAGGCCGACGAACCTGAGGAGGAGATCGTCGAGCTGATGGCGGACGAGAACAGCTGGATGCACACCAGCGACACCTCGCTCGCCGACGAGGACGGCATGAGCGACGCCGAGGAGGACATCACCGAGGAGGACGATATGGCCTCGGAGATGGACCGGAAGCCGGGTGCGGCCTTCGGAATGACGGAGGACGACGTGGTCGGCGACAATGCCGACGGGGATGTCGGGCCGTAATTGATGTTGGCCCGTAATTCGGGAATGCGGGCATAAAGCCGGGACCGATGGTCCTGCTCCGGCGTCGATCCGGCCGGCGGCTTCGCCGAGGCGGTGGGTGTGGTCGCCTATGTGCGCGACGGCCGCTTCACCGTCTATGCCGCCCCGTCGCGGATCGCGACGCCGGCGTGACCTCCATGCGGGCAGAGCCGCGGCGATCTGCCGCCGGCCGAGGGTCTGGACTTCGGCCTTGTGCGGGCGGACCATCTCCGCATCCGCTGCCAAGCGTTCGGGCCCGGCCGTCAATGCCGTCCCGCCGCAGGCCCCGCCTGCCGGCCTGACAGCGGCACGGAGGAGAGCATATGTCGATGGACAAGGAAGTGATCGTCGCGGCGTTGCGCTATGCGGCGAGCCTGCACGAAGGCACCTATCGGCCCGACCGGGCGCGCACGCCCTTCGTTTCGCACCTGTCGGAAACGGCGGAGCTGGTGGCGCAGGCCGGCGGCAGCCCGGCCGAGATCGCTGCCGCGTGGCTGCATGATGCCGTCGAGGACGGGCTGACCACCGTCGCCGATCTGGCCGAGCGGTTCGGCGGGGAGGTCGCCGACCTCGTCGCGGCGGTCAGCGACGCGCCGGAGGACGTCGGCAAGGCGATTGCCGAGCGCAAGGCGATCCAGGCCGCCCGTCTCGCCGCCGCGCCGGAGGGCGCCAAGCGGATCAAGCTGGCCGAGCAGATCTCGATCCTGCAGGCGCTGGCGGTCGAACGCCCGCTGTCCTGGAGCGTCGAGCGGGCCGATGCCTATGTCGAGGGCTCCCGCCTCGTCGCCGAAGCCTGCGCCGCCGCCAGCCCACTGCTGGCGGAGCGCTATGCCACCGCGCTCGCCGGGGCGACGCACTGACGGCATGCAGGGCGGGCGGCGTTCAGGTTGGGCGGCGCCCGGGTCAGAGGACCGGCGAGCGCCAGAGCCAGACCAGACCGGCGACCGCCCCGGCCGCCAGCAGGACCAGCACAAGGATGATGGCAAGGGCGGTGCGGCGGTCCTTGGCTTCGCGCTGTTCCGCCTCACGCCGCTTCTTCAGCAGAAACTGCTGCTCCGGACTGAGGAAGCGGCCGGCGGCGGCATCGGCGGTGGGCACGTAGCGCACCCGGCCGCGAGCCTTGGCCGTCTTGGCCGCCGTCGCCGCCGTCCCTCTCACGGCGGTCGTCAAACCACCTTGGGATGGTCGGCCCGTATTGATCGGCTCCGCCGCCGCGCCGCGAACCGCGGTCGCCTGCCGGCCCTTGCGCTTGCGTGGCAGCTTTCGCCGTCTGGTCGTCATGCCTCTCCCCCGCTCTCGATCCTTACACCGCGGCGGGGAGCATAGCCGCCCGGCCCGTCCGGCGCAGCCAATCACAAGATGATCTCCGGAAAGTCACATAGGCTCATGCCAATGGGCGCATGCCAACCGGATTTCCGCGTCGATCCTCCTGCGGCCAACCGGCGCATGTCCCAATGGTTTGTGGCGCAAAAGTGAATACTAGTATATCACTTTCTTGGTCCGCCATTTCCTGGGCGGGCATGACCGCAATCGGTTGGGAGGGTCACGATGCTCAAGAAGAACGTCTTCAAATCCGGCCATATCCGCTCGCGCCGCCGTCTGCTCGCATCCGCCGCCGCCGGGCTGGCGGTAAGCGCCGTCATCGCGCCGCTGACCGACGCGCGCGCTGACGACGACGACCCGCAGCAGGTGGAGAAGGCGGTGAACGCGCTCCGCGACGCCATGATGGCCGGGGACGGCGCCACCCTGCGGGCGATGACGATGGACCAGCTGACCTACGGCCATTCGAACAGCCGGCTGGAGGATAAGGCGGCCTTCGTCGCCAGCCTGGACGGCAAGAGCGCTTTCAAGGCGCTCGACCTCAGCGATCATTCGATCCAGGTGATCGGCGATGTCGCCGTTGCCCGTCATACCTTCGATTCGGTCAACAACCTGCCGGACGGCAAGACCAACACCGCCCATATCCGGGTGCTGCAAGTCTGGAAGAAAACCGACGGACGCTGGAAGCTGCTGGCCCGCCAGGCCTCCCCGCTTCCGGCCGCCTGACGGGGCCGCCTGCCGCCTCCTTCCTTCGTGGCGGGAGGCGGCAGGGCGACGCTTCAGGACGCCGTCGGCAGGACGTTCGCCGCCAGCCGACCCCTAGCGCATGCAATTTCCGACGATTTGGTAGCAGAGCGTGGGGTCGCGCCGATCGTTGTAGCGGACGGCGGTGACCTGCCCGCCATGCAGTTCGAAGGTGGCTTCGCAGCTGTAGGTACGGGACCAGGTGGTCACGTCGGGCTGCCACAGCATGGGGCCGCGCGGGCCGAGCCAGGGGCTGGGCTCCCAATCCACATCGCGGTCGACCAGCGTCTGCCGGCGGGTATAGACCAGATACTCCGCATCGCCGGCGACGGCGGAGCGTTCCGGCACCCCGGCACAGGACAGCAGGCTGGCCTTGCTCATGCCGACCATCGCCGCGGGTGCGCGCAGCGCCAGTTCCGCCTGCGGGTTGGCGCAGGAACTCGCCAGAAGGGCGGCGGCGAGAAGCCCGCCGCGCAAGACCCAAATCACCGGATGGCGGCCGTTGGTCATCTCTGGTCCTCCGCGAAAGCGCGTAAACGAACGGGACGCTCCCTCAGATAAAGCGTCCCTTCGATTGCACAACGGCGATCAGGCGAGAACCGTGTCGTAGAGCAGCTTCAGGTTCAGCACGACGATGATGCCGGCGACGATCCAAGATAGTCCGGCGATCCAGCCGGGAACGGCCAAGCTGCCCATCTTGCCGCGGTCGGTGACGAAGCGGACCAGCGGAATGACCGCGAAGGGAAGCTGCATCGACAGCACGACTTGGCTGAACACCAGCAGCTGCGCCGTGCCGCTTTCGCCATAGAGCGCCGTCACCACCACCACCGGGATGATGGCGAGCCCGCGGGTCAGCAGCCGGCGGGCCCAGTGCGGCAGGCGCAGCCGCAGGAACCCCTCCATGACGATCTGCCCGGCCAGCGTCGCCGTGACGGTGGAGTTGAGGCCCGATGCCAGCAGCGCCACGGCGAAGAGGGTGGAGGCGATGCCGAGACCGAGCAGCGGCGACAGCAACTCGAACGCCTCGCCGATCTCCGCAACCTCGGTATGGCCGCTGCCGTGGAAGACGCTGGCCGCCAGGATCAGGATGGAGGCGTTGACGAACAGGGCCAGCATGAGCGCGATGGTGCTGTCGACGGTGGCCCAGGTTATGGCGTCGCGCCGCCCCTCCTCCGTCCGCGGATAGGCGCGGGTCTGCACGATGGAGGAGTGGAGGTACAGGTTGTGCGGCATCACCGTCGCCCCCAGAATGCCGATGGCGACATAGAGCATGCCGGGGTTGGTCACCACCTCCGTCGTCGGGATGAAGCCGTGGAGCACGGCGGCGACCGGCGGGGCCGCAGCGATGATCTGCACCAGGAAGCAGCCGGCGATGACCGTCAGCAGGGCGACGACGAAGGCCTCCAGATAGCGGAAACCCCGCTGCATCAGCAGCAGCACCAGGAAGGCGTCGAGCGCGGTGATCAGGGCGCCGCCGATCAGCGGGATGCCGAACAGCAGGTTCAGCGCGATGGCGGTGCCGATCACCTCGGCAAGGTCGCAGGCGATGATCGCCGCCTCGCACGCCACCCACAGCGTCAGGTTGATCGGTCGCGGGTAATGGTCACGGCAGGCCTGTGCCAGATCGCGCCCGGTGACGATGCCCAGCCGCGCCGCCAGCGACTGCAGCAGGATCGCCATCAGGTTGGACAGCATGATGACGGACAGCAGCGTGTAGCCGAACTGCGACCCGCCGGCGAGATCGGTTGCCCAGTTGCCGGGGTCCATGTAGCCGACCGACACCATGTAGCCCGGCCCGGCGAAGGCCAGCAGCCGGCGCAGCCACAGGCCGCCCTGCGGCACCGCGATGGAGGCATGGACTTCCGGCAGGCTTGGCCGGCCGTCCCCGTCCTGGCTGGAGTATCTCCAGGCGCTGGGGGGCGGCACGGCGGCTTCGGCTTCCGACATCGGCGTGTGGCTCCCGGCCGAATTGCAAACTGGTATCAACCAAGTATGTACCGGGACATCGAGTATGCAAGACGCTATACTTTCAGGAACCAAACTTTTCCGGGAGGCGAAGCGTGACAGTCAGGGGAGGCGATGCATCAGCAATGGCTGAGACGGCGCTGCCCGATGCCGAACTCCATGCCGAGGGCTTCCGGAAGACGCGGGAAGCCCAGCGCTCCGCCCTGGCCGAAGATTACGTGGAGTTGATCGCCGACCTGATCGAAAGCGGGCAGGAGGCGCGGCAGGTCGACATCGCCGCGCGGCTGGGCGTGGCGCAGCCGACCGTCGCCCGCATGCTGGACCGGCTGGCGGCCGACGGGCTGGTCTATCGCAAGCCCTATCGTGCCGTGTTCCTGACCGACGCCGGCCGGCGAATCGCCGAGGAAAGCCGGGAACGGCACCAGACGGTGGTGGCCTTCCTCCGCTCCCTCGGCGTCAGCGCCGACACCGCGCGGGTCGATGCCGAGGGCATCGAGCACCATGTCAGCGCCGAGACGCTGGACGCCTTCCGCCGGGCGCTGGCGAAGGGCGGCTGATCCGTCAGTGCGTTCCGCAGGAGCCGCCGGGGCGCTTCGCCGGATGGCCCTTCGCCGCATGTGGCAGGGCCGCGTCGCAGCCACAGCATCCCCCGCCGCAGCCGCCCGCCTGTGAGGGGACCGGCCGTCCGGCCAGCCGATGCAGGCGGTTGCGCAAAGATGCCGGCAGCAGGATGGTCCAGGTTACCCAAGCGAAGGCAATGGCGACGATCAGCCCGACGACAAGGCTTTCCATCATGACTCAGCCTCCCAGCAGGGCGGTGGACAGCCGGAAGGTGACCAAGGCGGCGCCATAGGCGAGCGCCGTCATGTAGGCGATCATCACCAGCATCCAGAACCAGCTGTTGGTCTCCCGCTTCACCACCGACAGGGTGGAGACGCATTGCGGGGCGAAGACGAACCATGCCAGCAGGGACAGGGCGGTCGGCAGGCTCCAGTCCGCCGCCAGCACCCCGGCCAGCGAGCCCGACAGCGCGTCGCCCGTCTCGCTCAGCGCATAGACGGTGCCGAGCGCCGCCACCGCCACCTCGCGCGCCGCCATGCCCGGTACCAGGGCGATGGCGATCTGCCAGGTGAAGCCGATGGGGGCGAGCAGCGGGGCCAGCGCATGGCCGAGCATCCCGGCGAAGCTGTAGTCGATGGCCGGCCCGGTCGCCCCGTCCGGCGCCGCCGGGAAGCTGCCGAGGAACCACAGCAGGATCATGATGGCGAAGATCACCGTGCCGGCGCGGGCCAGGAAGATGCGCGTCCGCTCCAGCAGGCCCAGCAGGATGTCGCGCGGGCTGGGCAGCCGGTAGGACGGCAATTCCATCAGCAGCGGCTCGCGGGCGCCCTTGAAGATCGTGCGCTTCAGCACGAAGGCGACCGCCAGCGCCGACAGGATGCCGGCGGCATAGAGGGTGAACATCACCAGCCCCTGCAGCCCAATCATGCCGCCGGCCACCGTCCGGTTGGGGACGAAGGCGGCGATGATGAGGGTATAGACCGGCAGGCGGGCCGAGCAGGTCATCAGCGGCGCGATCATGATGGTGGCCAGCCGGTCGGCGCGGTTCTCGATGGTGCGGGCGGCCATGATGCCGGGAACGGCGCAGGCGAAGCTGGACAGCAGCGGGATGAAGGCCCGGCCGTGCAGCCCGACCCCGCCCATCAGCCGGTCGAGCAGGAAGGCGGCCCGCGCCATGTAGCCGGTGGATTCCAGCATCAGGATGAAGAAGAACAGCACCAGGATCTGCGGCAGGAAAATCAGCACGCTTCCCACCCCGGCAATGATGCCGTCGGTGATCAGGCTTTTCAGCATGCCGTCCGGCAGGGTGGCGCCGGCAGTGGCCTGCACCCAGCCCAGCGCGCCGTCGATCATGTCCATCGGCACGGCGGCCCAGGCGAACACCGCCTGGAACATCAGGAACAGCACCAGCAACAGGAAGGGCAGGCCGACCGCCGGGTGCAGCAGGGCCGCGTCGATGCGCCGGGTGGCGAGCGACGGAGTGCCGGCATCCTGGAGCGCGGCGGCGAGAATGCTCCCGACCTCCTGGTGGTAGGCGCGCAACTCCCGCGCCGACGGCTCGCTCCAGCCGCAGGGCGCGGCGGCGGGATCCGTCGTCATCGCCATCATGCTGCGGTCGATCTGGTCGAGCAGCCCGGCCACGCCGTTGCGCCTGATCGCCACGGTGGGCACCACCGGGACGCCCAGCGCCGCCGATAGGGCCGCCGCATCGACACGGCAGCCGCGCGCCTCCGCCACGTCCATCATGTTGAGCGCGAGGATGATCGGCCGGCCAAGCTTCTTCAACTCCAGCACCAGCCGCAGATGCAGGCGCAGGTTGGTGGCGTCGGCGACGCAGACCATCGCGTCGGGCGGCGCCTCGTGCTGGAAGCGGCCCAGCACGACGTCGCGCGTCACCTCCTCGTCGGGGGAGCGGGCGCGTAGGCTGTAGGTTCCGGGCAGGTCGACGATCTGCACGCGGGTGCCGGCGGGACTGAGAAATTCGCCGACCTTGCGCTCGACCGTCACGCCGGGATAGTTCGCCACCTTCTGGCGGGCGCCGGTCAGGGCGTTGAACAGGGCGGTCTTGCCGCAGTTGGGATTGCCGACCAGCGCGATGCGCGGCACGGCCAGAAGCGGGGAGGTGGATAGTACGGTATCGGACATCGCGGAAATCCTTCCGCAGGAAGGGGAGGCGACGGCTCAGCCGAGCGTCACCAGAACGGCGTGCGCCTCCGCCCGGCGCAAGGCCAGGGTGTGGTCGTCGATGCGCACGGCAAGTGGATCGGCGCCGGGGAATCCCTCATGCAGGATTTCCACGCGGGCGCCTTCGATCAGGCCCATCTCGATCATGCGGCGTTCCAGTTCGCCGGGCGGCAGCGGGGTGACGACGGCGGCCTCGTCGAGGCCGGTCACCACCGCGCGCTGACCCTTGCGCAATGCGCCGAGACGGCAGTTGTCGCCGCTGGCCGGAGGGTCGGAGGTGGTGCCGGGGGATATGGGATGTCGCAGGCCGGAAACAGGAGAAGTCATTCGGGGTCACCTTTCGGCGGCGCTGGGCCGCAGGCGCCATAGTGATGCGAATAACTCGCAATTGCGATGCGGCGAAGCGTCGCAAAGCTTGCCGGCCGGGGGGCTGCTCGTCCTTTTTGCACCCTTGCCCTGCCGGTGCCGCGGCGACCAAATAGGAGCCGGAAATCAGGCCGTTGCCCAGCCGGGGCGGCGGCCGGTCGGGAAGGCTTATGATGACAGAGACACAAAAGGATCCCTTCGCCGCGGCGGCGTCCTTCAACGCCGGGGTCTATGGCACCGGACTGCGGCCGGTGCGGGCGGACCGGCTGGCGGAAGCGGTGCGGCGCCTGCTTCGGGCTGCCGGCAGCGAGGCGGAGGAGGCGGCTGTCGTCGCCGACCATCTGGTCGAAGCCAACCTGCGCGGCCATGACAGCCACGGCGTCGGCATGCTGGCCATGTATATGCCGGCGATTGCCGCCGGGCTCTTGCTGCCCAACCAGCATGCGGCGGTGATCGGTCGCTCAGGCCCCTTCCTGGCCGTTAGCGGCGGCAGCGGCTATGGACAGGTGATCGCGCGCGAGGCGATGGACCTCGCCATCGAACAGGCGCGGCGGGAGGGATTGGCAGTGCTGTCCCTGCGCGACAGCCACCATATCGGCCGCGTCGGCTCCTATGGCGAACAGTGCTGCGATGCAGGTCTGATCGCGCTGGCCTTCGTCAATGTCGTCACCCGCCCGGCGGTGGCGCCGCATGACGGCACCCGGCCGCGGCTGGGCACCAATCCGATCTGCATCGCGGTTCCGGGTACGGGTTCGACCCCGGCTCTGGTGCTGGATTTCGCCACCAGCGCGGTCGCCGTCGGCAAATGCCGCGTCGCCATGGGCAAGGGACAGGAGATGGCGCCCGGCCTGCTGCTCGATCAGCAGGGGGAGCCCACGCAGGATCCGGGCGTGATGTTCCAGGACCCGTCGGGCGCCCTGCTGCCGCTGGGCGGGCACAAGGGGTTCGGGCTGGCGCTGATGTGCGACGTGCTGGCCGGGGCGCTGGCCTCGGCGATGCCGGGCACGCCGACGCACCAGAACTCCGGCCGGGTGATGAACAACATGTTCGCCATCGTCTTCGATCCGGCGCGCGGCGGCAACGCCCAGTGGGCGGCCGATCTCGACGATCTGGTCGCCTATGTCCGCGACACGCCGACGGCACCGGGGGTCGACGCCATCCAGATGCCGGGCGAGCCGGAAGACCGCACCCGCCGGCAGCGTCTGGCCGACGGCATCCCGCTGGACGGCGCCACGCTGGCGATGCTGGACAGCCTGGGGCGGGAGCGCGGGCTGGAGTTGGGCGACCTGCTGGCCTGACGGCGGTCAGCCCAGCAGCTTCAGCGTTGCCTCGTCCGGCTGACCGTCGCAGTAGCGGTCCAGGGCTCTGCGGTAGATGTCGCCGTCCTCTGCCGCAACCTGGGCGAACAGCGTCATGGAGGAGCGGAACTTCAGGTCGTCCGGCGAGCCGAAGATTTCATGAAGCGTCCGCCCCCGCGCCGCCAGAACCGCTTCCGTCGCCTGCGCCAGCCGCGGGCCGAGGATCGGGTGCGCCAAATAGGCCCGCGCCTCGTCGATGGAGGCGATGCCGTAGAACTGCGCGGTGGGAGAGCGGCCGAGGTCGCGCAGCTGCGGGAAGACGAACCACATCCAGTGGCTGCGCTTGTGGGCGGCCCGCAGTTCGTCGAGCACGGTCGCGAAGACCTGATCCTGCGCCGTGACGAAGCGCTGGAGGTCGAAAGGATCGCCGTCCGGCATGGCACCGCTCCCCGTTACCAAATTTCCCATGCCGAGACATCGGTCGTGGAGCGGCGCTTCGCAACGGCAATCTGCCGTTATCAGCCGCCGGTGCCCAGCGCGATGGCGATCTTGCCGAAGTGGCTGCCGCGCGACAGGGTGGCATAGGCGCCGTCCGCATCCTCGAAGTCATGGACGCGGTCGACCACCGGGCGGATTTGGCCGGCGTCGATGGCGCGGACGGCCTCGCGCAGGTCGGCCACCGACCCGGTGTTGCTGCCGACCACCTTCAGCATCTTCATGATGATCGGGAACAGCGACGCCTGAAGGTTGGCGCCGCTGAGGAAGCCGACAACGAAGACCGTGCCTTCCTCCGCCGCCGCGTTCAAGGACCGGGCGAAGGTCTGGGCGCCGCCGGTCTCCACCACCAGATCGACACCGGCCCCGCCGGTCAACTCCAGCACCCGGGCGTCCCAGTCGGGGGTCGTCCTGTAGTTGATCGTCTCGTCGGCGCCGAGCGCCTTCGCCCGCTCCAGCTTCGCGTCGGAGGAGGAGGTGATGATGACGCGGGCGCCCGCCGCCTTGGCGAATTGCAGGGCGAACAGGCTGACGCCGCCGGTGCCGAGCAGCAGCACCGTGCTGCCGGGACGCACCGCGCCGGTGCGGATCGCCCGCCATGCCGTGGTCGCGGCGATGGGCAGGGTCGCCGCCTCGGTGAAGGACAGGTGGCTGGGCATCGGCAGGAGGCTGGCGGCGGGGACCACCGCGTAATCGGCGAGGGAGCCCGGTATGGTGATGCCGCGCATCCGCCGGCCGGCGACCGGCGGCAGCGCGCCGGCCTGCCAGTCCGGCAGGAAATGCGGGATGACCCGGTCGCCTTCCGTCCATCCGGTCACGCCGGGGCCGATCTCCGCCACCTCCCCCGCGCCGTCGGCGACGGGGATGAGCGGCAGCGACGGCACGGGGAAGGCACCGGTCGCCACCGCCAGATCGACATAGTTCAGGCTGGCGGCGCGCAGGCGGACCAGAACTTCGCCCGCGCCGGGGGTGGGGCGCGGCAGTTCGGCGATGCGGAGGGCGTCGAGACGGGGGGCTTCAAGCTGATAGGCGCGCATCGGGATGGTTCCTTGCTGTGATGTGTGACGCGAGGCTATCCCGTTGCGCTTGAGCCTTTAATCCGGTGTGTGTGCATGATATTGCTGCACATCATGCACGAATTGAGCGATCAGGGGCTGGAGGAAGTCGCCGCCTTTCTGGCGGTTCTCGACACCGGGGGCTTCGCGCCGGCGGCGCGGGTGCTGAACCGCGACGCGTCGGTGCTGTCGCGCCGGGTGTCGGCGCTGGAACGGCGGCTGGGCGTCCGGCTGCTGGAACGAACGACCCGGCGGGTGACGCCGACGGAGGCCGGTCGCCGCTTCGCCGACCGGGCGCGCATGGCCCTGACCCTGCTGGCCGATGCCGAGCGGGAGGCCGCCGACGCCGGGGCGGTGCCGCAGGGCACGCTACGGCTGTCGTTGCCGGAGGCGTTCGGGCGGCTGTGGGTGGCGCCGCTTCTGCCCGATTTCCTCACCGCCTTCCCCCGCGTGCGGATCGAGGCCTTCTACAGCGACCGTTTCGTCGATCTGGTGGGGGAGGGGTTCGACCTCGCCATCCGCATCGGCCGGCTGCCCGACAGTTCGCTGGTGGCGCGGCGGTTGGGGGCGGAACGGCGGCTGGTCTGCGCAGCACCCTCCTACCTCGCCTCAAGAGGCGTCCCGCAGGAGCCGGCCGATCTCGCCGGCCATGACGCGCTGCTGTTCGCGCTGTTCGACTCGCCGTCGGATTGGCATTTCAGCCGGGGACGCGAGCGGGTGCGGGTGCGGTTGTCCGGGCCGCTGCTGACCGACAATGTCGACAGCCTCGTCCATGCCGCGGTGGCGGGAAAAGGGCTGCTGGTGTGTTCGGAATGGCTGATCGGGCGGGAACTGGCCGGCGGGCGTCTGGTCCGCGTGCTGCCGGATTGGGAGGTCGGCAGCGACGCCGGCAGGGGCGGCGGCAAGAGCGGATTCGGGGAGGCGGCCATCCATCTGGTCCGCCCGTCGGGCCGATTCACCGCCGGAAAGACCCGCGCCTTCGCCGACTGGGTCGCGGATCGGCTGTCGCCGCCGCCCTGGAACCAGCCGCTCTAACGGGCGCCCCGGTCAGCCTCCGCCGATTTCCACCGGCATGCGGACGAGGTCGCGGTTCCAGGTGATCTTGCATTTGTCCAGGTTCAGCCGCGTCATGTAGACGTAGGCGGTCTTGCCGACATCGTCGAAATTGCGGCTCTGGCTGGCGGGATCGAGCAGGGCGGGGTAGTCGAAGGCCGCCTTGTCGCCGCAGCCGTAGCGGAACAGCAGCGGGGCCGCCCACAAAAGCTCCGGCTTCGACCAGCTCACCAGATCCGGCGAGGTCGTGGTCCAGATGCCGGTGCTGCCGTCGCGGGTCATCGCCAGCGTGGCGATGAACTGGCCGCTTGCGCGGTGGCGGACGATGCTGCGCACGGTGCCTTGCAGGACATCGGGTGCGACCGGGGCGCAGAGATGGGCTTCCGGAGCGTCCTTGGCTTGGTCATCACGGACGAAGCTGACAGAAAAGGACTTTCCATCCCAGCCGCGCCAGGAGTGCGGATCGGCGAGATTGTCGGTGCGCATCAGGCAGGCGCCGCGCTTTTGCGCGCCGAACCGCTCGGCCCACAGGAAGGCATACCAGTGGTCGCCGTTGCGGACGATGTTGCTGGGCGCGAAATAGCCGGTGCGCTGGCCGACGTCTCCGCTGTAGGGGTAGGGCAGCGTCGCGACGGTGTGGTTGGGCGGGGCCGCGCTCAGCCGGAAGCTCGCCCCGCCGTCGGTGGAGACCGCGGCGGTGATGCTGTTGCGCCAGCAGCGCATGTATTCGCCGGACGGGCAGAGCGCAGGGCGCTTCTGGGCGTGGAACTCGTTGCTGACCAGGGCGAAGACTGTGGTGCCGTCCGGGGTGTAGAAGGACGAAATCCAGCTGCGGTCGTCATGCAGGCGCGGGTCGTCCTGGCCGTGGCCCTGGAAGATCACCGCGCAATTCGGCCGCACCGCATCCAGCGACGGGCCGGTCAGCGCCCGCGCGGTGGAATGCGAGGCGATCAGGTGCACCGTGCCGCCCGCGTCCCGAAATGCGCGCGCCGGGGTGTCCGGCGCGTCGCTTTGGGCGCAGGCATCGCGCTGCCAGGAGGTGACCGCTTCCGGCTCCCCCGTCCTTTTGATCGTCAGCGCATGGGCGGGGGCGGCGACCATGCCCAGCGACAGCAGGAACGCCGCGGTTCGGCTGAGCATGGCGGCCTCCACCTGCCCCATCACTTGCCGTTCGCGATGGACTTCAGGAAGGGCGCCGGCTGCAGCCGGTTGGCGATCAGGAAGTCCAGATAGCGGGCGGCCGACTCCGTGCGGTGGCGGTCGTAGGCGTCGGGGTCGAAGTTGATGAGCGACTTCAGCCGGTTGCGGGTCAGCGGCGCCGTCAGGTCGGCGGCGTCGGCATAGGGGACGCCGGTGTTCTCGCACAGTTCGCGGGTGCGGGAATCGATGGTGACCGTCAGGCCCATCCGTTCCGCCTGGATCGCCAGCGCGACGCCGTGATAGCGGCAGCCGATGGTCAGATCCTGCTGGCGCAGGGTGTCCATCCAGGCCGGCACGTCATAGTAGGAGCGCATGTAGTTGCGGCACCAGACCTTGAACTCCTCGAAGGAGTAGTGCGGCACGGTGTGGCGGTGGATTTCCTTCAGCGCATGCGGGTCGATGCTGTCGAACAGTCCGCGCGAGGCGCGGATCATCTCGCCCATCGACTGGACGATGTACTGGCCGGGCGCGATGGGATCCATCATCAGGGCGATCAACTGGTGTTCGATCTCCCGCGTTTTGACCCAGGCCTGATGGCCGCCGGCAACCGTGATCGAGCGCGGCAGATCGAGCGCCGACCAGTTGGCGTGGATCTTCCGTCCCAGCCCCGGCGCCTGATTGAGGAAATGCGACGGGCATCCGCCGGGCAGCGAACCGGTGATGCCCAGCTTGTCCAGCTGTGCCGTGGTGTAGGCACCGCGGGTGTAGATGTTGGGCGACGTCGCCGAAGACGGGTTCGACGCAGCGATCACCTGCGCCCAGCGCAGCGTGCCGGGGCTGAGTTCGATGTCGTGGTCGTAGCTGTTCGCCTGGGCGCCGAGGCCGATGGCGACGATCGGCAGCCCAGACTTTTCCAGATTCTCCGCCATCTGGCCGTAATCGGTGTGGCGGCCCAACTGGTTGGCGCAGGGGATGACGATGATGTCGGCGTTGTTCCGCAGCGTCTCGGCCGAGGAGCCCCAGCTGAAATGCTTCACCGGGTTGGCGATGTGGCTGCAGATCGAATGCACGAAGGCGAGATTGCCGTTGTTGTGCCCGATACCGTTGTACAGGTCGTCGAAGGCGGCGTTCGAATAGAGGCCGAGATTCGGTGTCTTCCACAGCACCGCGACGCGCAGAGGCTGGGACGACGCACGGCCGGCGGTCTGACTGGCAGTCTGACCGGAAGAGTGCGGCCGGTCGACAGGAGTGTCGATGACGATGTCTTCAAGCATGTCGGCTCTAGCCTCGGGTCGGTGGATGCTGGAAACAGCCGGACGGTAAGCGCAGAAGAGGTAGAACTGCAAGTGACATCCAAAAAATACCACGGCTGATTGATCAGTTGACAGTGTTTAGACTTTCTAATCATTTTCTGGTGCTGAGTTGTTTTCTGTGACTTTGGTGCTTATCGGCCGATGGTCTTGCGAAGTTGCATAGAAATTCGAAAGATGTTCGATGGCGGGATGGACGGGGTTGAAAGCGGCCGGAGGTCGTCCCATCTGAGGCAGCGTTCCCGGAAATCGAGGCGGGAACCAAGCGTCAGCCAGGGTGCCAGGATAATTCGCCTGGGCGCCCCTTTAATGCGTTCTCAAAATTCCTATATAGTGTTCGTTGCGCCGTCGATGGCGCCGACCCCGACAGATTGGCTCTCGCCCATATGACTGTTTGCAATTCCCCGGTTCGGCCGCGCTGACCGCCTGGCCCCGCCGCTCCTCTCCGGCCCTGCGGCTTGCTGGCTGCGGTGCCACCTTCCCCGGCGCGGCGCCGCCCGCGGGGCTGGAGAGGACCCTTCTTTGCCCGTTCCCGCACCGAGGCCCGGTGCACGCCGTCCGGCAGCGTCGAATGCCGGTAACGCAACGAACCAAAAATCCGACCTTCAACAGGACCGACCCGAACGACGCCGGGGCCTCTGCCCGCGTCGCCGCTCCTGTCGGCTGGGAGAAAAAGAGACACCATGCAGCGCAACGCTGAAACCCGCACCGCCCAATCCGATACCGCCCCAACCCGCACCGCAGAAACCCGTATTTCAGAACCCCGTACCGCGGAACCGATGCAGCTCTATCTGCAGGACGCCCGCAAGTATCAGTATCTGACGCCGGAACAGGAACTCGATCTGGCCGTCCGCTGGCACGACCATCAGGATCCGTCCGCGCTCGACAAGCTGGTCGGCAGTCATCTGCGTCTCGTCGTCAAGATGGCCCGCGGCTATCTCGGCTATGGCCTGCCGCTGGCCGATCTGGTGGCGGAGGGCAATGTCGGCGTGATGCAGGCGGCGCAGAAGTTCGATCCCGACAAGGGGTTCCGCTTCGCCACTTACGCGTCCTGGTGGGTGCGTGCGGCGATCCAGGAATATGTCCTGCACAACTGGTCGCTGGTGAAGATCGGCACCACTGCCGGGCAGAAGAAGCTGTTCTTCAGCCTGCGTCGCCTGAAGGCGCGGATGCAGGAGTTGGAGAGCGGCGACCTGTCGCCGGAAGCGGTGGAGAGCATCGCGACCGAACTGAACGTGTCGAAGACCGAGGTGGTGGAGATGAACCGCCGCCTGGGCAACGACCGTTCGCTGAATGTCGGCCTGTCGGAAGAAGGCGATGCCGAGTGGCAGGACCTGCTGGCCGACGAGCGGCCGGACCAGGAGACGACTCTGGCCGACTCCGAGGAACGCCGCCGGCGCCAGCAGTTCCTGAAGCTGGGGCTGGGGGTGTTGGACGACCGCGAGCGCCAGATTCTCGTCGCCCGCCGCCTGCGTGACGAGCCGCTGACGCTGGAGGAGCTGAGCCAGACCTTCCACGTCTCGCGTGAGCGCGTGCGGCAGCTGGAAGTGCGTGCCTTCGAGAAGCTCCAGAAGGCGGTGATCGCCAACGCGAGGACGGAACAGGTGGCGATCGAGAAGAAGCGTCTGCTGACCAATGCCTGACCGGGCGGGTCGCGGCGATGTTTCGAAAGGGCGCGGCTTTCAAAAAGCCGCGCCCTTTCTTGTTGGGGCCGACCGGCCATCGTTCGTCCCGGCGTTGGAGGCTCCGGTCCCCTTTCCCGCTATGCCGTCAGGTGTCCAGGCAACCGCCATTCGGCGCGACGGTGATGCGGATCAGTTCCGAACTGCCGCCGCCGAAGACGTTGCCGCCGGTGTAGGTCAGGCAGCCTTCATTGCGGTAGATGACCTGCAGACGCTGGGCGTCGTTGCCGAAATAAAAGGGGATCCAGCGCTTGCCGGTCTCGTGCCGGATCATGTTGTCGGGCGCGCCGATCATGGTGGAGACCTCCTCCATCGTCATGCCGATCTGCAGCTTGGCGAAGCGGCTGCCGGGGGCGGGCGTGCCGATCACCTCGCCCTCGTACCGGCCGTCGCGCGATTTCACCATCCGCGCGCCCGGCGTCGACGGCGCGGCGGAGGCGGTCGTTGTCGTCCCGTTGCTGCTGGCCGTACCCTGCTGCTGCCCGGCGCAGCCGATCAGCAGCGCCACGACGGACAATGCCGCCCAAGTCGTCTTCCCCACCATGTCTTTTCCTGTTGGTTCTGTTCCGGCCGTAGCCTTGTAGAGGCGACTATGAGGGCGATAACCGGTCGCCAGCATCGGCAAAGGCGGATGAGGAACACCTGACAGGGGTAGTAACAACAGGCAGCCTGCCGGCTGCTCCACCGTTACGCCGCGGCCTCGACCTGCCGTTTTCCGCTGTAGTTCTTGAACAGGTCGTAATCGGTGTCGCATCGCACCTGCGCCAGCCCGGCCGCCGCCATCGCGGTGGTGATGACCTCCGGTTCGACGCAGCGGTCGATGGTTTCCCAGTAGTAGCGCATCAGCGTCCGCCCGCTCTCGCCGCCGCCGCTGAGGCGTGAGACCGCCGGCACCACCATGCCGAGATAGGCGTTCATCAGGTGCCGGGTGACCGGGCGGCGCGGCCGGCCGATCTCCATCACCAGCACGGTGCCGCCGGGGCGCAGCACGCGGCGGAACTCGCGGAAGGTTGCCGTCAGGTCGCCGACATGGCGCAGCGCATAGCCGATGGTGACGAGATCGACGCTTGCGTCGGCCAGCGGCAGCGCGTCGGCCACCCCCTGGATCAGCGGGATCGGCAGCCTGCGCCGCGCCTCCGCCAGCATCGCTTCACTGAGGTCCAGCCCGATGACGTCGTCGGCATTGCCGCAGAGCGCCACCGCCTCCCGCGCGACCAGACCGGTGCCGATGGCGACATCCAGCACCCGCATGCCCGGCCGCAAGCCCGCCCGGCGCAGGCATTGCGCCCGATACCAGGAACCGGAGCCGAGCGCGAAGATCGCGTTGATGCGGTCGTAATGGTGGGCGGTGCGGTTGAACAGGCCGCGGACGAAGTGCTGCCGTTGCGCCTTGTCGCCATAATAGGCGTCCAGCACCGGATGCGGTTCGACGGCGGTGCCGGCGCGGGGGGAGGGTTCGGTCGGCACGGCGGTGTCTCCTTCGCGGCGCAGGCGGCAACGGCAAACGCCGTTGGCAACACACGCACCACGCATCCCCGGTTGAGTTGTTCGGTTTCAAGCCGTCGACATCTTGTGGGCGCGGAACCCGGCAGGCAAGTGGGTTTGCATGTCACCAAATGGGTAATCACTCATGATAGTTGCGCAGTCTCAAGTGCATTGGCGGGATCAGGTAGCAGTATGCGGCGACGTTGAAATTATTTTGAAACATTGCCGCATCGAGATACTGAAGCAGTGAACGCTGATATCGGTGGCGATTGGATATAACCTTTTGGCTAGGCCCCGGATAAAGGGCAGTGTCGGGGTTTTGTCCCTGGATTGCACGCAACGGGCTGCGGTAAATTTGGCGCAGAGTTGCCGGTCGGTGAAGCCAGAAACGGGTTCCACGTCGAACACCCCAAAGCGGGACAAGCAGAAGAGTGGCAAAACCCATGGTGTCGAACGGTTCCGATTACGATTGCGATGTCTTGGTGGTGGGCGGCGGACCGGCCGGGTCGACCGCTGCGGCGCTGCTGGCCGGGAAGGGCCATCGGGTGGTTCTGCTGGAAAAGGACCATCATCCGCGCTTCCACATCGGGGAGTCCCTGCTTCCCTGCAACCTGCCCCTGCTGGAGCGGCTGGGTGTGTTGGAGGAGGTGGAGCGGGTCGGCATGCTGAAATATGGGGCGGAATTCGTCTCGCCCTATCACGGCAATGCCGTCACCTTCGACTTTGCCAACGCCTGGGACAAGACTCAGCCCTATGCCTTTCAGGTCCGGCGGTCGGAATTCGACCATATCCTGATCCGCAACGCCGCCGCCAAGGGCGCCACCGTCGTCGAGGGCTGCAGGGTGACGGACGTCGACATCCAAGGCAGCGAGGGCACCACCGTCACCGCACGGCAGGAGGACGGCACGATCCGCACCCTGCGCACCCGCTTCCTGGTCGACGCATCCGGACGCGACACGCTGCTGGCGTCGCGCTTCGGCATCAAGCGGCGCAACGTCAAGCACAACAGCGCGGCGATGTTCGGCCATTTCACCGGCGCCAAACGGCTGCCGGGCAAGGCGGAAGGCAACATCACCGTCTTCTGGTTCGACCACGGCTGGTTCTGGTTCATCCCGCTGGCGGACGGCACCACCAGCGTCGGCGCGGTCTGCTGGCCCTATTACTTCAAGACGCGCAAGACCGACCAGACCCGCTTCTTCCTCGATACCGTGGCGCTCTGCCCGGCGCTGGCGGAGCGGCTGGAGGGGGCGGAACTGACCGGCCCGGTGACGGGGACCGGCAATTTCTCCTATCAGGCGGACCGCATGTCGGGGCCGGGTTACGTCATGCTGGGCGACGCCTTCGCCTTCATCGACCCGGTGTTCTCCACCGGCGTCTATCTGGCGATGACCAGCGCCTTCGAAGGCGCCGAGGCGGTCGATGCCTGCCTGCGCGAGCCTGCGCGACAGGAACAGGTGCTGAAGCGTTTCGAGCGGACGGCGCGCCAGGGCATCGGCACCTTCTCCTGGTACATCTACCGGGTGACGACGCCGGCGCTGCGCAACCTGTTCATGGGACCACGCAACGTCTTCCGGGTGGAGGAGGCGCTGCTGTCGCTTCTGGCCGGCGACGTCTTCCGCCCGTCGCCGATCAAGACGCGGCTGAAGATATTCAAGGCGATCTACTACATGAACGCCCTGCTGGACTTCAAAAGGAACTACATGGCATGGCGGAAACGGCGGCAGAACGTGCGCACCCCCGTGGGCGACGCGGTCTAGGCTTTCTCGGCACGGCTCGGCGGGCTTGGGAGTATCCCCTGTTCTATGTCCTGCTGTTCCTGTTCGGCCTGATGTCGCTGGCCTGGAGCCTGACGGCGGCGCTGATCGGTCCGCTTCTGCCGCGCCGGATTGCCGGGCCGCTCGGACGGCAGGCAATCAGGACGGGATTTCGCCTCTATCTCGGCACGTTGCGGGCCTGCGGGGTGCTGAGGACCGACCTGTCGGCGCTGGATTCGCTGAAGGGTGACGGCGGGCTGCTGATCTGCCCGAACCATCCGTCGATTCTGGATGCCGTGCTGCTGATTTCGCGCCTGCCGGACGTCGTCTGCATCGCCAAGGCCCCGGTCTACGACAACCTCCTCTTCGGCGGCGGGGCGCGGATGGCCGGCTATATCCGCAACGACGCGCCCAACTCGCTGGTCAAGATGGCAGCGCAGCGGGTGCGGGCGGGCCACCAACTATTGATCTTCCCCGAAGGCACCCGGACGGAGCGGGCGCCGGTCAACCCGCTGAAGGGCGGCTTCGCGCTGATCGCCAAGACGGCTGGCGCGCCGGTGCAGACCGTCTTCATCGACGCCAACAGCAACTTCCTCGGCAAGGGCTGGCCGCTGTTCCGCAAGCCGGAGTTCCCGCTGGTCTACACCGTCCGCCTCGGCCACCGCTTCGATCCGCCGACCGACGTGCGCGGGCTGGTCGAGGATCTGGAACGCCACTACAGGACAGAGCTGTGATACCTGACGCATCGACCAGCCATCTGGTCTTGATCCCCAGCTACAACACCGGTCTGAAGCTGTTCGAGACGGTGCGCGATGCCCGCGCGCATTGGGCGCCGGTCTGGGTCGTCATCGACGGCAGCACCGACGGCACGGCGGCGGAACTGCGGGCGATGGCCGCCGAGGATCCGCATCTGCGCGTGTTGGAACTGCCGGCCAACCGAGGCAAGGGGGCCGCCATCCTGCATGGGCTGGAGGAGGCGGAGCGCTGCGGCTTCACCCATGCGCTGACCATGGATGCCGACGGGCAGCATCCGGCCGACCGCATCCCGCAGTTCCAGGGGGTGTCGCTGGCCAACCCCGATGCGCTGGTTCTGGGCAAGCCGGTGTTCGATGCGGGCGCGCCGCGGCTGCGGGTGGGCGGGCGCAAGATCTCCAACTGGTGGGCCAATCTGGAGACGCTGTGGGGCGGGGTCGGCGATTCGCTGTTCGGCTTCCGCGTCTACCCGATCAAGCCTCTGCGCGCGGTGATGCGGCGCAATCCGTGGATGCGGCGCTTCGACTTCGATCCGGAGGCGGCTGTGCGGCTGTGCTGGCAGGGCCTGCCGACAATCAACGTGCCGGCGCCCGTCCGCTATTTCAAGGCGGAGGAGGGCGGGGTTTCCCATTTCAACTATGTCCGGGACAACGCCCTGCTGACCTGGATGCACACGCGGCTGATGTTGGGCTTCATCGGCCGGCTGCCGATGCTGGCGGTCCGGCGGGTGCGGTCGCGGCCGCTCAGATCATCCCTCCGTTGATCGAGACGATCTGGCCGGAGATGTAGGCGGCGCGGTCGGAGGCGAGGAAGGCGACGAGGTCCGCCACCTCCTCCGGCCGGCCGGCACGCTTCATCGGCACCATCCGCTTGACCATCTCGGCGTCGAAGGCGGCATCGGCCATCGGCGAGGCGATGATGCCGGGCGCCACCGCGTTGACGGTGATGCCGCGCGGCGCCAGTTCCAGCGCCAGGGATTTGGTGGCGCCGTGCAGGCCCGCCTTGGCGGCGGCGTAGTTGGTCTGGCCGCGGTTGCCGGCGACGGCCGCCACGGACGAAATGTTGACGATCCGGCCCCAGCGCGTGCCGATCATCGGCATCAGCAGCGGCTGCGTCACGTTGAAGAAGCCGTTCAGCGAGACATCGATGACGCGGCCCCACTGCTCCCGCCGCATTGCCGGCATCACCGCGTCGTCGTGGATGCCGGCATTGTTGACCAGGATTTGGATGGGACCGGACTCCAGCACCCGGTCCAGGGCGGCGGCGGTGGCCTCCGCATCGGTGACGTCGAAGGCGATCGCTTCCGCCGATCCGCCGGCTGCCGCGATCTCCGCCGCCAGCGTTTCGGCGCGGGCAGGGGAGCCGTTGGCGTGGACCAGCACATGGTGACCGTCGGCGGCGAGCGCCTTGCCGATGGCGGCACCCAGGGCGCCGCTTCCGCCGGTGACGAGTGCGCGTTTCATGTATCCCCCATTTCCGCGCCGCCCGCGTCGATCACCACCGCCGCCCGGCCGTTCAGCAGCTCTCGGCCGCCGGCTAAGATGGAAAAAGCGTAGATCACGCGGCTGCCCTCGCCGGTCAGGTTTTCGGCGTCGATGACCAGATCCTCCGCGATGTCGTCGAGCCGGGCGACATGGCAGGCGAGGTCGCGCAGGCTCGCGAGGTAGCCGGCGGCGGGGCGCTCGCCGCCGGCCGTCAGCCCGCCATGAACCGCCATCGCCTGGGACGCATATTCAACGCCGCACACATCGGCGAGCCGCCCGGCATGGCGCAGCGGGTTGCCCGTGTCGCGGTGGCTGCGGGCGATGCAGCGGATGCGGCTGCGGTCCCAGGACAGCACGCCGTCCAGCAGGCACATGGTGCCGGCATGGGGAATCAAAGCCGCCAGCTGCTCGCGCGTCATCAGCATGGTGGGCCGACCCGCGCCACCACCCGGCTGCCCGGCGGCAGGTCGAGCACCACCGTTTCCGGAGCGCCGCCCGCGCCGACCCGTGCCAGCGCCGCCAGCAGCGGCAGGGCGCGGGCGGTCGGATTGCCGGTGCGCAGGGCCTCCAGCCCGAGGTCGGCCATGCGGCTGACCGATTCCTCTCCGCGCGACAGGCCGATGTCCAGGCGGGCGAGGCAGCGGTCGGTCGGTTGCGGGGTCAGAACCAGGGCGATGCCGAAGATGCCGGCAATGGGGCGGACCTTGTTCAGCGGCTCCGGATAGGGAAGGTCGTAGGCGATCAGCCCGACGGTCCAGCCATCGGCCGAGACCTCCGCCGCCGCCTCCAGCAGGCCGGTCTGGAAGCTCTCGTCATGGGCCGACAGGCTGGTGGAGGGCTCGCGGCAGCGGGTGGCGATGCTCCAATAGCCGGCCGGCGCGTTGTGGACGGAGTTGTGGAAGCGCGTCGGCGAGATGTCGCGTTCCTCCGTCGCCAGCGTCTCCAGGATCTGGTGCAGGGTGTCGGGATCGCCGCTGGAGGAGGCGAAGACGGTGGCGACGGTGGCCGGGTCACGGCCGGCCTGCTCCAACGCTTCCGCCCCCACCGCCATGGCGAGCTTGACGGTGGGCACGCTGCGGCGCCGTTCGGCCGGGGGCAGGAGCGGACTGGCGGTCAGCACGGCCGGCGCCGCGATATAGGGGCGGTCGCCGGCCAGGACGGCGCGCGCCTCCGCCCACCCCGGAAGACCGGGGCCGAGCAGGCCGATGCCCTCGACATAGGCGCGCATCAGGCCGCCCACCCGAAGATCAGGCTGCTGTTGCTGCCGCCGAAGCCGAAGGAGTTGGTCATCACCCGGTCCAGCCGTCCGTTTTCGTTGGCTTGCAGGTAGCGGCTGCGCAGGGCTGGATCGAGGGTACGGGTCTGCGGGCTTCCGGGAATCAGTCCGGTGCGCAGCGCCAGCACGCTGATGATCGCCTCGACGATGCCGGCGGCCCCCAGCGTGTGGCCAGTGTAGCCCTTGGTGGAACTGACCGGGGTGCGGGTGCCGAGCAGGCCGGTGATCGCCTGATCCTCCGCCGCGTCGCCATAGGTGGTGGCGGTGCCGTGAAGGTTCACGTAGTCGATGTCGTCGGGCCGCAGCCCGGCGCTGGCCAGCGCGCGCTCCATCGCCAGCCGGGCGCCCAGCCCTTCCGGATGCGGGGTCGACATGTGGTGCGCGTCGTTGCTTTCGCCGGTGCCCAGCAGATGGATGCTGCCTGGGGCGGGCTTGGGGACCGCGCGTTCCAGCAGGGCGAAGCCGGCGCCCTCGCCGAGCGAGACGCCGCTGCGCTCCGCGTCGAAGGGCCGGCAGGGGGTGGGAGAGACCAGCTCCAGCGAATGGAAGCCGTAGAGCGTCGTCAGGCACAGGCTGTCGGCCCCGCCGACCACCGCGGCATCGCACAGGCCGGTGGCGATCATGCGGGCAGCGTTGGCGAAGACCTTCGAGGTCGTGGCGCAGGCGGAGGAGACGACGAAGGCCGGCCCCTCCAGCCCCAGGCGGTGGCGCACGAAGTCGGCGAGCGAGCCGGTGCTGTGGGTGGTGGCGAAGCTGAAGGCGGCGGGCAGGGCCCCGGTCTGCGGATCGCGCGCCCGGAAAGCCAATTCGGCCGATAAAATGCCCGACGTGCTGGTGCCCAGGAATACCCCGATCCGGTCGGCGCCGTATCGTTCGCGCGCCGCGGCGACCGCTTCGGCGAAGCCGTCTTGGTGCAGAGCCATCTCGGCCAACCGGTTGTTGCGGCAGTCATAGCCGGCAAGCTCCGGCGGCAGGCGAGTGTCGTCCACCCCCGCCACCTCGCCGATGTGCGTGTCGAGTGTGACCGTCTCGAAGCTGCAAGGTTTCAGGACGTCCCGTCCGCTGCGCAGGGCATCCAGGGTTGCATCCTGACCGGCGCCAAGACTGCTGACGATGCTCATATGGCTTAGGGAAAGTGGATGCACGATGAAGTTCTTATGATCATTGGTTAGGTCAGGCGGTGGATTGCGGTTTCATTTTCAGTGAAATGCTAGCATTGGAAAAATCATGCCCGGAAGGACAAATTTGGACTGAGGCGTTGCTTCGGCGGCCTATGAACAAGGTGTTGGCGAAAGGTGTGCCCTGGCTCATCGGCAGAGCCTCCGTGGCGAAGCCCAGGCCGGCCAGCAGGGCGGCCCACTCCACCGCCGGGCGGTAGGTCAGGGGCTGGCGCCAGCGGCCACGGGCGGCGCAGGCGATCCGCTCCGCCCAGCGGGTGACCTGGAAGGGCAGGCCGCCGTCGGCGTCGGCTTCCCGCAGCAGCAGCAGTCCGCCGGGTGCCAGTGCGTCGGCGCAGCGGGCGAGCATTGCCGCCTGTTCGCTCCGGCTGAGGTAGAGCAGCACGTCGAGGATGACGATGGCGTCGCAGGGCGGCAGGTCTGCGTCACGGATGTCGCCCTGGCCGACGGCGTCGGCGCCCAACGCCGATTGGGCGATCCGCACCCGCCTGGGCGACAGTTCGACGCCTTGCGTGGCGAGGGCGGCCGGAGGAGCGGGCCAGTCGGCCGGCCAATCACCGGCTGCGTGCCGCTCCGCCGCGGCGCGCAGCAATGCCGTCAGTACCCCTTGGCCGCAGCCGAGGTCGAGCAGCCGGCCATGGCCGGGCAGCAGCGGATGGCTCAACAGGTGGCGGAAGACGGGGTCGCCGGCCAGCTTGCCCTTGGCGAAATGCCAGGCGTAGCGGCCGCAGCGGCGATAAGGACGCGCGGCGGCGGCGACCAGATCGCGGAAGACGGCGTCAGTCATCGCCCACCACCTCCAGCGAAACGGCGGTCAGCCCGCGGGTGGCCAGGGTGTCGAGCAGGCGGGGCAGCACCGTCAGCACCACCGGCTGGCCGTTCCCGTCGCGGGCGGCGGACCCGTCATGCAGCATCAGCAGGTCGCCGGCAGCAAGGTTGCGGACAAGGCGCCGCTCCACCCCGGCCGGGTCGCGCCGCACCGCGTCGTAGCCGCGCCGGGTCCAGGTCGCCAGACGCAGGCCGAGGCCGGCGAGCACGGGGTCGAGCAGGGGGTTGCGCAGGCCGGCCGGCGGCTTGAAGAAGCGGGGCGGGCGGCCGGCAAGGTCGGTCAGGATGCGTTGCGCCTCCCCCACCTCGCGACGGATGGCGCGGATGCCCATGGCGGCGAAGCGGTGGGAGTGGTGCCAGCTGTGATTTTCCACCGTATGTCCGTGGCGGACGATGGCATCGATCAGGGCGGGATGGCGGGCGGCGCGGTCGGCGATGCAGAAGAAGCTTGCCTTTGCGTTCACGCGGTCGAGCTGGTCGAGGACGGCGGGCGTCACCTCCGGATCGGGGCCGTCGTCGAAACAGAGGCCGACTTCGCCCCGCCGCGCATTCTCCGACGGTAGGCGGCGCAGGTTGGGTCCGAGCAGGCTGCTGCGCGGCCAAAGCCCGATGGCGCCAAGCAGGGCATGGTTGCCGGCCACCGCACCCAGCGCCCAGGGCCATGCCGCGGGCAAAGCCGACACACCGGCCAGGGCGGCGACGTGCAGGGCGGCCGATGCGTGGAGCAGCGGCGATGGCCTCCAGCGACGGTCAGCCATGGCCCGGATCCTCCGTTCCGGCCGGCTGCTGCCGGCTCAGCACCGCGGCGAAGGCGAGGCTGAGGAAGGCGCCGATGGCCACCGTCATGCCGATGCCATGCAGCACGGGGATGCGGGAGAACGCGAGCGTGCCGAAGCCGATGACGGTGCAGAGGTTGGCGACGGCGACAGAGGCGACGGTGCGCTCGCGCAAGGCGGCGGACGGCTCCGGTCGCTCGAACAGCAGGGAATAGTTGGAGCCGACACCGACCACCAGCAGCAGTCCCACCAAATGGAAGATCGACAGTGCCTGTCCCAGCGCGGTCAGAAGCGCCATGGTGATGACCACCGCCGCGGCCAGCGGCATCACCGCCGCGACCAGCGAGCGGAAAGACCGCAGGGCCGCGGCCAGCAGCACCGTGATGGCGATGGCGCCAAGGACGGCCAGGGTCAGCGCCTCTTGCCGGTATGTGCGGTACAGGCTGTCGGATTCCTCCTTCAGGTTCAGCAGGATGGCGCCCTTCGCCGCCGGGTCGCCGGCCAGCCGGATGCTGAGCGCCTGCGGGTCGGTGACGCCGCGCAAGGGCAGCATGGCGGTCCAGCCGGTGCCGGTGTGGACCAGAAGGGAGTCGAGTTTCAGCTTCAGGCTGGTGCCGTCCAGGCTGGCCGGCGTCAACAGAGGTTGGGTCCGCGCCTT
Organism: uncultured Azospirillum sp.; assembly: GCA_966212305.1. Taxonomy (GTDB): domain Bacteria; phylum Pseudomonadota; class Alphaproteobacteria; order Azospirillales; family Azospirillaceae; genus Azospirillum. The sequence goes on from CBIHQY010000047.1 coordinate 36,145, forward strand.
TTCCGCGTCGGTCAGGAAGGGGGCGAAGGCGTCCGAGCGAAACGGCAGACCTTGCAGGGCTTCGGTCAGGGCGGTGCGCAGTTGCTCGGACGGCGGCAAGGCGGCTTGGCGGGCGTGTTGAGCGGCTTGGCTCGGAAGGACGAGAGCGGGAGAATCGTAGCCGGCGATCAGATGGTCGCGGGCCAGTGCCTCCAGCGGGGCGGACAGTCGTTCGGCGGCGGCCAGCGCTCCGTCCACCGTCGGCGCGCTGGTGACCAGCAGATGGCCGGCGTCGGGGGCGCCGAGGTCGCGGCGTAACGCTTCGTCACGCCGCTGGTCGGCTTCCTCAATCGGGCTGAGGCTGGACAGTTCGGCCGACCAGACGGTCGGGCCTTGATAGACCAGCCATGCCAGCGACAACAGCGTCACGCCGGCCAGCGGCAGGCGCAAGGCCGGGGCGGCACGGGTCAGAGCGCTCAGCACCGGCGCCAGCCTTGCCGGGCGTTCGGTGGAGTAACCCTCCGGCAGCAGGGCCGGCAGCACCCAGCGGGTGACCGCCAATGCCACCACCAGTCCGGTGATGGAGAATAGCCCGAGCTGCGCCAACCCGCTGAAGCTGGAGAACAGCATCGTGCCGAAGCCGACGACGGAGGTCGCCACTCCCAGGAGCAGGGTCGGCCAGATGCGCAGCAGGGTGCGGCGCGCCGGGCTGCCCGGCTGGGTCTGGGTGAACAGGTAGATGGCGTAATCGACGCTCTCGCCCAGCAGGGTGACGCCGAAGCCCAACGTGATGCCGTGCACCGTGCCGAAGCCCAAACCCACCGCCGCGACCCCGGCCAGCGCGCCGGTCGCCGCCGGAAGCAGCGACAGTGCCAATGCGCGGAAGGAGCGGTAGACCAGCAGGAGGACGCCAGCCACCAGGACCGTGGCGATGATCGAGGAGCGTCTGGCGTCCGCCTCGATGCGGTCGCGGGTCTGGACGGAGAAGACGGCCGGCCCGGTCATCACCAGTTGGGCGGAGCCGGTCGCCGCCTGCGCCTCGTCGAAGGCGCTGCGGATCAGGTCCAGCGTCTTCTGCTGGGCGTCCATGTCGAAGCCGGGGGCGGCGGTCTGCACCAGCAGCAGCGCCCGCGCACCGTCGGCCGACACCCACACGCCGTCGCGGCTGGCGGGCCCGGCTGCGTCGCCGAGCATCCGGTCGGTCAGGCGCAGGATCTCGGCGGTGGGGTCGGCCGGGAGAGCCTGCTTCAGGACCATGCCGGCGGGCGATTGCAAAAGGCGCAGGTCGTTCTGCAGGGCTTCGCGCAGACCCTTGGCGGTGAAGCGGTCGGGGGTGACGGCGGGGCTGAGCAGATAGCGGTTGGACCAGAGATAGGCGCCATCGGCACCGCGCCCCGTCCGCTCGCCATTCTCGACCGCCGCCACCAGTGGGTTGCCGCGCAGCCGGGCGGCGAGGGCGCGGCTGAGGCCGGTCAGGCGATCCGGCGCGTCGCCTTCGATGGCGATCAGGATCAGGCGGGAGACGACGCCGTCGCGCAGCTGGTCGACCAGCAATTGCTGGGTGGCGGAGGGGGAACGCGGCAGGAAGGCGGACAGGTCGGCGGTGACCGGCGTGCGCGCCACCAGCAGGCCGCAGGCGATCAGCCCGGCCAGCCACAGCGCGATGGGCCATCCGCCCCGTCGCACCGCGGCCGTCATGCCGGGTCGGGCTGGATGGTCATGATGGAGCGGTCGCCGTCGGCCTGGAGGACCTCGATCCGGCGGATCGTGGCGTCGCGGCCGGCGATGGCGATGCGCTGCACGGTCTGGCGCGCCTCCTCCGCCCGCGGAGTCAGCTGCATGCGCCAGTCCTGCGGCGTGCCTTCCAAAGCCACCTCGTAGAAGCGCATGAGGGTCGGCACGTCGCCGCGCAGGGTGGCGCGGATGCTCTCCACATAGGTCTGGATTTCCGGGATGGCCGAGACCGACAGCGTGCGCGACGCGCCGTCCGCCTGGGTCAGGGTCAGCCGGTCGCCGTCCAGCCGCAGGCCTTCCGGCTGGGGCTGCAGGGTACGCTTTTCGAGGAAATCAGGGCGGCGGTAGGTCAGCGTGCCGCTGCTCTCCAACGGAGCCGTCAGCAGGCCGATCTCGCGGGTCTCGGTGAAGCGGGCATTGGAGCTGGGGATTTTGGCGAAGCCGGCGAACAAATCCTCCAGACCCCAGGATTCGGCCGCCGGGGCCGGCAGGGCGATGCCCGACAGTAGGAGGGCTCCCAAGCCCGCCAGGATCGGGCGGCGGGCCGGTCTATTTCCAGAAATCATAGAAATTGAACCAGTTGTAGGGGGAGGACAGGGCGTGATGCTCCAGCCGGTCGGCGAAGCGCCCGGCCGCCCAGCGGACAAGGCCCGGCCGGTCCTGCACCGGCACATCGGAGAAGTCGGCGATGCGCTCGAAATGGACGTCGTAGCGCCGGCCGCCTTGATAGATCCCGACCATCAGCACCACCGGCCGCTTCAGCATCGCCGCCAGTTGGAAGGGGCCGAGCGCGAAGCCGGCGGGCTGGCCGAGGAAGGGCAGGCGGACCTCCTCCTCCCCGTCCAGGGTGCGGTCGGCGAGCATGCCGACGAAGTGGCCCTGGTCCAGCCTTTCGCGCACGCGCAGCATCGAATCCGGCCGGCCCAGCCCGATCACCTCCATCGACAGCAGCGGGTTGATCGCGTTGAGGACCGAGTTGATCTTGCGGGCGTTCTCCTCATACATCACCAGACTGACGCGCAGGTCGCGCTGGCGGTGGCCCAGCATGCGGATCGCCTCGAAGCTGCCCATATGGGCGCCGATCAGCAGGCAGCCCTCCCCCCGCTGCATCAGGTCGATGACGATGTCCTCGCCATGGACGCGAATGTCGAAATCGTCGGTCTGGTCGTTCAGGAAGAAGACGCGGTCGAGCAGGCAGGCGGCGAAGACGTGATAGTGGCGGAACAGGTCGCCGAAGCCGGGTGCGCGGCCCAGCGCCTTCGACAGGAACAGCGCCGACGCCCGCCGCGGCTTGCGCGAGAACAGGACGAAATAGAGGCAGATCGGATAGAGCAGCAACCGCGCCGCCCGCCGGCCGAGCCGCAGGGCGACCCAGACGATGAACTTTATGGCTGCGGTCGTGCTGCGCTCCGGCCGGGTCATCCACTCCTTGCGGCGACGGCGGCGCGGTGGCGGCGGGGCGATGGGAGGGGCCGCGGTGTCGGTCGCCGGCTTCGCGCGCAAGGGGAGCTTCATGAGGTCACGCTGCTGGTCATCATGGTGGCGGCCATCAAGGTGGCGGTCATCACGGGACGGCCTGCCACGCTGCCGGTGAAGGCGATGGCGCCGGTCGGGCTGGCCTGCCATTCGACCAGCATGCGGTCGCCGGGGCGGACCGGGTGCAGGAACTTGGCGGAGCGCAGGCGGAAGGGGGCGGGGGCCGAGCCTTCCGCCGCGGCGATGGCGGTCAGGGCGGTGTCGAGCAGGACAGCTCCCGGAATGATCGGGTTGCCGGGGAAATGGCCGGCGGCGGTGGGATGGTCGGCGGGGAAATGGACGTCGGTCTGGTTGGGCACGGCGGCGGCACCTAGTCGGGTCGGCGGTCGTCGAGCATCCGCAGCAGCGCCTCGCGCGGCAGCTTGCCGGTCGGGTTGCGCGGCAGGGCATCGACGAAGCGCAGGGGGCGCGGCAGGAAGATCGGGTCGATCCGCTCGCGCAGGCGGGCCAGCAGGGTCTCGGCGGTCAGGCCGGGGGCGACCACCAGGGCGGCGAGGCGGGTGGTCCCGGTCTCTCCCTCCCGCGGCATGAAGAAGACGCCGTCCATCACGCCTTCGACCGAGTTCAGATGATGGTTGAGGAAGGCCAGCGAGCTGCGCTTGCCGGCGATGTTGACCTGATCGGCGGAGCGGCCGTGCAGGATGAAGCGGGTGTCGCTCTTCAGCTCGATCACGTCGGCCAGCAGGGTCTCGCCGTCGAGGAAGTCGCCCGACGCCCAGGTGCCTTGCTCGTCCTGGCGCAGGCGGATGCCGTCGATGCACAGCCATTCGGCCGTGGCGCTGGTGCGGCGGACGGCGAGCTGACCGGTTTCCGAACAGCCGTAGATCTCGTGCAGCGGGGCGCCCAGCCGGGCCTCGGCGTCGATGGCGAGCTGGGGAGCCAGCGGAGCGGTGGCGCAGAGAATGAAGTCGAGCGGCGGCAGGGCGGTGCCGTCGGCGAGCAGGGCCTGCAGGTGGACCGGGGTGGTCACCAGAATGCGGCGGCCGGGCAGGTCGGCAAGGCTGGCGGCGATGTCGGCGGGGAACAGCGGTCGGCCGCCATGCAGGACCAGGCCATGCTGGAGCGCCAGCAGGATGACCGATTCCAGCCCGTACATGTGCTGGTGCGGCACGGTGCCGACCAGACCGGCAGAGCCGAGATTCGCGATCTCCAGCGCGGTGCCAGCGCCATGGACGCTGCGGACCAGGGTGCCCCAGCTTTTCACCTGCGGCATCGGCCGGCCGGTGGAACCGGAGGTGAAGGCGATGGCCGCCACCTGATCGGCCGGGAAGGCGAGGTCGTCGTCGGTGGGCGGAGCGGTCAGGCCGTCGAGGCCGTCGGGGGGCAGGACAGGGACGCAGGTCATGCCGGGGTAGGTCGCGCCGGCATCGGTCAGGCAGATCAGGCCGGGATAGCTTTCCTCCAACTGGCGCAGCGTGGCCGGGGTGTCGTTGGGGGGATGCAGACAGATCTGCCGGCGCAGCAGGGCGGCCCCCAGACCGACGGCGAAGCCCAGACGGTCGCCGCACAGGTTCAGCAGATAGGTGCCGTCTGGCAGGCGGCGGGCCAGATCGCGCACGGCGGCGAGGTAGTCCCGTACTGTCACCGGCCGGCCGGCATGAAGGGCGAACAGGTCGTCGGGACCGCCGTGGCGCAGCAGCGGCAGGCGGGTGGTGGACAGCATCGTCATAGCGAAACCATCATGGGTTTGGCCGCTCCGAAAAGACGCGGACGATGTCGGCGATGGAGCCGTGGGAGTAATTCCAGAACTTGCGCAGGCGGTAGGCGTATTCCGTCAGGAACATCGCGCCGACCAGCGGCAGGTCGAGGACGTTGATGAAGAAGGACCAGACCGTGGGCGGGGCGAAGGCGAACAGCAGGGCCGACATCGCCAGTTGGCCGGCGAAGAACAGGCACCAGGCGATGGTGACGCGGCGGGTGTAGACCAGCATCTCGTCGGTCAGGCTGCCGCGGATGCGCCGGGCGATCCAGGTGATTAGCGGCTCCCGCCCGGCCAGCAGGGTGCGGCCGAACAGGGCGAGCAGGCCGACATAGATGGCGGCATGGCTGATCGCCGAGGCGGCCAGAAGCCCGTCGCGGGCGGAGCGCCAGGACAGGCCGAACAGGGCGATGGCGCCGGCCAGCGCGATCCAGCGGAAGCGCGGGGCGGCCCGGCTCACGACCAGTCCGGTCACCCCGGCCTGCACCAGAGCCAGCACAAGCGCAGTGTCGGCGTCGAGGTCGGCGACGATGGCGCCATGGACCAGCAGGGGATAGAGCGCGAAGAGCGACAGGCCGGCGCCCACCGCGGCCCCTCCCCTGGTCCAGGCGGCGGCGGACGGCATCAGGCGGCTTTGAGCTGCTGGATGTGGCTGTTCAGGGTGCGCAGCGAGGAGAAGATCCTGGTGTTGTTCTCGTCATCCGCCCGCAGCTTCACCCCATAGGCCTTGGAGACGGCGAGCGCCACCTCCAGGATGTCGATGGAATCGAGGCCCAGCCCTTCGCCATAGAGAGGGGCGTCCGGGTCGATGTCCTCCGGGTCGGCTTCCAGGGTGAGGGTGTTCACGATCAGCGTCGCCAGATCAAGTTCGGTCGACGACAGGGCCTGCAAGTCACTCATCATGCCTCACTAAAGCAACGCCTGCCGCTTCTGGGATATCCTACCCCTTTGGATATAACCATTGGGTATAGAATGCCGTATTGGAGTGGCAGGATTCGCAATTTCAGGCATCACGATAGCTAGGCACCCGAAGCCGCGCCATCATTATTTTGGAGTGATCAATTTGTTTTGTTAAAGATTGAGTTTCTTTGTATCGGTGACGGTCAGGGGTGGGAGGCGCACTTGGAGTGGAACATTTGGAACGCTTTGAAACAGTTTTCGGGGTGGTGTTCAGTGTTTCAGAGGGGCGCGCAAAGGTACCCTCTCTCCCTCTCCCCCTGGGGAGAGGGTCGGGGTGAGGGGGATGCATTGCGTGGATTTGGTGGAAATCGGGGGGTGCGGGATGCTTGAAGATCCTCGCCACGCATCCCCCTCACCCTAACCCTCTCCCCGGGGGGGAGAGGGGATAGTCGCGGGCGGGAATGAAGGAGGAGTTGATCCGGAAACTCTAATCCCGGGTTGGGCGCCACACCATGGAAAGCTTCAAAAACGCTTGGTCTCAGCGGGCCAGAAGGCGGTCGATGGCGGCGCGGTCGGGCAGGGAGGGGATGGCGCCGGGGGCGGTGGTGGTGAGGGCGC
>CBIHQY010000048.1:0-40821 GCA_966212305.1 uncultured Azospirillum sp.
ATGGCGCTGTTGGTTTGGGTGGTGGGGTTGGGGTTGTTGGGGGTTGGGGTGGGGTGCGACGCCCACCCCGGCGGTTCTACCCCTCCCCCCCCGGGGGCGTGGGGGGGGGGTGGGGGGCGCGCGACGGGACTTTTGCGAAAATCCCGCAATGCATCCCCCTCACCCCGACCCTCTCCCCAGGGGGGAGAGGGGGATTCAGCAGGGGGAAGTGTCAGCCCATCCCCTCCAGCCACCCCACCGCCGCATCCACGTCGTGCAGTTCCGCCACGCCATTGCCGGCCGGCCGCTCCACCATCACCACCGGCAAGCCCAGCTCCCGCGCGGCTTCCAGCTTGGCGTCGGTGGCGCGTCCGCCGCTGTTCTTGCTGACGACCGCCTCCACCCCCTGCCCGCGCATCAGCGCCAGTTCGCCCTCCACGGTGAAGGGGCCGCGGTCGAGGATCAGGCTCATACGCGGCAGGCCCGGCATCGGCTCCGGCGGATCGACGGCACGGATCAGGTAACGCTTGTCGGACGTCGCCTCGAAAGCCGCGACCTCCTGTCGGCCGATGGTCAGGAACACGGTATCGCCCAGGTCGCGCAGGGCGAGCGCCGCGGCAGCCATGTCCGGCACGCCGATCCAGCGGTCGCCCGGCCCCGCCACCCAAGCCGGCCGGGTCAGCACGCGCAGCGGCACGCCGGCCTGCGCACAAGCCTTGGCGGCGTTGGCGGAGATCTGGCCCGCGAAGGGATGTGTCGCGTCGATCACCGCCTGGATGCCCTCGGCGCGCAGGTAACCGGCCAAGCCCTCCACCCCGCCGAAACCGCCGATGCGGGTGGGCAGCGGCGGCAGCACCGGGTTCTTCGTCCGGCCGGCCAGCGACACGCGGGCGTCGATACGCGGATGACCGGCCAGCCGCTTGGCCAGCGCCGTCGCCTCCGTCGTGCCGCCCAGGATCAGTACTTTGACCATCAGCGCCTCGACCAATTCCCCCTCCCCACCCGTCAGGATCGGCGCCATGAATAGCATGGGAACGGCCCGCTGGCTCAGCATCGTCGGCATCGGCGAGGATGGCTGGGACGGTTTGTCGCCCGCCGCCCGCGCGGCGGTGGAAGGCGCGACAATCCTCTATGGCGGCAGCCGTCACCTCGATCTGGTGCCGGTCGATGCGGGGCAGGAACGGCTGCCCTGGCCGTCGCCGATGACCGAAGCCTTCCCCGGTCTGCTCGCCCGTCGTGGACAGCGGGTCTGTGTACTGGCGAGCGGCGATCCGTCCTGGTATGGGGTCGGCGCCACGCTGTCGCGGCTCGTTCCGGCTGCGGAAACGACGGTGATCCCGGCGGCCTCCGCCTTTAGCCTCGCCGCTTCCCGGCTGGGCTGGCCGTTGCAGGACCTCCGCTGCCTGACCGTCCACGGCCGCCCGCTGGAACTGGTCGTTCCGCATCTGCAACCGAACGCGAAACTGCTGCTTCTTTCCTGGGACGGAACGACTCCGGCCAAGCTCGCCGCCCTGCTGCGCGCCCGCGGCTTCGGCGCTTCGCGCCTGACGGTGCTGGAGGCGATGGGCGGCCCGCGCGAAGCCCGGCTGGAGGCCACCGCCGAGGCCTGGAGCGCCGAGCGGGTCGCCGACCTCAACACCATCGCGCTGGACTGCGTCGCCGCCCCCGGCGCCCGAATCCTGCCGCTGGCGCCCGGCCTGCCCGACGACTGGTTCGAGCATGACGGCCAGATCACCAAGCGCGAGGTGCGCGCCGTCACCCTATCCTTCCTGGCGCCGCGACGCGGCGAGCTTCTGTGGGATGTCGGCGCCGGGTCGGGCTCCATCGGCATCGAATGGATGCTGCGCGATCCCGCCAACCGCGCCATCGCCGTCGAACATCACCCGGAGCGCATCGCCCGCATCCTCGCCAACGCCGCCAACCTCAGCGTTCCGGGCTTGGTCCTTGCACGCGGTAAGGCGCCTGCGGCATTGGACGGGCTGGAGCGGCCGGATGCCATCTTCATCGGCGGCGGACTCACCGCGGATGGCGTGTTGGCGGCCTGCTGGAACGCCCTGCCCCCCGGTGGCCGGATTACCGCCAACGCGGTGACGCTGGAAAGCGAGGCTGTGCTGATCGACGCGCACAAGCGGCTGGGCGGCGAGCTGACCCAGATCGCGGTCGCCCGCGCCTCGGCGGTCGGCGGCTTCCGCGGCTGGCGCGCCGCCATGCCGGTCACGCTGTGGCGGGCGGAAAAGCCGTATGTGGAGGACGCATGGACCGCCTGACCCCCGATGCCCTGCTGTTCGGCCCGGTCTTCGTCGGTCTCGGCTGCCGCCGCGGCTGCGGCTGGGAGGAGATCGCCGGTCTGGTCGCGGCCGCCTTCGACGAGGCGGCCCTGCCCGACGCCGCGCGCCAGTTGGCGGCCTTGGCCGCTCCGGCGATGAAGGCCGACGAGGCCGGATTGGCGGAGGCCGCCCGCGCGCTCGGCCTGCCGCTGCGCTTTGTCGAAGAGGATGCGATGCTGGCGGCGCAGGACCGCGTCCACACCCGATCATCCACCGTGCTGGCCGCGGTCGGGCTGGCGTCGGTCGCGGAGGCCGCGGCACTGGCCGCCGCCGGGCCGGGTTCGCGCCTGCTGCTGCCGCGCCGCTCGACCCCCCGCGCCACCGTGGCGCTCGCCTTGCCTGCCGTCGCTCTTTTGGAGACCCGCTCATGACCGTCCATTTCATCGGTGCCGGACCGGGCGCTCCCGACCTGCTGACGCTGCGCGGTCGCGACCTGATCGCGCGCTGCCCGGTCTGCCTCTATGCCGGCTCGCTGGTTCCGAAGGAGATCATCGCCCACGCCCCCGCCGATGCGCGGATCATCGACACCGCCCCGCTGACGCTGGAGGAGATCGTCGCCGAGTTCCGGGCCGCCCACGCCGCCGGCCAGGACGTGGCGCGGCTGCATTCCGGCGACCTGTCGGTCTACAGCGCGCTCGGCGAACAGACCCGCGCGCTGCGGGAGTTGGGCATCCCCTACACCATCACCCCCGGCGTGCCGGCGTTTGCCGCCGCGTCGGCCGCGCTGGGGCGGGAACTGACCCTGCCGGAGGTCAGCCAGACGCTGATCCTGACCCGCACCGAGGGGCGCGCCTCGGCCATGCCGGCCAACGAGACGCTGGAGGTACTGGGCGCATCGGGCGCCACGCTGGCGATCCACCTGTCGATCCACATCATCGACCGGGTGGTGGAGCGGCTGACCCCGCTCTATGGCGCCGATTGCCCGGCGGCGGTGGTCTATCGCGCGACATGGCCGGACGAGCGGGTGCTGAGCGGAACGCTGGCCGACATCGCGGCGCAGGTGGCGGCGTCACCGATGGAGCGCACCGCGCTGATCCTGGTCGGCCCGGCGCTGGGCCATGAGGAGTTCCGCTGCAGCGCGCTGTATGACGGCAGCCATGTGCGGCGCTACCGGGGGCTGGGCCAGGAGTCGGGGGAGTGAGCCTCTCCCACGATGCGCCCCTGCCGGTCGGTGACCAGCACCTCGACGGCGACCGGCGCATCCTCCAGCACATCCTGCGCAGCGCGGCGGGCCAGCTCGGCCACATGGTCGGCCAGCCGCAGGCCGGCGGCGTCGGCAATGCCCAGCACCTGCGCCGCCGTGTTGGCGCCGCGCGCCTGCGCGATCAGGTCCGGCCCGGCACCGAGATCCGCCAGTCGCCCGGCCAGCCACTCGAAATCGACGCTGTTGCGCTTGCTGTGCAAATCCATCAGCCCGCGCGCCAGCTTGCCGAACTTGGCAAAGCCACCGCACAGGGTCAGGCGCGGAATGGGGTGCCGGCGCAGGTATTTCAGCGTGCCGCCGACGAAGTCGCCCATGTCGATCAGCGCCTGTTCGGACAGGCCATAGCGCGCCACCACCGCCTTTTCCGACAAATCGCCGGTGCAGGCCGCGACATGGGTCAGCCCGGCGGCGCGCGCGACATCGACGCCGCGCTGGATCGACGCGATCCAGGCCGCGCAGGAATAGGGCACGACGATCCCGGTCGTCCCCAGGATCGACAGCCCGCCCAGAATGCCGAGCCGCCCGTTCATGGTGCGCTTGGCGAGCTGCTCGCCATTCTCCACCCCGACCTCGACCACCAGATCGGCCGGCTGGCCGGCCTCGGCAGCGGCCTCCCCCGCCGCCTGCGCGATCATGCTGCGCGGCACCGGGTTGATGGCGGGCTCGCCGACAGCCAGCGGCAGGCCGGGCAGGGTCACGGTGCCGACGCCGGGGCCGGCGCGGAAACTCACGCCGCTGCCGGGCGCGCCGCGCCAGACCCGCGCCCGCACCAGCGCGCCGTGGGTCACGTCGGGATCGTCGCCGGCATCCTTGACCACGCCGGCCATTACCCAGGGTCCGTCCGGCCCCTCCCCCCGCTCCGTCACCGCCAGGGCGAAGGCCGGCGTCTGGCCGCCGGGCAGGGTCACGGTCACCGGATCGGGGAACTCCCCGCCGAACAGAGCCTCTGCCGCCGCCCGCGCCGCGGCGGTGGCGCAGGTTCCCGTCGTCCAGCCGCGGCGCAAGGGTGTAGCATGCTCCGGCATGCCGGCACCCTCCGCACCGCCTTCCGTCTTCTCCGAGCCCGAGTCCGCGTTCATGTCGTTTGAGTCGTCCATTCCCGAAAGCGTCCTGGTCCCCTTTGCCCCCGGCAGCGTCTGGCTGGCCGGGTCCGGCCCCGGCGACCCCGGCCTGCTCACCCTGCTGGCACTGCAAGGTCTAAGGCAAGCCGACGTGATCGTCCATGACGCGCTGGTCGGCGAACGGATCATGGCGCTCGCCAGCCCGTCGGCAAGGCTGGAATTCGCCGGAAAGCGCGGCGGCCGGCCCTCCGCCCACCAGGACGACATCACCAACCGCCTGATCGAGCTGGCGAAGGAGGGACACCGCGTCCTGCGCCTGAAGGGCGGCGACCCCTTCGTCTTCGGCCGCGGCGGCGAGGAGGCGCAGGCGCTGGCGGCGGAGGGGATCCCCTTCCGCATCGTGCCCGGCATCACGTCGGGCATTGCCGGCCCGGCCTATGCCGGCATTCCGGCAACCCATCGCGACACCAACCAGGCGGTGATCCTGGCGACCGGCCATTCGCTGGGCGGCGGACCGGACTGGCAGGCGTTGGCGGCCACCAAGGCGCCGTTGATCCTCTATATGGGCTGGAAGGCGTTGCCGACCATCGCGGCGGAGCTGATGGCCGGCGGCCTGTCCGCCGACACCCCCGTCGGCGTGGTGACGGAGGCGACGACCGCCAACCAGAAGAGCCTCGTCACCAGTCTCGGCACCTGCGTCGCCGATCTGGCGGCCAGCGAATTGGAGCCCCCCGCCATCATCGTGATCGGCGAGGTGGTGCGGCTGCGCCCGGCACTGGAATGGCTGCCGGGTCAGATGGCACTGCAAAATGGCTAATGGTCTCATCATCGCCGCCCCGGCTTCGGGCACCGGCAAGACGACGCTGACGCTGGGCCTGCTGGCGGCGCTGCGCGCCCGCGGCGTGGCGGTGGGGGCGGTGAAGTCGGGGCCGGATTACATCGATCCGGCCTTCCACCGCGCCGCCACCGGCCGGCCGAGCGTCAATCTTGACACCTGGGCGATGGGGCCGGACCTGCTGGACGGGCTGGCCGCCCGCGCCGCCGAGGGCGCCGACCTCCTGGTCTGCGAAGCGCTGATGGGCCTGTTCGACGGCGTCGCCGGGGTTGGCGCCACCGGCACCGGATCGACGGGGGAGATCGCGGCACGCACCGGCTGGCCGGTCCTGCTGGTGGTGAACGCCAAGGGCCAGTCGCAGTCGGCCGCGGCCCTGGTCAAGGGCTTCGCCACCTACCGCGACGACGTAACCATCGGCGGCGTCGTGCTGAACAATGTCGGCAGCCCCCGCCACACCGCGCTGGCCGGCAACGCCATCGAGGCGCTGGGCATTCCCCTGCTGGGCGCCCTGCCGCGCGCGCCGGACCTCAGCCTGCCCGAACGCCATCTCGGCCTCGTCCAGGCCGACGAGACGGAGGGGCTGTCCGACCGGCTGGCCGCCCTCGGCCGCTTCGTCGCGGAGCATGTCGATCTCGACCGTGTCGTCGCGCTGGCCAAGCCGTCACGGGCAGGGCGCGGCAGCGACGCCCCCGCCCTGCCGCCATTGGGCCAGCGCATCGCCATCGCGCGGGATGCCGCCTTCACCTTCGTCTACCCGCACCTGACCGCCGGCTGGCGGGCGGCGGGGGCGGAGCTGCGCTTCTTCTCCCCCCTGGCGGACGAGGCACCGCCGGAGGATGCGGACGCCGTCTATCTGCCCGGCGGTTATCCGGAACTGCATGCCGGCCGCCTCGCCGCCAACGACATTTTCCGCGACGGCCTGCGTGCGGCGGCGGAGCGGGTGCCGGTCTTTGGCGAATGCGGCGGCTACATGGTGATGGGCGAAACGCTGGAGGATGCCGACGGCGTCACCCACCCGATGACCGGGCTGCTGGGGGTGCGCACCTCCTTCGCCAAGCGACGGCTGCATCTGGGCTATCGCCGCGCCGTGCTGCTGGCCGACGGGCCGCTGGGTCCGGCAGGATCTCCGCTGATGGGACACGAGTTCCACTATGCGTCGACGCTGTCGCGCGGCGACGATGCGCCGCTGCTGCAGGCAACGGCGGCGGACGCCAGCGATTTGGGGCCGCTGGGCAGCCGGCGCGGGCTGGCGCTGGGGTCCTTCGTCCACCTGATCGCGCGGGGATGACGGCGCATGGATGAGGACTTCACCCCGGCGGAACGCGACGCGCTGTACAAGGCGATCTTCTCCCGCCGCGACGTGCGCGGACAGTTCCGGCCCGACCCGGTGCCCGACGAGGTGCTGAACCGTGTCCTGCTGGCCGCCCATCACGCGCCGTCGGTCGGCTTCATGCAGCCATGGAACTTCATCGTCGTCACCGACCCGGCCGTGAAGTCGCGCATCCACGCCGACTTCACCCGCGCCACCGAAGAAGCGGCGGCGATGTTCGAGGGCGAACGGCGCAGCCTCTACAGCCGTTTGAAGCTAGAGGGCATCCGCGAGGCGCCGGTGAACCTGTGCATCACCTGCGACCGCGAGCGCTCCGGCCCGGTGGTGCTGGGCCGCACCCACATGCCGGCGATGGACCTCTACAGCTGCGTCTGCGCCGTGCAGAATCTGTGGCTGGCCGCAAGGGCGGAGGGGCTGGGGGTCGGCTGGGTCAGCATCCTGCACGAGGACGCGCTCCGGGCCGCACTCGGCATCCCGGAGCGGATCGTGCCGATCGCCTATCTCTGCCTGGGCCACGTCACCCATTTCGAAGCGACGCCGGAGCTGGAAACCAAGGGCTGGCGGAAACGCCTGCCGCTGGAGGATCTGGTGTTCAGGGACCGATGGGAGGAAATGGTCCCCTCGCCCCCCCGGGGAGAGGGTTAGGGTGAGGGGGTCGCGCGGCGAGGATTTTCAAGCATCGCGCACTCCCCGATTCCCACTGAATCCTCGCAGGGCATCCCCCTCACCCCGACCCTTTCCCCAGGGGGGAGAGGGAGATGACGCGCCCCAAAAACGCCTCCTCCGGCCCGGCGACCACCACCGGCCTTGCCGCCATCAGCAATTGCAGCAGTGCGGTGTGCAGGTCCGTGCAGGCGGACAGATCCACCCGCGGGGCGGCCGTCGCCTCCAGCCATTCGGCGAGCGGCAGGGCGTCCTCCACCGTGCAGGCGGCCTCGAAACGGGCGAGATCGGCGTCATAGCGGATCGGCATCACAACAGCTCCCGCAAATCGAGCACCAGGATCAGCCGGCCGTCGCCCAGCACCGCCGTGCCGGCATAGCCGCGCAGACCCCGCAAAACCCCGGTCATCGGGCGCAGCACCACGTCGGCGCGCTCGCCGACATCGTCCACCGCCACGGCGACCGGTCCGTCGCCCAGTTCGGCCAGCACCACGCAAACGGTCGCGCGCATCCGTTCGTCGTCGGGCTGGGCCAGCAGGCGGCGCAGGCGGACCAGCGGCACCACCCGGTCGCGCAGCACGACGCTTTCCGCGCGCTTCACCGCGCGGACCTCGGCGCGCGGCACCCGCTGGACACCGCCGACCAGCGCCACCGGGATGCCGTAGAGCGATCCCGCCGCCTCCACCACCACGACGCGGGTGATGCTGAGCGTCAGCGGCAGCGACAGCCGCACGCGGGTACCGCTGCCGGGGGTCGAGGCGACCTCCACCCGGCCGCCGGCCCGCTCCACCGACGCCCGCACCGCATCCATGCCGACGCCGCGGCCGGACAGGTCGGACACCCCGGCGGCGGTGCTGAAACCGGGGGCGAAGACCAGCCGCACCGCGTCGGCATCGTTCAGCGCCGCCGCGGCATCCGGTTCCAGCAGCCCCTTGGCGACGGCGGCGCGGCGCATCGCCGCCGGGTCGATGCCGGCGCCGTCGTCCGACACCTCCACCACCACACCGCCCTTGTCCTGGAAAGCGCGGACCCGCAGCGTCCCGGCCGGCGGCTTGGCCTTGGCCGCCCGCCGCTCCGGCGTCTCGATGCCGTGGTCCAGCGCGTTGCGCACCAGATGCAGCAGCGGCTCCCCCAGCACGTCGAGGATGTCCTTGTCGGCCTCCGTCTCCGCCCCCTCCAGCACCAACTCGACCGTCTTGTCCAGCCGGCGGGCGGTGTCGCGCACCAGCCGGGGCAGCGGATCGAACACGCGCGCCAGCGGCAGCAGCCGAAGCCGCAACGCCGCATGGCGCAGGTCGCCGACCAGACTGTCCAGCCGGGCGGAAAAGCTCTTCAGGTCGCGGGCCATCTCGCCGTCCCCGGCGCGGCGGACCAGCGGCCCCAATTGCCCCTTCACGACCGACAGCTCGCCGACCAGCGCCATCAGCGCGTCCATCCGCTCCGGCTCCACCCGCAGGGCGCGGCGTGGGGCGGAGGTGACGGGACGTGGCACGGTCACTGCCGGCTTTTCCGCAGGTCCATCGGCCAGAAACCGGTGCAGCGTGCGAGCATCGGCGCAGGCGGAGTCCACGGCGGCGCGCTCCGTCGGCTGCCCCAGCGCCGTCAGGATCGCGGCAACCGCCCGCGCCACCGCGGCACGGCGGGCTTCGCGTTCGGCGGCGTTGCCGGGAAGGTCGAGGATGCGCGCCTGTTCCTCCAGCATCGCCGCCGCCAGCGAACCCGGCGGCGCGATGGCAGAAGACACAGCGGCAGGTGCCGGCGTGACGCTGCCGATCCGCGCCTGATCGGGCACGCTGCGGAAGGCCGGCGTCACCGCCTCCACCCCGGCACCGCTCAGGGCGCGGAAGCGCAGGATGCAACGGTAGGGGTCCATCTGCGCCAGGGGCGGCAGCGGTTCCGCCGGCTCGATCCGCAGCAGCCGCAGATCCGGCACCCGGCGGAACAGCGCCAGCGGGTCGTCGCCGGTGAAGAAGCACTCCGGATCCGGCGTGTAGTCGATGGCGGTCAGCGCGCCATCGCCCACGGCAGCCCGCTCATCCTCCGTCAGCGTAGCCACCCAGGGGAAAGCGTCCGCCTCGCCACCGGAAGCCGCAGCACCGGCCGTCGTCTCGCCCCCCGCCAGCCCGCGGGCCAGCGTCTCCGCCGCCTCCGCCGCATCGGCGGGCAGAGCGCCGGCCTGCTCCAGCGCCGCCACCCAGCGGGCGCACTGGTCGAGCGCGCGGAACAGCAAGTCGGCGAGATCCGGCGTCATGCCGTGGCGGCCGTCGCGCAGCAGCGACAGCGTGTCCTCCCCGGCATGGACCAGCAGGGTGAAGGGTGCCATGTCGAACAGCGCGCTCGACCCCTTCAGCGTGTGGAAGGCGCGGAACAGCTCGTCCACCGATGCGCGGTCGGCCGGGTCGCGCTCCAGCGCCAGCAGGGCGGCGCCGGCGGTCTCCAGCAGTTCCTGCGCCTCGACGACGAACTGGTCGAACAGCTCGCTCATGGCGCGTCCTCCGTGATGGGAGGCCGTCCGGTCAGCAGCCGGGCCGCCTCCACCAGCACCTCCGGCCGCGGCGGCTTCACGATGTACCAGTTGGCGCCGGCCAGCAGGGCCTGCTCGCGGTCGCTGTCCTTCGATTCGGTGCTGATCATGATGGCGGGCACGTCGCGCAGGCTGGGATCGCGGCGCAGGACGCGCAGCATGGTGTAGCCGTCCATCTTGCGCATGTTGACGTCGACGATCACCAGATCCGGGGGAGCGGCCATCGCCCGCTCCAGCCCCTCGATGCCGTTCACCGCCTCGTCCACCACGAAGCCGTCGGCCTCCAGCACGCGGCGGCTGAAGGCGCGCACGGTCACGGCATCGTCCACCACCAGGACACGCGGCCCGCTCACGGTCCACCTCCGTCCGCCGGCTTCTGGTAGAGGATGGCGTCGGGGAAGCGGCGCGGAACGAACAGCGAGGACATGCGACTCATGCTTTCCGAATGGCCGAGACAGATGAAGCCGCCCGGCGCAAGGGCATCGTGGAACATGCTCGCCGCCTCCCGTCGGCCCAGATCGTCGAAATAGATCAGCAGGTTGCGGCAAAAAATCACGTCGATCCCGCGAAACGCCCGCGCCTGTTGCGGGTCGACGATGTTGACCAGCGAGAAATCGACGGACTCCCGCAGATCCTCGACGATCTGCCAGCGTGGCCCGCCGGCCTCGGCCGCTCCGCGCAGGGGCTGGAAATACTTGGCGCGCAGATGGGCCGGCAGCCCCTGCAGGGCGCGCTCGTCATAGATGCCCTCGCGCGCGCGTTCCAGAACCGCGCTGTCGATGTCCGACGCCCGCAGCTCGATCTCGTAATCGTCCACCCGGCGCCAGTTTTCCAGCAGCATGATCGCGATGGAATAGGGTTCCTCCCCGGTGGCGCAGCCGGCCGACCAGATGCGCAGCCGCGATCCCTTCGGCCGTCCGCGCACCAGTTCGTCGAGGACGGAGTTCACCAGGCAGTCGAGCTGGTACTTCTCGCGGAAGAAATAGGTCTCGTTCACCGTCATCAGGTTGACGAGCCGCTGAAGCTCCTCCCCCGACGCCTGGAAGCGCAGCAGGTTCATATAGGCGCGCAGCCCCGTCGCGCCGACCGCCTGCATGCGGGCGGCGACGCGGCGGTCGACGAAATAGCGCTTGGCCTCGGTGAAGGACAGGCCGGTGCGGTCCCGCAGGAAGCCGCAGAGCGTCGCATAATCCTCCTGGGACAGGCCTTCCGGCTCGGCGTCGGTCAATCCGTTCACCGTCCCTGGAAGCTGGACCGGGCGGCGTCGACGGCGAAGGCGACGAAGGCGTCGTCGGGGAAGCGGCGGGCCAGCGTCTCCAGGCTGGACAGCGCCTCCGGACTTCCGGCCTCGGCCAGCGCCTCCACCGCGGCGAGGCAGACATTCACGTCGGCATCGCGCTCCATCACCCTTGCCAGCCAGTCCGCCCGGCCGGAATGAACAAGGCTGCCCAGCACCTGCACCGCGAAGATGCGCAGGTCGGCGTCGGCATGGTCGAGCAGCGGCAGCAGCACCGGGGCGGCGACCTCCGCCGGCATCTGCTGCAGGCTTTCCAGCGCCGCGTTGCGCAATGCGGCATCCTCGCGATCGAGGAAGGGGACCAGCGCCGCCGCCGCGTCGGGCGTGGCGATGCGGGCGAGCGCGGTCAGGATGGCCTCGCGCACGCCGGCATCCGCCTCCGCTTGAAGCCGGCGGGCGAGCGCCGCCTCCGCACCCGGCAGCGCCGCATGGCCCAGCGCATGGGCGCCGTTACGACGAACGGCGGCGTCGGCATCCTCAAGCGAAGCCAACGGGTCAGGCCGGGCGCCTGTCGCGGCCGGGGCAAGCTCCGGAGCCGCCCTCTTCTTCACCAGTCCCATGGCGTCACTCCTCAATCGATCCCGACGCGCCGGCCGGCGGGCATCAGCCAGCGGGTGAGCTGGCCGGCGACCCGGCCCGACGGCAGCACGACGCCGGCGCCGCCGCGCCGGATCAGATCCTGCGGCATGCCGAAGACGACGGCGCTGTCCTCCGATTCCGCGATGGTGCGTCCGCCGCGGGCATGAAGCTCGGCCATCGACGCCGCCCCGTCATCGCCCATGCCGGTCAGCAGCACCCCCACCAGCCGTTCGGCGGGCAGCAGCCGCATGGCGCTGGTCACCAGCCGGTCGGCATTGGGGTGCCAGGGGCGGTCGGGCGAGGCCGGCACGCAGACCGCCTGAAGCCGTCCGCCGCGCCGCGCCAATTCGACGTCGGCACTGCCGCGGGCGATGCAGACCATGCCCGGCGCCAGCACCGTCGCCCGCTCCACCTCCACCACCCTCAGCGCGCACTGCTCGTCCAGACGGCGCGCCAGCGTCGCGGTGAAGGCGGCCGGCATGTGCTGCGCCACCACCACCGGCCAGGGGAAGCCGGCCGGCAACAGGGGCAGGATGTCCTCCAGCGTGCTGGGTCCGCCGGTGGAGACGCCGACAAGCACCACCCCCTCGCCCTCGCCGCCCGCCGCCGCCGCCGCCGTGGCTGCGGATGACGGCACCTTGGGGGGCACCATGGGCGGCGGCCCTTCCGGTGCCACGAAATCCTCTCCGGCAATGCGGGCGCGGGCCAGCCGCAGCCGCTCGCGCAGGCCGTGGACGCGGCGCGGACGCGAGGAAGCGGCGGCGCGCACCGTCTCCACCAGCCCCTCGCCGATGCGGCCGATGGCGCCGGCGGCCGGCTTCTGTACCGCCTCCACCGCGCCGAGCCGCAGCGCCTCCAGCGTCTCCTCCGCCCCCGCGCCGGTGAGGGCGGAGACCATGACGACCGGCTTGGGATGCTCCACCATGATGCGGGCAAGGCAGGTCAGCCCGTCCATGCCGGGCATGGTGACGTCGAGCGTCACCACGTCCGGATCGACGACCGGCAGGCGCGCCAGGGCCTCTTCCCCCGTCGCGGCGGTCTCCACCCGGAATCCGGCCTCGGTCAGCAGATCCGCGATGCGCCGGCGCATCAACGCGGAATCGTCCACCACCAGCACCGTCAGCACGCCGTCCCCCAATCCAGGCTCCCGGCCGTCACTGAGGGACAACGGGCAGGTCGGCCAGCCGGTCCATGTCGAGCAGGCTGTCCGCATCCATCAGCAGGATCAGGCGGGTGCCGCCGGCCGGATCCAGCGTGGCGACCCGGCGGATCAGCCGGCGCTGCGCCGCCGACACCGCCGGTGCCGGACCGATCCGCTCCGCCGGGACCGTCAGCAGGCCGGACAGCCCGTCGACCAGCAGCCCGACCAGCAGCCCATCGCGCCCGACCACCACCACCCGCCCGCGCTCAAGCCCGGCGGAGACACTGGCCGCGGCAGCCGGCAGGTTCAGCAGCCGGCGCTGGTCGATCAGCGGCAGAACCTCGCCGCGCAGGGTCAGCACGCCGGCGACGAAATCGGGCGCGTTGGGAAGCGGCGTGATGCTGTCGGGCCGGCGCAGCACCTCGCGCACGGCGGCGACCGGCAGGCCGTATTCCGCCCCGGCGAGGCGGAAGACGACGAAGCGTTCCGCGTTTCCGCTCCCCTCCGCAGGCTGTGCCGGTTCCATTCCGTTCCCCTCTCCACCCGCTTCCGCGCCGATTGCCGCGCCATGCCGGAACAGCCGCTCCGCCGACAGCACCGACACCAGACGCCGCCCGCCATTCGCGCCGCCATCCGCGCGGGCGATGCCGTCCAGATCCTCGAACTCCGGCTCGCGGGCCAGCAGCGGCGGCACCGGGTCGATCTGCGCGGGATCGAGCCGCAGGATCTCGCGCACCTCGTCCACCA
The DNA here is from genome assembly GCA_966212305.1 of uncultured Azospirillum sp. GTDB lineage: Bacteria > Pseudomonadota > Alphaproteobacteria > Azospirillales > Azospirillaceae > Azospirillum. Next base: position 13,687 of record CBIHQY010000048.1, read on the forward strand.
GCACGCCGACCGGCGCCTGTCCGATTCCGGAACGCACCACGACGACGCGGCGCCCGGTCTCCTGCCCGACGGCATCGTCCAATCCGAACAGGGCGCGCAACCCCACCAGCGGCAGCAGCCGGTCGCGCACCGCCATCACACCCAGCAGATGCGCCTTGGCCCGCGCCATGCGGGCGACCTCGCGCGGAGCCGGCAGAACCTCGCGCACCCGATCCACCGGCAGGGCGAATTCCTGCCCGGCGACCTCGAAGACCAGCAGAGCTTCGCGGACGGGTCCGGCAGCCGCTTTCCCGGCCCCCTCCCCGCCCGCCGCCGCACGTCCGAACCCACCGGTTCCCCGGTCGGTCCGTTCCGCCTCAGTCCGCTCGCCGAACTGGCGATCGATCAGCGCCTCCAGCTTCAGGATGGTGGCCGGGCCGTCGCGCAAGATGCCGTCCAGCATGGCGGGATCAAGCCCGCCCTCCTCCTGCGTCACCGGATCGATGCGGTCGGGGTCGCTGTGCAGGATGCCGGCCATCGCGTCTACCCGAAGACCCACCGGCTGGCCGCGATGCCCGACCAGCACCACGCGGGTTTCCCGCGTGGCCTCGGCATCGCCCGCAACCGCCGCCGTCCGGCCCAATGCCCTGGCAAGGTCCAGCACCGGCACCGCCTCGCCATGCCACTGCGCCAGCCCGTCGAGGCTGGGCGGCCCCAGCGGAATGCGCACCAGTTCCGGCAGCCGGATCACCGCGCGGACCGCCGCCAGCGGCAGCGCGAGGCGCAGGTCGCCGACCGCCACCGTGACGAAGGCGAGAGCGGCGTCCGCCTCATGCATCGACGCGCGGTCCCCGGCCACGGCGGTCAAGCCGCGCCCAGCAGGCTGTCGGCCATCGCCGCGATCTCCTCGATCGCCGACGCCAGCTCCTCGGCCCCCTTCGCCTGTTCGCGCGCGGCCTTGGCCGCTTCGGAGCCGGAGAGGTTCGCGGCGGCGGCGGCGGCGGCCACCTGTTCCACGCCGACGCGGGTCTCGCGCAGGGCGGCGGTGGTCTCGTTGGCGGCGTCCAGGATCTCGCGGCCGCCGGCGGTGACCACCCGCAATTCCTGCGTGCCGGCGGTCAGGGTGACGCCGAAGGCGCGGTGGCGCGCGATTTCCGTCACCGCCGTCGCCGAGACATCATCCACGTCGCGGCGCACCCGCAGCATCTGGTCCTGGATGTCGCGGACGATGTCCTTCACCCGTTCCGCGCTTTCCGCGCTGTCGCCGGCCAGCTTGCGGATGTCGCCGCTGACCACGGTGAAGCCGCGGCCGAACTCTCCCGCCCGCGCCGCTTCGATGGAGCCGCTGACCGCCAGCATGCCGGTCTGGATGGCGACGGTGGCGATGGCGTCCACCACCTTGTCGATGCGCCGGCCGAGCCGCTCCAGCGCGTCCAGCCGTTCACCGGCCCGGCGGGAGGAGTCCACCGCCTCCAGCATGCCGTCGGCCAGCCGGCCGATGGTCTCGCGGGTTTCGCCCAGCAGACCTTCCATCGAGGTGCAGCGATCGACCGACTCGCCCGACCGGCCCGCAGCCAGCGTCGCGGCGGCATCGATTTCCGCGATTGCCGACGCCAGCTGGTGGGTGGCGGCACTCTGCGCCTGCGCACCGGCGGAGATCTGGCCGATGGCGGTCATGATCTGGGCGGCGCCGCGGTTGATCTCCTCGATGGCGGCCGACAGTTCCTCGGCGGCCGACGCCAATTCGTCGGCGGTGGCGGCGAGGTCGGCGGTGCCTTCCAGATCCTCGGCCAGTTCGGACAGCTGGCTGGCGGCGCGCTGGCTCTGGGCCAGGGCAAGGGCCTGCTCGCCCGCCGTCCTCAACGCCTCCTCGGCGGCGGCGGACTGTTCCTCGGAACTGGCGGCGATGGTCTCCGCCCCGCGCAGGGCCTCGCGCGCGGCCTGATCGGCCTCCACCGCGGCGCGGATCGTCTCCTGAGCCCCCTGGACGATGGTCGACATGTCCGACCGCACGCCTTCCAACTGCTGGACGATCATGCGCCCGCGCTCCACCTCCGCCTTGGCGGCGTCGGCGGAGGCGACGATGGCGGCGGCGATGGCGGCCACCGCCTCCTGGATTTCCGCGACCATCCCCTGGATGTCGTTGGCGCTGCGTTCCGACCGCTCCGCCAGCGCCTGCACCTCGTCGGCGACGACGGCGAAGCCCTTGCCGGCCTCCCCCGCCCGCGCCGCCTCGATGGCGGCGTTCAGCGCCAGCAGGTTGGTCTGGTCGGCGATGGCGGCGACGCTCTGGACGATGGTGCCGATTTCCTGCGCGCGGGCTTCCAGGTCGCGCACCAGCCGCACCGATGCCTCCTGCCGTTCGGCGGCGCGGACGATGCCGTCGATGGAGGACAGGATCTGGCCGCTGACGTCCTTCAGCGTGGCCTGCAGCGCCTCGACCCGCAGCACCGCCTGCTCCGCCGTGCTGCGCGAACGGGTCAGAAGCTCCGACGCGCGGCCGATCATGCGCTGGGACTGCTGGGTGGCGCTGGCCGATTCCTCCGCCCCGGCGGCGATCTGCTCCATTGCCCGGCGCAGTTCCTCCGCCGCCGAAGCCGCCTGGGTGACGCCGCTCGCCAGTTCGGTGGCGGCGGCGGCGATGCCGCTGGCGGCCTGCCGACGGCGCGAATCGGCACGCGCCCGGCGGCGCTGCGGCGCGCCCGGCGTGGCTGCTTCGGCGGTGGCGGCGGCGGCGGCGGCCTCGCCCTGGGCGACCGGCCGGTTCGGACCCTCGCCGGCGCCGGCGGGCTTGCTCCGGGCGGTGTGCGCCGTGTCGATCTTGGTCTTCTTGATGAGTGCCATGGTCCTTACCCGCCTTCCCAGCCGGTTGTTCTTGTTGCCGTCACGCCACCAGCCGCCCGATATAGCGGCCGAGCGTCGCCTGCAGCGCCCCGGCGGAGCCGGCGTCGAGCAGCAGGACCACCCGGCCCGCCACCGCCGTCCCGTCGCCGCCCGGCAGGGTCGTGCGCAGATCGATGTGGAACAGCACCGCGGCGCCGTCCCCGGTCGGTGGCGTCCCCGAACATCCCCGCAGGATCTCCGCCGCACCGCCGCGGAACACCGCCGGCAGGCCGGTCTCCACCGGTTCGCCCAGCAGGTTGGAGACCAACGCCAGCGCGCTGTTCAGGACGACGTTGCCCAGCTCCGCCAGAACCTCGTCCTCAAGCTCGGGAACATCCTCCGCCGGCACGTCGGACGGCAGGGCGGCGCGCACCAGGAACAGGCTGCCGGCCTGGGGGAAGACCAGCAGGGCGCATCCGGCGAACAGGCCGCCCAGCGATTCCGAGATGCCCACCAGCGGCGGCGTCAGCGCCCGGTCCAGCAGCCCGGCCACATCGGCCAGCGGCACCATTTCCACCGACGGGACCGACAGGGTGACCAGCCCGCCCAGCATGCGGCCAAGCGCCGTCGATGCCCGGCCGATGCCGATGTTGCCCAGTTCGGCCAGCGCGTCGCGCTCCAGCTCGCTCAGCATGGGGGCTGCGATCACTCCTCAGGAGCCTGGGCAGGCCGGCGCGGCGGCATGGCGGTGGAGTTCAAGAAGCGGGCGACCTGCTCCTCCTCCAGCGGCTTGGGCATGAAGGCGGCGCCCACCGCGCGGATGCCCGACACCACCGCGTCCTGGGCGTTGGCGGTGATGATGGCGATGTGGACGTCGGGGTGGCTCCGGCGCAGCTTGGCCGCGGTGTCCACGCCGTTGTCGCCGGGCATGTTGTAGTCGATGATCGCGACGTCGACCGGCGTGTCCTGCAACGTCTTGAAGAGTTCGTCGCCGTTCGCCGCCTCGACCACCGACCAGTCTGGCTTGTTGCGCAAGACCATGGCCCGCACATGCATGCGCGAAAGCTTGCTGTCGTCGACAATGATTGCAGTCTTACTCAAGATATAAGCCTTTTGGATGGAGATCGGCCGGCGAAGCCGAATTGAACGCAAGTATACAGAATGACGATTGCCACGCCAGTCCCCTTAATTGCGTTCAGGATTTTGCTTGCGCGCCACCCGACCGATTCATGCTATCGAATTGGCCCCTTCCTTCCCTTGGCGCCCCCGACCATGCCGCCATCCACAGCCCCCGCCAGATTGGCCACCCTCCTGCGCGAGGCGCTGGCCCATCACCGCGCCGGCGATCTGGACGGGGCGGAGCGCGCCTATCGCGCCATGCTGGCGGCCGATGGCGGGAACGCCGACGCGCTGCACCTGCTGGGCGCGCTGCACCACCAGCGCGGGCAGGATGCCGACGCCGTCCGCCTGATCGGGCAGGCCATCGCCCGGCGCCCGAAGATGGCGGAGCAGCACGCCAACCTCGGCCTCGCCCTCCACGCGCTGGGCCGGCTGGAGGAGGCGGAGGCGGAATACCGCCGGGCGCTCGCCCTGCGCGAGGCCTATGCGGAGGCGCACAACAGCCTGGGCAGCGCGCTGCAGGATCAGGACCGGCTGGCGGAGGCCGCACGCCATTACCGCCGCGCGCTGGACCTCGACGCCGGCTATGCCGAGGCCTGGGCCAATCTCGGCACGCTGCTGCGGGCGCAGGACGACCATGGCGAGGCGGAAACGGCGCTGCGCCACGCCCTGCGGCTCGACCCCGGTCATGCCACCGCCCTGACCAACCTCGGCGTCGTGCTGAAGGAGACCGGCCGCATCGGCGAGGCCGAGGCGGCGCATCTGGAAGCGCTGCGCCTCGCTCCCGGCGATACCGAGACGATGGTGAACCTCGCCCTGCTGCGCGAGGCGCAGGGGCGCGGCGAGGAGGCGGAGGCGCTCTATCGCAATGCTCTCGTCCATGCTCCCGGCTTCGCGCTGGCCCGCTGGAACTTCGCCCTGCGGCTGCTCGGCCGCGGCCGGCTGGCGGAAGGGTGGGACGAGTATGAGGCCCGCTTCGCTTCCCGCCGCGTGTCGGCCGGGCGCAGCATCGCCCTGCCGGCCTGGGATGGCGCGACCGGCCGGCGCGTTCTGGTCTGGCGCGAACAGGGGCTGGGCGACGAGCTGATGTTCGGCACCGCCCTGCCCGACCTCGCCGCAAGGCTGGGGCCGGCGGCGCTGGTGGTGGAGGTCGATGCCCGCCTGACCGGGCTGGTCGGCCGCGCCCTGCCCGGCGTCACGGTGCGGGCGGAGACCGCCAGCCCCACCGATGCCGCCATCGATGCGGATGCCCATCTGCCGATGGGATCGCTGCCCCGGCTGCTGCGCCCGACCCTGGCCGACTTTCCCGCCCGGCCGTCCTGGCTGGCGCCCGACCCGGCGCGCGGCGCGGCATGGGCCGAGCGGCTGGCTTCATTGGGGCCGGGTTTGCGCGTCGGCATCTGCTGGGGCAGCCAGAACATGCTGGGGGAGCGCAAGGCCTCCTACACCACGCTCGCCGACTGGGCGCCGCTGCTGACCCTGCCCGGCCTGATCGCGGTCACCCTGCAATATGATGGGCGCGAGGCGGAGATCGCGGCGGCCGAAGCCGAACTGGACCTGCGCATCCACCGCTGGCCCGGCACCGACCTGAAGAACGACCTGGAGGGCGTCGCCGCGCTGATCGCCAACCTCGACCTCGTGGTGACGGTGGCGAGTTCGGTTGGCGAGATGGCGGGCGCGCTGGGGGTGCCGGTCTGGCGCTTCGGCCCGGCCGGCGACTGGACGGCGCTCGGCAGCGGCGTGCGGCCGTGGTTCCCGTCGATGCGGCTGTGGAGCACGCGCCCCGGCGAGGGGTTGGCCGATGTTCTGGCCCGCATGGCGGCGGAGCTGCGCCGCTTGGTCCCCGCCTTGCCCCCTGCCCCGCCTGTCGAAGAATGGCTTGCCGAAGCGCGCGCGCTCCACGAGTCCAGCCGTTGGCCCGAGGCGGAGAAGGCCTATCAGCGCATCCTCGACCAGGGCGGCGAGGTGCCGGCGGCGCTGGAAGGCTATGCGCTGCTCGGCCATCAGGCCGGCCGTCCCGACATCGCCGCCACCCTGCTGACCCGCGCCATCGCGGTGGAGCCGACCGCCGACCGCCACAAGCGCCGCGCCATCGCCCATCAGGAGATGGGCGCCCTGGCCGACGCCGAGGCCGACTGGCTGGCCGCCGCCACGCTCGCCCCTGAAGACGTCGAGGCGCTCGGCAATCTCGGCGCCCTGCGCCTGTCCCGTGGCGCCGCGCTTGAGGCGACGGAGGCGACCGACGCGGCGCGGCGCCTCGCCCCCTTCCACGCCGGGCTGTGGGCCAATGCCGGGCTGGCACGGCAGGGGGCGGGCGGCGACGGTCGGCCCTTCTTCCAGCGGGCGCTCGCCCTCGACCCGGCGCTGGCGGAGGCCTGGACCGCCCTGTCGGCCGATGCCTTGCGCGATTCCCACCATGCCGCCGAGGCGGAGCGCGCAGCCGGCCGGGCCTTGCGCCTGCGACCCGGCGATCCGGCGGCGACCAGCAACATGGGGCTGGCGGCCCTGGCGCTCGACCGCCCCGCCGATGCGGTGGCGCATCTGCGACTGGCGCTCCAGGGCCGTCCCGGCGACCTCGGCACGCTCGGCAACCTCGCCTTGGCGTTGGAACAGGCCGGCGACGGCAACGCCGCCGGGCTGGCCTGGTGGCGGGTGATCCTGTTTGCCCCCGGCACCGGCGCCGGCTGGGCCGGGCTGGCCGATTTGCGGCAACGGCAGGGTCGGCTTGATGCCACGCTGAAGGGCTGGGGCCGCGCCCTGGCGCTGGAGCCGGCGCGGGCGGACTGGCGCTACAATCTCGGCAACGCCCTGCACGCCGCCGGCCGCCCGGCCGAGGCGGACGCGGCCTATCGCCGGGCGGTGGAGGACGACCCGACCCTGACGCTCGCCGCCTTCAACCGCGGTTATGCGGCGCTGGCGCGCGGGGAGATCGCCGACGGCTGGACCGGGCTGGAGGCGCGATTCGCCGCCGGGCAGGCCTTGCCCGACCGCCGCTTCCGCATTCCCGCCTGGGACGGTGGCGACCTGACGGGAAAGACCGTCCTGGTCTGGCGCGAGCAGGGGGTAGGGGACGAGCTGATGTTCAGCGCCTGCTACCCCGACCTGATCGCACGCGCCGGCCGGGTGATCCTGGAATGCGAGCCGCGGCTGGTGGACCTGTTCGCGCGCTCCTTCCCGCAGGCGGTGGTTCGCGCGGCGACGGAGGATCCGGCGGACGCCGATTGCCACGTCCCGGCGGGGTCGCTGGCCTTGCTGCTGGGCTGGGGGTTGAGCGGCTTTCCGGCGCGGGGGGGATGGTTGCGGGCGGACGGGGCGGCGGTGGAGCGGTGGCGGGGGTGGTTGGATGGATTGGGTGACACCCATCGGTCGCTCACCATCGGCCTCTGCTGGCGCAGCGGCCTGCGCAGCGCCTTGCGCGACGCCAACTATGCCCCGCTGGCTGACTGGGCGCCGATCCTCACCCTGCCCGGCCTGCGCCTGATCAACCTTCAGTACGACAATTGCGAAGCCGAACTCGCCGATGCCGAACAGCGCTTCGGCATCGCCATCCACCGCCTGCCGCTCGATCTGAAAAACGACCTCGACGGCGCGGCGGCCCTGACGGCGGCGCTGGATCTGGTGATCTCCGCCGGAACGTCGGTGGCGGAAATGGCCGGCGCGCTGGGATTGCCGGTGTGGCGGATCGGGCCGTCGGGGGACTGGACGGCGCTCGGTACCGGCTGCCGGCCCTGGTATCCGTCGATGCGGCTGTTCAGCCCGAACGCAGGAGAAACGCTCGGCGACGCGCTGGGCGCCGCCGGGCGTGCTCTCGACGCACTCAGAATGCCGGGACGACGGCGTTCTTGAACTTGGTGAGGATGAATTCCTTCACCTCCGGGCTGTTGTAGGCCTTCACCAGCTTGGCGACCCAGGGCTTGTCCTTGTCGGCCTTGCGGACGGCGATGACGTTGGCATAGGGGCTGTCCGCCGCCTCGCGGGCGATGGCGTCCTTGACCGGGTCGATGCCGGCCTCCAGCGCGAAGTTGGTGTTGATGGCGGCGACGGTCACGTCATCCAGCGAGCGCGGCAACTGGGCGGCGTCCAGCTCGACGATCTCCAGCTTCTTCGGGTTCTCGACGATGTCGATCGGCGAGGCCTTCAGGCTGCCGCCGTCCTTCAGCTTGATCAGGCCCTTGGCCTGCAGCAGCAGCAGGACGCGGCCGCCGTTGGTCGGGTCGTTGGGGATGGCGACCTTGGCCCCGGACTGCAGCTCGTCCAGGCTCTTGACCTTCTTGGAATAGATGCCGATCGGATAGACCACCGTCTTGCCGACGCTGACCAGATCGAAGCCGCGGTCCTTCACCTGGTTGTCCAGATAGGGCTGGTGCTGGAAGCTGTTGGCGTCCAGATCGCCGCCGGCCAGCGCCTGGTTCGGGATGACGTAGTCGGTGAACTCGATGATCTGGATGTCCAGCCCGTCCTTGGCGGCGATGGGCTTCACCGCTTCCAGGATCTGGGCGTGCGGACCGGCGGTGACGCCGACCTTGATGGTCTCGGCAGACGCACCGAAAGCAACGGCCAGGGTGGCGGCACCGGCCAGCAGGGAAGCCAGCGAACGGAAGCGCAGCATCTCGAACACTCCTTGGTTTTCTTAAGTCAGGGGTTTTCTTAAGTCAGGATTTCAGATTGCGTTTGTTGACGCGGCGGGCGATCCAGTCACCCGTCGATTGAACGATCTGCACCAGCACGATCAGCACGATCACCACCGCCAGCATCACCTCCGGCAGGAAGCGCTGATAGCCGTAGCGGATGCCGAGGTCGCCCAGCCCGCCACCGCCGACCGCGCCGACCATCGCCGAATAGCCGACGAGGCTGACCGCCGACAGAGTCAGGCCGGCGACGATGCCCGGCAGGGCTTCCGGCAGCAGAACCTTGCGGATGATCTGGAAGGGCGTGGCGCCCATCGCCTGCGCCGCCTCGACCAGCCCGCGATCCACCTCGCGCACCGCATTCTCGACGACGCGGGCGATGAAGGGGGCGGCGGCGACGGTCAACGGCACGATGGCGGCATTGGTGCCGATGGAGGTGCCGGCTATCAGCCGGGTGAAGGGGATGATCGCCACCACCAGGATGATGAAGGGGGTGGAGCGGGTCATGTTCACCACCGCCCCCATCACCTTGTTGAAGGCGAAGTTCTGCAACAGCTCGCCCCGGCCGGTGACGGCCAGCAGCACGCCGATGGGCAGCCCGATCAGCGTCCCGATGGCGCCCGACACCGCCACCATGTGCAGCGTGTCGAGCAGCCCCTTGATCAGCAGGTCAATGATTTGCGGGGAGAGCATGGCCCAACACCTCGACACCCAGATTGTTCTCTTTCACCAGCGCCATGGCGGCCTCGACCTTCGCCGTGTCGCCCAGCGCCTCCACCACCAGCGTGCCGAAGGGCGCGCCCTGGATCTCGTCGATCTGGCCGTGCCAGATGTTCAGGTCCAGTTCCAGCCGGCGGCTGATCGCGCTGATGACCGGGGTGGTCGCCTTCTCGCCGGTGAAGGTGATGCGCAGCACCGGGTTGCTCCCCAAGCCGGGCTGGGGCGACAGCCGGTCGCGCAGGCTGTCGGGGATGCCGCGGTTGATGACGGGATCGACGAAGCTGCGGGTGGTCGGGTGCCTGGGATGGGCGAAGATGTCGAAGACCGGCCCCTGTTCGATCACCCGGCCGCCTTCCATCACCGCCACCTTGTGGCAGATCTCCTTGATGACGGCGATCTCGTGGGTGATGAGGACGATGGTCAGCCCCAGCCGCCGGTTGATGTCGGCCAGCAGATGCAGGATCTGCGTCGTCGTCTCCGGGTCGAGCGCCGAGGTCGCCTCGTCCGACAGCAGCACCTTCGGCTTGCTGGCGAGAGCGCGGGCGATGCCGACGCGCTGCTTCTGCCCGCCCGACAGCTCCGCCGGGTAGCGGTCGCGCTTGTCCGCCAGCCCGACGAGGTCGAGCAGCGGCTCCACCGCCTTGCGGATCTCGGCCTTCGGCGTGCCGGCCAGTTCCAGCGGCAGCGCCACATTGTCGAAGACGGTGCGCGAGGACAGCAGGTTGAAATGCTGGAAGATCATGCCGATGGAATGCCGCGCCCGGCGCAGCTCCGCTGGCGACAGGGCGGTCATCTCCACCCCGTCCACCATGACGCTGCCCGAACTCGGGCTTTCCAGCAGGTTGACCGTGCGCAGCAGGGTGGATTTCCCGGCACCGGACCGGCCGATGATGCCGAAGATCTCGCCGCGGCCGACCGTGATGTCGACATCGGCCAGAGCCTGTACCGAAGCGCCGCCGCCGCGGGCCGGGTAGGTCTTGTGAATGTTTGTTAGCGTTATCATCGTTCTTCGAAGTCTGGCTTGCGGACTTGCCCGACCCCGCCCTGCTCTTCGGAAGAGCAGGGGCAAGGCCGGGTCCGGCGCATCGTGGTCATGGTCGAAATCGCGGAGCCCCAAAGTGCCGCAGTTCGGTCTCGCAATACAGCGGTATGGTTCCGCCGCACCGGTCTGGCTTCCATGCGGTCCGCGCAGGCAGAACTCAGCGCCGGCGGTCAGGCAGGCGGTTCAGATGCTGGTGAGCGGCGCGCTGCGCCTGTCCGACATTGCGGAAGACGCGGCGGTCGAGGTCGCGGAATGCCCAGTCGGACACGAAGAAGGTGAAGCCGCCGCGTTCGGCGACGACGATGCCGGCGGAGCGGCCCTGGACTTCGATGGCATAGGCGTTGGCGTGGGTCATGGCGAAGGACTCCCCCCGGAATATGGGTTCCGTGGCGCGGCTGGCCCTCAACGGCTGTGGGGCAGGCGGCGCGAGTGCGTTCAGGACTGGCAGATGTGCGGAATGGGCGCTGTGTCTTGCGGCCGCGAGGTCAGCGGCAACACAAGCCCGAACGCATCATGCAGGCCGGGAAGGCGGTCCAACGCGCGGATGGGGGAGCGGAAACTCGCGAGGTCATTCCGGTCTCTCCTTCTTGAAGAGGTCCACGACCGGTATCGTGGCGCTTTAGCGTTTGGTGACGCGGCGCAAGCTGCAGGGGTCAAATTGCCGCGGGATGCCCCGTCGGGGCGTCCATGGCTATTTATCTATCCCTTCCATGGGGTATGGTCAACCCCGTTTCTGGATTTTATGTGAAATAACTCAATGAGCGAAAGTTCGTTGTTAAATTGATGCGTCGCGACAGCGACAGGTGACGGGCGCGTGGAATGTGCTATCTATCGCGTCGATGGTTCATCCGGGGCATGCACATCGCCCCGGCGAGCGATGCGAGGAGAGTGTTTTGTCCGCCGATCCCAGCGCCCAAGGGGTGACTGCCGCCGCGATGACGGCCGCACCAGTTGACGACCAGCTGGTGCTGGCCCTGCCCAAGGGCCGCATCCTGAAGGAACTGCGCCCGCTGCTGTCCCATGCCGGCATCCATCCGGAGCCGGCCTTCGACGACGACAAGAGCCGGCTTCTGCGCTTCGCCACCAATGTGCCGAACCTCAGCATCATCCGCGTCCGCTCCTTCGACGTGGCGACCTTCGTCGCCTTCGGCGCCGCCCATCTGGGCGTGGCGGGCAACGACGTGCTGATGGAATTCGACTATCCGGAAATCTACGCGCCGCTCGACCTCGGCATCGGCGCCTGCCGCCTGTCGGTCGCCGAACCGGTGGAGATGATGGAGGGCGACGATCCGTCGCGGTGGAGCCATGTGCGCGTCGCCACCAAATACCCGGAGGTGACCAAGCGCCATTTCGCCGCCCGCGGCGTCCAGGCCGAATGCGTCAAGCTGAACGGCGCGATGGAACTGGCACCGACTCTGGGCCTGTGCCGACGCATCGTCGATCTGGTGTCCACCGGCTCGACGCTGAAGGCCAACGGGCTGGTGGAGGTGGAGCATATCGCCGACGTCACCTCGCGTCTGATCGTCAACCGTGCCGCCTTCAAGACGCGGACGGCCGAGATTTCTCAGTGGATCGACAAGTTCCGGGAGGCGGTGAATGCCCGTCAGGCTTGATATTCGCGACGCGGACTTCGCCGCCGGCTTCGAGGCTCTGCTGCACGCCAAGCGCGAGGCCAGCGAGGATGTCCAGACGCTGGTCGCCGGGGTGATCGATCAGGTGCGCACGCGCGGCGACGCTGCGCTGATCGACTACACCGCCCGCTGGGACCGCCAGACCCTGACCCCCGAAACCCTGCGCATCGGCCAGGACGAGATCGACGCCGCCACCGCCAAATGCTCGGCGGAGACGCTGGAGGCGCTGGACCTCGCCGCCGCGCGGATCGAGGAATTCCATCGCCGCCAGATCCCGGAGGTCACCGACTACCGCGACGCCGCCGGGGTGCGGCTGGGTGCGCGCTGGACGGCGGTCGGCGCCGTCGGCCTCTATGTGCCGGGCGGCACCGCCTCCTATCCGTCGTCGGTGCTGATGAACGCCCTGCCCGCCAAGGTCGCCGGGGTGGAGCGTGTCGTCATGGTGGTGCCGACGCCGGACGGGGCGATCAACCCGCTGGTGCTGGCCGCCGCCAAGCGCTGCGGCATCGACGAGATCTATCGCATCGGCGGCGCCCAGGCGGTCGCGGCGCTGGCCCACGGCACGGCGACGATCCGGCCGGTCGACAAGATCGTCGGCCCCGGCAACGCCTTCGTCGCCGCCGCCAAGCGCCAGGTCTACGGCCTCGTCGGCATCGACAGCATCGCCGGCCCGTCGGAAATCCTGGTGGTCGCCGATGGCAGGAACGATCCGGCCTGGATCGCCATGGACCTGCTGTCGCAGGCCGAACACGACACCTCGGCCCAGTCGATCCTCATCACCGACGATGCCGCCTTCGCGGACGCGGTCGCGGCGGCGGTGGAGAAGCATCTGGAGACGCTGCCGCGCACCGCGATCGCCGGCGAAAGCTGGCGCGAGCATGGCGCCATCGTCCTGGTCGGCGACCTGACGGCCAATTCGCCGGCCCTGGTCGACCGGCTGGCGCCGGAGCATCTGGAGCTGGCGGTGGAGGATCCGGACGCTCTGGCGGCACGGATCCGCAATGCCGGCGCCATCTTCCTCGGCCGCTACACGCCGGAGGCCATCGGCGATTACGTCGCCGGGCCGAACCATGTGCTGCCGACGGCGCGCAGCGCCCGCTTCTCCTCCGGCCTCAACGTGCTGGACTTCATGAAGCGGACGACCTTCGTCGCCTGCGACGCCGATAGCCTGCGGGCCATCGGCCCGGCGGCGGTGACGCTGGCGATGGCCGAGGGGTTGGAGGCGCATGCGCGCTCCGTCGCGCAGCGGCTGCCAGACTATAAAGAATAAGTTCTATAAAGGCTGAAAAACGGGGGAGGCGGGGCGTGACGACGGCGAAAAGCAAGCGGCGCATCACCCATGTGACGCTCGACGAGCGGAGTGTCGTCCGCCACAAGCCGGAGGTGGAGCATGAGCGCGCCGTCGCCATCTTCGACCTGCTGGAAGATAACGAGTTCTGCCCCTGCGACTTCGCGGAGGACGGGCCGTACCACCTGCACCTGTCGATCGAGGACAACCGGCTGGTCTTCGACATCCGGCGCGACGACGACAGCGTGCTCGACCGGCTGATGCTGCCGATCACCGGATTCCGCTCGATCGTGCGGGATTACTTCCTGATCTGCGAGAGCTATTACGCCGCCATCAAGCGGTCGACGCCCTCGCAGATTGAGGCCATCGACATGGGCCGCCGCGGCCTGCACAACGAGGGGTCCGAGATGCTGCGCGAACGTCTGGCCGGCAAGGTGGAGATGGACCTGCAGACCGCCCGCCGGCTGTTCACGCTGATCTGCGTCCTGCACATTCGCGGCTGACGGGCACGGGTGGCGCATGGCCATGGCGGCGACCTCGGTCCTCACATCCCTGCCGGTCACGAGCGTATTGTTCGCCTGTACCTACAACATGATCCGTTCGCCGATGGCGGCGGCGATGATGCGCCATTACCACGGCACCCGCGTCTATGTGGATTCTGTCGGCGTCCGCGAGGGCGACGAGGTCGATCCCTTCGCCGTCGCGGTGATGGAGGAGATCGGCATCGACCTGTCCAAGCACCGCTGCCGCACCTTCGAGGATCTGGAAGACACCAACTTCGACCTGATCGTCTCGCTGTCGCCGGAGGCGCAGCACCGCGCCATCGAGATGACGCGCACCATGGCCTGCGACGTGGAGTTCTGGAACACCTTCGACCCCACCCTGGTCGACGGCACCCGCGACGCCATGCTGGAAGCCTACCGGCAGGTCCGCGACGGCCTGCTGGCCAAGGTGAAGCAGCGCTTCCCCCTGACCCGCGGCCCGACGGTCTGACGGTCTGACGGTCTAGCGTCCGGCCCGCGCCGGCCGCGTCCCCTTCTTCTGCCGCCAGCGCACCACCCCGGTTGCCAGAAGCAGGGCCGGCAGCAGACCCGCGACCGCCACCAGGATGCGGCAGCACAGGCCGAAGCACTCGCCGTTGTGCAGAGGATGCTGCCAGCCGAAAAAGGCGTCGCCGAATGTCCAGCGGGTGGGGTCGCGCAGGTCCAGGATGGTGCCGTCGCCGCCATTCACCCAGACGCTGGTCTTGGGAAAGCGCCAGCCGGGCTCGCCGGCCTGGAACAGGCGGATGTGATAGGCGCCGCCGCCCTGCCCCGGCACCTCGACCCAGCGCGGTTCGGCCTGCGGGAAGCGGGCCAGTGCCGCGGCCAGGGCGGCATCGGCGCCGACCACCACCGCGCCCGGCGCCGGCGCCATGGCCGGCGCCGCGGTCACGGGAGACAACCGCTCCACCACCGGCTTGACCCATTCCGGCTGCTCCATGACGATCCCCGTCACGATCAGCGGCAGCAGGACGACGAGGCCGTAGGCACCCGCCAGCACATGGACGTCGAACACCTGCCGGACGAAGCCTGAGCGCAGGCGTGGCCGCAAGGCACGTCCCCATTTCCCGGCCGCCGGCCACCACAGATAGACACCGCTGGCGAGGACCAGCAGGCTGCCGATCCCGCCCAGCGTCATCACCATCCGGCCGCTGTCGCCGGCCAGCAGCAGGTAATGCAGGTCGTAGACCCAGGTCATCGCCGTCCGGCCCCAGAAGCGGGAGGACAGCACCTCGCCGCTGTACGGGTTCACCGCCACCATCAGCGGGGCGAAGGACTTGCCCGCCGTCTCCTCCGGCTTCATGTAGCGCGCCATGATCGGATGGTCCGGCCCATGCGGAAGCTCCAGCCGCCAGCCGCCGCTGCGCGTGGGATGGGCCTCGCGCAGCGCCTGCACCACCCGGTCCAGCGGCAGCGATTCACCATGCCCCGCCGGCACCACCAGTTCGGGCGTCAGCACGCGGTCGATGTCGACATAGAAGACCAGCAGGCTGCCCGTCAGCGCGGTCAGCGCCAGCAGCGCCCCCACGGCCAGCCCCAGCGTCAGGTGCAGCATCAGCACGGCCCGGCGCACCCGCTGCCTCGAAACGCCGAGGACGATGCCGATTCCCCAACCGCCCGGCCGCGCCGGATTGATCCTGCGGTCGCATTCACTGTGCATCTGGCGGGGCTCCTGTCGGATGGTCGGCATGGTGGCGGAACCATCCCGAATCCGCATCCGGCCGGCCTTGACGGCCGTCAAATCCTCCCGATCGCCGCACACGGCATGGTCGGTAATAAATTTGGCATTCTGCAACTTTCTGCGCTGCGGGCAGTTCACATTGCATCCCTGCCAATGTTATTGAGCTGTGTCATCGCAACGCGCCGCGTGCCGCTTTAGGCTCGGGAGCATTGACGAATTTTCGCGCGGAGAGCCGTCCATCCATGTCCGCCGGTCTGATGCCCCGCCTTCTCCGAGTCTTCAGCCCGCGCAGCCTGCGCGCGCGCCTGATGGGCGTGGTGCTGGCCTCGCTGGCGCTGCCGCTGGTTGGCGCGCTCTATCTCGCCGACCAGCAGCTCGACGACCATATCGGCGCCGCGCGCGAACTGGCCCTGCATCTGGCCGACGACGGGGTGCAGCGCCAGCATGACCTGATCGGCGAGGCGCGCAACCTTCTGGGCGTGCTGTCGCTGGTGCCGGCGATCCGCAACGCCACGCCAACCGACACCGACTCCTGCGTCGCCACCCTGGCGCCGATGCCGCGCCAGCACCGCTGGACAACCGGCGTCTGGCTGACCGACGCCGACGGCAACATCATCTGCGACACCACCGGCCCGGGCGCCGGCATCTCGCTGCGCGAACGCGAGTATTTCCAGCGCGTCCTCGACACCAGGAGCTGGGTGGTCAGCGATTTCATCATCGGCAAGCGCTCGCTGAAGCCGCTGATCATCGTCGCCAGCCCGATCATCGAGAATGGCCGGATCGTCCGCGTGATGGGCGTCGCCGTCGACCTGACCTGGCTGACCGATCTGGTGAAGGTGCTGAAGCAGCCGGACGCCCGCGTGATGGTGCTGGACCACAACGGCGTGATCGTCGCCCGCCAGCCCGATCCCGAAGGCTGGCTGAACCGCAATGTCGGCCAGATGCGGCATGTCCAGCAGATGCTGAAGGAACGGGACGGCTTCCTGGATTCCGAAAGCGCCGACGGGCGTGACCGGCTGTGGGCCTTCCGCCACTCCGACGAGACCGACACGATCTTCGCCGTGGGCATGCCGACCGGCCCGATCATCGCGGAGGCGCGGCGCGACCTGTGGCAGAGCCTAGGGCTGCTGGGCATCGCGGCGCTGGTCAGCGTCACCGCGCTGTGGGTCCTGCTGCGCGCCTCCGTCCTGCGCTGGGTGTGGGAATTGGGCAGCGCCGCCACCCGCATCGGCGACGGCGGCGGCGGCACCGTGATCGAGGCCGACCGCGCCCCGCATGAATTCCGCGTGGTCTCCCACGCCTTCAACAACATGTCGCGCCGCCTGAAGCAGCGCGAGCAGGAGCTGCGCTCCGCCATGGAGGAGGCGCGGGCCGGCAGCCGCGCCAAGGAGGAATTCCTCGCCACCATGAGCCACGAGATCCGCACGCCGATGAACGGCGTGATCGGATTCGCGGAGATGCTGCTGGAAACCCCGCTGACGGCGGAACAGCGGCGCTACGCCTCGCAGGTGCGCGATGCCGGGCGGTCGCTGCTGACCGTCATCAACGACGTGCTCGACCTGTCGAAGCTGGAAGCCGGGCGGCTCGATCTGGTCAGCGTGCCCTTTCGGCTGGACGATCTGGCCGACCGCTGCGTCGCCATCGTCCGTCTGGCCGCCGAACAGAAGGGGCTGGAACTGCAGACCAGCATTTCCGCCACCGCCCGCGGCTTCGTCATGGGCGACCCCGACCGGCTGCGCCAGATCCTGCTGAACCTCTTGAGCAACGCGGTGAAGTTCACCGACCGCGGCTCGGTCCGGCTGACGGTCAAGGCGATCGAGGATGACGGCGGCCGGGCGGGCGGCAAGCCCGGCGGCGGCCGCATCTGCACCTTCACCGTCACCGACACCGGGATCGGCATCGCTCCCGAACGGCAGCGCGACCTGTTCCAGCGCTTCACCCAGCTGGAACGCGGGCGCGGCGGCACCGGCCTGGGGCTGGCCATCTGCCGCCGGCTGGTGGAGCTGATGGGCGGCGAGATCGGCATGGAAAGCCAGCCCGGCAGCGGCAGCACCTTCTGGTTCTCGCTGCCGCTGCTGCCCGCCGGCAGCGCCGCGGTCCAGCGCGACGGCGCCTCCCCGCCCGGCAGCGAGCCCGGCAGCCCCGGCGCCCGCATCCTGCTGGCCGAGGATCTGGCGATGAACCGCGATCTGGCGGTGACCATGCTGACCAAGGCCGGCCACCATGTCGATGCCGTGGACGACGGCGCCGCCGCGGTCGCCGCGGTGCAGGAACAGACCTACGACCTCGTGCTGATGGACGTGCAGATGCCGGTGATGGACGGGCTGGAGGCCACCCGCCGCATCCGTGCCCTGCCCGGCCCGTTGGGCCGCATCCCGATCCTGGCCCTGTCGGCCGGCGTTCTGCAGGTGGAGGTCGAACGCTGCCTGCAGGCGGGCATGAACGCCCATCTGGCCAAGCCGCTGGAGAAGACCAAGCTGCTGGCCGCGATCGGCCGCTGGGTTCGCGTCGGGCAGGCGGAAAACGGACCGACTGATATTGGACCGCCCGACGATGGACAGGATGACTCCCCGCGTCCGCAGTTGATCGCACACAGCTGACGAGTCGGTGTTATAGTGGCTGCACCCCTCCCGGCAGGCTCGGCCGGTCTGCAGCGAAGTATGTGCCATGAAGGTTGCGCAGCCCCCTCTCGCCCCCGTTCCGGAGCGCAAGCCCGATCCTCCCCCGTCGCTGGCCGATGGCGCCGGCGGCGAATCGTCCTTCCGTGATGCGCTGGTCCAGACCAATCGGCCCGGCAGCGCAGCCGCGCCCGTCGGCCGCCCCGCCAACGGCAGGCTCCAGGATGGCCAGAAGGCGCCGCCACTGCCGGCCGCCAAGCCGCCGGCCCCGATCCTGCTGGCCGACGGTACCCAGGTCCCCTTCCCGACGGCCAAGCCGGTCACCCCCATCCGCCTGACGGACGGTACGGTCGTGCCGCTCCCCACCACCAAGCCGCCCGCCGTGAAACCGGAGGCGCCTGTCCTGCTGGCGGATTCCGCGCCGGCGGATGGCGAGGCCGCGGCACCACGCGCGCCCCTGCCCGGACTGAAGCCGGCGGCACCGACGGTGGCGCAGGGTCCGACTCCAAGCTCGAAGAAGGTGGCGGAGACGGTCAGGGCGGTGAACTCCGACGATCCGACCGCCACGCGGGTGCTGGTCGCCTCGCAGCAGGTCGCCGGCCTGTCGGGCCACAGCTTCACCGCGATCCTGGCCCAGGCCACCCAGGAAAGCGGGTTGGACAGCGCGGCCAAGAACAGGCACAGCTCCGCCGCCGGCCCGTTCCAGTTCCTCGAATCGACATGGCTCGACCTGTTCCGCCGCCATGGCGCCGCCTATGGCCAGGGCGAGTTGGCCTCGCATATCCAGGTCCGCAACGGTGTGTCCAGCGTCAAGGATCCGGCGATCCGTCGCCAGATTCTCGAACTGCGCCACGATGTCGACCTGTCGGCCGGCATGGCCGCCCGCTATCTGTCCGAGGGGCGGGAGGCGCTGGAGAATCGGCTGGGCCGCCCGGCCAGCGAATCGGAGAGCCGCATGGCCTATGTTCTGGGCTCCGGCGGGGCGGCGAAGCTGATTCGCGCCGCCGAATCGAGTCCCGGCGCCGTCGCCGCCGACCTTTTGCCCAGCGCGGCGAAGGCGAATCACAACCTGTTCCACGACCGTTCGACCGGCCGCGCCCTGAGCGCGGCGGAAACGGTGAGCCGCCTGACCCGCCGCATGGAGATCGACCAGCGCGAGATGTTCTCGGCAATCGGCAAGGCGCTGGAACAGCCGCGCCGCCTGGAAGAAGGCGGCGCATCGCCGCTCAACCCCTATCAGGCGGTCTGACGCGGCAGGGGTTGCCGGGTATTTTCGCCACACAACGCGGGGCTGCCCCGCGCGGATGGCTGCGGCCGAACGCATCGGCGGTGGGAATCCCCCTTGACCCGGCGGCCTTGGAAGGTCAGTTATTGCCGCGAAACTATTAGGACGGACATAAGGGCCTATGGCAAAGGAAGATCTGATCGAGTTTTCCGGGACCGTCGTCGAATTGCTTCCGAACGCGATGTTCCGGGTGAAGCTCGACAACGATCACGAGGTTCTCGCGCACACCTCCGGCAAGATGCGTAAGAACCGGATTCGCGTCCTGGCGGGCGACCGCGTCAATGTGGAAATGACGCCGTACGACCTGACCAAGGGCCGCATCACCTTCCGGTTCAAGTAGCATCCTTGCTGCATCGCGGTTCCCCGTGACGATCCCGTCCAAGGCGCCCCGGCTGGTGCTGGCTTCGGCCTCGCCCCGCCGGCTCGACCTTTTGCGCCAGATCGGCATCGTGCCCGACGCGGTCGATCCCGCCGATCTCGACGAAACGCCGCTGCGCGACGAACTCCCGCCCCAGCACGCCCTGCGTCTGGCGGCGGAGAAGGCGTCGTGCGTCGCCGTGCGCCATCCCGATTCGTGGATTCTCGCCGCCGACACGGTGGTCGCCTGCGGCCGCCGCATCCTGCCCAAGGCCGAACGGGAGGAGGAGGCGCGACGCTGCCTGTCCCTGCTGTCCGGCCGGCGGCACCGGGTGATCGGCGGCATCGTCCTGCTGATTCCAGGGACGGAAGGCCACCGCCGAATCGACCGGCTGGTCCGCACCGACGTCACCTTCAAGGTGCTCGACCGGGCGGAAACCGAAGCCTACATCGCGTCGGGCGAATGGAAGGGCAAGGCCGGCGGCTATGCCATCCAGGGCCGGGCGGGGGCGTTGGTCCGCTGGATCGGCGGTTCCTACAGCAACGTCGTCGGGCTGTCCCTGCACGAGGCCGCCGGCATGCTGCATGGCGCCGGCTACCCGCTTCCTCCCCCGACACCTCCCGAGCAATGAGCAGGCTTGAGCTGCTGGTCGACCGCGACGGCCCGCTGACGCGGGCGGCGGTGCTGGCCGACGGCCGCCTGACCGATCTCCACATCGACCATGCCGACCGCCCGTCGCTGCTGGGCGCCATCATCCTGGGCCGGGTGGAGCGCATCGCCACCGGCCTGAACGGCGCCTTCATCGATCTGGGCAACGGGCTGTCCGGCCTTCTGCCGGCTGCCGACGTGCGCCGTCCAATCCTCGACGACGACTCTCCGCAGTCCCGCTCCCATCGCCCCGGCGCCAAGCCGGCCCCCATCGGCGCACTGCTGCGCACCGGCCAGCCGGTGCTGGTGCAGGTGAAGGCCGACGCCGTCGGGTCGAAGGGTCCGTCGCTGACGATGGACCTCACCCTGCCCGGCCGTTTCCTGGTGCACGCGCCGCTCGGCCGCGACATCGCCGTGTCGAAGCGTCTCGGCACCGGCCCGGAGCGTGCTGCGCTGGCCCGCCGCATCGAACAACTCGCCACCGGCGCCGGCTGGATCGTCCGCGCCGGCGCCGCCCAGGTCTCCGACGATCTGCTGGCAGCCGAATCGGAAGCGCTGCACCTGCAATGGCGCGCCATCCGCGACGACGCCCGCGCCGGTTCCGCCCCCCGCCTGCTGCATCCCGGCCCCGACGCCCCCACCCGCGCCCTGATCGAGCAGGGAGCAGCCGCCCCCGCCGCCATCCTGGTCGACGACCCGGCCCCGGCCGGCCAAATCAGGATCGGCGACGGGCCGCTGCTGTCGGTCTTGCGCGACTGGTGCGACCGCCACGCCCCCGATCTGCTGCCGCGCCTGAGCGTCCATAAGGACGCCCAGCGCCTGTTCGACCTGCGCGACCTCGACTCCGCGATTGCCGTGCTTCTCGACGTCCGGGTGCCGCTGCCGCTCGGCGGTTCGCTGGTGATCGAGCGGACGGAGGCGCTGACGGTGGTCGACGTGAACGCCGGGGAGCGCGGCAACCCGCTGGACGTCAACCTCGACGCCGCGGCGGAGATCGCCCGCCAGCTTCGCCTGCGCAATGTCGGCGGCATCGTGGTGGTGGATTTCGTCAACATGCGCAGCCGCGGCGATGCCGAGCGCGTGTTGGCCGCCTTGTCGCAGGCGGTGGAAAGCGACCCGGTGCAGACCCAAGTTTACGGCATGTCCAAACTGGGGCTGGTCGAACTGACCCGCGCCCGCCGCGGCACGCCGCTGGCAGCCCTGCTGCGGCCCTGACCGCTGTTATCCGTTACGGAGGCCATCCTTGTCCGATCCCCAAGCCCCCGGCGCCCCGCAGCGCTCCCAGGCCCATGCCGGCGCCAAGGCGGGCACCAACTGCCCGATCTGCGGCCGCCCGACCGAACCGGCCACCCGCCCCTTCTGTTCCAAGCGTTGCGCCGACGTGGATTTGTCGCGCTGGCTGGGCGGCGTCTACCGCATCGAGAGCCCGGAAACCCCCGCCGCGCCCGGCGGATCCGACCCCGATGAGGAGCTGTGAGACGGGTCTAAATTTTTTTGAATTTTCCTCTGGACAGCCCGTCCGAACCCCTCTAAAAAGCGCCCCACACGACGCGCCGCACCGACCGAAACGGTCACCCACCAGGCGGCGCCGAGATGCCCAGGTAGCTCAGTTGGTAGAGCAGGGGACTGAAAATCCCCGTGTCGGCGGTTCGACTCCGTCCCTGGGCACCATCCTCCCTTCAAAGTTCAGGGTTTGGATGGTGTGTTCCGGTCAATCCAACTGACCATGCTTTTCCCAAGTCGCCATAAGTTCTTCCGCTCGCCTCAAAGCGGTTTCGTTTCGAACCATCCCACTCTTCCGATCCCCGGCAGTTTCACTGCAAGGTCCAGCGGGTCGATGCCGATGGTCAGCCCAAGCAAATTTACCTCCAGCCCCTCCTCCCACGCCAGCAGCAGGCCGGCGACGCCGAACAGGCTGATCTGCCAGCCGGTGCCGCTCGGCGCCCGCGCGAACACCCCGCGCCCCAGGTAATCCTTGCCAAGCGCGGTTGAGGGAAGGTCGAGCCGCAGTTCCGGCACGGCGCGGGCGACCCAGGCGGCGAAGGTGTTGCTGTTGGGGCCGGGCCAGACGCGGTACTCGCCGGCATGGGGATAGCTGGCGGCGGCCTTGGCGATCTTGGGAATGGCGGCTTCGGCGGCGGGGCCGCGCAGCTCACCCAGTAGAATGGGCTGGGCGCCGAACCAGCGGCCGTCGGGATCGCGGTTGCTGACGGAGACCACCGACAGGCCGCGATAGGCGCGCCAGCCGATCACTTCGTAAACCGTAAAGCTGCGGGCGCCGGCCGGCTTCACGGCGAACCAGGGATGCACGCCGAAGGCGCCGCGCCAGGACAGCACGCGGGCGGCGTAGACCTGGACCACCGCTTCCGGCGTCGTCGCCGCGTCGGGGGCGAGGCCCACCGGGCTGCGGTCGATGCGGCTCCAGTCGACGGCCGTCGGCACCGCACCGGAGGCAAGCAGGAACACAGGCCCGGCCAGCAGCAGGACCAGCGTCAACAAAAATGCCAGCAGCACCCTCACGGCCCTCACGCCCTATTACCGCCTGCCTTCCATGTAGTCATTGCGAAGACGGATTTCCGGTGACAGCGGAGGGACAGAGCAAAAGGGACGGTCGCTCAGATGCTGTAATCGCCCTGTTGCAGGCTCTGGTCCATGGTCAGTGCCGGCGCCGGCTCGTCGCGGCACCAGCCGACGACCTTGGCGGGCACGCCGGCCACGGTGGCGCAGCCGGGGACGTCCTTCAGCACGACGCTGCCGGCACCGACCTTGGCGTGGGCGCCGATGGTGATGTTGCCCAGCACCTTGGCGCCAGCCGACAGCAGAACGCCGTCGCGCACCTTGGGATGGCGGTCGCCATGCTCCTTGCCGGTGCCGCCCAGCGTGACGTTCTGCAGGATCGACACGTCGTTGCCGATCACCGCCGTCTCGCCGATCACCACGCCGGTGCCATGGTCGATGAAGACGCCGCGCCCGACCGGCACCGCCGGATGGATGTCGACGGCGAAGGCCTCCGACACCCGGCTCTGCAGGAAATGCGCAAGGTCGTGCCGGCCGCCCCGCCACAGCCAATGGGCGACGCGGTGCCATTGCAAGGCATGGTAGCCCTTGAAATAGAGGAAGGGCGTCAGGCAGCCGTCGGCGGCCGGGTCGCGCGCCAGGATGGCGGCGAGGTCGGCGGCGGCGGCCTCGACGATGGCCGGGTCGGCCTCCATGGCGTCGCGCACCACGGCGGCCAGCCGGTCCTCCGGCATGGCGCGGTCGGCCAGCTTGCGCACCAGCAGGGCGGCCAGCGCCGGGCCGAAACCGTCGCGCGCCAGCACCGCGTCATACAGGAAGGGAGAGAGGCCGCTTTCCTCCTCCGCCACGCGGGCGGCGTCGGCGCGCAGGCGGCGCCACAGCGACTGCTCGACCGTCTCGGCCGCCTCCCGCATCGTGACGTCCAGGCTGTCCATCGCGATCACCCTCTTCCCAAAACAGGACCGCCCCACATCCAGGCTGGGGCGCGCAAGTCCGTTACTGTGGTGAGCCGCCCCCGGTCCGGTCAAGGCCGTTGCCGTCAAGGCTGCCTCCCGTTCCGCCATCGCCATGCGCCCGGCGGAAGGCCTGCGGCGACCGCCCTTCGCGCTTGGTGAAGAAGCGCGAGAAATAGGCCGGGTCATCGAAGCCGAGGGCATAGCCGATCTCCGCCATGCCGTGGCTGGTGTAGATCAGCGAACGGCGGGCCTCCAGCATCAGCCGGGCATGGACCAGTTGCAGGGTCGACAGGCCGGTGACCCGGCGGCAGGCGGCGTTCAGCCGGCCGGGCGTGACGCCCAGGGCGGCGGCATAGCGCTCCACCGGCCAATGCTGGTTGAACCGCTCGTCGATCATCGGCCGCAGCCGGGCGAGCAGCCGCAAATCGGGCGACACCCCCTGCCCGTCGCGTCCGGCCTCGCCCCGCCGCCGGTCGGCCGCCAGCCGCACGGTGGCGACCAGCAGAAGCATCACCTGCGCCGAAATGACGCTGGCGCGGCCGATGTGGTGGGCGCGGAACTCCCGCCTGATCTCGGCGAAGCAGCGGTGGAGCGAAGCCGCCTCGTCCGACCCGGCATTCAGGTCCCAAGCCTGCGGCAGGGCCGGTGCCTCGCGCAGTTCCGCCTCCGGTGCGGCGGCCAGCACACCGGCCAGAAACCCCTCCGACATGGTCAGCACATGGCCGTCGGTGCCGGGATCGAAGCGGAAGCCATGCACCACCTGCGCCGGCACGGCGATCAGCGCCGGGGCGCGGAACGCCACCTCGACCCCGTCGGCGGTCAGCAGCCCGCCGCCGTCCGTGACCAGCAGGGCATGGCTCAGCCCATCATGGCGGTGGGGGCGGACCTGCCAATTGTACAAGCGCATCCGCTCCGGGATCGTCTCGATATGGACGAAGCGCAGCTCCGGCATCGCCGGCGGTTCGCCGTACAGCCAATAGCGGGGAATGGGTTCGGCGCTGTGGGCGGAATGGGCGGACATCGCACGGGCTCCGGCATGCTTGCGATGAAAAGTACAAGTCTTTCGCCGGTTCGTCTATGTCCGGCCCTCCGCCTCCGGGAATAGCATGAGCGCAAATGATTGGTGCAGGCAACAATCAACGAAAAAGGCGCGCCTGCCCGTGCTCCCCAAGGAGGGCGAGAGACATGCACCCCACCAAATCGGCCGATACCCGGTTCGGCTGCACCCAGGTCGCCATCGTCGGCGCCGGCCCGGCCGGCCTGTTCCTGTCCCATCTGCTGCACCGCCAGGGCATCGAATCGGTGATCCTGGAACACCGCAGCCGCGAGGAGATCGAGGGCACCATCCGCGCCGGCGTGCTGGAGCAATGGGTGGTCGATCTGATGAACGACATGGGGCTGGGCGAGCGCATGATGCGCGAGGCCCATTTCCATTCCGGCATCACCCTGCGCTTCGACCGCCGCAGCCACCACATCGACATGGCGGAGTTGACCGGCGGCAAGCGCGTCACCGTCTATGCCCAGCACGAGGTGATCCGCGACCTCGTCTCCGCCCGGCTGGAGGATGGCGGGTCCATCCTGTTCGGCGTGTCCGACGTGCGGTTCCTCGATCTGGAGGGCAAGGCGCCGCGCGTGCAGTTTCGCCGCGGCGCGGACGGACCGCTGGAAGAACTGCGCTGTGATTTCGTCGCCGGTTGCGACGGTTTCCACGGGCCGAGCCGGCAGGCGATCCCGGCCGCGGCGCGCACCGAATACCAGATGGTCTATCCCTTCGGCTGGCTCGGCATCCTGACCGAGGCGCCGCCGTCGCATCCCGAACTGATCTACGCCAACCACGAGCGCGGCTTCGCCCTGCTCAGCACCCGCTCGCCGGAGGTGCAGCGGCTCTACATCCAGGTCGATCCCAAGGACGACATCGCCAACTGGTCCGACGACCGCATCTGGTCCGAACTGCATCGCCGGCTGGAGGACGGGAATGGCTGGACGCTGACGGAGGGACCGGTCTTCCAGAAGGGCATCATCGCCATGCGCAGCTTCGTCTGCGACCCGATGCAGCATGGCCGGCTGTTCATCGCCGGCGACGCCGCCCACATCGTGCCGCCGACCGGCGCCAAGGGCCTGAACCTCGCGGTCGCCGATGTGCTGGTGCTGTCGCGCGCCTTGGCGGCCTACTACAAATCCGGCACGACCGAGGGGCTGGACGGCTACAGCGCCACCTGCCTCCGGCGGATCTGGAAGGCGGAGCGCTTTTCCTGGTCGATGACCACCATGCTGCACCGGAACGACGCGGAGTCGCCCTTCGAGCAGCGCCTGCATCTGGCCGAGCTGGACTATCTGGTCCACTCCCGTGCCGCCATGACGGCGCTGGCGGAGAATTACGTGGGGCTGCCGATGGAGTGAAAAACCGCCGGCCAGCCCCGCCCCATTACGCCTGCTTGGCGTCGATGATCCCCCGGCGCACCGCGCGGGTCTTCGTGAAGTGGTCCTGCAACTGCTGCCCCTCGCCCCAGCGGATGGCACGCTGCAGCGCCGTCAGGTCCTCGGTGAAGCGCTGCAGAATCTCCAGAACCGCTTCCCGGTTGTTCAGGAACACGTCGCGCCACATCACCGGATCGCTGGCGGCGATGCGGGTGAAATCGCGGAAGCCGCCGGCGGAGAACTTGATGACCTCGGACTTGGTGTCCTCCTCCAGATCCGACGCGGTGCCGACGATGGTGTAGGCGATCAGGTGCGGCAGGTGCGAGGTGATGGCCAGCACGCGGTCATGGTGGCTGGCCTCCATGATCTCCACGGTGGAGCCGACGCGGCGCCACAGCTCCGTCACCTGCTCCAGCGCGTGGCGGTCGGCCCCGGTTGGCGGGGTCAGGATGCACCAGCGGCCCTGGAACAGGGTGGCGAAGCCGGACTCCGGCCCGGAATGCTCGGTGCCCGCCACCGGGTGGCCGGGGATAAGATGGACGCCATCGGGCAAATGCGGCCCGACGTCGCGCAGGGTCGCCTGCTTGACCGAGCCGACGTCGGTGACGATGGTCCCGCGTTGCAAAAGCGGTCCGATGGCCTCGGCGACCGCGGCATAGCTGCCCACCGGAGTCGAGAGAATCACCAGATCGGCACCGGCGAGTGCGGTCGCCGGATCGGTGGAGGCCTCCGCCACGATACCCAGCTCCAGCGCCTTGGCGCAGGCCTCGGCGCTGCGGTCGGCGCAGACGACCTGCCGTGCGATCCCATACTCCGCCAGCGCCCGTGCCAGGGAGGAGCCGATCAGACCGATGCCGATGATGGCGACGCGGTCGAACAGGG
>CBIHQY010000049.1:0-40617 GCA_966212305.1 uncultured Azospirillum sp.
GGGGACAGCCGCCCGCCCAAGCCAGAGCTTGGTGCAAGGCCCATTACGGCATCTAATGGCAACTTCTGGCGCACTTCCGCCACGGGTCCGCCCCTTCCACCGATCCTCAATGGTTCCATCCGATGCTGGTGGGCTCTGCCTCGCCGATCCGGGCAAGGCACATGTTCACGAGGAGGCCATGGATGAGCCAAAATTCTGAGGTCAGCCACGTCCCGTGGAACAAGGGCCGCCTGATCGGACCGAAGCCACCGCTTAAGCCTAAGCACGTTTGGGGGATTCGCATTCGCCTCCAGCTGGCGGGCGCCACACGCGACCTCGCGATGTTCGATCTGGCCATCGACAGCAAGCTACGCGGCTGCGACCTCGTTCGCCTCAAGATCGGCGATGTCGCTCTGAACGGCATAGTGCGCTCCCGTGCGACCGTGGTGCAGCAGAAGACCGGCCATCCGGTCCAGTTCGAGATCACCGAGCAGACCCGGGAGTCGGTCGGCCGATGGATTCGGCAGAGGAACGGTCGCAGCAGCGATTACCTGTTCCCGAGCCGTGTGCAGCCGGACCGGCCAATCTCGACGCGCCAATACGCCCGATTACTCGACCGTTGGGTTGGGGAGATCGGTCTCGATCCGGCGACCTACGGCACCCATTCCATGCGACGGACCAAGGCGACCCTGATCTACCGGCGAACCGGAAATCTGCGCGCCATCCAGCTCCTGCTCGGCCACACCAAGCTGGAAAGCACGGTCCGCTATCTGGGGATCGAAGTCGAGGATGCCCTAGCTTTGGCTGAACAAACCGAGCTCTGATGCACATCGGGGAGTGCCCGCTACCAATGCGGCACTCTCCGACATGTCCTGATCCTGAACCTGTTGATGAGGTTCAGGTTCACCTGTCCGGCAAACCACCCTTTGACGGACACGCCTGTTCTGCTTTCTCGGTTGCCTCATAGCGGCCCCCGTAGAGGCATCGGGCGGACTTGGAGCAGCCGGGCGGTGCTTGGCTCACATAGCCTCCGTGTCCCATGCAGGGGCAGGTCAGGGGTGGATTCCCGGTTCTGTTGCAAAGTTTGCTGGTAGGCGAAAAGGCTCGCGAGTTCAGCACGTTCAGACGGCAATCTCGAACAGAGCAGCGATGGAAGTCGCTTGGGGGGATGTGGTTGACGGAAACTTTGCAACGGAACCCCTCCGCGTAAACCGGTATGATGGGCGGTATGCAGCACTATCTCAGGTTCCCCGACGTTGCCGACGCTCTGCATTCGGCAATCTCGAATAAGCGCCCCTTCTCCCTGATCCGGCTGGGAGACGGCGAAGCCCGCATCATGGGCTATCCGACTGACAGCAGCTGGCTGTCGGTCTCGGAAATGCTGAAGGTGTGGTTTGGCCATCCTTTCTTTCCGGACATGGCCATCCAACAAATCCAGCAGGATCTCAAGGCGGCCTGCCAGTCGGCGGACATATTGGGAATTCCCAACCCGGCGTTCGTAAGGGACACCGACCGGAACAATCCCTTCAAGGCCGCGACCTTGTTCGCCCGGGAGTTCGGCTATCTCCGCGACGACGCGGTTCTCACCTCGCCCGGCATTCACAGCGCGCTCGAACGTAACGGGGTCTACGACCGTCTTCTCGGCGGGCTGGACGAGGTCGTGCTGATCACCTCGCGTGAGGTCGCAAGCATGGTGGCCGACCGCTTCGCGATCCGCAAGGTCACCCCGCTCCTCATCCCGCCGGAGATGCAGTACTCCGACCTGTCGCCTATCGAGAAGCTGGAACGGACGCTGCTCAGTCCGCATTTCCCGACGCGTTATCTGGAGGTCGGCGCCTTCATCAGCGATTACGTGAAGAGCCGGCCGGGGATCCCCGTCCTGGTCGGGGCTGGGATTTTGGGCAAGATCTATTGCTGCTGGACGAAATCCCAGGGCGGGATCGGCATTGATATCGGATCGGTATTCGACGCATGGGCCGGCCTGCGGACACGGGGCAACCCTCTGTTCGCATCCGCCCGCCTGGTGCAGGACCCGACCGGCCGCCCTCCCTGGCTGATTGCGTCAGGGACCGTTCCAGAGGTCGCCCCGGCGGTCGTGCCGGAAACCGGCGCGTCCGCGCGGACGAGCGCCGCGATACCCGACTCGCCGGGCATCGCGGACGGCGGCGGAGCGGTCCTGGTCTTCCAGGGCATCGCCTGTACCGAGAGCCTTGCCAAGCCGATGCAGTTCCGCTGCCGCGTGGACGGGGCGCTGACCGACGGCTTCCTCTCCGGCGCGCCCATCGGCGTGGCCTCCCTGGAGCCTGCCTGGGAGCCTGTCATGGTGTCTGCCGTCGAGTCCACTGTGAAGCGGCCGGAGGCCGGGCTTCCGCCGACGGCATGCGTCCGCTTCCGGGTGGCGTTCGCGGTGGACGGCGACACTTGGCAGGCAGGCCGCACCGTGGCGCTGGAAGCACTTGATCGACGAGGCGATTGGATCCCGGCCGACGGTTCCTTCCCGGATGCGGGCGAGACATTCGCCTCGGTCCTGTGCGTGCGCCATCGGGTAGTGCGCTTCGCCATACCGCCGCTCTCCAAGTGGCATGGTAAGGTGGAGGCCGTGCTTCGCTTGCCGCACCGCATCCCGGCCGGCTATCGTGATGATGCTGCCCTGAGCCCTATGCCGCTGGAGGATGCGACCCTCTCCGAAGACGGGTCCTTGCGGATCCGAATGGACATCCACCGCGATGCCTTGCGCGGCGGGCAAGCCGGATTCCTGCTGCCTGCGTCCTGCACGGACGGCACGCGGCTGGAATTTCCGGCCGCGGGAGCGGGGGTTCAGTGAGTGCGTTGCGTCTCAGCGTGAGCGGCCGAAAGGATTAGGCGAGCGTTCCTGGAGCAGGCGCAGGACCCGGTTGCGCTGCTCGGTCATCACCCGAAGTTCCTCGTCGGTTCGTCGCCACAGGTCGAGCCGCTCCTGAGACTTGGCGGCCAGCTCATCCGCCCGCACCCGCAGGGCGTCGCGCTCCTGGTCGAGCAGAAGAGACCGGAAAGTCCGAACCTGACGGAAGAGACGGTCGCGCCAGTCATCAATCTCCGCCAGCAGAGAGGCCCGGCCGTCGTCCTCGCGCAGGGCGGTCAGAAGACCGTGCAGGCGCCCGACGTCAAAAAGATCCGCGTTCCCGTCTCCACCACTCGGCCCGGCCGCGTGGACCCGGTCGGCTTGGATGGTGTCCTGCTCCAGCCCGACCATGAGGTCGGCCATCCCGCCTTCCGGCAGGTGATCCCGGATGGCGTTCAGCACGGCCTCGTCGCCACCGGCAACCATGGTGTCGAACTCCAGCCAGACACGCGGACGTCCGCGTGTGTGCAACTCCGCCTCCAGATTGTACAGCGCCCAGAGCAGATGGCTGTGCTCGACGCACAACCCGTCCCGCCGTGACAGCGACCGCGCCACCGACCAAGGGTCGCGAACGATGTGCAGGTAACGGATGCGCGCCGGCATGGCCTCCATCTGCGGTATCCAGAAGGACAGCGTGCGGCAAAGGCGGGGATCCTTCATGAACCAAATCCGCCGGTCGCGGCCGAGGTCCGACAAGAACGCCTGCGCCAGGTCGGACAAGGCACGGTCGGCGGCTTGGACGCGGTCGGGGACGGCCGTGTCGATCGTTTGCCAGTCCGCGCCGGCCGCGATCAGCAGCTGTTCATTGATGGTGACGAGTTCCTCATGCTCCCAATAGCCGTCGGGATTGCCGTCATCGGCTCCGATAAAGCGGTCGGCGCGGCAGACCCCGCGCTTCGCGAACCAGCCGGCGAGCGCCGAGGTGCCGCTGCGATGCATGCCCAGGACCACGAAGCCGGTGGTGCCGCTTTTGAGGATCTCCGGCCGTTTCCGACCCAGCCACTCGAAGAAGGAATTGCCCTTCGTTCGCAAGGGCGTCGGGAACGCCGTCGCCAGCGAGGGGTCGTCGCGGAAAAGGCGACGCATCTCCCATGAAACCGGCACACCGGTGTCGAAGCGGCCATAGGCCCACCAATCACGCGGGATGTCCGGACCGCCAGGAGCGGCAATGGCCCGCTTGTACCAGTGCCAGAGTTCGTGGACGTGAATGTTGCCGGCCGCATAGCGTTCGGTCATCGCGTCGCCAACCGAATTGATCTTTGTGAAGTGATAGAACTTCAGCGGGCTGCCATTGACGAGAATGCCGCCGTCATGCCCGATCTCGACCTGCCGCCGGCTGAGGTTCCAACTGGCGACGTTGCATCCCGGATCGCGCAGGATGCGCACGCCGTCGAAGAAGGCCGGCACCAGATCGCACCATTTCTGGTCGGTGAATATCCCGTTGTCCAAGTCGTCGTAACAGGCGAGGTGCAGCATGTCCGCCCACCAGTCGGCAAAGCGACGCCCTTCCGCCACGTTGCGCACCGCGATGAAGCCGAGATTGTAGGTCCCGTATTTCAGCGACGCCAATTCATTGTCGGCGATGACGATAAGCGTGTCGTTGGGATCGGTCTGATGCGGCGTCAGCAGGATCGACCCACCGTCGAGCTGGCCAAGTGTCTCTTCGAGCGACGAGAACACCGCGATGTCGGGATCGAAATAGACCACCGTCTCGCACCCGAGCCGAAGCATCTCCGCCAGCATGCGCCCCTTCACGGCGGTGCAGGCCTCCACGATGTCGTGGCTGAAGATCCAGCTGTCGAAGGATGGAATGCCAAGATCGCGCGCGAAGACCACCTTGTCGAAGCCGGCATGCGCTTCCGCCGCCGACACGCCGTCCGGCAGTTCATCGACGATCAGCGCCCACAAGGTCCAGTCCGGGTGGACGCGGCGCAAACTCTGTGCCAGGACGCGCGCCCGCGAC
Source organism: uncultured Azospirillum sp. (assembly GCA_966212305.1). Taxonomy (GTDB): domain Bacteria; phylum Pseudomonadota; class Alphaproteobacteria; order Azospirillales; family Azospirillaceae; genus Azospirillum. The sequence goes on from CBIHQY010000049.1 coordinate 4,824, forward strand.
AGGTAGCTGTAGGTGAAGCTGGTGAAGCAGTGCACGCCGGTCATGTCATGGACTCCGTCCGTTCGACGAGCGCTGCCGTCGTTCCGCAATGGTCGAGCGTGCCGGCCGGGATCGCCTCCCGCAGGCGGTCGCGCACATACTCCACCGCCGCGAAGCTGGTGAAGAACTCCAGAAGGTCACCTTCGCTGCCGAAAACGCGGCCACGCCCAAGCCGGGACACGGTCGCGGCGACGTTGCCGCTGGTGTCCAGCGCCACCACGTCGGCCCCGGCCGCCAGCGCCTCGTGGGTGACGAAGGAGAAGGTTTCCGGCCAGACGGACAGCACCAGGACCAGATCGATGTCATGAGCCGCCAGGGATTCCACCATGCCGTGGCGGTCGGCGGCGGTGACGGTGACCGCGACCTCCGTCACGCCCGGCAGACGGCGGTGCAGTCCGGATGCCGCGAAATGGTGGAACCGGTAGCTGAAGCTGTCCCGCAATGCATCGACCAGATCCTCGAACAGGCCCCAGCCCTTGTGAAAACTGGGACCGCCGATGAAGGCGACACGAACCGGCTGTCCGGGTAGCCCGAGGGCGGCGCCGTCGCCCGGCGAGGTCCGCAGGGCGTTTTCGATGAGGCGGCAGTGCTCCACCACCTGGGTTGACAATGCCGGCAGCCAGGTCCCTTGCCGCCACAGGTCCAAGGCGTTGCGCGACGGTGCCACCACATGGAAGCGGATGGCGGCGAACAGCCGCTCCATGCCGCGGAGATGGCGGCCGCGCTCCTCCCCATGGAAGCAGATGGCGCAAGCGGCGCTGTCGGGCGGCGGCGCCCCACAGAAGGAGACATCGTTGCGCAGCAGGGTGTGGTTGGCGCAGAGCGAGGAAAAATCATGCACCCAGAACCAGTTACGGGATGGCTTCACCGCGCGTTGCAGGGCGATCAGCCCGTCCACGCGGTGGCCCAGCACGCAATGGACCGTAAACAGTCGGTCGAGGGTACGATGGTCAAAGCACTCGGTGAGGGTCCAGGTGAGGTCGGCATGGTTCGATGTGCCGACATGGACGCCGTCGACCACCACCTCCACCAGATCGGCGCCCGGCCCCTCGGGGTCGATCGACATCACCGGAAGGCGGGGGGAGACGTGGATGTAGACGTAATCCAGTGCGTTGAAGCGTTCTTGCTCGTCCGAGATGACGATCTGCGTGCCGCCAAAGGAGCGGACATAGCAGTCGTGGCTGACGGAGACGGTGACACCCCGGACTCTGCGCCGCGGAGCGTCGCGGCTGATACGCAAGCGCGCGGCGACAGCCTCGACGAGACGCTCGCGATGCAGGCGGGTCACGGAGTTGGGCGGCGGGACTCCGCGCTGCGCCGGCCCGGGCGGAAGGCTCCGCAGGATGGCGCGTCTGTGCCCGTCCGGCGGCCGGGCACGGCGGCCCTCGGCCATGCCGGTGACGACATAGTGCCAGAAGGGATTGATCCCCGCCCTTGTCACATCCGGATTCGCCGCGGCGTAATAGAGAATGTCGAAGGCAGGGTTAGGATTCCGTCCCTCGCGCCACCCGATCCGGCAGAAATGGTCCAGCAGAGCGGCGTCTGATGTTCCGGCGCCGGACGCCGCAAGATCGGGATAGACGGCCCGATAATAGGTGGGGTCGAAATGCGGCGCGACCGCCGCGGCCGCCTCATCGTCCAACGCCCCGCCCCAGACGTTGCCGGTGTCGTCCGGCCGCACTACCTGGATCGCTCCACCGGGCGGGGGTGCGGCCATCATCATAATATGTCCGAGCGCCAACGCGCGCGTGAACGGAAGCCCCATCGCACGGAAATGCCCGATGCTCAGCCGGAGCGCGTCCTCCGAGAAGGCGGTGGGCGACCGGGCAGCCGTTGCGGATCCATCGATCCGAATCTCGACCCCCTCGGTCCAGCCATCGCCGTGCCGCACCTGCATTTCCGCCCATCCGGCCTCAATCTCCTCCCGCGAAAGCGGCAGGACTGTGCATACAAAAGGTGTGAACGGGTGATTTTTGATTGCGAGAGACGCGGTATGTATATGGCTGAACAGTCTCCTGCTGGTTTTCAGAGACAGTTCTTCAATGTGGAGCGCACCTGCATCATTTGAGACAAAAATTATGACCAGCCAGCCAGCGTCATCGATAAGACATGACACCAGAACTGATTTTCTGTCTCTGCTTCTTGGCATTTGAGGAGGGATTTGTGGGGAGTATTCTGAAGTTAGCCGTCCCAATAGGACGATGTTTGCATTACCACGTATTCAAATGATAGGGCAAGCGTGCTCTCCACACGGAGATATACCCGGGCATTTCTGGCGATGATCGGCTGCACCCACCCGTCCGTCGCCCATGGTGAGCCGTGCCAACCATGGGCGACGCAGGGAACGGCCTGCTGTTTGACAGAACAAGCACCCTTTCTATACCTTGGCCTGGAAGGTAAAATATGGACAGGATTACCAGACATGCGGCCGGATTTCATCGGAATTGGCGCGCAGAAATCCGGGACGACCTGGGTTTACGAAACTTTGTCTTCCCATCCGGACATTCGCTTCCCAGCCGGCAAGGAAATTCATTTCTGGGATGCGCGACGGGACAGGGGGGTGGCTTGGTGGTTGAGCCTGTTCCACCCCAGCGACTCCGACGCTTGGTCGCCCCGTGTCCGCAGCGGTGAGATAACGCCCGCATATGCCATCATCGGTGATGATGCGATCCGTGAACTTCACAGCCTGTGTCCGGATCTTCGTCTGTTCTACGTGCTGCGCAACCCGATTGAGCGGGCTTGGTCTGCCGCGCGTATGGCTGTGCTACGTGCCGAGATGACGGTGGAGGAGGCATCCGAGCAGTGGTTCCTCGACCATTTCCGCTCGGCCGGATCCAGACGCCGCGGAGCATACGCGGATGCAATCCTGCGTTGGCGCTCCGTCTTCCCGGCAGAGCAGCTGATGATCTGCCTCTTCGACGAGTTGGAGGCCGAGCCACGGACATTCCTATCGCGTCTGTGCAAACACATCGGCATCGACGACCGCTTCTACGATGCCATACCAGACGAGGCCTTGTGCCGGCCTGTGTTTAAGGGGCCTTCCGCTCCCCTGCCTTCCCGGCTTCGCCACGCGCTTGTGGAGCAATACGGCGATTCGGTGATGGTGCTGGGCCGGCTTCTGGCAACCGATCTATCGCACTGGCTCATGGAATCCGCGTTCGATGAGCCGAACTTGGAAAAGGGCAGTAGGCCGGAGCGGGCCGAGCCGAGTGCCGGCATGGTTTGATCGGTGGCGCGGCCTCCAGAGCACACCGTCGCCCCGTGAGGGAGCCGAGGAGATTTTCAGATGCTCCGCCAACGCTCTCGACAAAATGGCGCGCCGGTCTTAGATCGGGGGGATGATTTCCTATGATCCGCACCGTCCTCTAATCTCCTTACACGTGCCAAAGACGGCTGGGACAAGTCTGCGTCGCGTTCTGGAGACATGGTTCCCCCACGGGCGGCTCCTGCTACACTACCGCAGCGAGGGTATACCTCCGCAACGACATCAACTCAATGGAGGTGTTTGCGTACACGGACACTTCAACGGTGCCCGCAATATCGGTGCTTGGCAGTACTATCCAGAGGTCCGTCAATTTATCACGTTCCTTCGCGATCCGTTTGACCGCTTCCTATCCCAGTGGCACTATCTGAATTGGCAGAAGAGTGTTGGAGTTAAGATTCCGGAACTCGACGACAAACCTGGCTTTGATCAATGGATTGTCCGCCGCGCCGCCGAGCAGGCCAACGGAAAAAATGCCTTCTCTTTTCTCTGGCAAATGCCCGTTGCCCCAGGAAAGCTTCCCGCCAGCACTCTTTTTTCACGTTACTTTGTGCATGTGGGTATTGTCGAGCATGCAGCGACGTCAATGGTGGAGCTCGCAACCGCCCTGGACCGCCCCGTTACCGACCTGCCACATCTGAATGCGGCTCCCAACAACCAATACACTGTCTTTGAATGCTGGCGCCAATGGTACGAAGAGCATTTTGCGGACGAGTATGAGGTTTATCGAGCAGCGCAAGAGTTCAATCATCGGGAGGGTGCCGGGCTGTTGCACGAAGGTGATAATGGCAAGAGGTTGTCCCCGCCCCGCTGGTGATCAGGCGACGCGAACGGAGTTCGTGCGCCCGAGGGCGAGCATGCGGTTGAGGACCACAACGCCGATGGGCGGTCTCGGTAGCCTGCGCCTGATCGGAATGGAGGCGCAGCGCCTCGCCGATGACGCTCTTCCAGCGCGCCATTGGCTTTCCACTCCGGCGCGCACGTTGTAGCCGCTGATCCGCTGCCAAGCCATCCGGCCCTTCTCAGCAATGGCCAGGATGTGGCAGTCACGTTGCGTGGGAGCCGTCGGGAGTGTCAGGAGAGTGTCAGGAATTCCGTGCTTGGCCCGCACCGAGCAACTGTCGACCACGACATCCCAAGCGGCGGTGTCAGGGCCCGGGCGCGCCATGCGGACAAGGACGGCATGGACGAGGGCGAAGCAAAGCCGTTGTATGCCACTCGTCCAGGCGGCGGCGCAGGGTCGAACCCGACGCATGCCCATCCGCTGCCTGGAGCTCGTGCCATTGAACGCCTTCACCCAGGAAGAAGCGAAGTGTTGCAACAACCTCTGCAGTGGGCATCGGCGGACACCCAGTGCCGAGAGGCTGATCCGCGATCCGGTCGATGATCCCCGCCACCAAGTCCGCAACTGTCGGTCCCATGCCCGCCCCTCTGTGCCAAAGGCACAGAAAACCAACACCGGATCAGTGGGTTTCCGCGACCAGGGCATCAAATGGGAGTTCTGGAAACCGCCTCTTAATGAACAGCCGGTCTCGACACTGAGCAGACTGTATCCGGAGTCCGCCAACCGGCCGTTTGACGGCCATATGCCAAAGTGTCCGGAAACCTGCGTTGACGACGGCTTTCCGGACACGTAGTCTGTCGGACGGGTTTCCGGACAAACGGAGCGGGCGATGGCGAACATCGGCTATGCCAGAGTCTCGACCGCTGATCAGGATCCGGCTTTGCAACTCGACGCCTTGGCCAAGGCGGACTGCGAGCGGACCTTTCAGGATCAAGCATCCGGAGCCAAGGCTGATCGACCCGGGCTAGCGGCGGCCATTGCCTTCGCACGGGCCGGCGACAGTCTGGTGGTCTGGAAGCTGGACCGTCTCGGCCGATCTCTTCCGCACCTGATCGAAACGGTGAACATGCTGGAGGCCCGTGGTGTCGGCTTTCGGTCGCTGACCGAAGCAATCGACACGACCACACCCGGCGGCCGGCTGGTGTTCCACATCTTCGGCGCTCTCGGCCAGTTCGAGCGTGACCTAATCCGGGAACGGACCCGTGCCGGTTTGGTCGCTGCTGTCGCTCGTGGCCGGAAGGGCGGGCGCACGCGGGTGGTGACCGAGGACAAGCTCCGCCGGGCAAAGGCGCTCCTCGCTCAAGGTCTCACCGTTCGTGAAGCCGCTGCGCGGATCAAGGTCGGAAAGACGGCGCTCTATGCAGCTCTTGGCATAAAGTACAACGAAGATGGCGGTCGATAAGTGACTACCTCTTAACCTGTCATAAGCAGGCTTATTCCCATCTCAGCCCTTAAATCAAGTGACGATTGGATGGTCAGATTATAGTCTACATGCTGCTCAGCGAGACCGCTTGGTCTGATCTGATCGTACAAAAAGCAAGGTCTCGATTAACCTCAATGCGGCTTCCGCTTCTCGGTCATTGAGAGTGCGGAGTACGTCGCGGATCTGCGCTTCCGTTCCGGCTCTCGCCGGTGACATCGGAATTCCATCATCGAAAAAGTCCGATATTGGCACTGCGAGATGACGCGATAGTCGGTCCAGTGTTTCCAATGCGGCAATGGTCCGACCACGCTCAATGTTTCCAACAGTGTCGACGCTGCAGTCGACGGCTTCGGCCAACTGCTCTTGCGTGAGTCCGCGGCGCTCTCTCAAAGCCCGTAGCCGCTTCCCAACACGCCGTTTTAGATCCTCAGTCATCGCCGGAAGTGTCACAGCCGGCTAAGGCATTTGACCACCGAGCGAATTCAGCTTATTTGTAAAAAAAGCGGCTTCGTTCAGGAAACCTGCAATTCCTTGCTGGATCGGCTCGCGGCCAACCTGGAGCCCCTCCTACGCTAACGTCATTCCCACGGCTGACCGACAGGTTTGATAACAATGAAACGAAGAATAGTCGTCGTCGCCTTTGTCCTGGCGACCGGATGCACGGCATCGACGGAAAAGCAGCAGACAAGTCTCGTTTCCACCCCGCCCTCCAAGCGGACGGCCGAGGCTGAGGAGCAGATCTGGGACGGTGCTGTGTCTGCCGCTTTGCGCCAGGGAACGCTTGATGATACGGCGCGAGCTATGGCGTCTATGTGGTGGTCTGCGCAAGGCCCTACCGCCTTTGCAGGAGAGCCATACCTGAGTATGCGACTGAAGTGGAAGGGGGATGAGTGTCAAAAATATTCGCAAGGGAAAATGTATCGCTTTGATCAAGGACATAGCAATGTAGATCGCTATATCTGGAATGAAGCAACTAATATAGTGATGGTCGTGCGGAAAAGTAATGTTTTAAAGCAGAGTGATGTCCTACCGTTCACTCAGAGGGTAGCAAGCCACATAGGCTATGCTACACTTTTTAATGAACCACCAGCCTGTGTGTGTGATCCAATGACAGTTATGCAGATACGCACGATCTGCCGTGAGAATTACAAATCAAGCGCGGAAAGGTATCGGAAAGCGCTTACTTGAATCACCAGACGTTCGCGACGTCACCATGTGTATATCACTTGATGTCAGTATGAGCGACGATGCAGAATGGTTTGACCGAATTTGTGTTAACGATAGGAAATAGCAGATGAAGAAGTATGCGTATTCTGAATATCGCCAAAGCGTCGATCAATTGAGCCGCCAATTGCAGGATGTTCTTTCTCCTTACGTACGAAATGGATCAAGCGAATTAGAGGGAATGATTGCAATCAGTGCGGTTGGCGAAGTTTTGGCAGAAACCGCACTGAAGATTTCGGGGAAAGAGCGCGCCATGATGGTCTTGGCCGAAGTTGCGCGAATGGTAGGCACCAGAACCTAGAGATAAGATGAATGCTCACTTCTGTAACATTGCTGCGAGTTTTGTCGATGGACTTCCGAACGCGGCGCGGCAGTGTCTGTCCTGGTAACTGGTGCTGCCCCAATTAACGCTTGGGTCTGCGCCCCACTGGCCCCCCTTTGCTGTTTGGGCCTTTAGCGCACTTCTGCTCACGAACAATCGACATCAGATCTTCACGCTGCTTCTCGAGCCTTTGCACCTCTCGAGTTAACTGATCTATTTCGTTTGCGAGAGAGCGCTTCAGCCTCCTCAAAGAAACAAGCGGATCATCGCTTGACATATGTTCTCTCTCGATTGCTCTATCCAATGTACTTGCAACGTAGTATTTTGCTGTAGATATATCACTCCATCCCGCTACCTGCGAAACAGCGAGCGACAACACTCCAAGATCTGTGATTCCTTTCGCCACCGCATCTTGCACAATCTCGTCAGCAAGCCTGGTTAGATACAATGCACGCAAGCGGTGGCCTGTTACCTTTACGCCAGCCCGGCGAAAGGCGTCACCGATCACGTCGTCCGAAATCGTTTTGGCAAGCAGCGCCTTGCCGCTCTTATACGAAATAAACACCTCCTTTGGCTCTACACGTGCACGACGCAAGCCACCCTTACCCCCCAGCAATAAGCCCCGCTCTTCAAGAATATAGCGCCAGATTCTTTCAACTAGGAGCACCGGCATGGCAACGTATCGCTGCTTTCGGCGTTTAGTTCCATGCTTTAACAACACCCGGACAACGTCGTGCCCCAAATCAATTGTTTTTTGAAGCTCCTGTTGAGAAGGAAGATCATCGATGCGCAAGAACGCAACTTCAGCAGCTCTCATTCCGACTTCTTCTAAACAACGCTCAATGAGAAAATCTCGTTCGGCAACAACCAATGGCCGCTCCGCCAGCACATCCCTCAGCAACTCGACATCGTTGGCACTCGGAATCGGCCGCATAGGACGCTTCACTTCGGGTAACCGAAATGGAAAAACTTCATAGTTCCCGCGCTTCCGCGACACTTTGATGCTGGAACTGAGACTGCAAGCGTCCATGGCCAGACCGTCCCCAAGATACTCGCAAATCTGGATAACATGGCGGCAATATCCTTCCCGCTCACACCATGCGTAAAAGCGCCATACGAGATCGAGATTCCGATTAATCGTGCGCGCGTCCAGTCCAACAGACAACTCACCATCGCGAAATTTCTCAGCCAATTCATCCGTTGGCTTGTCCCAGTCAATTTGATGACAACTTAAATAATTAAACCATTTTACCAGATCGAAGCCGTAAGCCCTTCCACTTAGGACAGATCGCTTCCTTTTTATCACAAGATATCTAAGGTAGGCGCTCGCCGGCCGGAGCACGCGGTATGCTTTATCCAAAACGAGTGGAACCCCAGCACCAACGCGGGCATCGGCAGTCGTGAAACGCAAGCAGTAATGCGAATTCTCTGGGTCACGTCCCCATGTCATTGCGACTGATCTCCAGATACGTAACCCTGCGGGACGCCTCCAATTGCCGGGTTAGGTCTGCATTGTCTCTTTCGAGTACGGCCTTTTCCGCTTTTAGCCTTCTGTTTTCCGACATCGCATTCGTTAACTCGGCCTCAATATCGGTGATCTGATTTACCAGGGAATCGCGCTCCGCCTTCAGTTCGTTGCGCTCTCTCTCAACGACGCTAAGACATTTCCGTTTTGCGGACCCAGCCTTTTTCCTGGCAATTTCAATCAAGACTTTCTCGATATCGCTCTTTAATCCTGCGTTGTGAGCCTTGTAAATTGCACCTCGGCTAACGGAGGTAACACCAAGACTTTCATCTACCCAACTTGCCACTTCATTGATACTTCTAGGCAGAACAGCAGTTTTGAGCGAATCAGTGGTCGCAAGTTTCTTAAGGACCTCAAGCTTCTTCTGTATCCGCGCTTGAGCGTCATCACGTCGCTTCTCAGGCGATGCCTTTCCCTCCGCACATGGCATGATCATCAATCCTTTTTCATGCCGGGCGACGGCGCAACGCGCCCGAAATGTGCCTTGTACAATTGTTCAGCTGCCGCCAACTCGCGACAAGCTCTCTCATGTAGAACACTTCCTGCTTTGGCGCTGAGGCTATTTGACCGGTGCCGCTCAATCGCATCGAGCCAAGCACGCTCGTGGTGAGGAAGAATTAGTGAGAAGGAGCATCGGCCGCACACCGTCGGCCCAGCACGCTCCTTGCGGGGCCCAAGGACAGAGTGGACATCCAAACCCTCCAGACATTTCGCTTTGGCTAGATCGCGGTCACGAGCTTTGGATGGCAAACCGCAGTCCGCGTGCGCTTCCGAGGATATCTGGATTCTGCGATCACGATGAAGATGACGGGCTGCCGCGTCAAAGCCATCAGGTGTAACTATTGTAATTCTGCTCATATAAAAACGTACCCATCGATCGAGCGTCCTCTTTAGTCCACCACCAATGGCCCGCCCTTCCTTAACAGACATAAAACGCGATACGGTGAAGTTCTCGCCTTCTTCCTCCCAAATTTTAGCGAGATCTCTATCGATGTTGACTGAAGCGCCGGCTTGAAGAGCCGCCTGCGAAAAGGACGATGATCCAAGGTTAGCTTCTCCAGCCGCGATCATCTCACCAGCTACACTGGAAGTCACATAAAGCAACGTGACCGTAGGGTCAAAATGCTGCAAAAATTGAGACAGGGCGGTGAGTTGCGGGTAATCCCACCTATAAAAATATGTAACAGCAAAAAAGCGTCTTAGTTGATGAGGTCGAAGTCTCCAAGACTCTCCATTTGCCAGAGGCGGCATATCAATATGCCGACAGAATTGGGATATGGCATACGGGATGTTAACGGCCGCTCCTCCATCCCACGAGAAGATGTGGAAAATGCTTTTCCGCTCCGCGGGTCCTTTGAGGAACGGTGCGCCCAAGTTCTGAAGCACCTCTACAGCGGCGGCGACGGCGGTGGGGCATGGCAACTCTCCCCAGTTCTGATAGGTTTTTTCAATCCAACAGCGTAGCCAAAGATAGCCCTCTTTATCCGCAGAAACTGCTCCAGGCGGAAGAGTCTCCACCTCACTCAGCCGACGCGCCACCAACCCTGCAATAATAATAAAGCAGGCTGCCGGTAGAAGTTGACGAACCGTCCGCTTCAGAGTTTGACGCTCTCGATTGTTGTTGTCGCGGATGTCGATGGGCCATGGATCGCCAGGTCCGCTAGCGTAACTTGCTTTAGGTCGCAACAGTTGATGAGGAACCCCCGCCCAATCTTTTCCGAGATTCCCTTCAACCATTTCGAATTGCTTAACTGCACTCAGTTGCTTTTCCATCTCTTGGTAAACAGAATTACGGCTTCTGTTTCCGAAGCGATCACGCTTTAGCTCGGCCTCTGCCTTCTCCCTTGCTCGTTTAAGTTCCAAGATGGGTTCCGCATAGTGAAAGACCCACCTAACAGCTCGATCCAACAAGTACATTCCCTGCAGAGGCGGAATTGTTTTAGTCCTACCATCATCTGCAGCGCTATCCACTTGCTCCGCGAGCCAGCCCGCGGGAATTTGTAGGCGGCAATCCTCACTGTTATCAACGATCCATACCACAGTTCTCAGTATTTCTCTTAGTCGCTTGGCATTGAGCACCCACCCCTCATCATCAGATTTTTCCTTAGGAGGCGTGCGCTTGTAGTACATTGGGGATTTCTTGATATCAGAGAACGTTTGCAGCGCCCACACTTCATGTTCGCGCAGCAACGTACTCGCGTGACGGGTTCCTCGCCGCAGGTCCACGCCACATTTCCCCGCCAGCGCATTATGGTTTAAGCGCTGGTAGGCGTTCGTCGGGGGCCGCTCCCGTCGTTCACGCATATCTGCGAGTCCTTGCCGCAAACGGTCATCGATGCGAAGTGCTCCTTCGACTCCTCCGGTGAGACACTGGAAGGAAAACTCGTGAAGATGCTCCAAGGTTAGATCACCGGGGCGGGAGAGACCCTGCAACGACATCCATATCGCAAAACAGGCACTATCATTCACAATCTGCCGATGTCGATCGCCATCGTCAGTCAGGCGTTCGTCCCCCTCGCGACAGCCAAACGCCGCACGGCGCACCATGTCGCACAGTCGGCTGTGTTTGGTGTCAGTAAGCAGAAGACCATCCGGCATGACCATCTCGAAGGATATGTGATAAGGGTGCTCCCCGTATGGCCCCCGCTCAACACACGTCCACACGTTTTCAAAGTAGTCGGAACGACACCACCACGCTCCAACGGTGCTGGGTCCATTCCCCAGCAGACCTTCCAATTCCCCGTGACGATCGCTGTTCGCAGGTACGTCCGGCTTGGCCATGAGCTACCTCCCAACTACCAGGGCAAAACGAAGTTCGGCGCACTTTCCCCTCGCTCTTCCCCTAATTTTCTCCCAGCGTTCAGGATTTGGCGCTCCGCAGCCCCTTTGCCTGCCGTTTCGAGCGCGGCACAGCAAAGAGCGTACCAAGGCAGCCAGTTATTTGCCCAACGGTCCGGGTACTCGGCAGCGATCTTCGGTCCGTCTTCCTCAAGCTTGCGTTTCAGGAGAACCAAATCCGCCACCGTTTCGGGGGTTAACAGGACAACGCATGACTGGCATCCATTCGCACAGCCTTCAACGCGGTCACAGTGCTCGCCACGCCGCACGCCAAGTTGCGCGCCATCGAGCCTATTGAGACATAGTGTCCCTAGTCCTGTCTCTTTTGCAGCAGCAATACTGGCTGCTGCTGTAGCTTCGCTGACTCGCAGCTTCTTAGCTACAGCACCAATGTCTGAAGCAATAATCCACTGAAAGCTGTCCTGAAACCTCCTAATTGCTTCTTCGTATTGCAATACTGTGGCAATATGCCTTGTATACCCCATAGACGTTTTAGGTCTGGCATGATTAGCAGTTGCTTGAGCCAGCCGAATTCCCCAACGGTCACTGCTTAATTCTAGCTCCAAAAGCTTAGCTGCTCTTAGCTGTCTGACTTCAAATCCCTCCCACTTTATGCTTGCTTTATGATGTATTGATATCAGTTGTTCTGCAATTTGACTTGTGCTAACTGAATTCCATCCAGAACGCCCCTTTGCGAGCAGGAGGCATTCCGATACATCGCTGTCAAAGTACTTCGCACGAACAAAGCTGGTGAGCTCCATTGCGCGCTCTAGCATTGACCATATACTGACGCGGCCGTCGCTGCGTGTGATTGGAAGGTCATTTTCAATCCACCGATCACTCCGAGCTTTCATACCGGGCCAAAGACGCCGAAACCCAGGATGATCGTCCAATATTTGACCGAACGTCGTACCGATCCGAGCCACCGTTGAGATGTTGCAGCCTGCATCCACCATAATTACACCGGCAAGAGCAGCCATGGCGTCAAAAGTCGGATAATACAACGTCGCTATTCTCTCGAAATCAAAACCACTAAATAATTTGCTCCGCCTAATTTCCTTGGTAAAATATTTAAATTCCCGCCGACATCGCTCATCCTTTCGGGACTGGGGCAACCCCGACCCGATGACATCAATCAAGATAATTAAGAGTCCTAAACTCTCTAACGAGAGGCCAAAATATGGACCAGGCTGCATCGCATGCGCATCCAATAAGTCCCTCTCAATCGCTTCGGGCCAGCCGCCAGCGGCAGCTATCGCGCGGCACGCTAATTCATAGTCCTGCCATTTCGCCTCGAAGACGGCGCTATAAGCATCTCTGGCGCGCATCAAACGCGAGCTATTAATAGAACGCACCTCCATCACAACATTGGAATGCTGTTCTCCCAGATGCTCTCTCAGGATCCGCGCCGCAGCTGCCGAATCATCGATTTCAGCTATTTTTCCTAGGATCGTTGACACGGCTGGTTCATCGTTAAGCTGCGGAAGATCAGCTAAGGCCTTCCTTTTTCGAGGGTTTTTTACGCTTCTTACGATACTTGCTGGTAGGCTAGGTGTAACATGCGCCGGAATAAGCCTTTCAAGTACCAAGCTTTGGAAGGCTTGCGCTGCTGTTTTTGCATATTCGAACTTTGTTAAGTCATCACCCTGCGCACCTTCTAAATAACTAAAGTACATTTTTAGAAGGGAAGACACTTGCAATCCCGTGGCCTCGGCAAGGTATGATGTCAGGTTGTCGGACTGCGCTTGCTCCAACCACGCAATCATGCGCCTAATCCCAGCGAACCGGGCTCGTAGGGTGACTGGCGAAAGGTGCGATCCCCTCCGAATCAGGCAATTGCCGATTTTTGTGACGTAATCCTCGTCCCAACGACTCGGATCAAATTTGATAGAAACCCGGGAACTCTTACTCCCGGGGAGCGGAAACCAAAGTTCCCCGCAGGCACCTGAGGCATGAGCGTCGCTGGTCATGGCCGCGCTGCCGTGTACAGTTCACGATGCTCCAATCGTGCGCGCACCGTTAACGGCGCTCAAGTGCAACGTTCGTGAACAATCCGCCATCCGATCTAATGCGAGAGATCTGGCTCTGGCACGGCGGGGCGCCGCTGGAGCTTTCGGTCTTTGAAGAAGGTGGAACGGTCGAGCGCCGCCGGCTGGGGATGGATCTCGCCGGCGGCGAGCGACCGCAGGCGGTGGTGCCGGTCGGGGCGTGGCAGGCGGCGCGGAGCCTCGCCGAAGGGCCGGACGGCTGGTCGCTGGTGAGCTGCACCGTGGCGCCGGCCTTCGAATTCGCCGGGTTCAGGATGGCGCCGGAGGGATGGGAGCCGGGGCAGGATTTGTGAGGGGAGTATGATCGCCCGCCCTCCCCCGGTGCTCTGACCGGGAGAGGGTTGGGCTCGCGGTTCATTGCTGCACGTCAGCCCCCGTCAAACGAAGCCCTCATAGACCACCTCCGTCATCATCCCCGTCGTCATGTGCAGCAGGTTGTGGCAGTGCAGCGGCCAGCGGCCGGGGTTGTCGGCGTCGAAGGCGACGGTCACGCTGGCCATCATCGGCACCAGGACGGTGTCGCGCACCGCCCCCGCCACCGGCCTGCCGTCGATCGCCACCACCTGGAAATGGTGGCCGTGCAGGTGCATCGGATGCGCCATCATCGACGCATTCTCGAAGGTCAGCTCCACCCGCTGGCCCTGGCGGACCAGCAGCGGCCGGTGTTCGCCGAAGGTCCTGCCGTCCAGGCTCCAGACATAGGGCATCATCGAGCCGGTCAGCTGCATCCGCCGCGTCTGGTCGGCCGTCCGCGCCGCCAGCGGCGTCAGCGCGACCAACTGGCGTTCCAGCGACAGATCCAGCGCGTCGGTCTCCGCCTGCCCGGTGTCGGCGACCTTCTCCACCGCCGCGCCGGGGGTGGCGAGGATGATGCCGGTGCGCTGCACCGCCCCTTCGCGCAAGGCCAGGATCGGGAATGCGCCGCCGTCGGCCGGCAGGGTCATACGGATGTCGAGCCGCTGCCCCATCGACAGGCCGAAGCGGCTGCCCGCCACCGGATGCACCGGGTTGCCGTCGACGGCAATCACCTGCCCGCTCAGCCGCCCGAGGTCGAGGTGGAAGGCGGTGGAGGTCGCGCCGTTGATGACGCGCAGCCGCACCCGCCCGCCACGCTCCACCCGCACCACCTGCGGATCGGCAAGGGTGCGGTCGTTGGCGAGATAGGCGTCGTAATCGATGTCGTTCAGGTCCATCGCCATGCCGCCGGACATGCCGATCATGTCATGGCCGTTGGCCTGGGGCGTGGGGGCGTGCCCCATGGAGCCGTGGTCCATCTGGCCCTGGCTCATCTGGCCATGATTCATTTGGCCGTGATTCATTTGGCCGTGATTCATGGCGCCATGATCCACGGAGCCGTGGTTCATGGCTCCCTGCCCCATGCCGGCGGCACCATGCCCGCCATGCGCCATCCCGCCGGACGCCCCGCCCAGCGACGCCAGAATCTCGGCCGGGTCGCGGAAGGTGAAGTCATGCAGCAGGATGACCACCTCCTGCTCGTCGGCGCGGAGATCCTCGTCGCTGCGGACCACCAGCGGGGCCGCCATCAGGAGTTGTTCCTGCATCCCGTGGTGGGAGTGCATCCAATGGGTGCCGGTGCGCGGCGCGAAGTCGTAGCGGACCGTCAGGCCGTCGCGGATCGTCGGCCGGTTCACGTCGGCGACGCCGTCCTGGACATAGGGCGGGGTCTGGCCATGCCAGTGGATGACGGTGTCCTCACCGGCCCTGTTCGTCAGGTCGACCAGGAAGCGCCGGCCGGGATCGAGGGTCAGCCCATGCGTGCCGTCGGGCTGGCGGATGCCGAACATGCTGGCGGCCCTGCCGTTCACCTCCAGGCTGCGGCGCTCGACGGTCAGGCGGACGGCATCGCCGACAGTTGGGCCGGCGGCAGGAGCGGCGGCCAGGACGGAGCGGGAAAAGGCGGGCAGCAGGGCGGCACAGCCGCCGGCCACCGCCGTGGACAGCAGACGGCGGCGGGAAAGCGCGAGAGCCATGACGGACTCCGGATGATCGGGGGGAGATGGGACGGATGACGGCGCCGCGCAGGACCAGCGGCGCATTGACATCATCCCAGCCGGGGCGGTCTCAGATCGGGCCTCAGGCCCAGCCCCTCGCGCAACGGCCCGGCGGCCCAGCCCAACTTAGGCCCAGCCGACCCGAGCGGCGACGCCATCTCGGCACCCGGCAACCCGACCGGCACGGCGGCGCAGGTCATCCCGGCGCAGCAGGGCTGCACCGCATGGTGCGGGCGGCCCGGCGCCTGCCGGCCATGGTCGATCCTGTTCGCGTCCATCGCGTGCGGCGTGCCGTGCGACGCGACAGCAGCCGGTGAACCCGGCCGCTCGTGCGGGCACGCGGCGGTGGCGGCACCCGACCACAGCAGAAGGCCGAGCATCACGAGGACCATCGCCCCCGCGACACCACCCAGCCTCCGCATCCAGTCGGCGACGCGCATTGGCACCGCACCGCTCCCGCTTGTTGTCAGCCTTTTCAGATAGGCCCGAGGGCCGAGCCGGTCAACCACCTCCGACCGCCGGACAAGCCCTCTACCCATTCGGTGCTAGGCGTTTTCCCGAGCATGGAACTGCAACACACCGCCCCTATATTGGCGCTCACCCGAAACCAGCCCGAACTCTTCCAGATGTCCGCCCCCGCCCGTCCGGCCAATATCCCGCACACCGCGACCCGCCAGCTGCATTGCGCCTGCTGCGGCCGTCCCTTCGTCCGTCCGTCCACGCGGGGACCGGCTCCGCTCTATTGCTCGGTGGATTGCCAGAAGCAGATGCGGGTCCGCACGCGGGTGTGGAGCCAGCGCGACGACGCCCCCTTCGGCCTGCGCCGCGCCTCCTAGAGTTCTCCTAGGCGATCAGCGAATCTCGACGGTCGCGCTGTCGCTGCGGCCGTCGGCGTCCAGCACGGTCACCCGCACCAGCCCCGGCCCCGCCGGCCGCCACAGCACCTCGCGCGCGATGGGCGACTGGGCGATGCGCCGGCCGTCGATCAGCCAGGACAGCGGGCGCCGACCGCCGCTGGCGGTCAGGGTCATCGGTTCCCCCCTGCCGTCCGGCCCCAGCGCCTCCAGCACCATGTCGCTGACCGGGAAGGTCAGCCGCAGCCGGTCGGTCCGGCGGGATCCGGCCAACTCCACCTCGCCCGGCCGCAGGCGCCGCAGCAATTCCGGCGGCGCGTCGTTGCGCACCGGGCCGGCGGGGCGGCCACGCTCGGCCGGCAGCCGGTCGAAGACCTCGAACAGCAGCGGGGCGGCGGTGTTGCGGCCGTAATGGTCGGGGCTGGGCGTGCCGTCCGGCCGGCCAACCCACACACCCACCGTGTAACGCCCGGTGACGCCGAAGGCCCAGGCGTCGCGGAAGCCATAGCTGGTGCCGGTCTTCAGCGCCACCGGACCGCTGCCGCGCAACTCCTGCGCCTGCACCACCCCCGGCGGTGGCGGGGAGCCTTCCAGGATCGCCCGCACCTGCTGGGCCGCAGTCGCCGACAACAGGCGTTGTTCAGGCCCGTCCTGCTGCTCCATCGCGGTGCGCAGCGTCGCCACCATCCCGTCGCGCGCCAGCCCGCTGTAGAGAGTCGTCATGTCCCACAGGCTGATCGACGCCCCGCCGAGCGCCACCGGCAGCCCCGGCAGCGCCGTGCCGCTCGGCAGGACCAGCCGGGATCCTGCCTTGCGCAAAGCCTCGGCGAAGCGCAGCGGCCCGACGCGGTCGAGCACCAGCACCGCCGGCACGTTCAGCGAGCGCTGCAACGCCTCCATCACCGTCAGGTCGCCGGTGAAGCTGCGGTCGAAATTGCGCGGCGCCCAGTCGCCGAAGCGGGTGGAGACGTCGGCGATCTGGGTCAGCGGGTGGATGATGCCGTCGTCGAAGCCCAGCCCATAGATGAAGGGCTTCAGCGCCGACCCCGGCGAGCGCACCGCCCGCACCATGTCGATCGGTCCCTGCCGGGTCTCGTCCAGCGCGTCGGGACTGCCGAGATAGGCCAGGACCGAGCGGTCGCGGTTGTCCACCACCAGCACCGCCAGCCCGGCCTGCGGGTTCAGCGTCTCCGCCGCCCGGCGGGCCATCGCCTCGATGGCGTGCTGCAGCGTGCCGTCGATGGTGGTGGCGATCACCGGCCGGTGGGATTCGGCGTTGCGCAGCCGGTCGGCCAGATGCGGAGCCGAGGCCGGCAGGGACAGGCGGGCCGAGGGCACCGGCAGGGTCTTCGCCTCCGCCACCGCCTTGGGCGGCAGCGCGCCGGCTTCGGCCACCCGGTCCAGCACCTTGTCGCGCGCCGCCTGCGCCCGCTCCGGATAGCGGTCGGGCCGCAGGCGGGACGGCGATTGCGGCAGCGAGACCAGCAGCGCCGCCTCCGCCGCGTCCAGCTCCACCGGCGCCTTGCCCAACAGCATCAACGAGGCGGCGCGGATTCCCTCGATGTTGCCGCCATAGGGGGCGAGCGTCAGGTACATGCCGAGGATGTCGCGCTTGCTGTAGCGCCATTCCAGCTGCGCCGCCCGCGCCGCCTCGATCAGCTTGGCGCCGAAGGTGCGCGGGCGCGGCTCCAGCAGGCGGGCGACCTGCATGGTGAGGGTCGAGGCGCCGGAGACCACCCTCCCCGCCCCCAGATTCTGCGCCGCCGCCCGCAGCACCGCCAGCGGATCGACGCCGGCATGGCTTTCGAAGCGCCGGTCCTCATAGGCCAGCAGAAGCTCGACGAACAGCGGCGACACGTCGTCCACCGTTGCCGGCAGCCGCCACGCGCCGGCCGCATTGGTGAAGACGCGCAGCGGCTGGCCCTTGCGGTCGGTGACCGTCACCGACAGGTCGGCCAGCCGGTCCAGCGGCGGCGGGAACAGCCGGTCGAGCGCCAGCGCCGTCCCCATCAGGGCGGCGACGCCTGCCGCAGCAAGCACCGACCGCCGCACCCAGACCTTACGCATCCAACCCCGCGCCAATCGTCACTCCGCCGGATGGACCGTGATCCGCCCGGTGGTCTGGCGGGCGAAGAAGCGCGGCTTGTACATGTCCTCCACCGTGGCGCCCGGCAGTTCATAGCTGCCGGGGGTGATGGCGCGGACGATGAAGGCCAGCTTGAAGGTCTGCTGGTCCTCCGTCAGGTCTACCGCGGCGACATAGCGGTCGTCGCGCGCCTCGGTCGTGCGGGTGTAGCTGAGATCGCCCAGCCACTGCATCTCCTCCGGCGTGCCGCCGCCCAGCTTGGCGTTCTCGATCTCCCAGCCGGCGGGCAGCGCGTGGGTGACCATGCCCTGGTGGAACAGCTTGGTGTTGGCCTCGCCCTCCAGCACGACGACGAAGACGTCGTTCTGCTTGATGCTGTCGAGGTTCAGCGGCTCGCCCTTGCGGGTGAAGAAGTAGCGCTTGATGCGCAGCCCCTCCCGCGCCGCCGGCTGCGGCGCCACCGGCACGCCGGACAGCGACACCGCCTGCCACACCGCCGCCTTGCCGGCGTTGGCGACCGGAATGCCGGCCTTCAACTGGGCCAGCGTCGGAGTCAGGTCGACCCGCGCGCCGTCCTTCTTCGCACCGCCCAGCGTCACCTCGACCTTGGCCGGCGCGCCGCGCAGCAGGGCGTCGGCGGCCAGGACCGACCACGCCTTCTCCTGGGTGTTGGTGCGGCCGGCGGCGGTGGCGGAAGCCGGAAGCCGGTCGATCAGCGCCGGGATGCGGTTGCCGGCCATGTCGACCTCGGTCATCAGCGCCACCAGCGCCGCGGCGTCGCGGACGGTGGAGCCGTAATCGACATGCCAATCCTCGCGCGCCAGATGGGCGACGGCGCTGTCGAAGGCGCTGGCCGCCCGCTCCTTGTCGCCCATGCGGGCGAGAGCAGCGCCGAGCTGCCCCTTGGCGAGTGGCGTCGGCAGCTTCTCCAGCGCGGTGTCGTGCAGGTAGCGCGCCGGTCCCGGCAGCGACACGCCGGCCAGCGCCAGCGTGTGCAGGGCATAGGCGCGCACCGCCAGTTCCTCCGGCTCGCTCGCGCTGGCGATGGCGCGCTGGCGCAGCCAGGTCAGCGCGTCGGTCAGCGGCTTGTCCGGCACCGCCTCGCCCTTCTGCTTGGCGCGGACCAGGAACTCGGTGGCATAGGCGGTCAGCCAGCCGTCGGCCTCGTCATGGGCGCCCCACAGGCCGAAGGCGCCGTCGAAGCGCTGCTTGTCGAGCGTGCGGGAAATCGCCTGCTGGACGCGGGCCTCCAGGCCGTCATCGGGCTTGCGGTCCTTGCCGAGCGCCAGTTCGACGTCGCGCACCACCAGCAGCGGCAGGGCACGGCTGACCGTCTGTTCCAGGCAGCCGAACGGATAGCGGTCGAGCGCCCGCAGGATGCCGCCGACATCGAAGGGCGGCGCGGTGGTGAAGCTGGCCGACCAGTTGGTCGTCCCAGGCAGATAGGTCGCCAGTTCGGCCCCGTCGAAGCGGACGCTCTCGCCCGGCGCGATCTGGCGGGTGACGAACTGGGTCTCGACCGACCGCGCCGGGCGGACGGTGATGCCGTACTCGTGGCTCAGAGCCAGGTTTTCCGGCCCCTTCACCGCCACGGCGACATGGCCGATGCCGGCGGCGACGCCCTTCAGCGGCACGACCAGGGTCTTGCGCTCGCCCTTCGCCAGCGGAACCGACAGGGTGCCGCCCTCCACCGCCACCGCGTCCTGCGCGGTCACCGCCACCTCGTAGGTGCCGGCCGCCGCCTCCACATTGTGGAGCGACAGGGTCACGCGGCTGTCGTCACCGGGGGCGAGGAAGCGCGGCAGGATGGCGTCGGCCACCAGCGGATCGCGCACCGTCACCGGCCCGGCGGCGGAGCCGACCCGGCCGCGGCTGTAGGCCACCGCCATCAGGCGAAGCTCGCCGTTGAAGTCCGGCACGTCGAAGCCGATGCGGGCGGTGCCATCGGCGCCGACCTTCACCGGCCCGTGGAACAGCGAGACCACGGTGAAGGGCACCACCGGCAGCCCGGCGCCGCTGGAATCGCCGCCCTGGCGCATGGCGCCATAGGGGCCGTCGAGCGGGTCGATCAGCCGGCCGTAATCGTCGCGGATGTCCAGCCCCAGCCGGCGCTTGCCGAAATAATGCTTCTCCGGCTGCGGGCTGGCGAAGTCGGTCAGGCGCAGGATGCCCTCATCCACCGCGGCCAGCGTGACATAGGTGTCCTCGATCTTCCCGCCATCGGCGGCGGCGACCTTCACCCCGACCTCCAGCCGGCTGCGCGGGCGGATCACCTGCGGCGCGTCGAGCGCGACGGTCATCGTGCGCACCGACGGATCGACGCCGACCCAGGCGACGCCCATGGCGCGCACCGGCTGGCGCTCCCGCCCCTTGACCGGCGGACGGTAGGCGGTGGCGGTGACATAGGCGCCGGGCCCCCAGGCGGCATCGACCGGGATTTCCACCGTCGTTCCCTCGGCCAGGACCGAGATGGTGCGCACGTCGAAGATGCGGTCGGTCGCGACCGTCACCAGAAGCTCGCCAGCAAAGGGCGGCGCGATGCGGACGCGCGCGGTCTCGCCCGGCTTGTAGGACTGCTTGTCGGTGGAAACCTCCAGCTTGTCCGGGATGTCGGCGGTGTCGTCGCCGCTCGCCCAGCCGGAATAGAAGCGGTAGGAGCTGGCCACCCCCGCCGCCTTGTCCGTCACCTCCAGCCGGTAGCGGCCGAACTCGCGCTTGCCGAGCGCCACCTGCGCCGGCTTGTCGGCGCCGACATCGACGGTTCCGGAGGCCAGCGGCACGTCGCGCACCGAGGCGTTGTAGCTGTAGCGACCATCGCGGCGATACCAGACGAAGGAGACCCGCTCCTCCACCAGTTCCCATTTGACGCCGGGCTTGGCGATGGCGCTGCCGTCCGGCGCCACGGCGACCAGATCGAAGGCGGCCTCGCCCCCCTCGCCGATGCGTCCGTCGGAAAAGCGCGGGCGCAGGCCGAGCGCGTAGGTTTTGGGCCGCACCGGGACAGAGACCGACTTGTGCACCGGGCGCCCGCCCGGCTCCGACAGGGTGACGCGGATGTCGGCGCGCAGCGGCTTGCTGGTGTCCGGCACCTCCGGCAGCGTCACGGCGATGTGCGAGACGCCCTGCTCGTCAGTGGTCGGGAACTCCAGCGGATCGAGCCGCTCGGTCGGGTTGTCCTGCACCCGGCCGAAGCGATAGTCCTTGAAGGCCGGATAGGGCATCGGGTCAGTCTTCAGCGCCACCTCGGCGGTGCCGTCCAGCCCGGCGGCCGGCGGGCCATAGAGGAAGCGGCCCTGCGCCGTCACCTCGAAGGGCTGGCCCGGCACCAGGATCGGCGCGCCGGCGGTCAGGTCGAGCGCCAGCTTGACCGGCACGAAATCCTCGACCTGGAAGGATCCGCGGCCGATCGGCTCGCCCTTCGGGTCGCCATAGACCAGCACCTCCCAGCCGCCGAGCGGTGCGGTGCGGGTCAGGCCCAGCGGCAGGAAGAAGCCGCCGGCCTCCTGCCCCTTCAACGCGCCGCTGTAATATTCGGTGCCGCTGGGGCGCAGGACCTTCACCGTCAGCGGGAAGTCGCTCACCGCCTCGGTCTTGTCGTCGCGCAGCAGGATCGACAGGTTGACCGTCTCGCCCTGGCGGTAGACGCCGCGGTCGGCATAGACGAAGGCATCCATCGGCCCCGGCGCCGGACGCCCGCCGACCCCGCGGTCGCTGAGGTCGAAGGCGGCGCCGGTCAGGTCCTGCATGGCGAAATCGGTGCCGAGATAGGCCATCACCATCTCGGGCGCGTTGCCGCCGGTCTTCAACAGGCCGGGCGCGAAGCGGGCGCGGCCGGACTCGTCGGTCTTCACCCGCGCCAGTTCGGTGTTGTTGCGGGCGACCAGCGCCACATCCACCCCCGGCAGCGGCCTGGCATTGCCGAAGGAGCGGGCGAACACGGTCAGCCCGTCGGCGCCGCGGAAGCTGGTCAGGCCGATGTCGGACAGCAGGACCCATTGGGTCGCCAGAGCTTCCCAGCGGTCGCCCTCCTCCACGTCATGCGGGCGGGCGGTGACGACATAGAGGCCGGCCTTGGGATCGTCGCCCACCGCCTGCCGGAAGGGGATCGCGGCGGTGGTGTCGCGGTTGCGCTCGCCCTTCACCTCCAGCGTGCCGGTCCAGACCAGCTCGCCATTCTCCTGCGCCAGCCGGTCGGCGGTATAGCCGGTCAGTTCGCTGAACAGGCTGGCGTCATATTTGTTGGACACCAGCGCCCGGTCGGCGATGCGGTAGACCGACACGTCGAGCTTGTCGGTGTTGACGCTGATCACCGGGATGCCGTCGGCACCCTTGCGCGGCAGGATGTAGGCGGAGCCGCGGAAGGCCGCCATGGAGGGCCGGTCGGGCACGCGCACGCGCTGGGTCTCGTCGGCTTTCAGCGCCACGCCGTCCTCGCCGGGCAGGCCCTGGCGCAGGGTGACGGTGTAGCCGCTGCCGTGGGTGACGCCGCGCAGGCACAGGCTGTTGTCACGCGTCTCGATGGCGGTCTTGGTCGGCGGCTCCACCCGGACATAGTCGTCGAAGCGCACGCCCTGCTTGCCGCTCAGCCGGTCGTTGAACTGGAAGCAGACGCGCGGGCTGCTGCCCTCGGCATTCACGGTGACGCCGGTCATCGCCAGCCCGGCCTTGCGGCGCATGGCGACGATGCGCTCCTCCAGCTTCGGCGCGCGGGCGTCGAGCGTCGCCGCCTCCATCTTCGGTGCGATCTCCTGGATCGCCTTCAGCGCCTTCACCGCCTCGTCCGGCTTGCCGAACGCCTCGTCCATCAGGGCGGCAATGCGCCAGAGGATGGCGACGCGCTCCTCGTCCTTCGGGTTGAACTGCCCGGCCATCACCGCGCTCTGCAGCGCGCGGTCCTTGTTCGGCGGGGTGGCGGCCGTCCAGGCGGCGCTCAGCTCCAGCCAGACCGACGGCGAGCCGCCGCCCTGGGTGATGGTCTTCTCATAGGCCTGGATGGCGCCGGCCATGTCCTTGCGGTCGCGAGCGGCATGGGCCTGCTTCAACAGGTCGGCGATCACCTGCGGCTTGGGCTGCGGCGGCGATTTCAGCAGCAGCCCGTTGGAATAGGCGGTGGCGTCCGACAGCGCCCCCGGCGGCGTGTAGTCGGCACGGACCGGACCGGCCGCGAGGGCCATCACCACCAGAACCCAAAGTAGCGTCAGCAGCCGTGCCATCATGTCGCCTTACAAGCGGAAGCGGGAATGCCTCCGGTTATAGCGCTGATAATCAGGCAGTTGCGATAGGCGGAAGCGCCGATGCCTCCTCCAGTGCGCTGCGGACGAAGGCGCGCTCGGCGAGGCTGCGATGGCGGTCGCGGTGGCGCAGCAGATGGAAGGGGCGGGACGGCAAATCCAGCCCCTCCAGGGCGACGATGCGGCCGGTCGCCAGATCGTCGGCCAGGATCAGGTCCGACAGCACGCTCGCCCCCACCCCGGCCAGCAGCGCCGCCCGGATGATGCAGCCGCCGGGCAGGGTCATGGCGACATCCAGCCCGCCCGGATCCAGCCCCACCCCGCGCACCGCCGCCTCGAACAACGCGCGGGTGCCGGAGCCGGGTTCGCGCAGGATCCAGCGCCCGGCCGCCATCTCGTCCCGCCCCACCCGGCCAAGCCCGGCCCAGGGATGGGAGCCGCCCACCACCAGCCGCAGCCGGTCGCCCTCGACCGGTTCGCTGACCAGGGCCGAATCGGTCACCACCCCCTCGGCGATGCCCAGCTCGGCCCGGCCGTCGCGCACCGCCTCGGCCACCTGCTCGGTGTTGCCGATGGACAGGTCGACGCGGATGCCGGGATAGGCGGCGGCGAAGCGCAGCAGCCGTGGCGGCAGCCAGTGGTTGCCGACCGTCTGACTCGCCGCCAGCCGCAGCGCGCCACGCGACAGGCCCGACAGTTCGGCCAGCATGGTCCCGGCCTCCTCCACCTTCGCCAGGATGGCGCGGGCCTGACCATGGAGAAGCTGACCGGCGGCGGTCAGTCCCACCCGCCGGCCGATGCGGTCGAACAGGCGCAGGCCATGCTCCGCCTCCAGCGCGGCGATGGCGGCGCTGACCGCCGGCTGCGACAGGTGCAGCACCTCCGCCGCTCGGGTGAAATGCAGCATCTCCGCCACCGTGGCGAAGATGCGCAGCTGTTCCAGCGTCACGCGAACAGCCCGGTGAAGGGCAGGAAGTCGACCAGATCGCCGGGATTCACCGCAGTGGCCTCCGCCGGCATGTCGACCAGCCCGTCGGCCTCCACCATCGAGGTCAGCACGCCGGAGCTGTTGCTGGGGAACTTCACGGCGACCGGGCGGCCGTCGGCGCCGCGCTCCAGCCGGGCACGCAGGAACTCGCGGCGGCCGGGCTTCTTGGTGAAGGTGAAATCGGCGACCACAAGGCTGCGCGGCGTGGCGATGCCGGTCGCCCCGGACAGGCGCAGCACCAGCGGCCGGCCGACCAGCAGGAAGGTCACCATCGCCGACACCGGATTGCCGGGCAGGCCCAGGAAGGGCGTATCGCCGACGCGGCCGAGCGCCAGCGGCTTGCCGGGCTTGATCGCCAGCGTCCACAGGTCGATGGAGCCCAGCGCGTTGACCGCCGCCTTGACATGGTCCTCCTCGCCGACCGAGACGCCGCCGCTGGTGACGATCAGGTCGCAACTGCCCGCCGCGTCGGCCAGGGCGGCGCGGGTGGCGTCGGGCCGGTCGGGCAGGATGCCGAGGTCGCGCACCTCCACCCCCAGCGCGTCGAGCTGGGCGGCCAGCGTGTAGCGGTTGGCGTCATAGATGGCGTGGTCGGGCTTGGGCGTCCCCGGCTCCCGCAGCTCGTCGCCGGTGGAGAACAGAACCACGGTCAGCCGCTTGCGCACGGTCAGGCTGGAACGGCCGACCGCGGCGGCCAGCCCGACCTCCTGCGCGCGCATGCGCTGGCCGGGATGCAGCACCACCGCGCCGGCGGTCATGTCCTCGCCGGCCAAGCGAACGTTGGAGCCGCGCTTCAGAGAGGCCGGGACCAGCACGGCGTCGCCGTCGGTCCGGCAATCCTCCTGCATCGCCACGGTGTCGACTCCGGCCGGGACCGGCGCGCCGGTGAAGATGCGCACCGCCGTCCCGGCCGCGACGGTCCCCTCGAACCTGGAGCCGGCCGGCACGCGCCCGACGACGTCCAGCCGCCGGAACCCCTCCGCCGCCGTGGCGGCGTAGGCCCAGCCGTCCATGGCGGAGACGTCGGCCGGCGGCACATTGACCGGGGCCACCACCTCCTCCGCCAGCACGCGGCCGAGCGCCTGGCGCAGCGCCACCTCCTCCGTTCCGGTCACCGCGCCATAGCCCTGCGCGACGCGCGCGACCGCCTCGTCCAGCGACAGGGGAATGGGGCCGTGTGCGGAGCAATCGTCCATGGTCTCGGTGTCCTTGATAAGGTGGGCCGGCCGGGCACCGGCAGAATTGCGGTCAGACTCCGCCCTTCCTATCGCCAACTGCAGCCCACGACTTTGATCGGCGTCAAGGCTCTGTTTGGGCATGGAGGCAATTCGGCCCGTTACGCCGTTTCCGCCCGCAGCCAGTCCAGATAGTCGGGATTGCCCCGCCCCAGCGCCAGTTCGACGACGCAGGGGGTGTCGTAGCTGTGCAGTTCGCGCACACGGGCGGTCAGCCGGTCGAACAGGGAGGATCGCGTCTTGGCGATCAGCACCGCCTCGTCGGCCTGCTCCACCGCGCCGTTCCAGCGATAGACGGAGGTCATGCCGTCCAGCACGTTGGCGCAGGCGGCCAGCCGCTCCTCCACCAGACTGCGGCCGATGCTCAGGGCCTGCGCCTTCGAACCGGCGGTGATGTAGGCGAAGACCAGATCGTCGTTACGGGTTTTTGGGATGTTTTCCGGCATGGGGAAAGCCCCCTCCTTTTCGATGCACCTGTACCGCGCTTTCGCGTAGGATGCCCGCACTTTGCCACAGGCCCCATGGGGGCCGGCAATCCCCTGTCCGATCCCGTATCCGCAAGAGCAGCCCGTCCCATGGCCAAGTCCCGCCGTTCCTCGTCTCGCAGCGCCCCGTCCGACGTTCAGGGGGCATGGCTGCGCCGCGGTCTGGACCAGCCGGGCGGCAAGCTGCCGCTGTTCGACGAGCGCGGCCAGCGGGTGAAGAAGGCGACGGTGGAGGCCTGCCTGAAGGCCGGCTGGGCGGAACGCTGGTTCGACAATCCGCTGAAGCCCGACTGGCTGGTCTGCCGCCTGACCGAGACCGGTCGCGCCGCGCTCGACGGCCATGGCCAGAGCGATGCCGCCCCGGTTGGCGAGGTGCAGGACGATGTTCGGCAAGGCGCGCTGATTTAAAAGAGAAAGACGGCGATCGGCCCGGAGCTCCGGCCTATTGTGCCGCCGCTTCCGCCAAGCCGTTCCCGCGCTTGATCCGCAGCTGCCGGTCGACCTCGGCCTGGAGCTGGCGCGGGGTCACCGGCTTGTGCAGGACGGCGACGCCATGGGCCGAGGCATCGGCCAGGGTATCGGCGCCGGTCTCGCCGGTCAGGATCAGGGCGGGAACCTCGGCCCCATAGCGTTCGCGCACGCGGCGAATCACTTCGGTGCCGACGCGCTCTTCGCGGAGGCGGTAATCGGCGATGACGATGTCGGGCACCCGCCCCAGCGACTCCAGCCGATCCATCGCCCGGTCGGCGCTGTCGGCGGCGACGACACGGAACCCCCATTCGGTCAGCACCGTCTGCAACCCCAGCAGCACCACCGCATCGTCGTCGACCAGCACCGCCAGTCGCGGCCGGTCGATGCCCGGCGGCCGTTCCGGACCACCCGGCCGTCCGACCAGGAAGCGGGCCGGGGCCAGCGGCACCAGGACGCGGAAGGCCGATCCCTGCCCATGCACCGACCGGACCTCGACGGGATGGTCGAGCAATTGCGACAGCCGCCGCACGATGGCGAGCCCCAGCCCCAGCCCGCGCAGCCGGTCGCGCTCCGGATTGCTGACCTGATGGAACTCGTCGAAGATGCGGTCGAGATGTTCGGGCGGGATACCGATGCCGGTGTCCTGCACCTCGACCGCCAGCCGGTCGCCACTTGGCGCGGCGTCGATGCGGCAACGGATGCGGATCGCGCCGGCCTCGGTGTAGCGCAGAGCGTTGTCGACCAGATTGCGCAGCAGTTGCATCAGCAGGCCGCGGTCGCTGCGCAGGACCGCCTCGCAGCTCTCCACCCGCCAGACCAGCCCCTTGGCGGTCGCCTGCTCGCCATAGGCGGCGTCGAGCGCATCGGTGACCTCGCTGATCTCGAAGGTGTCCAGCACCGGCGTCACCACGCCCGCTTCCAGCCGCGACACCTCCAGCAGCCCGTCGAGCAGGCCCTTCATGGTGTCCAGCCCCTGGTCGAGCCGGGACAGCAGGTCGCGCCCGTTGTGGTCGCCGACATGGCGGGCGAGTGCGGCGGACAGGAAGAACAGGGCCTGGAGCGGCTGGCGGAGGTCGTGGCTGGCGGCGGCGAGGAACTTCGATTTCGCGAGATTTGCGCGCTCGGCTTCCTCCCGGGCGGCATCGCGCTCCGCTTCCAGCGACTGAAGACGATGAATGAGACTCATGCTTCGACCACGGCTCTCACGGAGGATGATGGGGTTCCCGAAGGCGCCCCGTTTCCATTTTCGAACAGAACCGGGGATAATGTTAAACTGCATTAACCATAACCGTGCTGCAGCGCGCAACCCTTCCCAGGCATATGTGCCGCATGGGCAGGGTCCATGAAGAAAAGGTTAATGGTGGTTCATATGCGAAAGCCCCGGCATTTTTCCGGGGCTTTCCGCATTCGGGACTCGATTGGCCGCCCTGCGCCAAACGCCATGGGCAAACCTTTCGATATCCCCGCCTTCCGATATTCGGGCCGGCAGACGCCGCGCCCTCAGAACCCCCGGCGGACCGCCATGTGGATCTCGCCGCGGGTCAGTCCGATGTCGGACAGTTCGGCATCGGACATATGGTTCAGCTCATCTTCCGCACGGTGAAGTTCAATCCGTTCGCGGACCCAATGAACGACACGTTGAAAGAGGGTGTTTTCCTTTGTTCCGGCGCCAAACAATTCACCGGACGAAGACTGCATCGAAGAGTAGGCCATGTTGATCTCCTGCGCTTGGCGCTGATTACATGAGCCTATTTTGCCTTTTGCACCCGCGAAATCAATGGCCTGCCCTCTGCGGCCCGGCGTCGGCAGACCTGCACGAATTCGATAGAACATTCGTAGGCAAATCAACGCGGGCATAAAAAAAGCGCGGGGGTTTCCCCCCGCGCGTCTTTCGGAACAGTGGCTTAACCGCTGATCCGCTTACTTCACGCCCGGCTTGCGCGATAGGTTGTGGTGCGCCTCGATGTAGCGAACCGTGCCCGACTTGGAGCGCATGATGACCGAGTGGGTGTAGGCACCGCCCGGGAAGCGGCGGACGCCCTTCAGCATGGCGCCGTCGGTGACGCCGGTGGCGGCGAACATGACGTTGCCGCGCGCCAGTTCGTGCAGGGTGTACTTCTTGTCGAGGTCGGTGACGCCCCACTTGGCGGCGCGGGCCTTCTCGTCGTCGTTGCGGAACAGCAGACGGCCCTGGAACTGACCGCCGATGCAGCGCAGAGCCGCGGCGGCCAGCACGCCTTCCGGCGCGCCGCCGGAGCCGACATACATGTCGACGCCGGTGCCGGCCTGGCTGGTGGCGATGACGCCCGAGACGTCGCCGTCGTTGATCAGCATGATGCGGGCGCCGGCTTCACGGACGCGGGCGATCAGCTCGGCATGGCGCGGACGGTTCAGGATGCAGACCAGCAGTTCCTGGACCTCGGTGCCCTTGGCGGCGGCCAGAGCCTTCAGGTTGTTGGCCGGGGTCTCGTCCAGATCGACGATGTTGTCCGGCAGGCCGGCGCCGACGGCGATCTTGTCCATGTAGACGTCGGGGGCGTTCAGGAAGCCGCCCTCCTCCGCCATGGCGATCACGGCCAGCGAGTTCGGGCCGCCGGTGGCGCAGATGGTGGTGCCTTCCAGCGGGTCGAGCGCGATGTCGACCTTCGGACCGGAACCGATGCCGGCGCCGACCTTCTCGCCGATGTAGAGCATCGGGGCTTCGTCGCGCTCACCCTCGCCGATCACGACGGTGCCGTCGATGTAGAGCGTGTTGAGAGCCTGGCGCATGGCGTCGACCGCGGCCTGGTCGGCCAGCTTCTCGTCGCCGCGGCCCATCAGCAGCGAGGCCGACAGGGCGGCGGCCTCGGTCACGCGGACGGCCTCCAGCGCGAGGTTGCGGTCCATATGGGACAGATCGACATGCGTAGACGGCGTAGACATCGTGTGCTCCCCCCGACTCTTCGGTCGTATCAGGCTGATATTGGTTATTGTGGGAAACGGGGCAGGTCAGGACTGTCCTGTTCGGGAAAGGGTTCCGGCTCAGAACTGTTCGATCCGGATCATCCGCGGCGGCTCCAGCACGTTGTCGCTGGCCGCGATGGTCGCAAGCGCGCGCTGCATGGCCGCCTCGTCGGTGTCATGGGTGGTGAGGACCACCGGAACGCCTTCGTCCGGCGAGCGGCCGCGCTGCAGGAACTGCTCCATGGAGACGTTCTGGTCGCGCATCGCCGCTGCGATATCCGCTATCACACCGGGACGGTCCACGACCATCAGGCGGACGTAGTACGACCCGCGGCGCGATTCCATCGGCGACGGGGTTGCCGCGCCCAGCCGATCGGCCGGAACGCCGAAGGTGGGCGTAGACCGCCCGCGGGCGATGTCGATCAGGTCGGCGACCACCGCCGAGGCGGTCGGGCCGGCACCGGCGCCACGGCCGACGAACAACACGCGGTCGGCGAAATCGGCCTGGGCCACCACGGCGTTGAACACGCCGTCAACCGATGCGATCGGCGCGTTCTTCGGCACCATGCAGGGATGCACGCGCTGCTCGATGCCCGTATCGGTGCGCCGGGCGATGCCCAGCAGCTTGATGCGGAAGCCCAGCTGGTCGGCATAGTCGAAATCGACCGCCGAGACCTGCCGGATGCCCTCGATGTAGACGGCGGAGAAATCGACCGGCGTGCCGAAGGCGACCGAGGCCAGGATCGCCAGCTTGTGCGCGGCATCGACGCCGTCGATGTCGAAGCTGGGATCGGCCTCGGCGTAGCCCAGAGCCTGGGCATCGGCCAGCACGTCGGCGAAGTCGCGGCCGGTGGTCCGCATCTCCGTCAGGATGTAGTTGCAGGTGCCGTTCAGGATGCCGTGGATTTCCGACACGGCATTGGCGGCCAGCCCCTCGCGCAGCCCCTTGATGATCGGGATGCCGCCGGCGACCGCCGCCTCGAAGGCGACGGTCAGGCCGCGCGATTCGGCCTTTTGCGCGATCTCGGTGCCATGGACGGCCATCAGCGCCTTGTTGGCGGTGACCACATGCTTGCCGGTCTCCAGCGCCGTGGCGACGGTGTCGCGCGCCGGGCCTTCCGACCCGCCGATCAGCTCCACCACCAGATCGGCGCCGGCCTGCGCGGCCATGGCGACGGGATCGTCGAACCACTGCACGCGCGACAGGTCGACGCCGCGGTCCTTGCCCTTGGAGCGCGCGCTGACCGCGACCACCTCGATCCGGCGGCCGCAGCGCTGTTCGATCAGCGAGGCTTGGGCGTCCAGCAGCTTCAGGACACCGGCGCCGACCGTACCAAGGCCGGCGACGGCGATTTTCAGGGGGGCTTGCTGGGCGTTCGGCATCAGGCTTTCGCTTTCTCGGATTCCAGAAGGGCGGCGCGGGCCACCGGGTCCTTGCTCGCCGCAACGCCGCCGGCGTTGGAACGGAAGAACTCCTTGATGTTGCGGGTCGCCTGGCGGATGCGGTGGACGTTCTCCACCATCGCCAGACGGACATGGCCGTCGCCGTATTCGCCGAAGCCGATGCCGGGCGCCACCGCGACCTCCGCCTGCTGCAGCAGCAGCTTGGAGAATTCCAGCGAGCCCAGATGGGCGAACTGCGGCGGAATCGGCGCCCAGGCGAACATCGACGCCTTCGGGCTGGGGACTTCCCAGCCGGCGGCGGCCAACCCCTCGATCATCACGTCGCGGCGCTGCCTGTACATGTCGCGCACCTGCTGCACGCAGTCCTGCGGACCGTTCAGCGCGGCGGCGGCGGCGACCTGGATCGGCGTGAAGGCGCCGTAGTCGAGGTACGACTTGATGCGGGCCAGCGCGGTGATCAGCGTCTTGTTGCCGGTGGCGAAGCCGATGCGCCAACCGGCCATCGAATAGGTCTTCGACATCGAGGTGAACTCGACCGCGATCTCGCGCGCTTCCGGGATCTCGAGGATCGAGGGCGGCGGGTCGTTGTCGAAGAAGATCTCGGCATAGGCCAGATCGGACAGGATGTAGATGCCGTGCTTGCGGCAGAACTCGACGATCGGGCGGTAGAAGTCCAGCCCGACCACCTCGGCCGTCGGATTCGACGGATAGTTCAGCACCAGCGCCAGCGGCTTCGGCACGCTGTGGCGCACGGCGCGCTCCAGCATCATCATGAAGCTGTCGATGTCGGTCGACGCCCCGTTCTCCATGCCCACCGGCAGATGGCGCACCGAGGCGCCGGCCAGGATGAAGCCGAACGGGTGGATCGGATAGCTGGGGTTCGGCACCAGGATGATGTCGCCGGGGCTGGTGATCGCCTGGGCGAGGTTCGCCAGACCTTCCTTCGAGCCGATGGTGACGATGCACTCCGTCTCCGGATCGACGTCGACGTTGAAGCGGCGCTTGTAATAGGCGGCATGGGCCTTGCGCAGGCCGGGGATGCCGCGGGAGTTCGAGTAGCGGTGCGTCTTCGGATCGCGCACGGCCTCGACCAGCTTGTCGACGATGTGCTGCGGGGTCGCCTGGTCGGGGTTGCCCATGCCGAGGTCGATGATGTCGGCGCCGTTGGCCCTAGCTCGCGCCTTCATCGCGTTCACTTCGGCGAAGACGTAGGGCGGCAGGCGCTTGATGCGATGGAATTCGTTGTTCGACATGGACGCTCCGGAAGACCGCTCCGGTCACGCCACGAACCCAAGAGACCTGCGGACCGGGACTGACGTTCTACCGCCCCGACGCGACGGAAGCGAGGCAAATTTCGTTGCCCGGCCTTTCAACCCGGCGCTTTCGCCGCAATGAGTTTGGCGGCCCTGGTAATAGAGTGACTTAACAATCTCCCTACCGACGTCGTGGTTAAACCTAACTGTCTCTTAACTCGTTAGCTTTCATACAGTCTTGAATCTGAGTGATCGCGCCGGGCTGCGATGGTTCCGTTTGCTGGAGATGTGAGATGGTGTCGCTTCTGAAGATCGCCGATGGCCTGCTCGGGAACATGCGCTTCTCACGGAAGATGGCGCTCGCCCTGTCGGTTCCGATGGGGGGCGTGGTCGTCCTGTCGTCTTTGCTGGTGTGGGAACAGCTCGACACCAGCCGCCGGGCCGCCGATCTCGCCTCCGTCACCCGCCTTTCGGTCGGGATGACCAGCGTCGTGCACGAATTGCAGAAGGAACGCGGAGCCTCCTCCATCTTCATCAGCGGCAAGCGCGATGACGACCGCCGCCGCATGGAGACGGTTCGAAGCGCCGCCGACGCCAAACTGTCCGATCTGACCCGGCAATTCGCCGAGGCCCGCATCCGTGACCCCCATGTCGCCGACGCGATGGCCGGCGCCCGCGACGCACTGTCGCAGCTGTCGCGGCTGCGGTCCGGGGTGGACGGCACGGCCCAATCCTCCATGGAGGTGGTGGCGAGCTACAGCGCCTTGATCCGCAAGCTGCTGGATGCCTCCGGGCAGGCGCGCAACCTGTCCGCCGACAGCGACCAGCTGCGCGCCGCCGACGCCATGGTCTCCCTGTCGGAGGCGAAGGAGCGGCTGGGCCAGCAGCGCGCCGTCGGCGGCGGGGCCTTCCGCAAGGACCGCTTCCCCGCCGACGCACATGAGCGCTTCATCGAACTGTCGGGGGAGTACAAGGCGCTGATGGGCGGCCTGATGGGAAAACTGACGGCCGAGCAGGCGCGCTACCACGACCAGACCGTTGCCGGTCCAGCCATTGCGGAGGTGGAGCGGATGCGGCGGATCGGCGTCGCCTCCGCCTACGGCGCCGGAAACCAGGGTGTCGACGCCGGAAAGTGGTTCGACACCATCACCGCCAACATCGACATGCTGCGCAGTGTCGAGATTCGCGTGGCCGACGACCTGATCGCGCTTGCCAACCGCGACGCGCAGGACGCGATGAACCGGTTGACCGGCATGGTCGTCGGCTTGACGGTCCTGCTGGCGATGATGACCGCGATCGCCGTGCTGGTCGCCCGCAACATCACCCGGCCTATCGCCCGCCTGAACGGCGATATGGCGCGGATGCAGGCCGGGGAGCGCGAACTGGCCATCCATGGCGCCGAACGCGCCGATGAACTGGGCGCCATGGCCCGCAGCCTGGATCACTTCCGCCTCAGCCTCGCCGAGGCCGACCGGCTCGCCGCCGAACAGCGGCGGCACCAGGAGGACCGCCTGCGCGAGGCCGAGCGGCTGGAACGGCTGGTGGCGGAATTCGACCGTCACATCGAGACGGTTGCCGAACAGCTGGCGGGCGCCGCCAGCGGCCTGCGCGGCAATGCCGAACAGATGAGCAGCATCGCGTCGGAAACCGAAAACCATGTGCTGTCGGTTGCCCGCGCGTCCGAAGGCGCTTCGGAGAATGTCCAGGCCGTGGCCTCGGCGACCGAGGAGCTGACCGCATCCATCTCGGAGATCGGCCGGCAGATGACGGGGTCGACCGAGATGGCCGAACGGGCGGTCACCGACGTCCGCCGCACCGCCGGCATCATCGCCGACCTCAACGGCGCCGCCCAGCAGGTGGGCGAGATCGTGCGGATGATCACCGACATCGCCAGCCAGACCAACCTGCTGGCCCTCAACGCCACCATCGAGGCCGCCCGCGCGGGTGAGGCCGGCAAGGGCTTCGCCGTGGTGGCGCAGGAGGTGAAGCAACTCGCCAGCCAGACCGCCAAGGCGACGGAGGACATCACCGCCAAGGTCGCGGAAATCCAGTCGGCGACCGACCACACCGTCCAGGCCATCGGCGACATCGGCACCGTCGTCACCCACATCGAGGAGAACATCTCCGCCGTCGCCGCCGCCGTGGAGGAGCAGAACGCCGCCACCGCGGAGATCGGCCGCAATGTCCGTCAGGCCGCCGACGGCACCGACCTGGTCTCCCACAACGCGTCGCTGGTCGGCACCGAAGCCGGCCGCGCCGGCGCCATGGCGAAGGAGGTGCTGTGGATGGCCGACGCGCTGAAGCAGAACGCCGACAGCCTGCGCGGCGACGTGGCCGCCTTCATCAAGAAGATCCGGGCGGCGTGAGGGAGGGAGGCATCGCCCGCACTCATACCTCAAAGCCGCCCCTCACCCCATTCCGGTCGCCTTCGCGTATTTCCGCTTCGCCACTTCCAGCGACGCCAACAGCTGCTGACCGGTCGCCCCGCCGTCGCCGCTGACGCGGCCGGTCATCACCGCCTTGATCGCGTCGACATGGGCCTTGAACAGCAGATGTTCGTTGGCGGTCACCGTGGTCAGGCCGCTGCGGGTGGCCTCGTAGAGCGACTTGGCGATGTGGGTGATCAGGGGATAGCCGAAGATGCCGCCCTGCCCGCGCATCTCGTGGGCGGAGCGGTTGACCTGGGCCAGCAGGGCGGGCACCGAGTCCGGATCGCGCGGCAGGCGGTCGATGCGGCGGCCCATCTCCTCCACCTCCGCGCCGATCCACACCGCATAGTCGCCGGCGCGGTTCAGGATTTCCTCCTCCGCGGCGGCCAGCACCTCCGGCGGCAGGGTCGGCACCGGATCGCGCGGGGCGAGGCCGACCTTGGCGCCCAGGCGGTTGGGCAGGTCGAAATAGATGACGGGGAAGCGGTCGATGCCGCGCGCCTTCGATGCGCTGTGCACCACCAGGATTTCCGACGGCGCGGTCGTCCGGCAGTCCATGGCGACCGGCTTTTCGGCGCGACGGCGGTCGGGACCGAAATAGCCCTTGGCCAGAACGAAGCGGCGCGGCCGGGCGATTGCGAACAGCAGCCGGCTGGCGATGGTCTGGGCGGAGAAGGGCTTGGCAATGAAGTCGGTGGCGCCGAGATCGCGCGCCTGCTCCACATACTGGCGGTCGGCGGCCCCCGACAGCATCAGCACCGGCAGGAACTTGTCCGGGCTCTTCGGGCTGTAGCGGATCCAGCGCAGCAGCATCAGCCCGTTGACCTCGGGCATCACCAGATCGGACAGGATCAGGTCGACCGGGGCGGTCCCCGGCG
>CBIHQY010000050.1:0-37940 GCA_966212305.1 uncultured Azospirillum sp.
CGGTGGCGACGATGCGGACCATCACCTCGCCGGCCTTGGGCGCCGCGACCTCGACTTCTTCAATCTCCAGCGGACGGTTGGCTTCCCAGGCGACGGCGGCGCGTGACAGAACCATGTGGGTTTCCTTCCCCAATGCGGATGGCTTTTTGATTCCCACAGTGTAAACGCCTCGGGTCATTGCCAGAACGGCGATTTCGGGAATAGATTTTTGCGGTACGGGGATAATGCTGCGGGTTCAGGGTGTAATTCGATGAGCGGCTGGGACGGCATCGACGAATTCGTGGCGGTGGCGGAGAGCGGCAGCTTCTCCCGCGCGGCGGAGCGGCTGCGCGTTTCCTCTTCCCATGTCAGCCGCAGCGTGGCGCGGCTGGAGGACCGGCTGCAGGCCCGCCTGTTCTACCGCACCACCCGCAAGGTCAGCCTGACCGAGAGCGGCCGGGCCTTCCTCGCCCGTTGCCAAAGACTGGCGGAACAGCGCGACGACGCCTTTCTCGCGGTCGGCGCATTGCAGGGCGGCAGCGCCAGCGAGGTGAAGGGGCTGCTGCGCATGACCAGCGCCACCGCCTATGGCGAGCAGTTCATCATGCCGCTGATCAACGACCTGATGGAGCGCCACCCGCAACTGAGCATCGAGGTGGAGTTGACCAACCGCCAGCTCGATCTGGTGCAGGAGGGCTACGATCTGGCGATCCGGCTCGGACGACTCAGCGAGTCTAGTCTGGTCGCGACGCGCATCGCCCCGCGCGTCATGCATCTGTGCGCTGCCCCGACCTACCTGGAACGACACGGCACGCCGGAGAGCCTGGCGAGCCTCGGCACCCATCAATGCCTGATCGGCACCACCGACCATTGGCTGTTCGACGACAACGGCCAGGACTGGCTGTTCCGCCCCCGTGGCCGCTGGCGCTGCAACAGCGGCTTTTCGGTACTGGACGCGGCACTGCGCGGCTTCGGGCTGTGCCAGCTGCCGGACTATTACGTGCGCGGGCCGGTGGCGGAGGGACGGCTGGTTTCCCTGCTGGACCGGCACCGGCCGCCCAACACGGCGGTTTGGGCGGTCTATCCGCAGAAACGGCATGTGCCGGCAAAGGTCCATGCGGCCATCCGGCACCTGAAGGACGGGCTGGCGCGGCGACCGGAATATCGGTAAGCGGCTTGCAGCCGGCTGGTCAGCTTTGTGCCGGGCTGGACAGGTCGAGCACATGGTCGGCGAGCGCGAGCGTGGACGGGCGGTGGCTCGCCACCAGCACGGCGATGCCGCGGGCGCGCAAATCGGCGAACAGGGCGGCCTGGATATCCTCGTCCAGCGCGGCGGTCGCCTCGTCGAGAACCAGCAGGTCCGGATCGCGGGCCAGCGCGCGGGCGATCAGCAGCCGCTGCATCAATCCGGCCGGGAAGGAGTCCTCGCCCACCAGCGTCTGGATGCCCATCGGCAGGGCCGCGATGTCGGCGTCGAGCCGGACCAGCCGCGCCGCCTCCCACGCACGCTCGGCCGGCAGCGGCGCCATGCCAAGGATAACCGACCTGATGGTCGCCACCCCGATCTGCTCGTCCTGCAGAACGGCGCCGATGCGGCCACGGACGGCGGCGCCATCCAGGCTGCGAAGATCGCGGCCATTGACCCGCACCATCCCCGAATCCGGCCGAAGCAGGCCAAGCGACAGCGCGATCAGCGTCGATTTTCCGCTGCCGGACGGGCCGGCGACCGCCACCACCTGCCCCCGCGCAAGGCGGAGCGACACGCCGCGCAGGCAGGGTGCCGGCGCCCCCGGATGGGTGAAGACAACGTCGCAGAGGTCCAGGCGCTCCACCGGGCCTGGATCGGGCGCGCCAACCGGATTGTCGGGCGCCGCCTCCAGCAGCGGGCGCAGGGGGGCGATCAGTTCGCCGTCGGGAAGCCGGCCGAACGCACCCGCCAAGCGCAGCACGGCCAACACAGCCGGCAGTGCCGCCCAGGATGCGGCGACCGCGACGGGCAGGTCGCTGCCCTCCCGCATCGCCAGTCCGCCGACCAGAAGCGGCACTCCCAGCATCAGAGCCTGTGCGACCGCATCGGCGTCGGCCCTGCGTGCCGCCGCGATGCCGACCTGGGCGGACAGCCTGCGTAAGGCCGACATCGCCCGATCGGTCGCCCACCGGTCGGACCCCAGCAGCCGAAGCTGCGGCAGGCCGGCGGCCGGCAGTTCGATCCTGTGCCAGGAGTCCGCCGCCGCATCCCTCCCCGCCCGCCGTTTCCGGACGGATCGGCGCAACAGCCACGCCTGCAGCAGCCCACCTACGACGGTCACGCAACCGCCCGCCAGCGCCGGCCAAGGCGCAGCCCATCCCATCACCGCCAGCGCCGGCCCCAGCCGGGCCAAAGCCACGACCACCGCTTGGCGACGTGCGACCGCCTGCTGCATCGCGGTGATGCCGTCGCGAAGCCGGTCTTCCTGAACGGCACCGGGAACCGTCCGCAGCATGCCGGGTGGTACGGCCAGAAGCCGCTCCCACAGCAGGCCATGCAGTCCGAGGTCGGATGCCGCACCGGAGCGTGCCGAGGCGACCCGCCGCACCCGTTCGCACAGTCCGGCCGCCAATGCAGCAAGCAGGAGAACCACGGCCAAGGCAACGACCGCCGTCGTGTGCCCCGCCAAGACGCGTTCGCCCAGCAGCAGCACCGCCACCGCCGGCAGCACCGCCGCGGCGCCACCGTTGGACGCCGCGAGGAGCGCCAGCATCCGGTCGCCCCGGCCTTCCGACAACGCGACCTTCAGCCAGCGCTCCGGCGTCAACGGTTCGACACCTCCGGCACGGACAGGCGCGCAGGCGTCGGGGGAAAGCGTCGCGGCGAGAGATGCATCCACCGGGCGGGAGCGGCCGTCCGTCGCCTCCAGACGATAGCCGCCACGCCGGTCGGGGAGCAGCAGCACCGGCGCGCCATCGGATTGCCGGAAGGCCAGAAGCGTCCCCTGGTCGCGCTGCCACCACGGCGTCGTCCCCCGACTGCCCGGCGGCAGGCGCACCCGGCGCAGGCGCATTCCGAAGGCCGGGGCCGCCGCGCGCAAGTCCGCTTCCCGACTGCCATTGCGTATCAGCTTGCGCAGTCCATCCTCGATGTCGCCGTCCATACCGGTCACGACATCATCTCCGCCCCGGCGACCGACGGGTCGAGTTGCAGCCGGAGTTCACAGTTCTCCAGCGTCGCCGGGCGCCGGCTGGTCACCAGGACGATGCGGTCGAGTCGCTGCACGCCGTCGAGGATCAGGCGGGCCAAATCCGGCTCCAGCGCATCCAGAGCGTCGTCGATCACCAGCAGGACCGGATCGCGCAGAAGCGCCCGAGCCAGGGCCAACCGGCGCCGCTGTCCGCCGCTGAGTTCCGGGCCACCTTCGGTCAGTTCCAGGGAAAGGCCGCCGCGCGGCTCCAGATCGCTCCACAGCCGGACCTGTTCCAACGCCGCCATCAACGCCGCCCCGGTCGCGGAGAAGTCGCCGACCCGCAGATTTTCGGCGATTGTGCCGGCGATCACCGGACTGGAACGGTCGACCAGGGCCACCGCGCCGGGACATTGGCGGGCAACCGTCGCCACCGGCCGGCCGTCCAGCAGAATGCCTCCGGACGACGGTTCCAGCAGGCCGCAGAAGAGCTTGGCCAGCACCGACTTGCCGGAACCGGAGGGGCCGCAAACCCCCAGCCGCTCCCCCGGTTCGAGGCTCAGATCGACTCCGGACAGGACCGGCGGCGCTTGAGGCGATGGTTGGAACCCGGCGGACTGGACGCACAGGCGGGCGGCCGGGCGCTCCGCCGGAGGGGGATGCTCGGCCTCGGTTGCCGCCGCCTCCAGATCGTCCAGGCGATGCAGGGCGGCTTTCAAATCCTGCAACGCCGGCATGACGCGGTCCAGGCGCAGGACCTGCCGATGCGCCGCCAGCGTCAGCGCGGCAAGCGTCACCACCCCGCCGACGCCGATCCGGCCGGCGGCGAGGCCCGTCACCAAAACAGCAGCAAGACCAAAGCCGGCGATGCCGGTGAGCAACCCCATGAGCCGCGCATGCCGGGCCACCGACTTCTGCCCCGCGATGGTCTGCACGGCATGGCGGCCGGCAAGTTGGGCCATGACCTCGACGTCGCGTCCACCCGTCCTGTGGGTGTCGAGCGTCGTGATGGTTCCGCCGTCCGGAACCAGCGGAGCCGGCGCATCCCGGCGTGCCGCCACGGCGCCGCGCCGGAGATGTACCCTGCCAAGCACGGCCAGGGCCGGGATGACGGTCATCAGCAGCACCGCCCCGCTCCACCCGTCGATCCAAAGAGCGGCCGCGATCGGCAGGACCAGCAGCGGAAGTTCCACCAGCCGCATGATGGCGCCGATGTGCCGTTGCAGCGCGCCGCCCGCCAGCGGCACCTCCAGCACCTGTGCCTTATCCCGGCGGGCGAACCAGACGGCAGGCATCCGCCGCAGCCGGCCGAACACGCCGGCCGCGGTGTCGTCGGCCAACCTCCGCCCCAGAAGCGCGGTCAGCCGGTCCCGGCCCCAGCCGGCGGCGACCGCGGCGGCACAGGCTCCGGTCAGCGGGATCAGGCCGGCGCCACCGTCGGCCCAACCCCCGGCCGCGAGTGCCGCACCCACACCGGCGGCACGGCCAAGGGCGGCGGACAGCAAGATCGCGCCGACGACGCCAGCTTGCGGACGAAGCCGCGCCGCCAGCGCCAGCCCCGGTGTGGGCGGACGCCAAGCACCTTGCGGACGGTGTGCGCCGGGCTCCGGCGGCTGGATGGTGATGGCGATGCCGGTGAAGGAGTCGTCGACCTCGTCCCAGCCCATGACATGCGGCCCGCCGCCCGGATCGTTGACCAGCAGCCCGTCCTGGGTCTCGGCCTCCACCACGACGAAATGAATGAAGCGGCTGTGGGCGATCAGGGGAAAGCCGAGGGCGGACAGACGGTCCGGCTCGGTGCGGAAGGCACGGGCGACCATGCCCTGGTCGCGGGCGATGCGAATCAGGGTGCGGGCATTGACGCCGAGCCGGGTCGATCCCGCCTCGGCCCGCAAATGCTCCAGCGGAACCGGACGGCCGTGATGGGCCAGCATGATGCCGAGCGCGGCCAGACCGCACTCGGCGATCTCGCCCTGGCGCAATTCCGGCGTCGCCGTCCGCCTTCGGCCTTGGCCCTGGCGGGCAGAATTCGGTGGTGGGGAGTTGCTCATTCTTGCTGAGCGTTGCGTCCGCGGGGAATTTCTCCGCGAGACGCAACGCCGGCCGGTTCGGAAGACCTCAGCGGCCGAAGCCGGAACCGTGCTTCGTTTCCTTCTGGCCGAAACCGGTGGGCGGGAAACCGCCGGCAACCATGTCGAGTTCCTCGTCGCTCAGTTCCGCCTGGCTGTCGTCGGCCGGAACGGCAAGCAGTTCTCCATCGGTCTCGACCAACCGCATCGGCATCGGCAGGTCGACATCGTAATGGCGCTTCACGGCTGCGTTCAGGTCGGCCTGAGCCTCCGCACGGAAGGCGTCGTCGGTCTTCAGCCGCTCCGCCGCGGCGGCGATGGCATCGGCGCCGTACATCTTCTCGAAGTCAATGTTGCTCATTTCGGAAATGCTCCAGTTGGCGATTGGGTGAAAGGCTGATGGAAACTCTGAGGCCGGCGATCACGGCGAACCGGTTGCGGGTTCGCGGATCATCTCGAAGGTCTCGTCCACCCGCAGCGAAATCGGGGCGAAGCGGCGGCGGACCAGCGACATCATGCGGGGGAACATGGTGCCGAACATGGCGATGGAGGATGGACCGAAGGCGGCCACCTGCCGGGCATAGGCATGCCAATAGGCGCCGACCAGCATTCCCGTGTGCCAGAGCGACCGCGCCAGATAGGCACTGCGGTAATCGATCGCCGGCCGGTCGCGATAGCCGTCGAGCGGCACGCTTTCCGCCCGCTCCGCCAGCACCCAGCCGACCAGGACGCCCTGCCGTCGCACGGCGATGGAACAGGCGGGTTCGATCCGCTCGGCACGGACATCGGGATGCATCAGGGGCAGATGCTCAGGTTCCGCGGCCAGCGCGGCGATGGCGGCGCGGTCGTCGGCGTCCGGCGTCCGCCAGGGATCGAAGCTGAAACCGTCGGGATCGCGCAGCCGGCCGGTCACCGACGGCCAGCGGCCGACCGCCTCGACCATCGGCGCCGCCTCTCCGATGGCCCGGACATGGGTCAGGCGCGGCGCAGTCCAGCCGGCCGCCGACAGGGTCGCTGCCAGCGCGTCGCGTTCCGGCAGCTTGTCCGAAAAGGCGGTGACCAGACCAGTGGCGCCCGCGGCGGCGGCGGCCCTGCCCCATTCCGCGGCAAGGGTCCGGCCGATGCAACGGTTGCGCAGGCTGCGCACGACCGTCAGCGACAGCAGCCTTGCCCCATCATCCTGAATCTGCCCCAGCGCCAGCCCGGCCGGCAGCCCGCCCACCGTGGCGCCAACGGCCACCCAGGGCGGCTCGAGTTGATTCAGCACCGGAGCCAGCCGGGGAAAGCCGAGAGTGGCGAATGCGGCGGCATTGCCGGACAGCGGCGCGACGCGAAGGCCGGTGCCGACGTTCAGCGCCGTGACATCGTTCATCCCAACCCGATCCTTCACGCCAGCGATCCCGATCATGCACACTCTGGAAGAGATGGAGATCCTGCGAAGTCCGCTGGACAATCCGGATACTCTCTAACCATTATGCGTGCGAAACAAAGGGTTGCAAGCAATAAGCGGTGTCAGGACTGACATGGAACTGTTTCAGCTCCACAATAATATTTCTTCGCTTTCAACGCCGGCGCGCATGCCGAAGGCCGCAGGACAAGGGGTTCGATGAAGCGGACTGAAGCCGGACCGCAGGGGGCCGAACGGCTGTTCCGCCGCAAGGCGCTGGAGCGGCTTACGACAACCGAGGATTTCGACCAGCCCCCGACCCTGGTCAGCCCGCGCGGGTTGCGGCTGCAATTGCTGCTTGCCGCCCTATGCATTGTGGCGGCGGTCGCTGTCCTGGCGGCTCTGTTGCAAAGTTTGCCGGCAGGCGGCGGAATGGCTGGACGCTGGATGGAGCAAAGCCGTGTCGGACTTCAAGGGACGCCACTTCGAGGGTGAGATCATGCTCTGGGCGGTGCGCTGGTACTGCCGATACGGTATCAGCTATCGCGACCTCGAGCAGATGATGGCCGAGCGCGGCGTTTCGGTCGACCACCCGACCATCTATCGCTGGGTGCAGAAGTGCGCGCCGGAGATCGAGAAGCGGCTTCGCTGGCAGTGGCGCTGCCCACGGTCAACCAGCTGGCGGGTCGACGAGACCTATGTGAAGGTCGGTGGCAAGTGGGCCTACCTGTACCGAGCCGTCGACAAGCACGGCAACACCATCGACTTCTACCTCTCTCCCACGCGCAACACCGCCGCCGCCAAGCGCTTCCTGTCCAAGGCGCTGAACGGCTTGAAGGAGTGGGAGACGCCGATGGTCATCAACACGGACAAGGCACCAACTTACGGACCGGCCTTGGCGGAGCTGAAGGCCGAAGGCAAATGTCCCGAGGAGACCGAGCACCGGCAGGTCAAATACCTGAACAACGTGGTGGAGGCCGACCATGGCAAGCTGAAGCAGCTAATCCGCCCGGTGCGGGGCTTCAAGACCCTGAAAACGGCTTACGCAACGATCAGGGGATTTGAGGTGATGCGGGCGCTCCGCAAAGGCCAAGCGTCCAGCTTCAACATCACCCGCGACAT
Organism: uncultured Azospirillum sp.; assembly: GCA_966212305.1. GTDB lineage: Bacteria > Pseudomonadota > Alphaproteobacteria > Azospirillales > Azospirillaceae > Azospirillum. Next base: position 7,716 of record CBIHQY010000050.1, read on the forward strand.
GCGGGGCGAGGCGCGCCTCGTCGAACGCGCCTTCAACGTCGGACCCAGCGTGCTCGCCGAGGCCGTGCAGTTCATCAGCCAGCAGCTCGAACTCCAGGACGCATAGCGTCGGCGGTGATGCCCGTAACCATCATCTCGCGCCTACAGCAAAAGTTTGCAACAAAGCCCACAGGAGTACTCCCCCTGCGTCGTGGCCCTGAATGCCAGCTGAACCTGCCGTTCAGGCTCGCTTCAGGCCGCGTGGTGCAGAGTGCCGGTCATGGAGCGCATCGGCGCTCCCCAGCATCGAAGGTGAAGCCATGCTCAAGACCACCGCCCTCGCCGCCCTCGGCCTCCTGACGCTCTCCGGCGCCGCCTCCGCCAGCGACCATCACCACACCCAGGCGTTCCAGCCGAGCAGCCCGCAAGCGCTCATGACCGTCGTCGAGGCCGGCGGTGGCACCGTCACCGGCACGGTCGCGACCGTCGCCACGAAATCGTTTGTTCTCACCGACGGGGAGAAGGAGATTCCGGTTACCAGCCACGGCTTCCTGGCGGACGGCATTCAGTCCGGCGATCAGATCACCGTGGTCGGAAGCATCCGGCACGGCGGCATCCGGGCCGACCAGATTATCCGCCAGGACGGCACCGCCTTGGACCGCGACGCCTCCCAGGACCGCCCCCGCCGCTACGCCGACAATGACTGACCGCGCCCCTGTAACCCGGGCGGGGTGAACGAGGCCCCCGCCCGACCCCGTCCCGGGCATGTCCACCCGTCAACGTCCTGTCATCCCCGGCCGGAGCGCCGCCCATGCTGACAACGATGATCGCACACACCTACGCCGCCGTGTTCGTGATCGGCGCCCTGGCCACCACCGCCGGCATTGCCCTGGCGGCCACCGCCAACCCGAAGCGGTTCACCGACCTGGCCAAGGTCGAGAAGCGCTTCGAGCGCGACTGCGTCAACGTCCTCGGCCGCGCCTGCACCGCCCGCGAGAAGGGCGACTTCATCACCTTCCTGGCCGGCCAATAGAAAGGACGCTCCCAATGTCTCCCGACCCACATCTCCGCTCGCTGCGCGACGCCTACGCCCGGTATGCCACTGGGGTCGCGGTAATCACCACGCTGACCCCGGCGGGCACTCCGGTTGGCCTGACCGTGAACTCCTTTAGCTCGGTGTCACTGGACCCGCCGTTGGTGCTGTGGAGCCTGATGCGGTCCTCCGCCAGCCTGCCCGCGTTCCGCGAGGCCACCCGCTTCGCCGTGAATGTGCTCGCCGACGATCAGCACCATCTCTCGACGCGCTTCGCGTCGCGTAGCGAGGAGCGGTTCGCCGGGATTGACTGGACGCCCGGTCTGGGCGGCGTGCCCCTGTTGCCCGACTGCCTCGCGCAGTTCGAGTGCACCACGCACCGCCATGTGGAAGCCGGCGATCACGTGGTCGTCCTGGGTGGCGTGCACCGCTTCGAGCACCGCGACGGCGCGCCGCTCCTGTTCTTCGCCAGCCGCTACGCCGAGCTGCACCGCGAGCTGACGTCCGCCACAGCAGCCTGAGGAGTCCGGCCATGCGCTTCGTGATCGGTGCCACCGCCCTGGCTAACGAGTTCGAGCGGGTGGCGCCGGTGACCGACGCGGCGACGCTGAAGGAATGCGGCGAATGCCACATGGCCTACCAGCCGGGCCTGCTGCCGGCGGCCAGTTGGAACCGCATCATGGACGGGTTGGCGGACCACTTCGGCGAGAACGCCAGCCTACCGGCGGACACGGTGGCGACCATCCGCGCCTACCTGACGCGGGACGCCGGCCGCGGAGACGCCCAGCTCCTCCGGATCACCGACCAGCGCTGGTGGCGGCGCAAGCACGATTTCGACCCGGCCATCTGGAAGCGTCCGGCGGTCGCCTCGAAGGGCAACTGCGAGGCCTGCCACCACGAGGCGGCGAAGGGTCTCTACGAGGACGACTGATCATCCCGCAGGCCATGCTCCATCACGCACATGCACAAGGAGATACGTCATGTCCACGAAAACCACCGCTGCCGGCGCCCTGGTCAGCGGCGCCCTTATCTTCGGTGCGGTCGGCCCGGCGCTCGCCGCCCTGTCATCGCACGACGGTCATGTCGCCGGGGCCCTGGAGCTGTCCTTGAACCAGGGACGGAAATGGGCGACCGACGAGCCCCTCCGCCAAGGCATGGCGGCGATACGCGAGGCGATCACCCAATCCCTCGGCGCCGTCCATAGCGCCACCTACACCCCATCCCAATACGACTCGCTGATCGCGACGCTGGAGCAGCAGGTGGACGGCATCGTCCGAAACTGCCGTCTGCCTCCCGAAGCCGACGCCCAGTTGCACCTCGTTCTGGCGGACATCTTTGAGGGGATCGACGGGTTGAAATCGGACGATGCGCGGGTGTCCGGCGCGATGCGCGTGCTCCAGGCGCTGGATGCATACGGCGCGCACTTCGACCATCCGGGCTGGGAGCCGGTCGGCCACTGATGCGAACCGGAGCCCGCCGCCGTCAGCCGAGCCGGAACATCTGTGAAAGGCTGTGATGACCGACGAGCTGGTGGAGGATGCCCAGAGCCGGGTGGATGACGAGGTAGGCCCACATCAGCGGAGCGGCGGCCTCGTGGGCCTCTTTCAGCGCGCCGATGGTCGCTCCCATCGCCCCGTCCTCCTCCATGCCGAAGAACATGGCCAAGCCGGTGACGGCCAGGAAGGAGGCGAGCAGCGGGCCCAATCCCTGGAACGCCGCCGGCAGAGGACGGGGCTCGGCGGACTGTGGAAGACGACCGTTGCGGATCTCGGCGACCGTGGCCACCAGATCGTCGCGCAGAGCTTTCAGACGCGCGGTGGAGAACCAGGGAACCAACAGGAAGGGTATCCCCTTCACGGCGGTGCCGCCCATGATCATCAGAACGCCAGTAAGCAGCTTTGACCGATGACGGGACAGAAGTTCCGCCAGGACGGCCTTGCCGCCATGATCGTGGGGCGCGGTTTCCGGAAGCAGGCGGCGCAGATGAAGGCCCACCGGAACGATCAGCAGCCCTGCCAGGAAGGGAAGGCGCCATCCCCACGATTCCAGCGCGTCAGCCGACAGGTGGGTCGACAGCAGATAGCCGCTGAGCGCGCCCAGCAGGGCGGCCGCCCCCTGGCTGGCCATCTGCCAGCTGACCCGCAGGCCGCGGCCGGCGGGGTGGCCCAACTCCATCAGCATGGTCGTCGCCACGCCGATCTCGCCGCCGGCAGAGAAACCCTGCAGGATTCGGCCGATGACGATGATGGCCGGTGCCGCCGCACCGATCTGCGCATAGGTCGGACAGAGCCCGATCAGCAGAGTGCCCAGCGCCATCAGGGCGATGGTCAGCACCAGCGCCGGCTTGCGCCCGCCCCGGTCGGCATAGGCGCCGATGACGATCCCACCCAACGGCCGGACGACGAAGCCGACCCCGAAGGTCAGCAGCGCCAGCAGCAGCGGACCGAACGCCGATTGCACCGGGAAGAACAGCTTGCCGATGGTCAGGGCGAAGAAGCTGTAGATGGTGAAATCATAAAGCTCCACCGCGTTGCCGATCGACAGCGCCAGGATGGTGGCGGGAGGCGACGGCGCGGACGGACTGCCGCCGGCGGAACTCGACGATGCCATGGCCCTTTCTCCTCTTTCCGCTGCCCGGAGCGCACGACGGCGTTCATAAGATTCAGGTCAATTAGTCTTTACAAAAACAAGGCTCCGGCGATTCCGAGATATCGAATGGAAAGGGCTGCGTCTCATTTCTCAGCAGAACCGCAAATCAAGACACAATCCGCTCAATAATACTCCCGAATCCATGCCGATTATTTCCCTGGGAATATTGATAATACCTACGGATGGCTTTGAAAAGTGCCTCGTTCCGGTAGGGATTGAAAACACCGGCGTTCCGCGGCGCCGATCAGCTGAACCGTTGACGCACTGACATAAGGACTTGAACGATGCGACCCGAAGACTCCACGTCGGCGCCGGATGCCACGCGCCGCAGCTTCATCGTCGGCACCGCAATGACCGGGGCCGCCGTCGCGACGACTGTCATTGCAACCACCGCCGCCGCGGCCGAACGCCAGTCCGCCGGCAACGGCTCTGTCCATCAGAGGGAAGGAAAACGGACGATGACCAACGGCAAAACCGAAGACGGATTCGTCACCGCCAAGGACGGCGTATCGATCTATTACAAGGATTGGGGGCCGCGCGACGCCCAGACGGTCATGTTCCATCACGGCTGGCCGCTGACCGCCGACGACTGGGACGCCCAGATGCTGTTCTTCCTGAATCATGGCTACCGCGTCGTCGCCCATGACCGGCGGGGCCATGGCCGCTCGACCCAGACGGCGACCGGAAACGAGATGAACACCTACGCCGACGACGTGCTGGCCGTCGTCGGCGGGCTGGGATTGAAGAACGTCTTCCATGTCGGCCATTCGACCGGCGGCGGAGAGGTCGCGCGCTATCTGGGCCGCCACGGCACCGCGCGGGCGGGCAAGGCGGCTCTGCTGGGCGCCGTTCCGCCGATCATGGTCAAGACCGAGGCAAATCCCGGCGGCCTGCCGCTGGAGGTGTTCGACGGGTTCCGCGCGGCGCTGGCCGCGAACCGTGCCCAATTCTTCCGGGACATCCCGTCGGGCCCCTTCTACGGCTTCAACCGCGACGGTGCCCAGGTCTCCCAAGGCGTCATCGACAACTGGTGGCGGCAGGGGATGATGGGCGGCACCAAAGCCCATTACGACTGCATCAAGGCCTTCTCCGAGACCGACTTCACCGAGGATCTGAAGAAGATCGACATCCCGGTCCTGGTAATGCACGGCGACGACGACCAGATCGTGCCGATCGCCGATTCCGCCCTTCTGTCTTCCAAGCTGCTGCCGAAAGGCACATTGAAGGTCTACAAGGGCTTTCCGCATGGCATGGCGACCACGCATGCGGAAACCATCAATGCCGACCTGCTGGCCTTCTTCAAGGCCTGAAGGTGCTTCGCCCCCGCAGGGCCGCGCCCGGCGCTGCGGGGGTCAACCTATACGCAGGTATGAATGCCGCATCCTGCTCCACCTGTTGAAATGAGTCGGCCGCAACGGAGGTTGTTGACGGGCCGTGCCGCGGCTGGAGTGCGATGTTGTGCTGAGTGTTCCCACCATCTGTGTCGTCGACGATGATGAAAGCATCCGGGAGAGCTTGGACAACTTCTTGCGGTCGGTCGGAATGCAGGTTCGCACCTTTTCCTCGGCGGAGGAGTTCATCACCTATGACGGCGAGGCGGACTGCCTGATCACCGATCTTAACCTGACTGGTATGGACGGGCTCAGCCTGCAGATGGTGTTGCTGCAGCAGGGCCGCATTCACCCCGTCATCTTGATGACCGCCTTTGCCACGCCTGCGGCCCGCAGCCGCTCGCTTGCGCAGAAGGTCACCGCATTTCTGACCAAGCCGCTCGATCCGGAAAAGCTGCTCGTCCTCGTCGAAGACGCCCTCAAGACCAAACGGGACCGCACCCCATGACCGCCCAGCCACACCGCAGCGACACCACCGTTGGGAGATACGACTTCGCCGGCTTTGCCGCGGGAGAGCGGCCCGGCTACGATGAACGGGCCGGTCGAAAGGAACGGCAGATGGTCTTGACGGAGAGAGCCATGGCGGACGGCGGCACCCCTGCCCTGGTCTGCATCATCGACGACGATGCCGACGTGCGATGTGCGGTGGAGAGCCTGCTCCGCTCAGTCGATTACAAGGTGATGGCCTTCCCCTCGGCGGAGGAGTTCCTGGCTTGTGACGAAGCCGCAAGCGCGGCCTGCCTCATGCTGGACGTCTATCTGGACGGCGCCGATGGGCTTGAGGTCCAACAGGCGCTGCACGACCGGTCCATCGCCGTGCCAGTGGTGCTGATGACCGGCCAGGGCGACATCCCGATGACCGTGCGCGGAATGAAGGCCGGCGCCGTCGATTTCCTGACCAAGCCCTTCACCGAACCGGATCTGCTGCAGGCCGTCGCGGAAGCGGTGGAACTGGATAGCCGCCGCCGGGCCGAACGCGGACAGGACGACACGGTGCGCGGGCTCTACGCCAAGCTCACCCCGCGCGAGCGCGACGTCATGGCCCTGGTCACCGCCGGGCTGATGAACAAGCAGGTTGCGGCAAAGCTGGAACTGAGCGAAGTCACGGTGAAGATCCATCGTGGCAACCTGATGCGCAAGATGCAGGCGCAGTCGCTGGCCGACCTCGTCCGCATGGCCGAAATCCTTGACGTGCGCGAACGGACAGTCACCCGCTACAGCACGGCCGGCTGATCCACCGCCTCCACGGTGGCCGACACCACCGGCAACGAGAAGGACAGGGCGGCGCCTTTCCGGCTGTCAGGGGCCGCCCACAGTCGGCCGCCATGTTCCTCCACGATCGTCTTGCAGATCGACAGGCCCAGCCCCATCCCCTCCTGCTTGGTGGAGAAGAAGGGTTCGAAGATCCGTGGCAGCACATCGTCCGGAATGCCGGGGCCGCTGTCGGCGATGGTGAAGGTCACGGCATCCGGCCCGTCCGCCGCGGCGGCGATGGCGATGCGGCGCTCCGGTGACTTCGCCACCTGCATGGCCTGGATCGCGTTGTAGGCGATGTTAACGATCACCTGCTGGATCTGCGTGCGGTCGCCGACGATGGCCGGAAGATTCGCTGGGACATCGACGGCGATCCTCGTCTTCTGGCGATAGGCCTCATGCTCGACCAGCGTAACCGCGTCGGCGATGCAGTCTTGCGGCTTCAGCGCTTCGGTGACGAGTTCGCCCCGCCGCGCGAAGGAGCGCATCTTGCCAATGATCCGCACGGCATGCTGGGTGCTTGCGGTGATGCGGTTCAGGCTGGTGGCCACCTCGTCCAGGTTCGGCGTCTCGCGGGACAGCCAGCGCGTCGCCGCCGCCGCATGGCTGGCGATGGAAACCAGCGGCTGCGACACCTCATGGGTCAGCGACGCCGCAAGTTCCCCCACCAGCGACAAGCGCCCGGCATGGCTGAGGTCGGCCTGGGCCGCCATCAGCGCTTCCTGCACCCGCTTCAATTCCGTGACGTCGACGGCGAAGAAATAGAGGCGGCTGTAAACCTGCGGATCGGCAGGGCCCGGCGGCAGGCTCGCCTGCCACAGGATGGGAACGACGCGTCCGTCCTTGGTGTGCAGCACGCGTTCGCCCTGGCAGACCGTCTCGCCGCGCACCATCGCCTTGAACACCTCGGCATTGCTGGCCGGATTGGCCGGCAATCTCACCCGCGATTCCCGCAGGAAGGTCTCCTTGTCCCGGAATCCCAGCAAAGTGAGCGCGGAAGGGTTGGCGTCGAGGATGCGGTGGAACCGCCGCACGTCGAAGAAGAACTGCGGGTTGTCCTCCAGGAAGCGGTCGAAGTCCGTCACCCCGCCGGCGATCACCTCGTCGACGGCACGCTTCACCCCCGACCAGTCCTCGCACAGGATCGAGATGGGCGAGATCTCGAACAGGTCGGCATGCCGAAGCTCCATCGCCAGATTTCCTTCCGCGTCGCCGTTCACCGTGCCGCGACGCTGCTGATGCCTACCCTCGGTCATCTATAGGAAATTCTTAAAAAAACGGCAACTTTGTCTTGATTAGCGGTCTTTCATGATTTCCGGTCATTCCACATCCGGACAGTTCAGCATTCTTAATACCTAGGGATGGATACGAGACCGGCGGGCTGTGGGCAAGAATAAGCATCAGCTGAATTCCCCCACATGAACTCCCTGACGGAGACCGTCATGACCACCCTCCATGTCAACGGCCACGCCTATCAGGTGGCGGTCGAGGATGACACGCCGCTGCTCTGGGTCCTTCGCGACACGCTGGGGCTGACCGGGACGAAATACGGCTGCGGCATCGCGCAGTGCGGCGCCTGCACCGTGATGATCGACGGCACCGCCACCCGCTCCTGCCAGGTGCCGGTGGACAGCGTCGGCGATGCCGACATCCGCACCATCGACGCCATCGAGGAGGACCCCGTCGGCCGCAAGGTGGTGGAGGCGTGGGTCGCCGGACAGGTGCCGCAATGCGGCTATTGCCAATCCGGACAGGTGATGGCGGCCACCGCCCTGCTGAAGCAGACACCCAACCCGACCGACGGCGACATCGCCGACGCGATGACCAACCTGTGCCGCTGCGGAACCTACAACCGCATCGCCGCCGCCATCCGTCAGGCCGCCGGCTGAGAGGAGGACACGTCATGGATCGCCTGCTCACCGTCGCTTCCCCCACCCTCCTGCCCTCACGCAAGGATCCGTTGGACCTGCAGATAGAGGCGCAATCGGCCGCCGCGCTGATGAAACCGGACGGCGTTTCCAACCTGTCGCGCCGTGCCTTCCTCGGCTTCGGGGCCAGCGCACTGGTGCTGGGCGCCCTGCTGCCGTCGATGCCGGTGCGGGCGCAGACCGCCACCGCCGCCGCCGTCAAGCCGGGCACCCGCATTCCCGCTTTCCTGGTGATCGGCAAGGACAATGCCGTCACCCTGCTCAGCCCCTTCGTGGAGGGCGGTCAGGGCATCAACACCGGGCTGGCCCAAATCGTCGGCGAGGAGTTGGACGTCAACCCCAGCCGCTTCACCGTCGAGTGCGCCCCACCGGGTCCGGACTACGCCGTCATCAACGGCCTGCGGATGACCGGCGGCAGTTTCTCGACCCGGTCCAGCTACCCGCTGATGCGGCGGCTGGGCGCCACCGCCCGCGACATGATGATCCGTGCCGCGGCGGCAAGGCTGAAGGTCAAGCCGCAGAGCCTGACGACGGAGGACGGCTTCGTCATCCATGCCGCCAGTGGCAAGCGGCTGTCCTACGGCGAACTGGCTCCCGTCGCCCTCGCCCTGCCGCCGCGCGACGATGTGGCTCTGCGCGACCCGGCCAGCTTCCGCTATATCCGCCAGCCGGTGGCGCGGCTGGATGTACGAGCCAAATCGACCGGCAAGGCCGTCTACGCCATCGATCAGAAGCTGGAGGGCATGCTCTACGCCGCTGTCCAGCATGCGCCGAACCAGGGCACCACGGTCCAGGCCATCGCCAACAAGGACGCGGTGGCGGCGATGCCCGGCGTCCATTCCGTCCATACGCTGCCGGGTGCGGTGGCGGTCGCCGCCGACAGCTGGTGGCGGGCCCGCAAGGCGGTGGAAACGCTGTCGGTGAGCTGGTCGGCCCCGGTCGCGTCGGGCCTGGACACGGTGGCCGCCGACTATGCGTCGGACGGCATGCTGGCGGCGCTGAAATCCTCCACCGAAGCCGGCCTCCCTGCGGAAGCGGCGGGCGACGTGGCCTCGGCCTTCGCCGCCGCCGCCAAGGTGATCGAGGCGGAGTATGACGCCCCCTATCTGGCCCATGGTCAGTTGGAACCGCCGTCCTCCATGGCGCGCTTCAACCCGGACGGCACGCTGGAGCTGTGGGCGCCCAACCAGATGCCGGAGCTGTTCCAGTCGGTGGCGGCCCAGACCGCCGGGCTGGCGCCGGACAAGGTCATCCTGCATTCGCCGATGCTGGGCGGCTTCTTCGGCCGTCATTTCCTCTATGGCAGCGCCAACCCCTTCCTCCAGGCAATCCAGCTGGCGAAGGCCACCGGCCGCCCGGTCAAGGTGCTGTGGTCGCGCGAGGAGGAGTTCCGCATGGACGCGCTCCGCCCGCTCAGCTTCAGCCGCTTCCGCGCCGCCATCGGCAAGGACGGGCGCCCCACGGCGATCCAGGCGCGCACGGTGGGCGAAGGGCCGCTCGGCCGCTGGTTCGGCGCGGTGTTCAAGGAGCCGGTCGACAGCTCGGCGGTGGAGGGCATCACGGAGAAGCCCTACGCCATCCCCAACCGGCGGATGGAGTATGTGAAGTTCCCCCATCCCGTGACCATCGCCTTTTGGCGCTCCGTCGGCCATTCGATGAACGACTTCTTCTATGAAGGCTTTCTGGACGAGATTGCCAACGCCGGCGGCCAGGACCCCTTCGCCCTGCGGATGGAGCTGCTGAAGGACAAGCCACGCCATGCCAAGCTGCTGGAAACGGTCGCGGCCATGTCCGGCGGCTGGAAACGCGGCCCCTACGAGGTGGACGGCAAGCGACGCGCCCGTGGCGTCTCCATGGCCTCCCCCTTCGGATCGGAGACGGCGACCATCGCCGAGGTGTCGGTCCAGGGCGGCGAGACGCAGGTCCACAATGTCTGGGTCGCCTTCGATCCCGGTAGCATCGTCAACCCGGCCATCGTGAAGTCGCAGGTCGAATCCGCCGTGGCGCTCGGCCTGTCGGCCACTCTGTTCGAGGATCTGGTCTACAAGGACGGCGTGCGCCAGTCGCATAATTTCGACGATTACCCGATCCTGTCCCGCCGCTCCATGCCCGCCGTACATGTGGAGATCGTGGAAAGCGGCGCTCCGATGGGCGGTGTCGGCGAACCGGGCCTGCCCGGCGTTCCGCCGGCGGTGGTCAATGCGGTGGCGGCGCTGACCGGCCAACGCATCCGCAGCCTGCCGCTGGCGAAGAACAAGATCGGGGTCTGAGGCCAAGAGCCTCCCCGTGTGGCGTGAATGTCTGGAAACGAGGTTTCCGCGACATTCACGCCGCCGTTCCTCCGTCCTAAACTCCGTGCATCCGTCATTTTCCGCCGCCGGTCTGCCGACGGGGCGCAGAGGCCCCATGGCTGGCATCGCCCGGGCTGGCTCCGCACAGGAATTTCCCATGGCCACCACACCCCTTCATTCCAGGGCGCCGCTCTATTGGCTGGCGCTCGGGTCCTTCGCGGTTGGAACCGAGAGTTTCATGATCGCGGCGATCCTGCCGGACATCGCCGCGGACCTGTCGGTCAGCGAACAAGCGGCGGGACAGCTGGTGTCCGTCTTCGCGCTGACCTATGCCGCCAGCTCACCGCTGCTGACCGTGCTAACCGCAGCCGTCAGCCGCCGCTTTCTGCTGATCGCCACCATGTTGGCCTTCGTCGCCGCCAATGTGGTGGCGGCGGTCGCCGGCAGCTATGGCGGGCTGATGGCGGCCCGCGTGCTGCTCGCCATGGCGGCGGGGCTGTTCGTGCCGAACGCCAACGCGCTGGCCGGCGTGCTGGTGCCGCCGTCGGAGCGGGGTCGCGCCCTGTCCATCGTGACCAGCGGCCTCAGCCTCGCCATCGTCTTCGGCGTGCCGCTGGGCGCGGTCGTCGGCCACACGCTGGGCTGGCGCATGACCTTCGGCGGCGTCGCCGTGCTGTCGGTCGCGGCAGCAGCCGGGCTGCTGGTCGGATTGCCACGCGCCATCGGCTCCGCCGCCCCGGTCGTCGGACTGCGCGAGCGGCTGGGGGCACTCGCCAATCCGGCCGTGCGCCGGCCGCTGGCCGTCACCACCCTGTGGGCGATGGGCCCCTTCACCGTCTACCCCTACATCGCGTCCTACCTGCAACGGGTGACCGGGCTGGAAGGGGCAGCGGTCGGCTTCGCCCTGTTCGCCTGGGGCCTGTCGGCCTTCATCGGGCTGGCGGTGGGCGGGCGCCTGACCGACCGGCTGGGCGGTGCCCGCATCGTCGCCCTGACCCTGCCGCTGATCGTGCTGGCGCTGGCAAGCCTGTCGCTGACCGCAGAGCTGCTGCCTCCGGCCTTGGCGCTGATCCCCGCCTTCGTCGGCATCATGCTCTGGGGTTTCTCGGCCTGGGCCTTCTATTCCGGCCAGCAGGCCCGGCTGATCGGCATCGTCGGACCGAAGCACGCCCCGATCATCCTGTCGGTCAACGCCTCCTTCCATTATTTCGGCTTTTCGGTGGGGGCGGCGCTGGGCTCGCTGGTGCTGAGCGCCGGCAGCGTGCGGGAGCTGGGTTGGGTCGGCGCGCTCTGCGTCGCGCTGGCCTGCCTGCTTGAATTCACCCCTGCCAAGGCGCCGCGGATGGCCCGCGCCCCGGCCGAATGAACCGACGGCGAAAAGGAAAGGCCGCCGGGCTTTCGTCCGGCGGCCTTTCCTTCTAGCGTCGGCTCCGATCAGACCGGGATCGGGTTCTCGGCGATGTAGCTGTTGAAGCCCATGACCAGGGCATGCTCGTTGGGGCCGGCATTGTCGCGCATCGGGCGGGCGCTTTCGACGATGGCCTCCTCCGCGTCGGTGCCCAGCGCCGCCATCGTCTGTTCGATGAAGGCGTCCAGCGGCATGGCACGCGGATCGTCGCCCTTCTTGATCAGGTCGGTGTTGACCCAGGGCGGCGCGATTTCCTGCACGGTGACGCTGGTGTTGCGCAGCATGAAGCGCTGGGACAGCGTAAAGCTGTGCAGCGCCGCCTTGCTGGCGGAATAGACCGCGGTGGTGGCCAGCGGCGTGTAGGCGAGCACCGAGGTGTTGTTGACGATCACCGAGCGGGGCTGCGCCTTCAGATGCTCGATCAGGGCAGAGGTCATGCGGATCGGACCGAGCAGATTGGTGGTGATGATCGACTGCGCCTGCGCGTCGTCGATCGGGCCGGAGGCATCGTCGAACGGCATGATGCCGGCGTTGTTGATCAGGACGTTCAGCGTCGGGTTCTCGGCGACCAGCCGTTCGGCGGCGGCCTGGATGCTGATCGGGTCGGTGATGTCCAGCTCGATGCCCTTCATGCCGGGGTTGGCGGCGGTCACCTGATCCAGCAGGGCCTTGCGCCGGCCGGCGATGATGACTTGATTGCCCAGCTTGTGGAACGCCTCGGCAAGACCGCGGCCAATGCCGGAGGTGGAGCCAGTGATGAAAATGGTGTTGCCGGTGAGTTGCATGGCGTGATGCCCGTCCTTGCTTGATATTGGTTAAGTGAAGGCATTCGGGGAATGGAAGTATTCCCCGGGAAAGCCCTGTCTTGGATGATGTGAAAACCTACCGCACCCGACGTGCCGGCGGAGCCATATCTAGGTGTTAATCGCCGCCCGAACCTCCGATCCCCGGGCGCCGCCGACTCTGGTGCGGCCTATTCCAGCGCCGAAACGCGGCCGCTCTCGACGGCGCGGCGCACCACCTGCGGCGGCTGGCCGTAGGCGCGCAGGAAGGCGCGGCGCATGCGCTCGCGGTCGGCGAAGCCGGTTTCACGGGCGATGATGTCCATCGAATGGCGCCCCTCCTCCATCATCACGCGCGCCGCTTCCAGCCGCAGATGCTCGACCGCCTTGGCCGGGGTCTGGCCGGTTTCCTGGCGGAACAGGCGGCTGAACTGGCGCGGGCTCAGATTCGCCGCCTCCGCCAGTTCCTCCACCGACAAGTCGTTCGTCAGATTCTCCTTGGCGTGAACCAGCGCCCGCCTGACACGGTCGGAGCGCGGTTCCAGCTCCAGCAGGGCGGAGAACTGCGACTGCCCGCCGGGCCGGCGCAGATAGACCACCAGCTTGCGCGCCACCGCCTTGGCGACCTCGGCGCCGAAATCATCTTCGACCAGTGCCATGGCGAGGTCGATGCCGGCGGTCATCCCAGCCGACGTCCAGACATTGCCGTCGACGCTGAAGATGCGGTCCTCCTCCACCTTCACGGCAGGATAGAGGCGCTGAAGGCTGCGGGCATGGTTCCAATGGGTGGTGGCGCGGCGCCCGTCGAGAAGCCCGGCCTCCGCCAGCACATAGGCGCCGGTGCAGATTCCGGCGATCCGGCGCGACGCGGCGGCGGCGTCGCGCAGATAGGCCAGAAGTCCGGGCGTGCTCGGCCTGACCCTCAAGGATCCGATCGTGATGGTCGTGTCGAAGAAATCCTTGCCGAACGCATTGGTTTCGATGGCGAAGCCCAGCGAATTGCGCACCGCCCCACCCTGTTCCGACAGGACATGAACCTGATAGGCCTGCCTGCCGAGCACGAGATTCGCCATCTCGAAGGCCGACAGCGCGGCCATCCCCATCACCTGGAAGTCGTCGAACACCACGAAACCGATGGTGAGCATATCCCTCTCCGCCTCGCCCACTGCCCCATCCCGCAGCCGCGCCCCCGGAGGCAATGCGGCCGTGATCAGCCTATGCCGCGGCTTGGCTGTCTGGAATGTCAAAGATCCGACGATTCCAGCCATCAGGCCGGTGCGTGATGCCCGCTTCCACCTGGATCAGGGTCTGGAAATGCGCCCTGAACCTCGTCCAAAAGACGAACGCATCCTTCTATATCGCCACCAGACCGGGAGATAGCGTGTGCTGACAAAGCCGGTCGCCGCGACAGCGGGGGCGGCAATCGCAGGAGACACGGACCATGATGCTCAACTGGAACGAATACCGTCAGCAGGTGCTCACCGGCGTCGGCGAAATCGCCAAGCTCAGCCCTGATACCGTGAGGGGCTATGCCGGTCTCAGCGCCGCCGGGCAGAAGAAGGACCTGCTGGGCGCCAAGACGCGGGAGCTGATCGCGCTGGCCGTCGCCGTCAGCCTTCGCTGCGACGGCTGTATCGCCGTGCACACCGAGGCGGCGATCAAGCAAGGAGCCACCCAGGACGAAATCGCCGAGGCGCTGGGTGTTGCCGTCGCGCTCAATGCCGGCGCGGCTCTGGTCTATTCCACCCGTGTGATGGACGCCTACGCCGCGCACGGCTGAACCGAAGGCGGCGGACTCCGATCGTCGGGCCGCCGCCCTCCTCCCGGCAGGAAGCTTTATTACCGGTCTTCTGCACCGCCCAGGTTCGGCGGGTCGACCGGATCGGCGCCGTCAATCAGATGCCTGTGCCGCCACAGCCGGGGAGCATCTCCGGTCACGCGGCGGAAGATGCGCGAAAAATGCGACTGGTCGGAGAAACCGCAATCGAGCGCGATCTGTGACAGTGGCATGGTCGTGGTTTCCAGCAGTTCCTTCGCCCGCTCGACCCGCCGACGCACGATGTAGCTGTGTGGCGGGCAGCCGAAACTGTCCTTGAAGCTCTGGCAGAAATAGCCGCAGCTGAGCTTCGCCGCCGCCGCCAGATCGCGGTTGCGGATGGAACTGGCCAGATGGGTGTCGATGTAGGCGGTCACCCGCCGCACCTGCCAAGCCGCAAGCCCGGTCTTCGCCAATGCGGCCTTCTCCGGTCCGTTCGCCTGACCGGCATCGCCCAGCATACCATCGGCCAGCACGACATCGGCCGGCATAAGGATGGCGTGGTCCAGTTCGCCATCGCCACCTTGCAGCCGCGCCAGGGCAAGCGACAGGCATTCCTCCACCGACTGCCGATCCGGCTCGAGCATGTCGCGCGCCGCCCGTAGAAGCCAGTCGGCCGCCGCGGCCAGCTTGTCGCCATTGTCGGCATGCTGCCCGTGCGGTCGCAGCCCAACGGAGACTGGAACCGGCGGCACCGGAAGACGCTGTTGCGTCTCGAAAGCAGCCGAATGCATATCGCTCTCCTGCAGAGGGTCACCTTGAAGGCGACAGTGCCGGAGGCTCGGGTGTACCGGAACCCATACTCAGGTATCGATCTCCAACCGTATCGGGAGCAGGTTGACGCCGCCAGCGTCGCCGACGGTTCCTACAGCCTGCCCAGAAGCGCTGCGGCCTCCCGGAGGTCGGGCGTGTCGTGCCCTTCGGAAAAGCTGTTGTGGACGGAGGAAAGGACGGATGGGGCATCGGGGTTACGCCCGGTCTCCAAATGCCACCTGACTATGCTCATCGCCGTTCGCAGGCTCCAGGACCGAGCCCCCTGTGCCTCGGCGATCTCCATGGATTGCCGAAGCAACGTATGCGCCGCCTCCGCTTCACCGGCATTTTCCGATTTCAGGCGGAGCAGTTCGGCCGTCGCCCAATTGGTCGAGCCGTCATTCGCCTCATCCAGGATGGCCGGCGTGATCAAGCGCGGCGCGACGGTCGCAAGCATCCGGATCCGCTTGTTCCGGTATACGTCGGCGAACCTTGTAGACCGGCGGAGTGCGGCAATCCGATGATCCGGACACTGCCGCGCCTCCAGCGCCAGTTGGTAGCACAGCCCATAAGTGCGCCAGACGAACAGCGAACCTTCGCTGGTTTTTTCGACCAGCAGGCTGGCGTAGCGCTCCGTCAGATCGTAGTCGCCGCACCAGAAGGCCACCGGGCAGGCGCCGAGCGACAGGGCGAAGCACAAGGAGAGCGCGTGTCCGGACGCCAGCGCCAGCTCCACCGCCTCGTGCATGGCCTCCCGCGCCCGGTCCGGCTGACCCTGTATCCAGGAAATGCGCGCCAGATGGGTGTGGGAGACGATCCGCTGTTCGAACTGGTATCCCCTTAGGCTCGAACCGGTGGTCGGGGCCGGCGCTCTCAGGCAGCGTTCGACGAAGTCGCGGGCACGGTCGAATTCGCCGACCGTGATCAGACCGAGCGCCATCATGCGCTGGTGCATGGACTCCGCCCCGGGATCGATCGGACTACCCAGCAGATCCCCGAAGCGCTCCGCCGCCTCCAAGGCCTCGTGGTCCTTCTCCAGCGCCAGATAATAGAGCCACAGCCCCCACAGGGCGCGGCGCTGGTATCCAACGTCACCGAGTTGCTGCGACAGTTCGAGGCTGCGCAGCAGCACGGCGCTGACCTCCGGTGCGGGACCGAGCGAGTTCCACAGCGCCGGCCCCAGATGGGCCGTGATCGCCATCTCCGACTTCAAGTCGGGCTGCGGATGCTGCCGAACGGCCTGGAGCACCGTCTCGGCGCGTCGGCGGAATTCGTCGGTCAGCGACAGTTGGAACCACATCGGCGCCGACGCGACGGTCAGGTCGACGGCGGTCGCCAGATCCCCGGCCGGCGACAGGCACCATTCCAGCGCGCTGCGGACATCGTCCACCCGGGTCCCATACACGACGTTCCAGGCCACCGTATTGGTCGACTGGGATCCACCCAGCATTCGGCAGAGATGCCGCGCCAGATTGCGGCAGGCCACGTCCGTCTCACCGCTTTCCTGAAGCCGTTCCGCCGCATATTGGCGGGTGGTTTCTAGCAGACGGAACTGGACGCTCTGCTGCCGGTGCTCCACCGACAGCAGCGACTTCTTGGCAAGTTCCGAGATTCCCTCGACGACATCCTCCTCCAAAAGCGCTCCGAACGCCGTGACGCCGATGGCCAGGTCGCCGGTGAAGGGCCCGCGGATCACGGAAAGGCGTCGCAGGACGACGCGCTCGCGCTCGTCCAGCAGGCGGTGGCTCCACTCCAGCGTGGCCCGAAGGGTCTGGTGACGGGGTAGCGCGGTGCGACGGCCGCCGCGCAGAACGTCGAAGGCTCGGTCCAGGCTCGCCGCCAAGCCATGGATGCCCAGCAGCGGCACGCGGGCCGCCGCCAATTCCAGGGCGAGCGGAACACCGTCCAGGTGGCGGCAGAGTTCGGCGGCAACCGGCGCGTCGGCATCCGACAGGCTGAACATCCCGTCGCCGGACGACACCCGCTCAATGAACAGCTCCACCGCCGGATAGGTCAGCGCCTGCTCGGCGGTCAACAAGTATTCCTGCCCCGGTGGAACCGACAGGGGCGGCAGGCGGTAGACCCATTCGCCCTGCGCGCGCAGGATCTCGCGGCTGGTCACCAGGATATCGACATCGCGGGCAGTCGTCAGGATACCCTCGACGACGACGGCGACCTCCTCGATCAGATGCTCGCAATTGTCGAGGATCAACAGGGCGTCCCGCCCCTTGACCGCCGTCAGGAACCCTTCCAGGGCGCCCTTGCCGCCGCCGGGCAGCTTCATCACCTGCGCGATGGTGGCGCACACCAGCGTCGGGTCCGACAGCGTGCTGAGATCGACGAAATGGACCCCGTCCCGGTGGCTGCTGGCGGACAGCTGCGCCACCTCGATGGCGACGCTCGTCTTCCCGATGCCGCCGACGCCGGTGATGGTGACGAAGCTCTTCTCCTCCAGCTTGCGCACGATGTCGTCGATCGTCTCGTCACGCCCGATCAGGCGGTCGATGTTGCGCGGCAACAGGCCCGACAGGTCGACCTGAGAAGCGGAGGGAGGCGCCGCAGCCTCCTCTCCGCTCTCGGCCGTCGGTGTCAGGAGCGTCCCGACAAAGCGGTAGCCCTGAGCCGGGATGTTCTCGATGTAATCCGTGCCGACATCGTTCTTCCCCAGCAGCTTGCGCAAGGAGCCGATGTGGACGCGGATGTTCGCCTCCTCGACGAACAGACCGGGCCAGACACGGGCCATGATGTCACGATTGCTGACGACCGCACCGGCCTGTTCCAGCAGCAGAGCGAGAATGGCCAGGGGTCGGCTTCCCACCTTGACGGCCATGCCGTCCTTCAACAGCCCCCGCATCGGGGAAAAGCGGAAGGGTCCGAAGGTGACCTCGCCCTGTTCCTTGGCGGGGCCTGTCATGGACCGCGGTTGGGAAACCTCGGAACCGGGGGATACGGACGTGTCAGCCAAAGGTCGCGTCCACCGTCCCGCCAACGGGAAAGTGGTAACACAACCTCCGGCACGGCTCCGTCTTTTTCAGGTCATCGAAGGCAAAAGAAAGCGTCATTTCCCAGCGCTAAGCATACGTAAGATTTCACCATGATACGTATGCTTCGCCATAGGTCAACGCATCATAACGTGGCATGGTGCGGTGCCATAGGTATGGTTCAGCACCGGCCATCAACGACCATCGGCGCCATCCTCCAGCATGCCGGCTTCGACCCCGATGGAGTCGGCCCAGCGGCTTCTCACCAACTCTATCGCGCGCTGCCGGGTGAAGGCGCCGGACACGATGATCGCGGAGGGAAAGGCTGCGCGAAGGCGGTCGGCGGCGCTGCGGTCCTCATAGGGCAGATGGCCGAGCGGAGCCCCATCCCCGGCGGTGCGGACCAGATGAACGAACGGAATCTCCTGCCCAGCCAATGTCGTAAGGAGCATGGTGAACAGCGAGACGGGGTCCGAATCCGACATGCCGCGGAATTGGCCGAACGGCGACAGGCGGACACCGACCCGCTCCGCCGTCCAGACGCCGGTTACCGCATCGACAAGCTCGCAGAGGAAGTTCAACCGGCTCTGGATGGAGCCGCCATACCGGTCCGTGCGCCGGTTCACCCCGTCCTGAAGGAACTGGTCGGGGAGCGAGCCGTCCGCCGCATCGATTTCCACACCATCGAACCCAAGGCGCTGGGCCTGCTCGGCGGCACGGCGGAAATCCGCGATGATCGCATCAATGCCGGCGCCGTCCAGGGTGGCGGCCCGGACAGGGGCGTATCCCAGGTGGCCCAACCGCGCCACCACCTTGGCTTTCCTGGCATGTGCCAAGCTGATCGCCGCAGCCCAGGCCACAGCCACCCTGGGCTCGTCGAACCCCTCCAGGACGGGGGCGGTCGCCACCGTGGCGGAAACCGGCACGGGGGGCGTTATGACCAACCCACCGGGCGAGACATGCCGAACGCAGGCCATGTAATCGGCCGCCGAGCAGCGCTCGCCGATCCGCCTGTGGTCGGTCCCCGCCGACATGACGACGCGATGGGTGAGATCGAGCGCACCGATGTTGATTGGGAGGAACAGCTTTTCCATTCCGGCACCTTCCACCGGATCAAAACCGCATCGCAGCGCGACCGGACGCCGGAGCTTCAATCACGCCAGACACAGGCCAAGCGAACGCAGACCATGCGAACTCTGCCATGCCAAGCTCAGCCATGCCGGACCCGGACCTGCTTGTCACTTTGCACCGTCCTCAGCCCTGGGGCCGAGCGGAAGGCGGAGACCGGAACCGCATTGGCGCGCTTGGGAAGCGACGGCGGGGTGGACGCCGCGCGCACGGACGCCACCAGCTCAACGATGCGGTGTGCCATGTCGTCGGCGCGGTCCATCTCAGCCTCGATCAGCCGGGACATCTTCTCCGCGTCGGGGCAGGCAGGACCATTGCGCTCCGTCCAGCGCCGCCGGGCGTCCGACGCCAACCGGATGGAGGTGACGGCATTGACGAGGGTCCTGACGTAGGAGACATAGGTGTTGATCTCCACCTCGCCGAATGCGTGCGGTTGCATCGCGAAGGCTTCGGCTTCGGGCCACCGCTGGTGCGGCGACATCGACGACGCACCAGCGTCATGGGCGGAAAGGTGAGCCATGGCCCCTGCTCCTGTCTGGGTTGTTCTGACGAGAGTGTGGCCGGTCGGTGGCCTGTAGGCGAGTAAAGCGTTGTAAAGGCCAGTGCCCCTTTACGCGCATCAGCGCCCTGCTCCCCATGCTTGCGAAGGAGCTTGGCAATCAGGCGGAAGCTCCGCAATATTCTTTTGTATGCAAGTGCCATTGGGCTCCCGATGGAGATGCAACACGCCCGTTGCCTTTGATTTGATTGACGGAATTGACCATGACGGTAAATCGGCGGAAAGTGCTGGCGGCCTCTGCGGCGGGCATGTTCCTCGCCTCAGTAAGGCCACTGGATGCACAATCACGGGACGCCCTGTCCATCGTGCTGCCCACCCACTTCATCTTGGCCTTCATCGACGTGCTGTTCGCGCAGGCTGCCGGATATTTCGAACGGGAAGGGCTGCAAGTCGGCATCGAGGAAGGCCGAGGCTCGTCCATGGCGTTGCAGCAGGTCCTGGGTGGAAACGCAACGATCGCCCGCATCGGGGCGGTCGATCACATCCGGGCCGTCGGCCAGCCGGCGGGCCGCGATCTCGTCGCCTTTGGTACGGTACAGCAGACCTCCCCCTGGTTCGTGGTGAGCCTGCAGGACAAGCCGGTGACCGGGCCGCAGGATATGGCGAACCGGACCATCGGCATCCAATCGGTCGGCGGCACCACGGAAACGCTGCTCGACATCATGCTGGCTGCCCGCGGCGTGGATCGCGCCGGTGTCCAGCGGGTGGTCGTGGGCAACTCGCCGGCTGGGATCGATCTGATCCGCCAGGGCCGGATCGACGCCTATCTCGTGACTGCCAGCATTGCGGTCGCGCTGCGGAAGAGCGGCCAGCCCGTGCATGTCTGGAACACGGACGAGGTCGCCCCGACGCCGGGCTTCTGTTACTCCGGCAAGCGCGACGTGATCGAGCGGCACGGGGCCCTGATCCAGCGTTACGTTCGCGCCGTCCGCACCGCGATGCTCGACCTGATCGACGGGAAAGTCGCCGTTGCCGACGCGCTGAAGGCCATGGAGCGCTACGACATGGCCGAAGCCCGCAACCGCGAGCTTGCCGCCGCCATCTACAAGGAAAACGTCGCCTTCCTGGTGGCGGACGGCCGGGAGAATCTTTTGCGCAATGTGCCGGGGCGCTGGCAGAGCGCCTACGACCTCATGGTCTCCTGCGGGTTGGCACCGCCGAACCTGAAGCAGGAGGATCTTTACACCAACCGGTTCATCGACACGCTGTGACCGGGATCGACAGCAGCGGGCGGTCGCCTCTGATCACCCTGACGGAGGTCGGCAAGACCTTCGATGTCGGCGACGGGACGGCGCCGGCGCTCCTGCCCAGCAGCCTGTCGATCGCCGACAGCGAGTTCGTCGTGTTTCTCGGACCGTCGGGCTGTGGCAAGACCACATTGCTGCGCATGATGAGCGGGCTGCTGGAACCGACCGCGGGGACCATCGCCATTGCCGGAAGCCCTCTGTGGGACAAGGGGCGCTGCCGGAAGGGGATCCGGTCCCGACTGGGGCTGATTTTCCAGGAATCGTCCCTGCTCCCCTGGCTGACGGTGGAGGAGAATGTCAGGCTGCCGCTGGACCTGCGTGGGCGGCTGCCGCGCGCGGAGCGGCTGTCCGGCGCGCGGGCGATGCTGGCGCTGGTCGGCGCCGCCGACATCGGCGCCCGCATGCCTCACGAGATTTCCGGCGGCATGCGCCAGCGGGTGGCCATCGCACGGGCGCTGTCCTACGATCCCGATGTGCTGCTGATGGACGAGCCCTTCGCGGCACTCGACGCGATCTCCCGCGAGGCCTTGAACATCGAGCTTCAGACGCTCTGGCTCGCGACCCGCAAGACCATCGTTCTGGTGACGCATTCAATGGCGGAGGCGGCCTTTCTGGCCGACCGGATCGTCCTGTTCTCGCCGGGGCCGGGTCGCATCGACAGCGTGATCGCCGTGCCTTTTCCAAGGCCACGCACCCGCGATCTCACCTATTCGCCGGAATTCCAGCTGATGGTGCGCGACCTGCACGAACGATTGGCCAGTCTGATGGGGCAACCATGAAAAAGGTCCGGTTGCGCGATACGGTCTGGCTGCCGTGGCTGGTCACGCCCTGCCTGCTGGTGGCTGGGCTTCTGGCCTGGCACGGATTCGTCACTGCCTGGGGTATCTCCCCCTTCATCCTGCCCGCGCCCCGGCCGGTGCTGGAGGAGTGGGTAGCGCTACTGTCCAGCAGGCGGGCCTGGAGCCACACGGCCATGACCTTCGCCGGTTCCGTGGCCGGCTTCCTCCTGGCGACCGTCCTGGGCGTGGCCGCGGGCATCCTGCTCTCGCTGTCGCCGACGCTGGAGCGCCTGTCGAAACCCTTCATCGTCGTCTTCCAGGTTCTTCCGAAGGTGGCGCTGATCCCGCTGTTCGTGGTGTGGATGGGGTTCGGTCTCGGCCCGAAGATCCTCACCTCCGCCATTCTGCCCTTCTACCCGATCATGATGAACACGGTGCTCGGCATCAGGTCGGTGCCGGAAGGGTTGCGCGACGTGATGGCCTCCTTCGACGCCAGCCGCTTCCAGCTGCTCCGTCGCCTGGAGCTTCCCTATGCCCTGCCCTTCATCGTCACCGGCTTGGAAGTGGGTATCGTCCTGGCTCTCGTCGGCACAGTCGTGGCGGAATTCATATCCGGAAGCTATGGGCTGGGATACCTGCTGGTCAGCCGGATCAATTCCTACGAAACCGCACAGATGTTCGCAATCGTCCTGCAACTCTGTCTGCTGGGGCTCGTGCTCTACGCCGGGGTGGCGGGGCTCCGGCGGCGGCTGGTGCCGCGCCTCACCCGATCTCACCCTTGAATGGGGTTGCGACCTGATCCCGTGGCGCCTCCGCCCGTGGCGATGGCGCCACCAGCAGGCGCAGGATGGTCAATCCGCTCAGCAATGCCATGGCGGCGGCGCCGATGCCGATCGCGGTGTCCAGTCCGCGGACGGTGGCGACGCGGCCCAGCGTCACCGACAGCACGCCGATGGACAGGTAGGCGGAAAGATAGACCCCCGACAGCGCGCCGCCGCGCTGCTCCTCGGGGACTGACATGTTGATCAGTCCCAGACCGCCCATGAACAGCAGCGAATAGCCCGCCCCCACGGAGGCCGATGCAGCCAGGAACAGGGCGAGGCTCTGCCATGCGACGGCACCGGCAAGAAAGGCCGCCCCGACGGCCGAGGCGACGGCCCCAGCGGCCATGGCGGCCGGCGCGTCCAGTCTGCGCGCCGACAGGCTGACGGCGCCCATCGCGATGGCGAGCAGCGACAACGCGGCACCGTTGACCAGTGCATTGGGAGAATTGACCAGGTCATGGGCGACCTGGGCGCCGAGCGACATCACCACGCCGGCTTGGGCATAGGCAGCACTCACGGCCAAGGCGGCGGTGACGAAGGCGCCCCGATAGGCGGACTCGACCCGCGGCAGCCGAAGCTTCCACCGGCCGGCCGGCCGACCGGGGTTCCGGCCGGGCAGGAACCAGCACGACATGAATAGCGGGACCAGCAGCGCCGCCAGCACCCAGAAGGTGAGGTGCGCCGGCCAAGGTGCATACTGCACCAGCCCGCCGCCGACGATCAGGGCGGCCGCCATGCCCAGCGCTTGAGCGGCCGCGGTGATCGAGCCTGCCCGCTTCGCCTGCCCCGCACCGGCGAAGGCGGCCACGGCCGCCGTGGACGGACCGGCGGACAGCCCCACGCCGACACCCATCAGAATCCGCCCAACGAACAGCGTCGGCACGTCCGGAGCCATCGCGAACAGCAGGACACCGGCGATGGAGGCGCCCAGCCCGGCAAGCATCGCCGCGCGATGGCCGATATTGTCGGACAGGGTCCCGAAGACGATCAGGACGGTCACCACCACGATGGAATAGATCGCGAAGAGTGCCGCTGTGACCGTTGTCGTCAGGTGCCATTGCGCGGCATATAGCGGATAGATCATGGACGGTGCGGCACTGGTCCACAGCGTATGGGCAACCACGGCCGCACTGGTCCAGAAGCCCGCCCTCTTTCCGAGCCGATATTGCATGACAGGCTCCTGGAGTTGTGTGGATCGCAGAGGACGGCCGGCGTCAGGCGAGGACCGGCTCCGCCACGGCCAGCGAGGTGTAGTTGGCCGCCGCGGTGACGTCCGCCTTCGGGTTGGAGATCGCGTCCTCATGCAGCGCCACGATCCTTCCGCCACGCACCAGTGCCGGCTTGTCGTGGCTCGGCAGCAGGAAACGGCTGCCGGCCAGCGCCCGTTTGATCGCCGTCTTTTCCGCCAGAAGCGTCGTCGAATGGTTGGCGGTGACGGTCGGCTCCATGTAATTGCGGTCCAGATAGGGCTCGATCAACTGGTCGTTCAGATCGTAGACGATGTCGCCGCAGATGTTGGCGATACCCTCGTCCGTCTCCACCAGGACGGAGACCGAGCCGCCGGTATGGCCTTGGGTAAGGCGCACGGCCACTCCGGGGATCACCTCCTCCTCGAAGGTGCCGTCCACGTCGAACAGGCGCAGTGCGTTCTTTGTGTGCAGACGGTCGATCAGATGCTTGGTGTCGGCCGCCGTGTACATGGCGGAGCCCATGACGCCCGATGCCGCCTCCTGCAATTCCCGCCGCGCGATGGCGACCGGCACCGACATGGGGATTTTGTGCGTGCCACCGGCATGGTCGATGTGGGCGTGGGTGTGCACGACATAGCGCAGGTCGGACATCTTCAGCCCATGCTGGGCGAGGTGATGCTCGATGGTCATCTCGGCAGTCTGCTCGCCCTTGAAGCCGTATTGGGCGAACTGCTCCATGTCGCGGGCGCCGGTGTCGACAAGGATCGGCCCCTCGCCGCCGGTGATCAGGAAGCCCAGGACCGGGATGGTCGTGATGGTGCCCGGATCCCGGAACAGCACCAGTCCGCTGGCATCCATGGTGACGGTCAGCAGGTTGATGGGATGGATCTGCAAAGCCATGGTCGTGCTCCGGTGTTGGGCCCAGCGGTCATCGCCGGGCGCCTTATGTCGGTAAGATTGCGGGGCCGAGGCGGGCGTGCGACCGTCTTGCGGCATGTACAAGACAGCAACGACGCGGGGCATGAATTCGGTGGGCGCCCGCTTCGTCGGCCTTGCATTAAGCTAACGATCGCTACGATATTGGAACGAGCACCCGGACGCAACATATTTCCGAGCGATCACTATGAAAAAATCAGAACCGCAGAACGACGAGGTCAGGCGGACCCGCGGACGCCCGCGCGGCTTCGATCGGGACGAGGCGCTGGCCCATGCCGTGCGGCTGTTCTGGCAGCATGGCTATGAAGGCACGTCAGTGTCGGAACTGGTGAAGGAGCTTGGCATCAACCCGCCGGCCCTTTATTCGGCCTTCGGCTCCAAGGAGGGGCTCTACCGCGAGGCGCTGGACCGCTACCTGCACGAGGCCGGAGGCTTCTATGCCCGCGTGCTGGCGGAGGAGACCACCGCGCGCGACGCCGTCGCCCGCATCCTGCGCGAAGGTGCGCAGGCCTTCACCGGCACGATCGGCGGCTGCATGCTGTCCACCGCCGCGCTCGCCTGCGCGCCGGAGCATCAGGCGGTCGCGCAGGAAGTCGCGGCGTTACGGTCCGCCCGGCGCTCCCTCCTGGCGGAGCGGATCACCCGTGGCATCGCGGAGGGCGACGTGCCGGCCGGAGTGAGGCCTGAAGTGCTGGCCGGCTATTATATGGCTGTGCTTCAGGGAATGGCGGTGCAGGCCCACGATGGCGCGGACGAGGCAACGCTGAGGGAAATCGCGGACACCGCCATGCGGGCTTGGCCGCAGCCTTAGCCCTGCCGGCCGCCAGAGCTGACGGCACCGGCCACGCCCAGCCGCACCATCGTTTCCTCGGTGCTCCACAGCGCATTCGCCAACCAGCGGAAATTGATCAGGGCGGCCAGATAGCCGTCGCCCTCCGGCAGCTTGCTGGCGGCTGTGGCGTCGCGCACCACGGCGACCTCGAAGCCATGCTCGACGAAATCGCGCAGATGCGATTCAACGCAGAAATTGGCGGCCATACCGGCCAGGATGACCTGATCCACCCGCTTCTTGCGCAGCTGGAACAGCACATCGTTGGTCTGCGGGCCGGCGATCTTATGGGGTGAACAGACGATGGTCCGTCCGTCCTGGATCAGGTCGTGGTATTCGGGCATCCAGTCGGCACCCGACCCGGCGAAGCCCTCGAGCGACAGCGGGTCGCGGCGGTCGAACATGCGCAGTTTGTGCATCAGCACCTCGCCAGGGGCGGCATGGTCCCAGTCGTGGTCGTGCGGGTAATAGTAGTGCGGGGAAATCACGACCGGAATACCGGCACCCTTGGCGGCGACGAGCAGCCGGCCAATGTTGCCGACGGTGCCGTGCTCGGTGATGCTCTCGCCGAAGGCTCCCCAGGCGGCGCCCTGCGGGCTGAGAAAGTCGATCTGCGGGTCGGTGATGACGAGCGCGGTTCGGGCGAGGTCGAGGACCATCTCGCCCTTCGGCAGCGCAGGGGATGCGGGGTCGGCATAGGCGGCCGGAATCCGGGTGGCCATGCTGAACTCCTTCTTTATAGGGGATGAAATCGTGAGGAGAAGATGATGGACAGGCGCGCTCAGGCGTCGCCTTTCAGGACCGCCGACGCCGCGCGCGACCGGTGCAAGCCATGGGCGACCGCCCAGGCGATGGCGAAAAGAACGACGATCAGAAAGCCCAGGCTGTCGGACTCGTCCTTCAGCAGACCTAGGAGGCTCCAAACTCCGCCGTCCAGGCCGAAATGCCCGCCGATCAGGCCCAGCAGCTCGGTTCCGCCGATGAAGCCGGCGAGAAGGGCCGACAGTAGCGTGATGCCCATGTTGTAGCGCAGCCGGCGGGCGGGACGGGCGGTCGCCCAGCGATAGGCCCCCAGCATCAGCAGCCCGTCGGCGGTATCCACCAGCAGCATGCCGGCGGCGAACAGCAGGGGAAAGACCAGGATCGTCGCGAAAGGCAGCCCGTTGACCGCTTGCGCGGCGGACAGCCCGAACATCGCGATCTCTGTCGCCGTGTCGAAGCCCAGGCCGAACAGCACGCCGAGCGGGGCCATGTGCCAGCTCCGGCTGATCAGACCGAACAGCGGCCGCAGAAGCTTTGTCAGCAGCCCCTGCCCGCCCATCATACGGTCCAGCTCCGCCTGATCCGGCGAACCGCCGGCCCGCAGCGCGCGATAAGCCCGACAGACCGACCGGAAAACCAGGATGTTGAGCAGCGCCACGGTCAACAGGAACAGCGCCGATACGCCGGTGCCCAGATAGCCGCCGACCTCCTGCACGCTGCGGAACAGCTCCAGCGAGCTGGCCGTGGCGCCGACCGCCGCGGCCACCAGCACCACCAGGGCCGAATGCCCGAGCGCGAAGAAAAAGCCGACGGCGACCGGGCGTTCTCCTTCCTGCATCAGCTTGCGCGTGACATTGTCGATGGCAGCGATGTGGTCGGCGTCCAGCCCGTGGCGCATGCCGAGCCCATAGACCAGCAGCGCCATGCCGAACAGCGCCGGATCGCCGCTGAAGGACAGGACGGCACCGAGCCAGCCGCCGGCGTTCAGCAACAAGACGGCTGCGGACACCAGGACAAGCCGGGCTTTCAAGCCGGGGCGGCCGAGGACGGCCGAGGGTTTCGGAAGCGGACTCATGACGCTTCTCCTTCGACAGGGGTGGGAGCCGCCCCGCCAAGCGAAAGCGACCTTTTCGGATAGGCGATGGAAATCACCAGAAAGGCGGCAAGCGCCCCCGCCGATTGCGCCAGGACATAAAGCAGCGCCGATCCGCCCGACAGCGCCACCGGCCCGCCGGTGAACAGCGCCCCAAGCGTCACCGCCGGGTTGGCGTAGGAACCGGACGGCGTCGCCAGGATGGCCGCGGCCAGCCACGCGCCCACGGCAAAGGGACCGGTCTGCGCGCGGCCGCTACGGCTGCAGCCGAATACCACGATCATCAGGCCAGCCGTCGCCGCCGCCTCGCTCGGCACCAATTTCCCCAACGGCATGGCTGCGACGCTATGGGTCCCGATGCCGAACAGCGCGTCGGCCAGCATCGCCCCCGCCACCGCACCGGCACTCTGCGCCACGACATAGGCGATGGTGCAGTCGAGCCGCCTTTCACCGACCAGCCATTGCAGCACAGTGATCAGTGGGTTGAAATGCCCGCCAGACACTGCACCGAAAGCCAGGATCAGGCCACTCAGGCTTCCGGAGGTCGCCAGTGCGCCGGGCAGCGGGCCGCTTCCGGCCAATCCTCCTGAACGCAACACGGCGTCCCCCGCTCCCGCCACCATCAGCATCAGCAGAAGCGTGCCGATTCCCTCGACCGCCGCCCGGCGGGCCAGCGCAACCTGCGGATCGCGCTCGACGAAGCAGGTCGAGGAGGAGGCGGGCTGGGCCACGCTCATGGCTGCGGAGCGGCGTGACGCGCAGCGACCTCGTCCATCTTGCGGGCCAGATCCTCCGGGGTCAGCAGCCCCTTCTGGAAGAGGATGTTGGAGAAGGCGACGATCCAGCGCTCGTAATAGCCGAGTGCTCCGACCATCTCCGACCCCAGCGCCTCGACGCCGCGGCGCTTCTCCTCGGTGTTGATGATCTTGCGGAAGTCGAGCACGTCGGCCAGCGCGTGGCAGCGCTTTTCCCACGGCTCCAGGTCATGCTCGACCCGCTCGATCGGTCCGGCGGACAGGCCGCCGATGTCGTTGGGCAGACGCCTGACCAGCTGTTCGCCACCGCTCATTGCACCGTCCTCCCAGTGGGAGCAGCCACCGGGACCACGCCGATCATGGCGTCCCTGGTCACCAGCGCCGCCAGACTTTCTTCATCCATACCGTCCGTCCCGGCCGGCCGGCGCGGCAGCACGAGGTAGCGGACCATGGCGGTGGAATCGCTGACGCGGATTTCGACGTCTTCAGGAATGACGGTCCCGAACTCGGCCAGCACCGCCCGCGGCTCCACCACCGCGCGGGCACGGTAGGCCTTCAGCTTGTACCAATCCGGCGGCAGCCCCAGCACTGGACGCGGGTAGCAGGAACACAGGGTGCAGACGATCAGGTTGTGCACCGTCGCGGTGTTCTCCAGCACGATCAGCCGGGTGTCGTCATAGAAGCTGATGCCCAGCTCCTCGCACGCCGCCCGGCCGTCGGCGAGAAGGCGGTGGCGGAATTCCGCATCCACCCAGGCACGGGCGACGACCTTGGCCCCCAGCGCCGGTGTCCGGGAATCCAGAACCTCGATCTGTCGGCGGAGCTCGTCGGAACCGATCATCCCGCGTTCGACCAGCAGTTCACGGACCGCGGTTTCCATGACCTCGTAGTAGCCGGGCGGGCTTTCCTGCCCGATGGGGGCATGCGGATGGGCATGCTCATGCTGATGGCCGTGTTGGTGGCCGTGATCTGGGTCGGTCATCGGGTCAGGCCCTTTCCAGCCAGGTCTCGTAGATTTCGATGCGCAGGCCGTCCTTTTCCGGACCGGCATAGTCGGGCCAGACGTCGGTCAGCGGGATGGCGACCCGGTAATAGTGTCGCCTGGCGCCGGCATTGCGGCCGTAGGCCTCCTGCTCGTTGTCAATGGCGGCGGGTTCGATGACCGCTTCGACCGTGCCGGTCTTGCCGCGCAGGTAGGCCGGTACCCGGTAATGGCCGATGGGGCTTCGGGTGAGGATGCGGACGGCGTCGCCGGGCCGGAAAGCCGGCTCCTCGCCAAGCGCCGTCACGATGCCGGGCAGCGGCGCCGTTCCGGCCGGTTCAGCTTGTCGGTTCACGCGAACCTCCTTTTGCGACAGGGCCATGGGCTGGCCGACTTGAAAATTTGCAAGGAATCGCGGGGCGGACAGGGCTCCGGGGGAGGGAGCCCTGTCCGGCGCGATCAGCCGGCGGCGCGGGGATGGTCCGCCGGTCCCGTTCCTGAAGGCGAACGGATCGTCATGGTCCGTCTTCAGGAACCATGGCGGCGATGTTGCCCATCCTAGTCAGGAGCGTCTTGGACAGGGCACCGCTGATTTGAACGCTGCACGGTTTCGATACAAATCGGTCCGCGACATTCGGCTTTCGTTCAAATCGACGGGGCTTTTCACAAGATCGGCAGGCGCTTGATGGGAATAGTCGGGCAAGCCAGCCGGGGAACATCCCGGCACACCCCCATCCACATGCGAACAAGGCCGACTGAACCGCCCCCGGTTTCCAAGAGGCCCCATCATCTGAGAGAGTGGGGTCATCATGACGAAGCAGGCATCACCCAAATACGCCCCTGAAGTGCGCGAGCGCGCGGTTCGGATGGTGTTCG
>CBIHQY010000051.1:0-34142 GCA_966212305.1 uncultured Azospirillum sp.
ACCTGTTCAAGCAGGCCAGCGTCCACATGGCGGTGGTGGTGGACGAGTACGGCAGCGTCGAGGGGCTGGTCACCATGACCGACATCCTGGAGGCGATCGCCGGCGAACTGCCCGACAGCAGCCACGAAGGCGACACCGCCGCCGTCCAGCGCGAAGACGGCAGCTGGCTGGTCGACGGCATGACCCCGGTGGAGGAGGTCGAGGCGCTGGTCGGCGTCAAGAACATGAAGGGGGAGGGCGATTTCCACACCATCGCCGGCTTCCTGCTCGATCATTTCGGCCACGTTCCGACCGCGGCGGAGCATTTCCATTGGAACGGCATCCGTTTCGAGGTCGTCGATATGGACGGCCGCCGCATCGACAAGGTGCTGATCCAGCTGAACCCGGAGGTTTCGGAGGGGTAGAGTCGGATTCTTGCTTCGCTAGACCCCCACCTATCCTCCCCCGCTCTCAGCGGACCTACGGTCCGCCTGCCGCGTCAGCACAAAGCGCAGCTTTGTGCGAGAGCTGGGCGGGGGAGGGTTAGGGTGGGGGTCTAACTCCCCCCGACGACAACCCCCTCAATGCACCACCATCTCCCCATCCCCGAACGCGCCCCCGAACTGCTCATCGTCTGCATTCGTCGTCCGCACCGCCTCGACCAGATCGCGGATTTCCTCCGACAGGTCGTCGGCGTCCCAGCCATGGCCGTCGGCGCCGGCAACCACCAGCAGGCGCAGTGTGGTGCGCAGCAGGTCGCCGGCTTCCCAGCCGTTGGAGCGTTCCGCCTCGCGCGCCATGTGCAGCAGGCCGGTGGCGCAGTTCAGAACCTCGGGGTCGACCTTCATCGGGCGCTCCTCCCCGCCCGTAAGGGCGGAAAATCGTTGGTCTTGCCAACAATAATTGGACCGCGGCCCCGATGTGTCAAATCCGACCGTCCGCCTCCTCCAGCGGCGGGAGTCGGGAAACGAAACGACCCTTGACGCCCTGCGGCCATTGCTTGAACGGAACAATCCCGTCGGTGGTGGCGGCATAGGCGCGCAGGTAGGCGGTCAGCGTCTCCACCGTCATCTCGTCCGGAGCGAAGTCGCCCAGCACATAGCTCATCCGCGCGGCGGAGCGCACGGCGACGGCGCAGGGACGCTTGCAGCTCATCAGGCAGCGCATCGGCCGCAGCCGTACCAGCGCGGCCAGATCGGGCTGGTCGGCCAGCGCCCGCTCCATCAGCGCCACCAGTTCCGCGCCCGGCCGCGTGGCTTCCGGCGGGTCCTCCGGCCGGCGGCAGGTTTCACAAACGACAAGCTCGACGGTCATGCTTGGGCTTTCAGCGATTGTCCGGGTCGTGGGGTTCGACAGCTAGAGGCCGGGTCCGGCGCTGTCAACGCGCTTGCACCTTGCCAAGCACCGGGAAACTCCCGACGATGCGGACCACCAAAGGCGACGGGCGGGACGGCGGACGGGCATGAGCGCGAGGCAACGGATCGTCCGTGAACGCCGGCAATACAACCAGCTCGCCGCCGACCAGACGCTGGAGGACTACGCGCTCCGCTACACGGCGGAGCGGGCGCGGCGCTGGAGCGCGTGGCGCGTCGCCAACACCGCGCTCGGCGCCATCTCCTTCCTGGCCTGCGAGGCACTGGGCGCCGCCGTCACCCTGACCTACGGTTTCGAGAACGCCATGGCCGCCATCCTGGCGGTGGCGCTGCTCAGCATTTTGGTCGGGCTGCCGATCACCTATCACGCGGCCAAGGCCGGGGTGGACATCGACCTGCTGGCCCGCGGCGCCGGCTTCGGCTATCTCGGGTCCACCATCACCTCGCTGGTCTACGCCTCCTTCACCTTCATCCTGTTCTCGATCGAGGCCAGCATCATGTCGGCCGGGCTGACCATGGTGCTGGGCATTCCGGCCTCTCTCGCCCATGTCATCAGCTCGCTTGCGGTGATTCCCATCGCCGTTTATGGCATCCGCTTCATCAGCCGCATGCAATGGGCGACGCAGCCGGTGTGGATCCTGCTGCAATGCGTGCCGCTGGCCTATTTCTTCCTGCTCGACCGCGAAACCCTGGCGCAATGGACCTCGCTGCCCGGCGTCTACGCCCCCGACGGCGGGCTGTCGCTGCTGCCCTTCGGCATGGCCGCCTCGGTCCTGCTCTCGCTTCTGCCGCAGATCGGCGAGCAGGTGGACTATCTGCGCTTCCTGCCCTCGCAGTCCCGCATCGGCAAGGTCCGCTGGTGGGCGGCTCTGCTGGCCGGCGGGCCGGGCTGGGTGGTGATCGGCAGCCTGAAGCTGGCGGCGGGGTCGCTGCTGGCCTTCCTCGCGCTCAAGCACGGACTGGCGGTGGAGGATGCGGTGCAGCCCAACAGCATGTACCACATGGCCTTCCTCGACGTGTTCGGCTCCCCCGTCGCGGCGCTGGCGCTGACCGGCATCTTCGTCGTCGTCTGCCAGATGAAGATCAACGTCACCAACGCCTATGCCGGCTCCATCGCCTGGTCGAACTTCTTCTCCCGCCTGACCCGCAGCCACCCCGGCCGCGTCGTCTGGCTGGTGTTCAACGTGCTGCTGGCCCTGCTGCTGATGGAAATCGGCATCCTCGGCGTGATCGAGAGCATCCTCGGCCTCTACGCCAACGTCGCGGTGGGGTGGCTGGGGGCGGTCGCCGCCGATCTGGCGGTCAACAAGCCGCTGGGCTTCAGCCCGCCGGGCATCGAGTTCAAGCGCGCCCACCTCTACGACATCAACCCAGTGGGCACCGGCGCCATGGGCCTGTCGGTGCTGTGCTCCACCACCGCCTTCTTCGGCCTTCTCGGCCCGGTCGCCCAGGCGCTGGCCCCCTTCATCGGGTTGGTCGTCGCCTTCGCCGCCGCGCCGCTGATCGCCTGGAGGACGGGGGGGCGCTTCTACATCGCGCGCAAGTCCGATCCCCTGCCCGGCGAGGGCGCGACCGTCCGCTGTTCGATCTGCGAGAACCACTTCGAACGGCCGGACATGGCCTTCTGCCCTGCCTACGACGCGCCGATCTGTTCGCTCTGCTGCACGCTGGAGGCGCGCTGCCACGATCTGTGCAAGACCGACAGCCGCTTCGCCGACCAGATCGCCCACAGCCTGCAACGGATCCTGCCCAAGCGCATGGCCGCCGGGGTCCACACCCGCACCGGCCATTTCATCGGCGTGATGACGCTGTTCTCGCTGGTGCTGGGCGGGGTGCTGCTGGTCATCGACTTCCAGTATGCCAATGCCGACGCGGCGGAGCGGGCGGCGATCCACACCGCGCTGGTCACCGTCTTCGTCTGCCTGTTCATCCTGTCCGGCGTCGCCGCCTGGCTGCTGGTGCTGGCCCATGAGAGCCGCCGCAAGGCGGAGGAGGAGAGCGCCCGCCAGACCGCCATGCTGATGGACGAGATCGCCGCCCACGAGCGCACCGACGCGGCCCTGCAAAAGGCCAAGGAGGTGGCGGAGGCCGCCAACGCCGCCAAGAGCCGCTACATCATCGGCGTCAGCCACGAGATCCGCGCGCCGCTCAACGCCATCTCCGGCTACGCCCAGCTTCTGGAAAGCAACAGCACCCAGCGTCCGCAGGACGCCGTCCGCGTCATCCGCCGCAGTGCCGAGCACCTGTCGAACCTGATCGACGGTCTGCTCGACATCTCCAAGATCGAATCGGGCCTGCGCCGGCTCAGCCGCGACAAGGTGCAACTGATCGACTTCCTCGACCAGCTGGCCGACATGTTCCGCATCCAGGCGTCGGCCAAGGGTCTGGAGTTCCGTTATGCCCGCGTGCCGCATCTGCCGGTCTGGGTCCACACCGACAGCAAGATCATGCGCCAGATCCTGATCAACCTGCTGTCCAATGCGGTGAAATACACCGAAACCGGCCATGTCGCCCTGACCGTCCGCTACCGCAGCCAGATCGCCGAGTTCGAGATCGCCGACAGCGGCATCGGCATCCGGGCGGAGGATCTCGACCGCGTCTTCGAACCGTTCGAGCGCGGGCGGGGGGCGGCGGTGCGGGCGGTGGCCGGCACGGGACTCGGCCTGACCATCACGCGGGTGCTGACCCGGATCATGGGCGGCGACATCGCGGTGCGCAGCGAAGCCGGGCGGGGCAGCGTCTTCACCGTCCGGCTGCTGCTGTCGGAAGCGATGCACCGTCCGGGCGAGCAGGTGGAGCGCCGCGCCGTCACCGGCTATGCCGGGCCGCAGATCACCATCCTGCTGGCCGACGACGACCGCGACCATCTGGCGCTGATGACCGACATCCTGCGCCCGCTGGGCTTCGTTCTGTTCACCGCGTCGGACGCCGCCACCTGCCTGGAGCTGGCGGCGCAGTGCAAGCCGGACGTCGCCATGCTCGACATCTCGATGCCCGGCGAAAGCGGCTGGGATCTGGCCGAGGAGCTGCGCCGCCAATTCGCCGACCGCATCCGCATCATCATGGTCTCCGCCAACGCCTACGAGGCGCAGGGGCCGGGCGACGGCCGGGCGCCGCATGATGCCTTCGTCGCCAAGCCCATTGAGATTCACGCGCTGCTCGACCGCCTGCAGGCGCTGACCGGCCTGGAATGGATCCACGCGGTGGAAAAGCCTGCGGAACCGCTGGCCCCGCCGCCCGCGCCGGCCGATCAAGCACCGGAGCCGTCCAATCACCCGCCGGAGTCGGCGCTGCGTCATCTCGACGACCTGCGCCAGCTTGGCCGGATCGGCTATATTCGCGGGATCGAGGCCAAGCTGCGCGAGATCGAGGCGGAGGATGCCGCCGCCCTGCCATTCGTCGAGCGGCTGCGAACGCTGGTGCGCGCCTTCGACCTGAAAGGCTATATGCGTGCGGTGGAAGAGGCGGCGGCGCAGCGAGACGCCGCGCAGGACCAAGACCAAGATGATCTGGAAGAAGACGGGGCCGTGACGGGATGAAGCGCCGCGACATGATCCTGGTGGTGGACGACACCCCCGACACCCTGGGATTCCTGACGGAGGCCATTGAACAGGCCGACCTGACCGTGCTGGTCGCCGTCGACGGCGAAAGCGCCCTGGATCTGGTCGGCCAGATCACCCCTGACCTGATCCTGATGGACGCGGTGATGCCCGGCCTCGACGGCTTCGAGACCTGCCGGCGGCTGAAGCAGATCCCCCACCTGTCGCACATCCCCGTCATCTTCATGACCGGCCTCAGCGACACCGAGCATGTGGTGAAGGGGCTGGAGGCCGGCGGCGTCGATTACGTCACCAAACCCATCGTGGTGGACGAGCTGATCGCCCGCATCCGCGTCCATCTGACCAACGCCCGCGTCGCCTACGGCGCCCGCGCCGCGCTCGACGCCACCGGCCGCTTCCTGCTGGCGACGGACGGGGAGGGCAGGCTGCTGTGGTGTACCCCGCAGGCCGAACGGCTGCTCGGCGGCCTGCTGCCCGGCCCCGACGGCGTGCGCCCCGAAGCGGAATCCTCCCTGGCCGCCGGTCTGGTCCGGCTGCGCCAATCCTCAACCCCCGGCGCCTCGGCGGAGACCTTCACGCTGGAGCTGCCGGACGGCGAGGGGGTGCGGCGGCTGGAATTCACCTATCTCAGCCCGGCCAACCCCGACGAATACCTGTTCCGCCTCAGCGAGCCGACCGCCGGCCGGCAGGAGGCGGTTCTGCGCGACGCTCTCGGCCTCACCGCTCGCGAGGCGGAGGTTCTGCTGTGGATCGCCAACGGCAAGCCCAACCGCGACATCGGCGAGATCCTTGGCATCAGCCCGCGCACGGTGAACAAGCACCTGGAACAGGTCTTCGCCAAGCTGGGGGTGGAAAACCGCGCCTCCGCCGCCGCGCTGGCGATCCGCACCCTGGCCGCGCGGGCCTGAAAGGCGGCGGCGGCGCGGCGTTCAGACCTCGACGGTCTGCGGGCCGCCCCGTCCGGCGATGATGTGGTTCATGATGCAGGTCATCACCGGCTCGCCGCGCTGGTTCACCGTGGTGTAGGCCAGCCGCACGGTGCCGCGCCCGCCACGGCGCGACGGGATGGTCTCCACCACCTCCACCCGGGCGCGGATGGTGTCGCCGGGCCGCACCGGCCGCAGCCAGCGCAGCTCGTCCATGCCGGAGCCGCCCAGGCTGGTGCCGGTTATGATGCCGGTGTCGCGGATCAGCCGGAAGGTCAGCGACAGGGTGTGGAAGCCGCTGGCGATCAGCCCCTGGAATGGCCCGTCGGCCGCCGCCGCGGCGTCCATGTGGAAGGGCTGCGGGTCGAAGCGCAGGGCGAAATCCATGATCTGGCTGTCGGTCAGGGTCGCCCCTTCCGATTCGATCACGTCGCCGATGCGGAAATCCTCGAAATAGCGGCCGGCCATCGTTTCACTTCTCCCTGGTCCTGGTTTATCCTTGCCGCAAGACAGTAGCCCGCCCGGTCCATCAGGCAAAGGGCAGGGACGGTCGCGGCGGGGGCATAGGCCCTACGGCGTAAACCATTGGCGTAATTCGCATTCCGGTCGTGATGGGGCATGTTCCCGGTCGGATTCCAGACCATCGACGGACGGATGTCACCAAACCCTGCGCATACCGCCTCCACCCCGTCGCCATTCCGTTGCGTCGTGTTTTCGGTTGCCGGCCGGGCGCTGGCGCTGCCGGTGGGGTCCGTGCGGCGTTTCCTGCCGTTGCCGCGTCTCGACCGGCTGCCGACGGCACCGCTGCCGGTGGAGGGCATTTTCCGTTATCAGGGGGAGGTGGTGCCGGTCCTGCGCCTGGACGTGCTGCTGGATCTGGCCGCCGAGGGCGCCGGGACCGCCGAGCCGAACCTCTATTCGCCGCTGTTTCTCGTCACCTGGCAGGGGCAGCCGGCGGCGCTGCTGGCCGACCGGGTCCATGGCGACACCGCGGTCGATCCCGCCGAGCGCACCCCCTCCGACCCGTCGCTGACCTTCAACGGCTGTGCCGCCGGCGCCTTTCCGGACCGGGTGACCGGCCGTGGCGGCATCGTGACCCTGCTCGACCCCGACCGGCTGCTCAGCGAGGCGGAGGGCCGGCTGCTCGACGCCTTCCGTGCCGTTGCGGAGCGCAGGCTGGCGCAGTGGCGGCACTCTGAGGACCCGGACTCTTCCGCGGACGGTGCCGCATGATGCCGAATGCCGTCGCCGCCGGGATCGAGGCGATCCGCCGCGATCCGAATTTCCTGCGCCTGAAGACGATGGTGATCGACGCCACCGGGCTTGCCTATTACGCCGACAAGGATGCCGCCTTCGCCGAGCGGATCAACCGCCGGCTGCCCTTCGGCCGCATCGCCACGGTCGGCGGCTATCTCGCCGCGCTGGAGGCGGAAGGTCCTACCGGTGCCGAATATCAGGGCCTCATCAACGAGCTGGCGGTGGGAGAGACCTTCTTCTTCCGCTACATCGAGCAGTTCGACGCGCTGCGCGCCGTCGCCATCCCCGAATGCCTGCGCCGCAACCAGTCGAGCCGACTGCTGCGGATCTGGAGTGCCGGCTGCTCCATCGGGCCGGAGGCCTACACGCTCGAAATCCTGCTGAAGCAGCATTTCGCCTCGCAGCTGGAAGGCTGGCAGGTCCACATCGTCGGCACCGACATCAACGGCGCCTTCCTGGAACAGGCGCGGCGCGGCGCCTATGGCGACTGGGCGGTGCGCGGGCTGTCGCCGGAAACGCTGGAGGCCTGCTTCGACCGCCAGGACAAGCTGTGGTCGGTGAAGCCGAAATACCGGCAATGGACCAGCTTCATGCCCTTCAACCTCGTGGATGGGTCGATTCCCTCCTATCCGCACGGGATCGGGCATTTCGACATCATCCTGTGCCGCAACGTCATGATCTATTTCGACGAGGCGACGCGGCACCGGCTGCTGGGCAACCTGCACAAGGCGCTGGCCGACGGCGGCTGGCTGGTGGTCGGCCATGCCGAGGCGGGGCCGCAGATGAACGAGCTGTTCATTCCGGTCTCGGTTCCCGGCGCCACCCTTTACCGCAAGCAGGCCGAGCCGGCGGCCCCGGCCGCGGCGGATCGCCGCCCATCCCCCGGCCCGGCAGCGGCGGCCCCGGCTCCCGTGCCCAAGTCCCGCCGCCCGACCGGCCCGGCGCCCGATTCCGCGTCCGATCCCGCCGTCCGCCCCGCTCCGCGCTCCCGCAGGGCCGTGCCGGCGGCGACGCCCCCCGCCGCGCCCACCCCGCCGGACACCGCCGAAACCAACGAGCGCTCGACCGTTCTGGAAGCCTGTCTGGCCCAGGTGGAGGCGAATCGGCTGGACCCCGGCGCCCATTACCAGCTGGGTCTGGTGGAGGAGGAACTGGGCGTCGGCGACCCGGTGGCGGCCTTCAAGCGCGCGTTGTATCTCGACCCGCGATTCGTTCTGGCCGACTATCATCTGGCGCTGGCCTATTGGCGGCGCGGCCGGCTGGTCCCGGCGCAGCGCCATTTCCGCAATGCGCGCGAGGCGCTGGACGGCCGTCCCGACGACGAGGCGGTGGCGGAGGGCGGCGGCCTGACCGTTCAGGAACTGCGCGGCATGCTGGACCTCTGGCTGACCGGTGAGGAGGGCTGATGGACGACACGCTTGCCGGCGCCGGCGCGGGATTGGCGGCAGTGACGGTGGCTGGGGCAGCGGGTGCCGCACCGCTGATCGCCGCCCTCGAAAGCGCCTCTCCCGACCGTGCCGCCGCCCGTGCGGCCATCGACTGGGACGAGGTGCACAGGAAACTGGCCCGCCGCAGCGCCGACCTGGAGGCGACCTTCGCCGGCCATGGCCCCTGGGTCGACGCCGTGCTGGCCCGCCGGGCGGAGGAACTGGCCGAAACCCCGCAACTCCACGCGGAGGAGAGCGCCGGCATCCCGATGCTTGTCGCCCGCGGGGCCGAAACGCACTATGGGCTGGAGCTGCGCCATCTCGGGCACATCGTGCCGATGCCGCGGCTGGCCCGCGTGCCGGGGGCTCCGCCCGCCGTGCTGGGGGTGATCGCCGTCGCCGGCCGGGTGATGCGGCTGTTCGACCTCGACCGGCTGTGCAACGGGCCGTCCGCAAGTGTATCCGTCGCCCTGTCCAGGGCCGAGACCGACCCGTCCGGCTACGCGATCGTGCTGCGCACCGGGCCCGGCCGCCCGGCGGCCTTGCGCGTGCGGGAGGTGGAGCGGGTGGCCGACATCGTGCCGCCGCGCGGCTCCGCCCCGGCGGAGGCCGGGCCGCTGGTCAGGGCCATCGCCGCCGACCGCATGGCGATCCTGGACATGGCGGCCCTGCTCGACCTCGTGAAGACCTGAAATCGACCGATCCACCTGAAGAGCCGTCCGGGGCTGGAGTCCAAGAATGAACATGAAAGTCGCGCACAAGCTGGTCCTGGGATTCGGCGTCGTCTGTGTCCTGACGGCCTTGCTGGCGCTCTATCAGATGTCGCGCTTTTCCGACGCGCTGGACGTCATCATGGCGGTGTCGACCTACGACAACGAGGCCGCCAACATGGTGACCGATGTCAGCAACCTGCAGGCGGAACTCCGCAGCACGCGCGAGACGGCGCTGAACGCCGTGTCCATCGCCAATGCCGAAGGGCGGGTCGCCGAAATCCCGGCCCTGCTGGCGCCGCTGCGCCGCCATTACGACGAGGCCGGCGTCCAACTGCGCGACCGGCTGGGCCAGCTGCGGGCGATGGTGGCGGAGCGTGCCTCGACCGGCGTGACCGACAGCCGCCGCCGGGGCTGGGTCGAACTGGACACCGCCATCAACGAGATGACCCGCGCCATCACCCTGGTCGGCGACGAGGCGCGGACGATCTACACCATGCTCGAACGCAACCAGATCGCCGAGGCGCTGCTGCGCCGCCAGCGGGTGGACGAGTTGCGCAAGAACATGGAGGCGCGGATCAGTCAGGCCCAGACCGCCATCGACCACTTGACCCAGGCCGGCCGCAGCGACATCCGGTCGATCTACAACTCGGCCATCCAGTCCTCGGTCATCGCACTGGTGGTCGTCTTCCTGATCGCGGTGGCGGTCGCCTATCTGATCGGCAGCTCGATCACCCGGCGGCTCGGCCGCGCCATCGACTTCGTCACCAAGGTCGGCCACGGCGACCTGACCCAGGAGATCGCCATCGCCGGCAAGGACGAGCTGGCCATCCTCGGCCAGCATCTGAACGAGATGGCCGGCCGCCTCAAATCGATGGCCCGCACCACCCGCGAGACGGCGGAGAGCGTCCACGCCGCCACCGCCCAGATCCGCGCCTCGACCCAGCAGCAGTCGGCCAGCGTCGCCGAACAGCTGGCGGCGGTGGAACAGACCACGGCGACCCTGTCGGAAATCACCGAATCCGGCGCCCAGATCAACCGCCGCGCCCAGGACGTCTCGCACGGCGCCCAGTCGGTGGCGGCCTCCAGCCATTCCGGCATGAAGGCGGTGGACGACACCATCCAGGCGATGGACGCCATCCGCGAACAGGCGGAGGCGGTGGCCGAGAACATCGTCATGCTGTCCGAGCGCACCCAGGCGATCGGCGAGATCATCGTGACGGTCAACGACATCGCCGAGCGCTGCCACCTGCTGGCGCTGAACGCCGCCATCGAGGCGGCGGCGGCCGGTGAGCATGGCCGCACCTTCTCCATCGTGGCGGGCGAGATCAAGAGCCTCGCCGACCAGTCGAAGGAGGCGACCGCCCAGGTCCGCTCCAACCTGTCGGAGATCCAGCACGGCATCAACGCCTCGGTCATGCTGACGGAGGAGGCGGTGAAGCGCGTCGCCGCCGGCAAGCGCCAGACCGACGCCACCCAATCGACCATCCGCACCATGGCGGAGAACATCCAGGAGAGCGTGCTGGCCTTCCAGCAGATCGTCGCCGGCACCAACCAGCAGCAGATCGGCCTGGAGCAGGTGATCCAGGCGCTGCAGAACATCCGCGAGGCCAGCAGCCAGACCGCCGCCGGCACCCGCCAGCTGGAAGGCGCCGCCGCCAACCTGAACAACCTCGGCCAGGGTCTGGTCGAGGCGGTGCGGAACTACCGGGTGTGATGCGGAGCCCCTGATGGACATCCGCCAGCGCCTGCTCGCCGCCTTCGACCTGGAGCACAAGGAGCACCTCGCCGCGATCCGCAACGCGCTCCGCGATGCGGAGGCGACGGGCGACGCGCCCGATCTCGTCGATATCCACCGTCGTGCCCACAGCCTGAAGGGCGCCGCCCGCGCCGTCGACCTGCCGGAGGTGGAGGCGATCTCCCACCGGCTGGAAGCCGCCTTCATCGCCGTGCAGAAGGGCGAGATCCCGCTCGACGCCGCCAATATCGGCGTGTTCCGCCGCGCGCTCGACGCCATCGAGGATCTGGTCGCCTGGTCGCTCCAGGGCGGCGGGGAGGTGGAGACGGCCGGCGTGCTCGCCGACCTCGACGCGCTGGCCGCCGGCGGCAGCGGCGGTCGCTCTCCGGCCCCGGCTCCCTTCGCGGCCCCCGCTCCGGCATCCCCCACCCGCGCCGCCGGGAGCCGGCCCCCCCGCCAGCGCGAGCGCACCGTCGACGCCGATTCCGCCGCCCTGGTCCGCATCGCCGCCCAGGGGCTGGAGCGTTTGTCGGAAACCGCGTCGGCCCTGCTGCCGGAGGTGGAGGCGCAAGCGGGGCTCGGCGACCAGCTCCGCGCGATGCGGCAGGAATGGCGGGCGCTCGACCGCGCATGGCGGCATCTGCGCCTGCAGCTCGGCCGCGGCGCCCGGCTGGAGGCCCGGCCGGAGGATGGAGCCGGCGCGCTGGACGGCCGCGGCGCGCTGCCCGCTGTGATGGCTTTCGAGCGGCGCTTCCGCGCTCTCGGCGGCGCGCTCGACAGCGCGCACCGCAGCCATGACCGGATGCTGTGGTCGATGCGGCGCTGGGGCGGCGGCTTCCAGCAGGACATGCGGCGTTTGCGCATGCTGCCGGCGGAAAACCAGCTGAGCGGCCTCGGCCGCATGGTGCGCGACATCAGCCGGGCCGAGGGCAAGGAGGTCGAGGTCGACGTCCGCGGCCTGGAGGTGGAGGCCGACCGCAACGTCCTGCAGCGGTTGAAGGACCCGATCCTCCACATCGCCCGCAACGCCATCAGCCACGGCATCGAAACGCCGGCGGAACGGCTGGCGCTGGGCAAGCGGCCGGCGGCGCGCGTCACCATCGCCGCGTCGGTG
Organism: uncultured Azospirillum sp.; assembly: GCA_966212305.1. Lineage (GTDB taxonomy): Bacteria > Pseudomonadota > Alphaproteobacteria > Azospirillales > Azospirillaceae > Azospirillum. The sequence continues at coordinate 12,085 of CBIHQY010000051.1, forward strand.
GAGGGGGCGCGCCTGCGCCTGCGCATCGAGGATGACGGCCGCGGGCTGGACCGTGCGGCGATCCTGCGCAAGGCGGCCGAACGCGGCCTGATCGACGCCGACGAGCTGTCCGCGGGCGAGGAGATGCCGCTGGAGCGGCTGACAGAGTTCCTGTTCCACCCCGGCTTCTCCACCGCGTCGCGCACCACCGAACTGGCCGGGCGCGGCATGGGGCTGGCCATCGCCCGGCGGGAGGTGGAGCGGCTGCAGGGCAACCTGACCATCGCCGACCGGCCGGAGGGCGGCACCGCCGTCACCATCGACGTGCCGCTGAGCCTGCTCAGCCAGCGTCTGGTCTTCGTCGCCGTGCGGGACCAGATCCTGGCGATCCCGTCGGCCGACGTGGTCCGGCTGCGCACCACCACCGCCGAGGCGCTGTTCTCCGGCGTCGGCACCCCGATGATCCGCATCGGCGAGGAGGAGACCCCCGTCACCTCGCTGGCCGCCCTGCTGGGCATGGAGGCGCCGGTGGTGCCCACCGCCGAACGCACGCTGGCCCTGGTGGTCGTCCGCGCGGCCGACCGGCGGCTGGCGCTGGCGGTCGACCGCTTCGTCGCGACGCGCGAGACGGTGGTGACGGCGGCAGAGGAGACCGGGCTCGACAGCGGCCGCTATCTCGGCACCGTGCTGATGGACGATGGCGGGCCGGCGCTGGTGCTGAACATCTCCGGCCTGATGCCGCTGCCCGGCAGCGTCCTGCCGCCGCCGGCACGCCCTGCGGAAGAGGCTACCCCTGCCCGGGCGCATATCCTGGTCGTCGATGACAGCATCACCACCCGCACGCTGGAAAAGAGCATCCTCGAATCCCATGGTTATCGGGTGACGCTGTGCGTGGACGGGCGCGAGGCCCTGGAGCGCCTTTCCGAAGGGATGGAGGTTGGCCTGATCATCAGCGACGTCGAGATGCCCCGGATGGACGGTTTCGCCCTGCTGCAGGCGGTGAAGGCCGACAAGCGGCTGGCGGAGATCCCGGTGATCCTCGTCACCTCGCGCGCCAGCGACGAGGACCGCGAACGCGGCCTGCGGCTGGGGGCGGACGCCTACATCGTCAAGACGCGCTTCGACCAGAACGAGCTTCTGGCCGGCATCCGGCGGCTGATGTGAGCGGGGCGGCGCACTCCGGACCTCCCACCATCGGAAACCGTCGCATCCGTGTGCTGGTGGTGGAGGACAGTCCGGTCATCCAGCAGCTTCTCAGCCACGTCATCGGCGCCGACCCGCGGCTGGAGGTGGCGGGCATCGCCTCCAGCGGCGAACAGGCCCTGCGCATGATCGAGAAGAACGCCCCCGACGTGGTGTCGCTCGACATCCGCCTGCCGGGCATCGACGGCTTCGAGGTGACCAGCCGCATCATGCGGCAGACCCCGCTGCCGATCGTTGTGGTGGCGTCCGACGTGCGCGACCTCGACATCCCGATGCGGGCGCTGCAGGCCGGCGCGCTGGCGGTGGTGGAGAAGCCGGGCAGCATGGCGCGCGCCGACTACCAGACGGTGGCCCATCACCTCTGCACCCAGCTGGTCATCATGAGCCAGGTGAAGGTCATCCGCCACCGCATCACCGCGCGGGCCGCCCGCTCGTCCAACGCGCCCGGCGAAGCCCCATCCCCGGACGGCCGCCTGCCCGAGGCGGCGGTGACCGCCGACGGCCGTATCCGCCGCTTCCGCGGGCTGGGCCTCGTCGCCTCCACCGGCGGGCCGGCGGCGCTGTCCAAAGTCCTGAGGGAACTGCCGGCCGGCTTTCCGCTGCCGGTCTTCGTGGTCCAGCATATGGGCGCCCCGTTCATGGAGGGCTTCGCCAACTGGCTGGGCACCGTCTCCCCGCTGCCGGTGCAACTGGGCGAAGCGGGGATGAATCCGCGGCCCGGCACGGTCTATGTGGCGCCGGGCGACCGGCACATGCTGGTGGACAACGGCGCCATCCGCCTGTCCGGCGACCCGATGGTGTGCGGCCAGCGCCCGTCGGGCGAGGTGCTGTTCCAGTCGATGGCGCGCGCCTATGGCGCCTCCGGCATCGGCGTGCTGCTGACCGGCATGGGAGAGGATGGGGCGAGGGGGCTGGTGGACATGCATCGGGTGGGGGCTTACACCATAGCCGAACACGCCTCCACGGCGGTGATCCACAGCATGCCGGGCACCGCCGTGCGCCTGGGCGGCGCCGTGGAGGAACTGCCTCTCGACCGGGTGGCCGGACGGCTGCTGCAATTGACCTCCGACGATAAGATGGCGCCATGAACGGACTCCGCAGCCTGGTGGTCATGGGTTCCCAGACGCAGGGGCTTCTGCTGAAGCTTCTGCTGGAGGAGCGCGGCGTCGAAACCGTCTGCGTCGACGGCGTGGAGCCGGCCCTGTCCGAGATCGCCGGCAATCCGCAGGATCTGCTGATCGTCGAGGGTGACCTTGCCGGTCCCACCGGCCTTGCCGACCTCCGCGCGCGCAGCGACGCCGCCGTCATGGTGCTCGGCCGCGGCGAGGGCGAGCACGACCCCTCCAACCCCAAGGCGCTGGTGGAGGAGGCCTGCGCGCTGATGGAGCGGCGCAGCGCCCCGCCGACCGTGCCGGAGATCTTCCGCCGCGCCCGCATCCTGATCGTCGACGACAGCGCGACCTACCGCGAGTTCCTGCGCGCCGAGCTGGAGCAGGAGGGCTGCACCGTCACCGCCGCCCGCAACGCCGACGAGGCGGTGGCGGCGCTTGCCGGCGGCGGGCTCGACTGCGTCATCCTCGATCTCGTGATGCCGGGCACCAGCGGCACCCAGCTCTGCGAAAGATTCGACAGGTTCCGGCGCAAGCGCGGCCTGTTCTTCCAAATCGTCATCCTGACCAGCCAGGATGACGAGGAACAGCTTATGATCAGCCTGAACGCCGGTGCCGACGATTTCGTCGGAAAGGCGCAGGAGATGGATGTCCTGAAGACCCGGTTGATGGCGCTTCTGCGTCGCAAATACTTCGTGGAGGATCATCTTATGCGGCGACCGCGGCCTGCACCTTCCGCATAGGAAGGGAGTAGAGCCATCGTGTGATTTCGGAAGCCGGCTTGTCCGTTTATTCTCTGCGGGCTTTTCGAAACTGTCCGACGGTCCGACCGGTGCCCATGGCGATCAGCCTCCAGCCGTTCCACGACACCCCGATCCCCAGCGACACCGATGTGAGAGACTCCGACGCGATGCACCGATCTTCGGCCACCCCAATGTCCCCGACCGATCTGCGCTATCGCGAGTGTCTCGACAACGCGCGGCGCGTCTGCGCGGCCGGGACGGTGCCGACGATGCTGGTGATCGGCGGACCGGAGATGGCCGCCGTCCGCTGCAACGAGGCGATGGCTTCCCTGCTCAACCATCCGCGCGCCGCCACCCGCGACGAGAGCGGCCCGACCCTGCTGCCCGGCGGCTGGTCCGCGGTGGCCGACGCGCTGCGCCCGCTCTACGAGGGCGGCGCCGGCGACGACCCGGCCACGCCTCCGGACAGCATCATGCTGACCCTGTCGGCCGAATCGCCGGTCATCCTGCGCGCCACTCCGCTGCTGGTCGACGGCCGCGTGGTGGGGGTGCTGGCGACGGCGACGCTGGACGGCGCCATCGCGAAGCTGGAGGAGGCGATGCGGGCGGAGGTGGCGCGCACCACGGCGGCGCGCTCCCGTTTCCTGGCCTCGGCCAGCCACGACCTGCGCCAGCCCTTCCAGGCGATGCGCCTGTTCCTCGACGCCCTGACCACCCAGGTGGAGGGCAACGCGCGGGCGACCCGCACCGCCGGCATGCTGGCCAACGCGATGACGGCGGGCGAGCAGCTGCTGAACGCCCTGCTCGACATCTCGACGCTGGACGCCGGCACGGTGGAGGCCGACCTGCAGCCGGTGTCGCTCGACGCGATGCTGCAGTCGCTGGCCGAGGAATTCCGTCCCCAGGCGGAGGAGAAGGGCCTGCGCCTGCGCGTCCATCTGCCCTGCCGGGCGGTCACCCGCAGCGACCCGGTCCTGCTCGGCCGCATCATCCGCAACCTGCTGGCCAACGCCATCCGCTACACCCAGCGCGGCGGCATCCTGCTGGGATTGCGCAAGCGCGACGGGCAATGGCGGATCGAGGTGTGGGACACCGGCTTCGGCATTCCGCAGGACAAGCTGGACGTCATCTTCGACGAGTTCCACCAGCTGACCAACCCGGCCCGCGACCCGGCGCGCGGCCTCGGCCTCGGCCTCGCCATCGTGCGGCGCCTGTCGGTTCTGCTGAGCGCGCCCATCGACGTGCGGTCGCGCTCCGGCCGCGGCTCGGTCTTCGCCATCACCGTCGACCGCCTTGAAGGGGAGGGGGGGCTTGCCGACACCCCGTCCGCGGCGGCCTCGGCCGACCAGGGGAGGGCGGCGGTGCCGTTGGACGGCATGCGCATCCTGGTGGTGGACGACGACAGCATGGTGCTGTCCGGCCTGCTGCTGACCCTGGAAAGCTGGGGCTGCGCCTTCGTCTCCGCGTCCAACATGCGCGAGGTGTTCGCCGCCGTCGACGGCCTGGAAGGCCCGCCTGACGCCATACTGACCGACCTGCGCCTGCCGGGGAAGGTCTCCGGCTTCGACGTGATCGACCGCGTGCGCAAGCTGTTCAAGGCCGACATCCCGGCGGTGATCCTGACCGGCGAGACCGCGCCCGAATCCCTGCTGGAGGGCCAGCGCCGCGGCTGCGCCTTCCTGCACAAACCGCTTCACCCCGGCGACCTCCGCCGCGTGCTGGAGGAGGTGCGTCGGGACGGGACGGCGGGCTGCTGACCGTCCCAATCAATCCCGCCCCTCAATCCCGGGGCGGGCTCTGCAGGTACAGCACCAGCAGCCGCACCAGGCTTTCCAGCGCGTTGGCATGGATGCGCTCGTAGCCGTGCGAGGCGTCGATGCCGAAGCAGACCAGCGCCGTGCGGATGTCGTTGCCGGCTTCGATGGCGGATGCGCTGTCGCAGCGGTAATAGCGGAAGACGTCGCGCTGGTGCGGGATGTTCTGCGCCTGGCACAAGGTCAGCAGCGAGTGGGTCAGCGCCATGTCGAACGGGCCGGTGCTGTCGGCCATGGCGATGGTGACGCCGAATTCGCTGCTGTTCTGGCCGGGGGCGGTGGTGCCGTTGTCGATGGTCACCATCTCCGCCACGTCCTGATGCAGGATCGAGGAGGCGCCCGACCCGACCTCTTCCGAGATCGTGAACAGCAGGTGGCAGTCCACCGGCAGGGCGGCCCCGGCATCGACCACCGCCTTCGCCGCGCCCAGCATCACCGCCACCCCCGCCTTGTCGTCGAGATGGCGGGAGACGATGTAGCCGTTCTCCAGGAATTCCGGCTGCGGATCGATGGCGACGATGTCGCCGATGTTGAAGCCGCGTTCCTCCAGATCCTGCCGGCTGGCGACCGGGGCGTCGACGCGCAGCTCCACCTGCTGCCAGGTGACGGGCTGGGTGTCGACCTCCTTGTTGAAGGTGTGGCCCGACGCCTTCAGCGGCAGGATGGTGCCGCGCCACGGCCCGCGGTCGGTCAGCACGGTGCAGCGCGCCCCCTCGGCGAAGCGGGACGACCAGTGGCCGATCGGCACCAGCTCCATCCGGCCATTGTCCTTCAGCATCTTCACCTGGGCGCCCAGCGTGTCGACATGGGCGACCAGCGCCCGGTCGGGACTGGCCCGCACCCCCTTCAGGTCGGCGCGGATGGCGCCGCGCCGCGTCAGCTCGTAATGGATGCCCATCCGCTCCAGCTCGGCACAGCACAGCCGCACCACGTCGGTGGTGTATCCGGTCGGGCTGGGCGTGGTCAGCAGCCGATAGAGGATGTCGGTGACATAGCCCATGTCGATGGGCAGCGGCACGGCCATGGTTGGATTTTCCTCCTGCTGAAGTCCCTCTCTTCCCGCGAATATCCCCTCTCCCCGGGGGGGAGAGGGGGGCCTACAGCACCCCCCGCGTCTGTGGAAACAGCAGGTCGACGAAACGTTCCGCCGTCGGCTGCGGTTCGTGGTTGGCGAGGCCCGGCCGCTCGTTCGCCTCGATGAACACGTAGCCAGGCCGGTCGGGCGATTCGACCAGCAGGTCGAACCCCACCACCGGAATGTCCAGCGCGCGGGCCGCCACCGTCGCCACCTCCACCAGTTCCGGATGCAGGCAGTCGGTCACGTCGTGGATCGTCCCGCCGGTGTGCAGGTTCGCCGTCTTGCGCACCGGCAGCACCTCGCCGGCCGCCAGCACGTCGTCCAGGCTCTTGCCGGCCGCGGCGAGGCAGCGGTCGGTCTCCGCGTCCATCGGGATGTGGCTTTCCCCGCCGGTGGCGGCGGCGCGGCGGCGGCTCTGCGCCTCGATCAGTTCGCGCACGCTGTGGGTGCCGTCGCCGGTGACCTCGGCCGGGCGGCGCACCGCGGCGGCCACCACCTTCTTGTCGATGACGATGATCCGCAGATCCTGCCCCTCGCAGAACTGCTCCAGCAGCACCGTGTCGCAATGCTGGCGGGCCGCCGCGATGGCCTGCTCCATCGTCTCGGCGTCGCGCACGTCGACCGTGATGCCGCGTCCCTGCTCGCCGCGCGCCGGCTTGACCACGACCCTGCCATGCGTCGCCAGGAAGGCGGCGTTCTCCTCCGCGTTCCCCGCCACCGCCTGGGCCGGCACGTTCAGCATGGCGCGTTCCAGCACGCGCCGGGTCACCGCCTTGTCGTCGCAGCGGCTCATGGCGACGGCGCTGGTCAACTCGCTCAGCGATTCGCGGCAGACCACGGCGCGCCCGCCCCAGGTCAGGCAGAAATAGCCGGCCTCGGCATCCACCACATCGACGCCGATGCCGCGCCGCCGCGCCTCGTTGACGATGATGGTGGCATAGGGGTTCAGCCGCTCGCCCGGCTGCGGGCCGGTGAACAGCCGCTCGTTGATCGGGTTCTTGGTTTTCAGCGCGAAGGTCGGAATCCGGCGGAAATTCAGCTTCTCGTACAGCGCGATGGCGTTCTCGTTGTCGTGCAGCACCGACAGGTCGAGGAACGCCCGCCCACGCGCCTGGACATGCTCCGCCACCGTGCGGACCAGCGTCTCGCCGATCCCCGGAAAGGAGGCCTGCGGATCGACCGCCAGGCACCACAGCGAGCTGCCGTTCTCCGGATCGCCATAGGCGTGGGCATGGTCGACCGCAGTCACCGATCCGATCACCTCGCCGGTGGAATCGTCGCAGGCGACGAAATGGGTCAGCACCCGGCTGTTGCGCGACGCCACCAGGAACGAGGAGGAGACCGGGACCATCCGCCGTCGGGCATAGATGCGCTGCACCCCCTCGGCGTCCTCGCGCGTGCGCAGCCGGCGGACGCTGTAGCCCTTCGGGCGCCGTCGCGACGGCCGGTAATCGCTCAGCCACAGGCGGAAGGTGTGGGAGGGGTCGAGGAACAGCTCCTGCGGCGCGCGCGACAGGGCGACATGCGGGTCCTGCAGATAGAACACGATGTCGCGGGTGCCCGGCGCCTCCTGCCGCAACGTCTCGATCATGCGGTCGAGATCGTCGAAGGTGTGGGCGAAGATCAGCCGGCCCCACCCGCAATCCACCACCACGTCGGCGCGCGGCGCGTCGGCCTCGGTCTCTCCCGCCGGCGGACGGCCGGTATAGCGCCGGGTGTGGCGCAGGGTGGCGCTGGCGGCGCGTTCCAGCCGGTGCGGTTTCACGCGGGCGTAGCTCATGGAATCCCCCTGATCGTCGGATGCGGCTCCTCGCTCGGAAAACGCCGCCGGGCGCGGATCGGTCCCGCGCCCGGTCGGTTGCCGGCGGAGCGTTCTTGACTTTGTGACGGCCGCTTACAGGCCCTGTTCCTGGAACCAGAATTCCAGCAGAGCCACCTGCCACAGCTTCGAGCCGCGCAGCGGCGTGATGTGGCTTTCCGGATCGGCCAGCAGCCGGTCGAGATACTCGCGCCGGAACAGGCTGCGTTCGCGCGCCGCCGGGGCGTTCAGCACGTCCCGCACCCGCTCCAGGAAGGGACCGCGCAGGTATTTCAGCGCCGGCACCGGGAAATAGCCCTTGGGCCGGTCGATCACCGCCGCCGGCACCACGCGCCGCGCCGCTTCCTTCAGGACGTATTTGCCGCCCTCCGGCAGCTTCATCTCCGCCGGGATGCGGGCGGCCAGCTCGACCAGTTCGTGGTCGAGGAAGGGCACGCGCGCCTCAAGCCCGGCGGCCATGGTCATGTTGTCGACCCGCTTCACCGGGTCGTCCACCAGCATGACGGTGGTGTCGAGCCGCAACGCCTTGTCCACCGGCCGGTCGGCGCCGGGCATGGCGAAGCGCTGTTCCAGCCAGCGGCGGGAATGGTCCTCCCCGACCAGCCGCGGGTCCAGCACCTGCGCCATCTCGGCATGGTCGCGGTCGAAGAAGACGCGGGCGTAATCGCCGACGGCGTCGCGGCTGTCCAGCAGCGGCGGATACCAGTGATAGCCGCCGAACACCTCGTCGGCGCCCTGGCCCGACTGCACCACCTTCACCTGCTTCGCCACCTCCTGCGACAGCAGGAAGAAGCCGATGTTGTCGTGGCTGACCATCGGCTCCGACATCGCGCGGACGCAGTCGGTCAGCTCCGGCAGGGCGCGGGCGCTGTCGACGAAGATGCGGTGGTGATCGGTGCCGAAATGCTTGGCGACGATGTCGGAATACTGGAACTCGTCGCCGCGCTCGTCGCCCACCGTCTCGAAACCGATGGAGAAGGTCTTCAGCCCGCTCTGGCCGTTCTCGGCCAGCAGCGCGGTGATCAGCGAGCTGTCCAGCCCGCCCGACAGCAGCACGCCCACCGGCACGTCGGCGACCAGCCGGCGGCGCACCGCGCGGGTCAGCGTCTCCAGCACCAGTTCGCGCCAGTCGGCGAAGTCGCGGCCCTCGTCGCCGGACTGCAGCCCGAAGGTCAGCGACCAATAGGTGTTCTCGCGCCGGGTGCCGTCCGGCTCCACGATCATGACCGTGGCGGGGGGCAGCTTCCGCACGCCCTTCAGGATGGTGTAGGGCGCCGGGACGACGGCGTGGAAGCTCATGTAATGGTGCAGCGCCACCGGATCGACGTCGGTGTCGATCCCGCCCGACGCCACCAGCGCCGGCAGGGAGGAGGCGAAGCGCAGGCCGCCGGGAATGTCGGCCAGATACAGCGGCTTGATGCCCAGCCGGTCGCGGCCCAGCACCACCCGGCCGCTGTCGCGCTCGTGGATGGCGAAGGCGAACATGCCGTTCAGGCGCTTGACGAAATCGGGGCCCCAGGCGTGATAGGCCTTGATCAGGACCTCGGTGTCGCCCTCCGAGAAAAAGCGATAGCCGAGCCCGACCAGCTCATCCCGCAGATCCCGGTGATTGTAGATGCAGCCGTTGAAGACGATGGCGAGCCCCAGGGCCGCATCCACCATCGGCTGCTGCGATGCCTCGCTGAGATCGATGATCTTCAGCCGGCGATGTCCGAATGCGACGCGCCCATGGGCGAACAGGCCGTGGCCGTCCGGCCCGCGCGGCGCCAGCTTGTCGCACATGGCCTGGACCGCCACCGTGCTGGCCGCCTCGCCGGCCTTGAAACGAATTTCACCACTCAGTCCGCACATCGGCTGTCGAGCCTCCTCGTTGGTTCAGGACGAAGGGGCGCTCGACCCGCAAGAAGGGCCAAACACCGGGGGCGCCGGCTGCGGAATGCGGCCGCCACCCGTTGCGAGCGATAGAGGATGCTCCGATCTTAAAATCGTTGCCGGCACCCGCGCGCCATAACGGCCCGCACCGCCCGAGGTTCCATGCCGAGGACCGCCGGGCATCACCGCTCGCAGCCGGCCGCTTGATGGCCGGGACTGCTTAGATAGGGATGGAGTTCCAATTTTGCCACCGTTTGTGGACGGCGGAATTCTCCCTCTCCCCCCCGGGGAGAGGGGCGGGGTGAGGGGGATGCACCGCGAGGATTCTCGGTAAGGGGCCGCCACGCTTCCCCCTCACCCTAACCCTCTCCCCAGGGAGGAGAGGGGACAAAAAGCTCCCGCTACAGCCCGAAGAAGCCCCGCAACCGCGCCAGCAGCGCCTGCGATTCCGCCGGTGGCGGCGGGGTGGCGCCCTGCTGGCGCTTGGACTGGCTGACGTTGCGGGTCTGGCGTTCGGCCATCAGTTCGGCCAGCCGTTCCGCCAGTTCCGGACGGCGCCGCAGCACCGGGTCCAGATGTCCGCGGGACAGTTCGAACACCACGGCGTCGGTGCAGGCGACGACCGAGGCGCTGCGCGGCTGCCCGGTCAGCAGCGACATTTCGCCGAACAGGTCGCCCGGCCGCAGCCGCGTCAGATGGACCACGCCGGGACGCTGCCCGTCCTCCGTGTCGGCGGCAGCAGGGGCGGCGATCTGGACGTCGAACACGCCCTCGGCGATGACGAACAGCGATTCGCCGGCATCGCCCTGGCGGACGGCGGGGGTGCCGGCGGGGATGTGGAACTGGCGCATCGCCTGGGCCAGCGCGTCGATCTCCTTGTCGTCGAAGGCGTCGAATAGCTCCAGCTGGCGCAGCAGCCCGCGCCGCAGCAGGCCGGTGTCGTGCGCCCCCGTCTGGCGCCGGCGGACCTCCTGCTTGGGGCGGGCCGGCTCGATTCCGGCGTGGGCGAGGTTGGACAGCACCGCCGTCAGCACGGCATCGCGCACCAGCGACACCCGGCCGCCGTCGTCGGTCCAGAAGCGTGCCAGATAGGAGACGCCGTTGGGCGTCACCGCCTCGACGATCACGTCCGGCCGCGGTGTCGGCAGCACGCCGTCGGCGCAGAGCATCGCCGACAGCAGGATGCGCTTGGACCGCTCCACCGGGACCTCCTGGTCCAGCAGGATCGGGATCGAGGCGCGGAAGGCCGGGTTGGGGCGGCTGTAATTGACGAAGCGGCTGCCGGCGACGATGCCATTCGGCACGACGATGGCGGTGCCGTCGCTGGCGATCAGCCGGGTGGCGCGCCAGTTGATCTCGTCCACCCGTCCGGCGACGCCGGGCGACAGCTCCAGCCAGTCGCCCAGCCGGTAGGGATGTTCGATGTTCAGGGCGATGCCGGCGAAGATGTCGGCGATCATGTTGCGCAGCGCGAAGCCCAGCACGGCGATGGCGACGCCCGACGTCGCCAGCAGCCCCGTCACCGGCTGTTCCAGCACGAAGGCCAGGATCGCCAGCACCGCGACGCCATAGACGAAGAAGCGCAGCAGGTCGGCCAGCAGCCGCGGGATGCGCGGCGGCCGCCCGCCGTTGCCTGCCGCCAGCATGTCGATCACCCGCGCCCCGCCCCAGGCGGCGACCAGCCACGCGGCCGACGCGACGGCGATGTCGAAACCGCCGCTCAGCGGCAGCCCGACGAAGGGTTCCAGATGGCTGTGCAGCCAGGGCTTGGCGGCGACCAGCGCGGCCAAAAGGGCCAGGACCAGGGCAGGGGCGGACAGACGCCGCAAGGCGTTCATCGACGGGCTTCTCCTCGGCCGCCCGCCAACCTCGGCCGGGCGAGGGGCGACGATGGCACGAGCACGCGCCCTCCCGTCAAGCGGTCAATTGAATCCGCTCAATTGAATCAGGGGCTTGACCGTTCAGACGGTCACCGGACCCGGCAAGGCCCGAGGGTATCCCATCACAAAGCCGCCGATCACCGGATCGGACCCCGCGACCATGCCGGCGAAGGCATAGGCGCGGCACAGCACCGCCAGCGCGGTGTCGGCATCGCCGCTCTTGCGCCGGAAGGCATCGCCGTCGCGCAGATCGGCGAACTCCCCCTGCCAGAATAACGGATCGTCCAGAGGACCGAAATTCATCCCCCAAAATCCGAAGGACCGTGCCGTCCGTTCCCACCGGCCCAGCACCGCCATGTTGTAGTGCCGCTCGTCATGCGAGATGCGGTCGAAGAGCGCGTTCACCACCTCGGGCTCGCCCTCCAGCACCTGAAGAAACGTGCCCTCATGTTCGATAAGGAAGCCGGTGATGCCCAGACGTCGGTTCTTTGTGGAACTTCGCATACAAATGTCCGCCAAAGCCGTGAAAGGCAGCAGAGAGACTGCATCGCTGCGATAGAGCAGAGTCAGCATGGCGTTCCTCCCATTTTTACTTATGAAAATGGCGAGGAAACCGGCATGCGGTAACCCTTTCTTTCGTAGAGTCGATGTCGCAGCCGCCGCGCATATTCCGAACCGGATGGGTCTCAGCGGCAGGTATGAAAGCTCCCCATATCAAGGTGGAAGTGGTTGCGGTGGGCCTCGTCGTAGTCCGGCCCACACCCCCGCGGCCAACACCGTCCCCGCCATCGCCAGCCATCACGAACCACCGTCAGCGGTCGAGCAGCCCGTGCCGCCGGTGCCAGTCCTCCAGCGACTCCTCCGGATAGCGGGCGAAATGCACGTCGTTCGGCCCGCTCGGCACCTCGACCCACGGCGCCTTGAAGTCCAGCATGATGTGGACCCGCTCCGGCGGCGTCGGCAGCGGCGTGTCGATGGCCGACGCGAAGGGATGGACCAGCTCCGGCCAGGCCGGGTCCTCCGCCCACAGCGCCGTTCCGCAATGCTTGCAGAAATGCCGGTGCGACGGGCCGAGGTGGGTCTGCTCCGGATGGTCGGGGTCCTCCATCGGCGCCCGCCACATCGCGACGGCCTCGCGTCCCTCGACCTCCAGCGTGTCGGCGTCGCCCCCCAGATTGATGGCGTATCCGCCGCCGCCGGCGCTCTTGCGGCAGATGGTGCAGTAGCAGCGCATGTAGGGCACCGGCGTCGGCGAGTTCAGCGTGAAGCGCACTGCGCCGCAGCGGCAGGAACCGGAAAGCTTCATGGCAGCGGTCTCCGCGATCAGATGAGTTCTCCCGCCCCAGATGGGACCGCCGTCGCGGTTTGACAGCACCCCCATCGACGGAACGCAGCGGAAGGGTGGCTGTTACCCCCGGCAGTCATTCGCGGAACCCACCTGCCAGCAGTCGGAGCGGTCATGTCCCAGCCAACAGGTCCAGCCACCCAGGGCCACGCCCATAAACAGCCGGCGCCTCCGCCGGAAGCGATGGACGTCACCCTGACCATCAACGGCAGCCGCAAGACCCTGCGCGTCGCCCCCTGGACCAGCCTGCTCGACGCGCTGCGCCTGCATCTCGACATGACCGGAACCAAGAAGGGCTGCGACCATGGCCAATGCGGCGCCTGCACCGTGCTGGTGGACGGCCGCCGCATCAACTCCTGCCTGACCCTGGCGGTGATGGCGGAGGGTCGGACCGTCACCACCATCGAAGGGCTGGCCAGCGGCGACGCGCTCCACCCGCTGCAGGAGGCCTTCGTCGAGCATGACGCCTTCCAGTGCGGCTACTGCACGCCCGGCCAGATCTGCTCCGCCGTCGGCATGCTGGAGGAGGGCCACGCCAAGAACGACGACGACATCCGCGAACTGATGAGCGGCAATCTGTGCCGCTGCGGCGCCTATCCCAACATCGTCGCCGCGATCCGTCAGGTCATGGATTCGCAAAAGGACGGAGGCACGCCATGAGGGCCTTCTCCTACGACCGTCCCGACAGCGTTGATGCCGCGCTCCGCGGCGTCTCGAACCAGTCCGGCACCACGACCGAGGCGGCGGTGAAGTTCGTCGCCGGCGGCACCAACCTGCTCGACCTGATGAAGGCCGACGTGATGCGGCCGGAACGGCTGGTCGACATTTCCCGCCTGAACCTCGACAGGATCGAAGAGGTGGACGGCGGCCTGCGCCTTGGCGCGCTCGTCCGCAATTCCGACACCGCCTATGACGAGCGGGTGCAGGCACGCTATCCGATGCTGTCGAAGGCGATCCTGTCCGGCGCCTCGGCGCAGCTGCGCAACATGGCGACCAACGGCGGCAACCTGCTGCAACGCACGCGCTGCTATTACTTCTACGACACCGGCACCCCCTGCAACAAACGGGAGCCGGGGACCGGCTGCGGCGCGCTGACCGGCGTCAACCGCATCCACGCCATCCTCGGCGCCAGCGACAAGTGCATCGCCGTCCACCCGTCCGACATGTGCGTCGCCCTCGCCGCGCTGGAAGCGGTGGTCCGCGTCAGCGGCCCCAAGGGCGAGCGGACCATCCCCTTCGCCGACTTCCACCGCCTGCCCGGCGACACCCCGCACATCGACAGCAATCTCGCCGCCGACGAACTCATCACCGCCATCGACCTGCCGGCCGAGGGCTTCGCCAAGCACTCGACCTACCTGAAGGTCCGCGACCGCGCCTCCTACGCCTTCGCGCTGGTGTCGGTGGCGGCCGCCCTGGAGCTGGACGGCCAGACGATACGCACCGCCCGCCTGGCACTCGGCGGCGTCGCCCACAAGCCCTGGCGCGACCCGGCTGCCGAGGCCGAACTGGCCGGCAAGCCCGCCTCGCTGGAGACGTTCCGCGAAGCCGCGCGCGTCCTGCTGCGCGGTGCCAAGGGCCATTCCCACAATACTTTCAAGATCGGACTTGCCGAGCGCGCCATCGTCCGGGCGCTGGCCGAAGCCGCCGGAGTGGAGCACCCATGATCGCCAAACCGACCATCCCCGATCCGCTCGACCGCCCCGGCCGTCAGATCGGCAAGCCCGTCAGCCGCGTCGACGGCCGGCTGAAGGTGACCGGCGGCGCCAAATACGCGGCGGAGTTCAACACCCCCGGCCTCGCCCACGGCTACATCGTGTCCAGCGCCATCGCCCGCGGCCGCATCCTGGGCATCGACACCGCCAAGGCGCTGGCCCTGCCCGGCGTGTTCCAGGTCTTCACCCACCGGAACCGGCCGAGCCTGCCCTGGTTCGACCGCAAGTGGAAGGACGACGACTCGCCGAAGGGCTCGCCCTTCCGCCCGCTCTACGACGCGACGATCCACCACGCGCTCCAGCCCATCGCGCTGGTGGTGGCGGAGAGCTTCGAACTGGCGCGCTACGCCGCCCGCCTGATCCACGTCACCTATGAGGCGGACGAGCATCAGACCGACCTGCATGCGGCAAGCGGCGACGCCTTCACCCCCGGCAAGGACAAGGGCGGCTTCCAACCCCCGCCCAAGCCGCGCGGCGATGCCGACGCCGCCCTGGCGGAGGCGGAGGTCAGCGTCGACCTCGACTTCACCCAGGCGGTCGAGCATCACAACCCGATGGAGATGCACGCCTCCACCGTCATCTACCACAATGACGGTACCCTGACCGTCCATGACAAGACGCAGGGGCCGATCAACACCCAGACCTATGTCTGCAACGTCTTCGACCTGTCGAAGGACGCGGTGCGGGTGATCTCGCCCTTCGTCGGCGGCGCCTTCGGCTCCGGCCTGCGTCCGCAGCACCAGCTATTCATGGCGGTGCTGGCGGCGACCGCGTTGAAACGCTCCGTCCGGGTCGAGCTGACCCGCCCGCAGATGTTCAGCTTCGGCCACCGCCCGGAAACCCTCCAGCGCGTGGCGCTGGGCGCCAAGAAGGACGGCACCCTCACCGCCATCATCCACGAAGCGGTGCAGGAATCGTCGCAGACCGAGAATTACGTCGAGGTCGTCGTCAACTGGTCGGGCCAGCAGTACAAGTGCGACAATGTCCGGCTCGACTACAAGCTGGCGCGCATGGACACCCACACCCCGCTCGACCAGCGCGCGCCCGGCGCCGCCACCGGCGTCCCGGCGCTGGAGATCGCCATCGACGCGCTGGCGGCCAAGCTCGGCATGGACCCGCTGGAGCTGCGGCTGAAGAACTACACCGAGGTCGATCCCAACACCGGCAAGCCCTTCTCCAGCAAGGAGCTGCGCGCCTGCTTCCAGCAGGGCGCCGAGCGCTTCGGCTGGCACAAGCGCAATCATGCCCCGCGCTCCATGCGCGAGGGACGGCAGCTGATCGGCTGGGGCATGGCGTCCGGCGTGTGGGATGCGATGCAGGGACAGGCGGTGGCGTCGGCCCGGCTCGGCATCGACGGCACGCTGGTCGTCGGCAGCGCCACCGCCGACATCGGTCCCGGCACCTACACGGCGATGACCCAGATCGCCGCCGATATCCTGGGGCTGCCCATCGACAGGGTGTCCTTCCAACTCGGCGACACCAACCTGCCGATGGCGCCGCTGCAGGGCGGCTCCTGGACGGTGTCGTCGGTCGGCTCGGCGGTGAAGGCGGTTTGCGACCGTCTGCGCGACAAGCTGGCCGGTCTGGCGGTCGGGCTGAACGACGGGCCGCTGAAGGGGCTGAAGGCCGACGACCTGCACTTCGCCGACGGCTGCCTGATCGCCAAATCCGACCCGTCCTGGCGCCTGTCGATCACCGAGGTGATGCGCGCCAACGACCTGCTGGTGCTGGAGGACGAGGCGCGCTCGATCCCCTATTACAAGTCGCAGTCGCAGCATGCGCTCGGCACCCACTCCGCCATCTTCGCGGAGGTGCGGGTGGACGAGGACCTCGGCACCGTGCAGGTCACCCGTGTGGTCAGCGCGGTGGCCGCCGGCCGCATCATCAACCCCAAGACGGCGCGCAGCCAGGTCATGGGCGCGGTGGTGTGGGGCATGGGCATGGCGCTGGAGGAGGAGACGATGACCGACCAGCGCCTCGGCCGCTTCATGAACCACGACTTCGCCGAGTACCACATCCCGGTGAACGCCGACGTCCACGACATCGACGTCATCTTCGTCGAGGAGCATGACGACATCGTCAACCCGCTGGGCGCCAAGGGCGTCGGCGAGATCGGCATCGTCGGCGTCCCCGCCGCCATCGCCAACGCCATCTATCACGCGACCGGCAAACGCCTCTGCGACCTGCCGATCACCGTGGATAAAATCCTCGGCGCCTGAACCCGCGAACTTTCCCTCTCCCCCCCGGGGAGAGGGTCAGGGTGAGGGGGCAGCACAGGCCTTAGCCTGTGCCAGGGGATTGCCAAGGGGCAGTATGCCCCTTGGTGGCGCGCAACGCGCGCCCTCTCCTCTCACCCAATCTCCGCCTCCCGGCAGAACACCACCCCGCACTCCGCCAACCTCCGCCGCGCCTTCTCCAGCGATCCGTCCAGATCGATGGCCCGGCAGCCATCCTCCACCACCACCGCTTCGAACCCGCAGCGCACGGCGTCCTCCGCCGAATAGGCCACGCAATAATCCGTCGCCAGCCCGGCCAGCACCACGCGCGTAAACCCGCGTTCCCGCAGATAGCCCGCCAGCCCGGTCGCCGTGCGGCGGTCGTTCTCGTAAAAGGCCGAATAGCTGTCGATCCCCGGCCGGAACCCCTTGCGCAGCACCAGCTCGGCCCGCGTGGTGTCCAGCTCCGGATGGAACTCCGCCCCCGGCGTCCCCTGCACGCAATGGTCCGGCCACAACACTTGCGGCCCATAGGGAAACTCGACGGCCGAGAACGCCACGCCGCCGGGATGCGCGCCGGCGAAGGAGCGGTGGCCGGCCGGGTGCCAGTCCTGGGTCAGCACCACCATGCCGAATCGCCGCGCCAGCCGGTTCGCCACCGGCACCACCGCATCCCCATCCGCCACCGCCAGAGCGCCGCCGGGGCAGAAATCAATCTGGATGTCGATCAGGACCAGCGCGTCGGCCGGTTGCGGAATGAGGGTGGGCATCGGCTGTGTCCATCCGGCGAATGAAAACGGTCGCCTGGAGTGTAGGCACATCCGCCGGTCGGTTCCACCGCCCTCTCCCCGGTTCGGGAGAGGGCAACAAACAAGCGCTCCCGCCAAGCGGCGGCAGCGATACGCATCACCCCATGATGTTCTCGTCCGCGATGCGGCGCGGCATGTCGGTTTGCTGCTGGCGGTCCTGCTTCGGCGTCTTGGTGATGCTGAAGCCGATGCCCGACAGCAGGAGAACGCCAAGCGAGGCGACGGTGACGATGTTGCAAAGCATAGCGACTGACCCTTTCCCTAACCTCTTTCGGCCACCCGTCTCGGGAGCGGCCAGACCCTTATTCTGCGGTCCTCCTGGCAATAGACGCCGGAAGCCGCTTCTTTCTTCCGTGAGCCCGACCGGGATGAGGGAAAATAATCGTCCGTTATCCGGACAGTCTTTACTTCCAACACCTTGCCGGCACAGTCTGCGCGGAGCGGTCAGATAGTCCCGCAGCTGCGAACTGGCAATGGAAGCCGGCGACATATCCGCGCAGCTCTGGTTAACAAAATTGTCATGGCAGAGGTTTGGGTGGGGAAGGGCGTCCCCTCTCCCCCCCGGGGAGAGGGTTAGGGTGAGGGGGTTGCGTAGCGTGCCTTAGTCGGCTGAGCAGCATCTCGCATCCTTGCCCATCCACATAGTGCATCCCCCTCACCCCGACCCTCTCCCCGGGGGGGAGAGGGAGATTTCGGGCAAAATACATGCATCCCCGGACCCCGACCCAATCAGCCCCCCTCCGCCGGCCGCAGCGTCACCGTCACCTTCAACCCCCGGCCGTCCTGTCCGGCATCCAGCCGCACGGCCGCCCCCAGCCGGTCGGCGAGCGCACGCACGATGGCGAGGCCCAACCCGCTGCCGGTGCGCGGCGGCTCGCCCGGACGGTCCAGGCGATAGAAGCGCTCGAACACCCGCTCGCGCTCGGCCTCCGGGATGCCGGGGCCGTCGTCCTCCACCTCCAGGACAGGCTCCGCCCCCGATCCGGCCCCGACCCGTACCGTCACCGTGCCGCCCGGCCGGTTGTAGCGGATGGCGTTGTCCAACAGGTTGCCAAGCAGTTCGCCCACCAGCACCGGGTTCCCCACGGCCCGCAGGCCGGCGCCCCCGTCCTCTGGTCCCTCGAATCGCACCTCGATGTCCTGGGCCAGCGCCGCCGGGACCTGCTCCGCGGCGACCTCCATCGCCACCTGCCGCAGGTCCGTCACCTCCGGCGTGGCCGGCACCGCCGGCGCGTCCTCGTCGGCACGGGCCAGGGCCAGCAATTGCACCAGCAGCCGCTCCAGCCGCTTCACCGCCCCCTCGACATCGTCCAGCGCCGCGCGGCCCTCCGCGCTTTCGGTGCCGAAGCGGCGCAGCAGAGCCAGATGGGTGCGCAGCACCGCCAGCGGCGTGCGCAGCTGGTGCGAGGCGTCGGCGGTGAAGCGGCGCATGGTGCCGATGGACTGGTCCAGCCGCGCCAGCAGCCCGTTGATGGCGATCACCAGCGGCAGCACCTCCACCGGCACGACCGCCAGCGGCAGCGGCACCAGCGCCAGTCCGCCCCCCGTCACGCCACGTGCCGACCGGCTGTCGATCACCCGTCGCAGCCGCCCCAGCGGCGCCAGCCCGCGCCCGACCGCTCCCCAGACCAGCAGCCCGCTGCCGCCGACCAGCGCCACCTCCAGCAGGGTCAGCCACAGCAGCAGATCGACCTCCACCGCGCGGCGCCCGGCCGTGGTCTCCGCCACCTGGACCAGCACCGGCTGCGGCACGCCGTAGAGTCGCCGGATCTGCGCCGCCACCCGCACCGCATGGCCGCGATAGGTGGCGTCGCGGAACACCGTGACGTTGGCCGGCATCTTCGAGATGTCCGGCAGCGGCAGGTCGAGATAGCCGGTGACGATCCCGCCCTCATGGGCGACGTTGTAATAGATGCTGTCGCGCGCCTGGCTCTCCAGCATGCCGAAGGCAACGGCGGGCAGGTCGACCGTCACCTCGCCGTTGTCGTCGTCCACCGCCATCCGCTCGGCGATGGCGAGCGTCGAGCCGGCCAGCAGCCGGTCATGGGTGGATTGGACGAAGCCATGGATCAGCGCCGATCCGCCGACGCCCAGCCCCACCGCCAGTGCCCCCAGCGGCACCAGCAGCCGGGTCAGCAGCCGGCGCCGCAACGACGGCACGCGCTCCCGCCGTTCCGCCGGCGACACCGCCATCAGCCGCAATCCATCATGTGACTTCCATCAGGTAACCCAGCCCGCGGATGGTGCGGATCTGCGGCCCGTCGGGTTCCAGCTTCTTGCGCAGGCGGGCGACATACAGCTCGATGGCATTCGGCGCCACCGGCTCGTCGAAGCCGAACACCTCGCCGGCCAGCCGGTCCTTCGGCACCACCTTGCCGGCGCGGGTGATGAGGCCCTCCAGCACCGCCAGTTCGCGCTTGCGCAAATCCAGCACCCGGCCGTTCAGCGTCACCGTCGCGGTGGAACGGTCGTAACGCAAGGCCCCGCACACCAGCTCCGGCACCGGCGTGCCCTGGCCGCGCCGCATCAGCGCGCGCACCCGCGCCTCGAACTCTGCCGGGTCGAAGGGCTTCAGCAGATAGTCGTCGGCGCCGAGATCCAGCCCCTTCACCCGGTCGGCCACCGCCTCCCGCGCGGTCAGGATCATCACCGGCACGGTGGATCCGCGGCGGCGGATGCGGGTCAGCACCTCGAACCCCGACAGGTCGGGCAGACCCAGATCCAGCACCACCAGCCCGTATGGCTCCGCCCGCTCCAGCCGCGCCGCCTCCTCCCCCGACGCGACATGGTCGACGGCATAGCCGGCCAGCTTCAGCGACGCGGTCAGCCCGCGCGCCAGCGCCGCGTCATCCTCCACGATCAGGATGCGCAAGGGCGGCACCCTTCGTCCGACCGGGCCATCATCCGAACGCCCCTGTTCCGTTCCGCCAACAATTTCAACCCGCGACAGATTGACGACAGGTTGGCCGCCTATAGTCACGACAAAGTCGCTTGTAAGCCCAACCAACCCGGCCCGCAACGGCGCCGTGGAAACCAACCGCAGGAGAGGAAGAGATGCGCACCAAACTGGCCCTTCTGGTCGCGACCGCCCTGAGCGTTACAGTGACCGTCGCCGTGCCCGCCTTCACCGCCGGCACCGCCCAGGCGCAGTCGGTTCCCGCCGGCTACGACCCCGCCTATGCCAAGATCATCGAGGCGGCGAACCAGGAAGGCGCGCTCAGCATCTATTCCGCCACCGACGCGGCCGCCGTGTCGGAACTCCTGAAGGGGTTCGAGGCGCTCTATCCCAAGATCAAGCTGGAATACGCCGACCAGAACTCCACCGAGATGTACAACCGCTTCATCAGCGAGGCGGCGGCCAACACCGGCACCACCGACCTGATGTGGTCGTCGGCGATGGACCTGCAGATGAAGCTGGTCAACGACGGCTACGCCCAGTCCTACACCTCGCCGGAAACCAAGAACATCCCGGATTGGGCCAACTGGAAGAACGAGGCCTTCGGCACCACCGCCGAGCCGATCGTCTTCGCCTACAACAAGCGCGTCGTCCCCGCCGCCGACGTGCCGAAGACCCACGCCGACCTCGCCAAGCTGCTGAGCGAGAAGCCCGACGCCTACAAGGGCAAGGTCACCTCCTATGATCCGGAGCGCAGCGGCGTCGGCTTCCTCTACATCACCCAGGACGTGCAGGCCAGCAAGGGCACCTGGGATCTGGTGAAGGCGATGGGGCAGACCGGGGTGAAGCTCTACACCTCCTCGGGCGCGATGATCGAGCGCCTGACCTCGGGCGAGCACACCATCGGCTACAACATGATCGGCTCCTACGTGTTCGAGCGCCAGCATAAGGACCCGGAGTCGCTGGGCGTCGTGCTGCCGTCCGACTACACCATCGTGATGTCGCGCATCGCCTTCATCCCGAAGGGCGCCAAGCACCCGAACGCCGCCAAGCTGTTCCTCGACTATCTGCTGTCGAAGGACGGTCAGCAGGCGATGCAGGCCCGCTACATGGGCTCGATCCGCCCCGATCTGGCGGCGTCCAACCCGACCGCCGGCGTTCCGGAAAGCACGCTGCGCCCGATCCACGTCGGCCCGGAACTGCTGACCTACCTCGATCAGGTGAAGCGCCTGAAGTTCCTGAAGGACTGGCAGAAGGCCCTGCAGGGGAAGTAAGTACCCCTCTCCATCCCTGCGCTTAGTCCCCTCTCCCCCCCGGGGAGAGGGTTAGGGTGAGGGGGACGCACGGCGAGGAGCGTCCAGAATTGCGAACCTCCCGCTCCCCATAAAATCCACCCCACGCCTCCCCCTCACCCCGACCCTCTCCCCGCTTTCGGCGGACCATGGGTCCGCCTGTCGCGTCAGCGCAAACTTCGTTTGCGCGTGAGCGGGGGAGAGGGGGATTTCGGAGGAAATCCCCCATGAACCGCGCGACGCGCATCGCGGTGATCGTCGCCATGGCGATTGCCGTGCTGGCCCCGATCG
>CBIHQY010000052.1:0-32600 GCA_966212305.1 uncultured Azospirillum sp.
GCCCGACCTCTATCTCGACCACGACTCGCCGGCCAAGCAGTATGAGACCGCCGGCCTGACCGCCCAGCAAATCGTCCATACCGCGCTGCAGGCGCTGGGGATCGAGAGCGCCGCGGCGCGGGCCTGACCACTCATTTCTCCACCCGTTCGCCGAGAGCATCCAAACGGCGTAATGCCATTTGTCTAGCGGCATTTCGGGTTGTTGGACTGGTGTGGAGCGCGAGCGACGCCGTACACTTCCCAAGCTGGAATGGTAGCCCCAGGAAACGGGGGAAGAGCCTGCGGCAGCGGATGGCTACGAGGTCAAGGGCGATGGCGCACATCATGGCGGTCACGGCATACCGCAACGCGGAGTTCGGCGCCGATTCGGGGGCGGATCGGGCTGCCGGTGCCGGCGTTGCGGCCGGCGGCGTCGGCATCGACGATCCGGCGATGTTGCGCAGCCTGCTGGATCAGACGCCGACACCCACCGCCCTGGTGGAGGGGGAGGGCGACCGCTGCGCCTTCGCCAACGCAGCCTTCCGGGCGCTGGGCGCGGTCGTGGGCACCAACCTGACGGAGCGTTTCCCGCCCCTTTCGCTGTCCATGCTGATCGAGGCGCGGCGGACCGGCCAGCCGCAGCGCAACCGGGCCGCCAGTGACCGTACCACCGATGGCGAGCGGTTCTGGGATGTGCGCGTCACCCCGCTGCTGGGGGTCAACGGCGTCGTGCGCGCCCTGATCGTCACCGCCGAGGAGACGCCTGAGTCGGCGGCCGAACATGACCGGCGCTTGCGCGACGTCAGCCACCGGCTGAAGAACACGCTGCAGTTGGTCTCCAGCCTGTTGACCCTGCAGACCCTGTCGAGCAAGGACCCCGAGGTCCGCCGCGCCCTGCAGAGCGCCGGCGGACGGGTCGGCATCGTCACCCAGGCCCACCAGCGCACCCACGGCGCCCTGCGGGCCGGCACCGTCGACATGGCGGTCCATCTGCGCGAACTGTGCCAGGAGCTTGAGGCGACGTTGCCCGGCGCCCACCGCGTCAAGGTCACGGCCGAAACGACCGAGATGCCGATGGAGACGGTCATTCCCTTCAGCCTGATCGTCAGCGAACTGGTCGGCAACGCGGCACGCCATGCCTTTCCCACCGGAGTGCCCGGCGACATCGACGTGCGGCTCGTCCCTGGCGAAGGCGGTCGTATCCATCTGGAGGTCGTCGATCGAGGCATCGGCCTGCCACAGGGCCTGGACGTCGCCCGTGCGTCGACACTGGGGCTGAAGGTGGTGCGCGCCTTCGTCGGCCAGATGCGCGGCCAGTTGACGGCGGACAGCAGCCCCTATGGCACCCGCGTGTCGGTGGATTTCCCGCCGGCCTGACGCCTGACCGGCTGCCGCCTGGAACCGGGGCTTGCCCTTCCGGCGGTTCCACGTCAGGAATGCGCCGTCACGAGCGAGCGAAGGGCGACGGCATGGCACGGGTGAGGGTTGACGTGGCGCTGGTGGAGCGCGGGCTGGCGGAAAGCCGTGCCAAGGCGCAGGCGCTGATCCTGGCCGGGCTGGTCTATTCCGAGACGAAGCGCATCGACAAGGCCGGTGACCTGATCGCGGCGGAGGCCCCGCTGGCGGTCAAGGGGCAGGACCATCCCTGGGTGTCGCGCGGCGGGCTGAAGCTGGTGAAGGGACTGGACGTTTTCGCCATCGACCCGACCGGCCTGACCGCGGTGGATGTCGGCGCTTCCACCGGTGGCTTCACCGACGTGCTGCTGACCCGCGGTGCCGCCAAGGTCTATGCCGTCGATGTCGGCCATGGTCAGCTGGCGTGGAAGCTGCGCACCGATCCGCGCGTGGTGGTTCTGGAGAAGACCAACGCCCGTCACCTGACCGCCGCCGAGATCCCGGATCCGGTCGATCTGGTGGTGTGCGACGCCAGCTTCATCGGCCTGGAGATCGTGCTGCCGGCGGCGCTGGCCCTTGTGGTGCCGGGTGGGCGGCTGGTCGCTCTCATCAAGCCGCAGTTCGAGGTCGGCAAGGGCCGCGTCGGCAAGGGCGGCGTCGTGCGCGAGCCCGAACTGCACCGGGAGGTCTGCGACCGCATCCGCGCGTGGCTGGATGCTCTTCCGGGCTGGCGCGTGCTGGACATCACCGAAAGCCCTATCACCGGACCGGAGGGGAACAAGGAGTTCCTGATCGGCGCGGTGAAGGACCTTGCTCCGGATTCCGCGGCCGACGGCGGCCTCGACCGTCCGGGCTGAGCGGGTCCGGGCGAAGGTTGCGCCCGATCGATTGTTCTACGCCAAAGGGTCGATGAGGATAGCCCAGGCTGCGCCCTGTCGCGCAACGCATTAGATTTGGACGACCGCATTTAACGGTCAGGATCGCTGCGTGCAGAATTATCTTCGTCCATTGATCCTCCACCTCACTCCGGTGCCGTGCGTCGCAACGGCGTGTTGCCCGAGCTTCGGCTGATGGTGGCCGGGGTTGGCCAGGACTTGGCTGTTCAGGACTTGGCGATTGCGAGCCAAACTCCCCGCCTCTGCGGAATACCCGCCCACTTCCGGCCGGATTTTCAATCGGGGCATGACCTTCCGCATGCGCGGCGTGTTGTTTCAGACAACCTGGACCGCGCTCCGGCGCATGCATTGCCCGACACCCTCTTGACGGATATCCCAGCCCGCCATGGCCGCATCCTCTGAACAGCCGCACAAGGCGAGAACCGGCGTTGCCGGCCTCGACGACATCCTCGCCGGCGGACTCGCCCGCGACCGTGTCTTCCTGCTCGAGGGCAGCCCCGGCACCGGCAAGACCACAATCGCCCTGAAGTTCCTGCTGGACGGCGCGGCGGCCGGTGAATCCGGACTCTACATCACCCTGTCGGAAACCGAGGGCGAACTGCGCGGCGCCGCAGCCGCGCATGGCTGGACTCTCGGCGACGAGATCACGGTGTTCGAACTGGTTCCGCCGGAGAGCCTGCTCGACGAGGCGCACCAGCAGAGTCTGCTCTACTCGTCCGACCTTGAACTCGGTGAGACGACCAAGCTGATGTTCGAGGCGATCGGGCGAAGCAAGCCGATGCGGATCGTCCTCGACAGCCTGTCGGAGATCCGCCTGCTGGCCCAGAGTTCATTGCGATACCGTCGCCAGATTCTTGCCCTCAAGCATTATTTCGCCCGGCACGGCGCCACCGTGCTGCTGCTCGATGACCTGACCACCGACACCATGGACAAGACGGTCCACAGCATCGCGCACGGCGTGATCCGTCTGGAGATGCTGACGCCGGCCTATGGCGCGGAGCGGCGGCGCTTGCGGGTGCTCAAATACCGTGGGCAGGCATATCGCGGCGGCTACCACGACTGCACGATCACCACCGGCGGCTTTCAGGTTTTCCCCCGGTTGATCGCCGCCGAACATCGAACCGGCTTCACCGGAGAGCGGCTGGCCAGCGGTATCGCCGAACTCGATACGCTGCTGGGTGGCGGGATGGAGCGCGGGTCGAGCGCCCTTATCATCGGCCCGGCCGGGACCGGAAAGTCGCTGCTGGCGCTTCAATTCACGGTGGCCGCCGTCGCACGAGGGGAGCGGGCGGCGCTGTTCGTCTTCGACGAGGAGCTTGGCCTGCTGTTCGCCCGGACCAGGGCGATGGGCTTCGACCTTGAAGGCATGCGGGACAGCGGCAGCTTGGTCATCGAGCAGGTGGATGCGGCGGAACTGGCGCCCGGCGAGTTCACCCACCGGGTCCGCGCCTGCGTCGACGACCACCAGATCCGCACCGTGGTGATCGACAGCCTCAACGGCTATCAGGCGGCGATGCCGGAAGAGCAGCTTCTGGTCCTGCATCTTCATGAATTGCTTCTGTACCTGAACCGACAGGGCGTGACGACCTTCCTCACCATCGCGCAGCATGGACTGATTGGTGACATGCAGGCCCCGGTCGACGTCACCTATCTGGCCGATACCGTCGTGCTGCTGCGCTATTTCGAGGCGCTGGGCCGTGTCCGCCGGGCGATCTCGGTGATCAAGAAGCGCGCCGGTCCGCACGAGGACACCATCCGCGAGTACCGGATCAACGACAGCGGCATCAGCATGGGGCCGCCGCTGGACGCGTTCCAGGGGGTGCTGCGCGGCGTGCCGGTCTATGTCGGCCAAGGCGGGCCCTTGATGCAGGACGATCCGGCTTGAGCGAGGCTGTCACCACGGAGCGCGCCCTTATCCTGGCGCCGCATGGGCGGGATGCCACTGTCGCTTCCGCCTTGCTGGGCGAAGTCGGGATCGCCGCGCATGCCTGTCCCGACCTGCCGGCACTATGCACAGCGCTGGAAGAGGGGGCCGGACTGCTCATCCTGGCGGAGGAGGCGGTTCGCACCGCCGATCTCCAGGGGCTTGTCGCCTGGATCGGCGCGCAGCCGCCATGGTCGGACCTTCCCGTCATTCTGCTCACCTTGCGGGGCGACGGCGCCGAACGCACGCCGGAGGCCGCGCGCCTGACCGAACTGCTGGGCAACGTCACTTTCGTGGAGCGCCCCTTCCACCCGACCACCCTGATCAGCGTCGTGCGGACCTGTCTGCGCGGCCGGCGCAGGCAGTATGAGGCGAGGGCAAGGCTGGTGGAGCGCGAACGTCTGTTGGCGGAT
Organism: uncultured Azospirillum sp.; assembly: GCA_966212305.1. Taxonomy (GTDB): domain Bacteria; phylum Pseudomonadota; class Alphaproteobacteria; order Azospirillales; family Azospirillaceae; genus Azospirillum. The sequence goes on from CBIHQY010000052.1 coordinate 4,608, forward strand.
CTCGCCGACGAACGGGCGCGCTTCGAAACGCTGGTGGAGCACTTGCCGATTGCGGTGAACCTGATGAACCGGAAGGGCCAGACCATTCTGTCCAACCCGGCCTTCCAGCGCTTTTTCCCGGACTCCGTAATCCCGTCCCAGCGGCCGGACGGCGAAGATAGCTGGATCGGATACGATGAGCAGGGCCGCCGCCTTCCCCGCGATCAGTATGTTGCAGTGCGAGCCCTGCGCGGCGAGACCGTCAGCGGCATCGAATTTATCTATCGCCCCGCTGGCGAACAGCCGGTCTGGACCCGTGTCAGTGGCGTGCCTGTGCGGGATTCCACCGGAAATACCGTCGGAGCGCTCGCAGTCATTGTCGACATCACCGACCAAAAGGCGGCGCAGGAGGCATTGCAGCGCCTGACCGCGACGCTGGAATCCAAGGTGCAGGAACGCACCAGGGAATTGGCGGCGACGCTCGACCAACTCCGCGACGAGATCCGCGACCGCGAACGCGCCGAAGAGCAACTGCGCCAGACGCAGAAGCTGGAGACACTGGGCCAGCTTACCGGCGGTGTCGCGCACGACTTCAACAATCTGCTGATGGCGGTTCTCGGCAATCTGGAATTGCTGCGCAAACGCCTTCCCGCCGACCCGACGACGGAACGCCTTTTCGCCGGCGCCATGCAGGGGGCCCAACGCGGAGCGACACTGACCCAAAGGCTTCTGGCCTTCGCCCGTCGCCAGGATCTGCAGCCGCAGGCGGTGGACCTTGCCGGGCTGCTGGACGGCATGAAAACGCTGTTGGAGCGTTCGGTCGGCCCACGCGTCGTCATCCGCATCGACGCGCGCCCGGCGACGGCGCCGGCGCTGATCGATCCCAACCAGCTCGAGTTGGCAATCCTCAATCTCGCCGTGAATGCCCGCGATGCCATGCCCGACGGCGGCACGCTCACCGTGACCGTGGACGAGGCGCCGGTTTCCGTCGCTTCGGGGCTGCCGCCCGGTTCCTATCCGCATATTAGCGTGCGGGATACCGGCACAGGGATGGACGAGGGAACGCTTGCGCGGGCGATCGAGCCGTTCTTCTCGACCAAGGGCATCGGCAAAGGCACCGGGCTGGGGTTGTCGATGGTCCACGGCTTGGCGGTGCAGTCCGGCGGCGCGTTCCGGCTGTCGAGCGTTCCGGGCCAGGGGTCGCTCGTGGAACTGTGGTTGCCGAAGGCGACGACACCGGCCCAGGCGGCCGAGTCGCCGCCGGCTCCGGCGGCCGACGTGACGCCCGCCGTGGTGCTGGTGGTCGACGACGATGCGCTGATCGCCATGAGCACCGTCGATATGCTGGCCGACCTCGGGCACACGGTTCTTGAAGCGGGATCGGGTGTCGAAGCGCTGGAGCTTCTGCGCAGCGGTCAGGCGGTCGACCTGCTGCTGACGGACTATGCGATGCCCGGCATGACCGGCGTCGAGCTTGCCCAGGCGGCCCGTGCCATGGCTCCGGACCTGCCGGTGCTGCTGGCGACGGGATACGCCGATCTGCCGGAGGGTGTCGTCGCCGATCTGCCGCGGCTTGCCAAGCCATACACGCAGAACCAACTCGCCGTCGCAACGGCCAAGCTGTTGGCCGAGATGGCAAGGACTTCGGCACATGCCCCTCCGTGCCAATGACGGTGAGACATCGGCGCCCCGGAAGTTTAAGCTCGAGGGGGTAGGAAACTCATCACGTGGTCATGCCCAACAAGACGCCCCTGCCAGCGGCCGAAACTGACGCCATCCCCGACGACGCGGTCGGCGGATGAAGCGCTTCAAGTCATCTCGGCAGGTGCAGCGCTTCCTGTCCATCCACGACCCGATCAACAACCTCATCCACCTCCGTGGCGATCATCGCCCCGCTTCCGACCATTGTGCGGCCCGAATTCAGGACTGCGCCGCCCGGGCACGATCTGGCCGGCGCGCCGCTGGCCGCGTGATCGCTCCACCCGTAGGACATTCTTGGTCGGACAGCGCTTTCCATCATTGCGTGTAGCCACAAATTGACGGTGCCCACGAGGGCAGGTCAGCTCTCTTCCTTGTCCCAGGCCAGCGCCGCGGCGTCTTTGCCGGCGACGGAATAGAGAGCGCCGGGGGCGTTGCGCGTCTTCTGGAACTCCTCCAGCGATTCACCGCGCATGGCGGCGTAGATGTGCAGGTTGGAGGTGCCCACCACCGCCCCCAGCTTTTCCAGCATGAAGAAGATCACGCCGTAGTGGATCATGCCGCGCCAGTCGCGGTCGCGGACCAGCCGGCGCTCCTCCTCCGTCAGGCCGGCTTGTTCAAAGGCGGTCTCCGCATCGGCGAGGAAGCGGGCGCGATGGGCCGGCTCCACCATCCGGTGCAGGAAGCGGTTGAGGCGGTAGGCGTTGGTGCTGGTGGCGTGGGTGAAGGGATAGGTGCCGGCGAGATCCCCGGCGCCGGCCAGTTGGCGAGCCATGTGGGCGCGATGGGCGCCGACGATGTCGGCCGGCGGTTCGATGGCTTCGTTCTCGTAGATGACGGTGGCGATGCCGGTCATCGAGGGCAGGTAATAGGTCTGGTGGATTTTGCGCACCGTCGCCGACATCGCCCCGCGCATCACCAGCCACATGATGACCTCCGCCCCCTCCAGCCCGCCGAGACGGGCGAAGTCGGCATGGGTCATGCGGGTCAGCGCCTCCGGGTCCTTTTCGATCATCTCCAGGAAGCGGGCGTCCCATTCGACATTGTTGAAGCCGGCGCGTTCGCCATGGACCTGATGCGACAGGCCGCCGGTGGCGACGATCACCACCTTCAGATCCTCCGGATAGCTTTCGATGGCGCGCCGCAACGCCTGTCCCATCTTGTAGCAGCGCAGGGCGGTCGGGATCGGGAACTGCAGCACGCCGACCTGCAACGGCACGATGGGAACCGGCCAGTCGGGTTCGTGCGGCAGCAGCATCGACAGCGGCGAGAAACAGCCATGGTCGAGCGGCCGTTCCTGGAAGAAGGACATGTCGAACTCGTCCGCCATCAGCGAGGTGCCGATGTGGCGGGCGAGTGCCGCATGCCCCGTCACCGGCGGCAGCGCCCGCGCCCCGCCGCCCTCGTCGGCGACTTGGTAGGACTCGCCGATGCCCAGCGTGAAGGCGGAGTAATGGTCGAAGAAGAAGGAGGTGACGTGGTCGTTGTAGACGAAGAACAGCACGTCCGGCTGCTTTTCGGCCAACCATTGGCGGACGGGTTCATAGGCGGCGAAGATCGGCGCCCAGACGGGATCATCCTGTTTCTGGCGGTCGAAGGCGAAACCGATGGTCGGGGTGTGAGAGGTCGCGATCGACCCAACGATGCGTGCCACGTTATCCTCCTGGAGCGTTCTCGGTTGGTTTGTTTTATGCGTCAGGAAAGTCGGGGAGGGGGCGACCGCCCCGTCACCCCCGCTCCGCAATCGCCGCCAGCACTTCCCGTGCGATGCGTCGCGCATCGTCAGGCACCTCGCCCCCAAAGCGCTCCTTCACCCCAAGGTCGGAGACCCATTGCTGGTGGGCGGCGGTGGCGGTGGGGAGGAAGCTGCTGACGCCGGCATGGTCCAGGGTCGCAGCCACCTCGCGCATCTCGGCCGCGCGGCGCTTGCCGTGTACGACGACCCGCTCCATCACGTGATCGGCGAGGTCGGCGAAGTCGATGTTGGACAGCGACGAGGCGACCGAGGGGATGATGCGGTCCTCGATCCCCAGCTTCACCGCGGCGGTGACGCATTCCATCGTCACGCTTTCGAAGCCCTTGATGGCGATGCTGCGGATCATCTTGATGGTGGAGGCATCGCCGGTGCGTTCCGACACCAGCTCGAACTTCATGCCGAGCGCCGTCAGGATGGGTGCCGCCTTCGCCGCCGCCGGGCCGCTGATGAGGAGCGGCGTCTCGTGCAGGCGCGGATGCACCGGCGCCATCACCGCCACGTCCACCGTCCCGGCGCCGCGCGCCGCCACCCGCTCCGCCGCGTCGGCCTTGCGGAAGGGTGCCGCGGAGTTGATGTCGAGCCACAGCAGACCCGGATGCACGCCCGGCAGCACGCTGTCCGCCGCGGCCAGAACCTGATCGGCGGTGACGGCGGAGATGACCATGTCGGCTTTCGCCACGGCTTCGGCGGCGCCGGCGACCGGCTCCACCTCCAGCGTGCGGCATTCGGCGCGCTTTGTCTCGGCGTGGGCGGGATCATCGAACAGGATGTCGTAAGCGAGAACGGTGACGGGACCGCGCGTGCGCCAGCCGCGGGTGAAGGCCTGGGCGGCTTCGCCGAAGCCGATGAAGGCAATGGTGGGGGCGGGGGTCGGGTTGCTCATTCTGGTGTCCCGGTGGCTCAGTGCAGGGCGCCGCCGATGCCGCAGAGGGCGTCGAGCTTGGCGGGGTCGTCGATCAGGGATTGGCTGGCGCCGTCGAAGGCAATGCGGCCACGGCTCATCACCATGGTGCGCGGAGCGAAGGCGAGCGCCAGCTTGGCATGCTGTTCCACCATGATGATGGACAGGTTGCCCTCGTCGCGCAGGCGCAGCAGGGCGTGGAACAGCTGCTCCACGATCACCGGGGCCAGCCCTTCGAAGGGCTCGTCCAGCAGAAGCAGGCCGGGGTTGGTCAGCAGCGCGCGGCCGAAGGCCAGCATCTGCTGCTCGCCGCCCGACAGTTGGTTGCCCATGTTGGTGCGGCGCTGTCGCAAGCGGGGGAACAGGTCGTAGACGCGATCGAGCGTCCAGGCGCCGGGACGCAAGCCCACCAGCAGATTCTCTTCCACGGTCAGCGAGGGAAAGATCTCGCGCTGCTGGGGGACGAAGCCGATGCCGGCGTGGGCGCGGCGGTTCGGCCGCAGCGTTGCGATGTCGACGCCGCCAAGGCCGATGCGGCCGGCATGCAGGCGGGTCAGCCCCATGATGGTGGCGAGCAGGGTGGTCTTGCCGACGCCGTTGCGGCCGATGATCGACAGCTTGCCGCCGACCGGCAGATCGAAGCTGAGATCCTCCAGCACCACGGTGGCGCCATAGCCGGCGCGGACATTCGACAGGGACAGCGCCTCAGGCATGGATGCCCTCCCCCAGATAGACGGACTTCACCGTCTCGTTGTTGGCGATCTCGTCGGGCGTGCCGCGGGCCAGCACGGCGCCCTGCACCAGCACGGTGATGCGCTGGGCGAAACGGAAGACGAGGTCCATGTCATGTTCGATGATGAGGACGGCGAGGTCGCTGGCGAGGTTTTCCAGCACCTCGATCACCGTGCCGGTTTCGGTCGAGGGGATGCCGGCGGCCGGCTCGTCCAGCAGCAGCACCTTCGGCCGCAGGGCCAGCGCGATGGCGATCTCCACCAGCCGCTGGCGGCCATAGGGCAGTTCCCGCACCTCGCGGTTGCCCCAGGGGTCGAGGCCGAGGCGGCCGAGGATCTCGTACGCTTCGTCGCGGATCAGCCGGCGGCGCGACGGGCTGGGCAGCGGGCGCCAGCCCTGGCCGTGGAATTCGTCCAGCGCCAGGATGACGTTCTCCGCCACCGTCAGGTTGTTGAACAGCGTGTTGATCTGGAAGGTGCGGACGAGACCGCGCTTCACCCGCGCCTCGATCGACAGCGCGGTGACGTCCTCGCCGTCGAGGATGACCGAGCCGGAGGTCGGCGGGACGAGGCCGGTCAGCAAATTGACGAAGGTGCTCTTGCCGGCGCCGTTGGGACCGATCAGTGCCTCGAAGGTGCCGGGCTCCAGCGAGAAGTCGATGCTCTGTGCCACGGTCAGCGCGCCGAAATTCTTCTGGAGCGCGCGGGTTTCGAGAATTGGCCTTTTGGTGATCGCTGGGGGCATCACGCGGCCTCCTTCGGGCGGAGCAGGGCCATCAGGCGGTCCACCAGACCGATCAGCCCCTTCGGTGCGAACAGCACGATCACCGCCAGCAGCAGGCCGAGCCAGAAGTACCAATAGGCGGGGTCGAGAGCCGACAGCCGGTCCTTGAACAGGGTGAAGACCACGGCACCCAGCAGGGCGCCCCACAGCCGGCCGGCGCCGCCCAGCGCCACGATGATCAGGATTTCGCCCGACAGGCTGAAATGCAGGACGTTGAGTCCGACGAATTGCGAGGTCTGGGCAAGCAGCGCCCCGGCGATGCCGGCGAGTGCTGCGGAGACGATGTAGATCGACAGCAGGCGGCGCTGCACGCCGGTGCCGATGGCCTGCATGCGCACCCGGTTCTCGCGGATGCCGACCAGCGAGCGGCCATAGGGCGATCGCGTCATCAGCACGGCGAAGACCACGACGACGATCAGCACCGCCAGCGTGTAGACGAAGGCGGTCAGGCCGAAGATGTCGAACTCGAACAGGCCGGCGACGGGGGAGACGACCATGCCTTGAAGGCCGTCGGCGCCGCCGGTCAGGGGCTTGGCCCGGTTGGCGATTTCGTAGACCAGGGAGGCGAAGGCCATGGTCAGCATCAGCTGCCCCAGACCGCGGGTGCGCAGAACCAGCACGCCGGTGACCGCCCCCACCAGGGCCGAGACCGCAGCGGCCAGAGCCAAGGCGGATAGCGGCTCCGTCCAGCCGAACTGGACCGAGGCGATGCCGACCGCATAGGCGCCCAGACCGAAGAAGACGGCATGGCCCAGCGTGACGATCCCGGCAAAGCCGACCAGCAGGTCGACCGACAGCGCGAAGATCATGGTGATGGCGACCTGGGCGGCGAGCAGCCAATAGGCCTCGCCGAACAGCAGGGTGGCGAGCGCTGCCAGACCGAGCAGGACGGCGATGACGAGGTCGCTGCCGCCCCGGCCCATCGCCAGCCCCCGCCATGTGGAGGGCGCCGCGGCGCCCTGATAGGAGACGGAGAGGCTTTTCACAGGTTCGTTCCTTGGGATTGGCCGGGACATCGGTCGTTCCATGGGGCTCAGCTCCGCACGCCGAAGAAGCCGGCCGGCTTCGCCAGCAGGATGGCGATGACGACGCCGTAGATGAAGAAGGCGCCGAATTCCGGAATCAGGTACTTGCCGGCCACATCGACGACGCCGATGCACAGGGCCGCCAGGAAGGGGCCGAAGATCGAGCCCAGCCCGCCGACCGCGACGACGATCAGGAACAGGACAAGGTATTCCTGCCCGTAGGTCGGCGTGATCGCCAGCACGTCGGCGCCGATGCCGCCGCCCAGCCCGGCAATGCCGGTGCCGAGCGCGAAGGTCAGGGTGAACAGCATGCGGGTGTCGACGCCGACGGCCTCCGCCATGTTGCGGTTGTCCACCGCCGCCCGGATGCGCATGCCCAAGCGGGTACGGCCGATCAGCAGCCACAGCGCAGCCAGGATGACGACGCCGGCGACGATGACGAAGGCTCGGTAGGCCGGGAAGTCGATTCCGCCCAGCGTCACCTGACCCGACAGGGCCGCCGGGATCTCCGGCTGCTGCTGCAGCGGGCCGAAGGCGAACGTGAAACCGGCGATGGCCATGAACAGCAGGGCGATGGAGAACAGCACCTGACGCAGTTCGTCGGCACCGTAGAGGGTGCGGACGACCAGCCGCTCGACCACTGCCCCGGCCAGCGCCACCGTGACGAAGGCGGCCGGCAGGGCGACCCAGAAGGGCAGCCCCAGCGACCGCGTTGCCATGACGACCACATAGCCGCCAGCCGCGGCGAAGGCGCCATGGGCGAGGTTGGCGAAGTTCATCAGGCCCATGGTGATGCCAAGCCCGACGGAGACGATGTAGAGGACCATCGCGAAGGCGAGGCCGTGGAACAGGATGGTCAGAGCAGCCGTGATCACGGGGCCGCACTCCCTTTTTCAAGAGCGGTGCCGGGACGGTGGGGAGAGGGTGGGGCGGTTACTTCGCCTTGCCCGGATCCTTGACCGCGGCGAAGGTTTCGAATTCGATGTTGCGCAGCGCGCCGTTCACCTTCTCCACCCGGCGGATGTAGATGTTCTGCACGATGTCGCGGGTCTCCGGATCGATGGAAACGGGGCCGCGCGGGCTTTCGGCGCTCCAGTGGCTCATGGCGTCCACCGCGGCTTTGCCGTCACCCTTGCCCTTCATCGCCTTGATGGCGTGGTGGATGGCTGCCATGCCGTCATAGCCGCCGACGGCCATGAAGGTCGGCGTGCTGTCGGCGCCATAGGCGGCCTGCCACGCCTTCAGGAAATCGGCGTTGGCCTTGCCGTCATGCGCGGCGGAATAGTGGAAGCCGGTGACCACGCCCAGCGCCGCGTCGCCCATGTTGGGCAGCTCGTCCTCCACCGTCACCTCGCCCGAGCCGATCAGGCGGATACCCGCCTCTTTCAGGCCCAGGCTCTGGTACGCCTTCATCAGCGCGGTCGACTGGGTGCCGCCGGGCAGGAAGACATAGAGCGCGTCGGGCTTGGCGTCCTTCACCTTCTGCAGGAAGGGTACGAAATCGGGGCTCTGCACCGGCACACGAACCGACTGCACCACCGATTTGCCGTCGCCCTTGAAGCCGGCGGTGAAGGCCTCTTCCGCCTCGATGCCGGGGGCGTAGTCGGAAACCAGCGTATAGACGGTCTTGATGTCCACCTGCTTGGACGCCCACTGTGCCAGCGGCTGGGTGAATTGCGGGATGGTCTGCGACACGCGGACGATGTAGGGCGAGGCCTTGGTCGTCGCCGACGCGGCGGCGTTCATGATGACGAAGGGCACCTTCGCCTGGGTGGCGATGGGGGCGATGGCGTTGGCGTTCGGCGTGAAGATGATGCCGGCCAGGAAGTCGACGTGGTCGCGCACCACCAGTTCCTGCGCCAACCGCTTGGCGACGTCGGGGGCCGGGCCGGTGTCGTCGCGCACGACCAACTCGACCGTGTCGTCGCCAAGGTCGTTCTTGTGCAGCTGTTCGTAAAGCCGCGCCCCGCGCTCGATCTGCTGGCCGAGCGAGGCGGTCGGGCCGGACAGCGAGGCGATCAGTCCGACCTTGTAAGCTTTGGCGGCGGCGCTGCCCGCCATCGGCAGCAGGGCGGCGGCAGCCACGGCGGTGCCAAGGACGAAGGTGCGGAAGCTGGTCATTGTGGTGGGTCCTCCCAGGGACTTTGTTGTGGGTGTTTTGGATAGGGGCGAAAAAGCGCGTCAGCGCCCCAACTCCTCCAGCCGGTCGACATAGACCAGCCCCGCCTCGGCCAGCGCCGGGCGCATGTCGTACATGTCCAGGCCCAGCTCGCCGGACGCGAGGCGCTTGCGCTTGTCCTCCTCGTTCGCCGTGCGCTTCTGGCTCAGCGCCGCGACCTCCACGGCCCGCGAGGCCGGCACCACGACGACCCCGTCCTCATCGGCGACGATCACGTCGCCGGGATTGACCAGCGCCCCGGCGCAGACCACCGGAATGTTGACGGAGCCGAGAGTCGCCTTGACGGTGCCCTTCGCCGAAACCGCGCGCGACCAGACCGGAAAACCCATCTCCTGCAGGCTGGCCACGTCGCGGCAGCCGGCGTCGATCACCAGGCCGCGCACCTGCCGCGCCATCAGGGAGGTCGCCAGCAGGTCGCCGAACATGCCGTCGGTGTTGTCGGTGGTGACGCCGACCACCAGGATGTCGCCGGGGCGGCACTGTTCCACCGCCACATGCAGCATCCAGTTGTCGCCGGGCTGGGCCAGGACGGTGACGGCGGTGCCGGCGACCCGCGCCCCCGGCCAGACCGGGCGCATGTGGGTCTTCATCAGCCCCAGCCGCCCCATCGCCTCGTGCACGGTGGAAACGCCGAGCGCGGCGAGGCTTTCGACCGCCGCCCCATCGGCACGGTCGATGCTGCGGACGACGACGCCGAGCTTGGTCGGGATCATGCCAGCTCCTCCAGCACCATCGGGAAGACGCGCTGGTAGGCTTCGCCGTGGGTCATGCCCTGCCTGGTGCCATAGGTGGGGCCGCGCCCGGCGTTGCGGCCGCCCTGGGCGCCGCGCTGGAGCGCCACGCGGGTATAGTAGTCCCACAGGTGGGTCTGGGCCGGCAGCGTCTCGAACGCCTTGCGCTTGATGTCCCAGACATCGTCGATATCCAGGATGACGTTCGGCTTGAAGTCGCACTGTTCGGGCTGGTGCGGCTCGAACAGGAAGACCGGCGGGGCGCCCAGGGTACTGGCGCCGGGATCGTGGCCGGCGGCCTGGGCGATGATGCGCGCCTGCTGGGCGAAGCGGGCGGCGTCGGGGTGGTCGTAATTGTAGGGGTCGGCCGCCGCGTGGGTCAGGACGAAGGCGGGCTGGACGTCGCGGTAGATGTCGACCAGCCGGTCCAGCATCTCGCGGTTCAGCGCCAGCGGATAATCCTCCGTATCGAAGAACTCGATCTCAGCGCCCAGGATCTCGGCGGCACGCAGGGCCTCGTCATGGCGTTGGCGCTTCACCGCCTCCAGCGTGGCGCCCGGCTGCTTCCACGCACCCTGGCTTTCGCCGCGGGCGCCATAGGACAGGCAGACGATCTTGACGCGGTAGCCGCGTCTGGCGTGCAGGGCGATGGCGCCGCCGGCGCGCCAGACGAAGTCTCCCGGATGCGCGCTGACGACCAGCGCGCCCTTTTGCGATTGCGTGCTCATGGCGGTGTGCGCCTGTGGTTCGGGGGTTTGGTTGGGTGACCGCCTTATTTGGACGGATGTACAAATGCTAGGCACCACCGCAGTCCTGTGTCAACATGAATTTTACGGGCGTACAATCGGTCGATCACTTCGTACAAATTATTTGTACGGACGACCAAATGGCGCTAGGATGGCGGCAGTTGTTCCGCTCCATCCGATCCGGAGGCCGATGCCGTGCTGACCGCGCAACGCCAGAACTCGATGAGGGAGGCGATCCTCGACGCCGCGGAAGATCTGTTCTCCAAGAACGGCTTCCGTGCGGTGTCGATGCGGGAGATCGCCCAGGCGTCGGGCGCCAATCTCGGCAGCATCAGCTATCATTTCGGCTCGAAGGACGGGCTGCTGCGCGCGATCTACGAACGCCACTCCGGCCCGATGAACCGGCGCCGGCAGGAATTGCTGACGGAGGCGCAGCGCATCCGCGACCCCGACGACCGGTTGGAGGCCATCGTCCGCGCCTTCATCCTGCCGTCGCTGTCGCAGACGGAGGGCAGCGTCGGCGGCGGCGCCCGCTTCGCCCGGCTGCGCGCCGTGGTGATGGCGGAGCGGCACGAGGACGCGCAGAAGATCATCGCGGAGACCTTCAACCCCATCAATCTCGCCTTCCTCGACGCGCTGCAGGCCTGTCTGCCGCATCTGCCGCGGGCCGACATCGTCTGGCGCACGCATTTTCTGCTGGGGGCGGTCAGCTACACGCTGATCAACCCGTGGCGGGTGACGCGCCTGTCGGATGGCGAGGCGAATGGCGAAAACACCGAAGAGGCGCTGGTCCAGATCGTCCGTGCCGCCGTCGCCGCCTTCCGCGCGCCGGCGGGGAGCGATCCCACGCCCTGACTGATTAGGGAGCTTGAGACGATGACCGAGCAGATCGGCATCCGCTGCGCGCTGATGCGCGGCGGCACCTCGAAGGGCGCCTATTTCCTGGCGTCGGATTTGCCGGACGATACGGCCGCCCGCGACCGCATCCTGCTGGCGGCGCTCGGCTCGCCCGATCCGCGCCAGATCGACGGCATCGGCGGCGCGCATCCGCTGACCAGCAAGGTGGCGGTGGTGTCGAAATCCGAACGTCCGGACTGCGACGTCGATTACCTGTTCCTGCAGATCGTGCCGGACAAGCCGATCGTCTCCGACAAGCAGAATTGCGGCAACATCCTGGCCGGCGTCGCCCCCTTCGCCATCGAACGCGGGTTGGTGCGGCCGTCGGGCGAGCGCACCACCGTGCGCGTCTACATGGTCAATTCCGACAGCAAGGCCGAAGTAACCGTAGAGACGCCGAACGGCCGGGTGCGCTATGACGGCGACGTCGCCATCGACGGCGTGCCGGGCACCCATGCGCCGGTGACGCAGGCCTTCCTCGACACTGAAGGGTCGGCTTGCGGCGCGCTGCTACCGACCGGGCGGACGATGGACGAGATCGATGGCGTGCCCTGCACCCTGATCGACAACGGCATGCCGGTGGTTGTCCTGCCAGCCTCCGCCCTCGGCCTGACCGGCTATGAGGATGCCGACGCACTGGAAGGCGACGCCGCCTTGAAGGAACGGCTAGAGGCGATCCGGCTTGCCGCCGGGCCGCTGATGGGGCTGGGCGACGTGCGGGCGCAGACGGTGCCGAAGCTGACGCTGGTGGCGCGGCCGCGCGACGGCGGGATGATCTGCACCCGGACCTTCACGCCCTTCAGCCTGCATGCCTCCATCGGCGTGCTGGGCGCGGTGACGGTGGCGACGGCCTGCCTGCTGGACGGATCGCCGGCCCATGCGCTGGCGGCGGTTCCGCCGGGGCCGTCCAAGCTCTGCGATGTGGAGCATCCGTCGGGCCGGCTGACGGTGGCGCTCGAGATCGATCCACTTGCGATCGACGGGGGCGCCATGGGCTTCAAGCTGCGTCGCGCAGCCCTGGTGCGGACGGCGCGACTGCTGATGGACGGAACCGTGTTCGTTACACCGGCAGCCCAAGCTTGACCGACATGGCCCAGAGCTTGTTCGTAGCAGTCACGCTCTGACCTCCTGGGGCACGAGCCGCTTCAGGTGAGCCTGGCCTTGGCCACCGGTGTCGAATGCGCTCTTCGCATCGCCGCTGACTTGGATAGACCGTACACATCGCTTCGATGATGAGCCGGGCGATCAAGCAAGCGAGGTATGCGAGCATACCCAGAGGACCTTGGCATCCTCGTCCCCCGCGGACACGCAAGCATGTCCCATCGCGCTGTCGAAGTAGCACGGCCGCTCCGCCCGCCGCATCGACCAAACAGGACTCCGGGAATCCCGGCACGGTTCAAGGCTGGCGGTTCCGGGGCTTTTCGCCGGCTGACAGGGCTCCACCCATAAAAAGCCCCGGCGGGACGGGTCCGGCCGGGGCGAAAAGGCAGTTGAGACGACGACGACTGCGGAAAGAAATGCGGTCAAGGCACGGCGGTCACGACGCGTGGCGCAGGGTGGCGGAACCGGGGGGGGTCGGCCGCTTCCGCGCCGTGGTCGTGGGGAAGGGCAGCACCGACGGGCGGCCGTCGGACACCCGCAGGGCATCCGCAGGCTCCCGCCCGTTCAGCAGCCACTGATAGGCGGCGGCGATGGCGACCCGATCGCGGCCGTCGGCGGACAGCACGCGCAGGCCGGCTGCCGTTTCCCCAGTCGTGCCGCTGCGGCGAACCGCATCGCACAGCGCATGGCCGAGCCGGAGATCCGACACCAGAACCGCGCTGATCCCGGCCTGGACGACGACCGCGGCCAAGGCTCCCAGGTGGGAGGACGGCAGGGGGGAAAAGCCGACCTCCCGCAGATCCAGGAACAGGCCACGCCCGTTGCTGCCGCCGGGCAGCGCATTGCGCAACGTCCCGAGCCACGCTGAAGGAGGAGCGTCACGAAGGCCGCTGCAGGCGACGGCGTGGAGACCCCAGTCGGTGGCTGCGACGGTGATGTCCTTCATGCTCTTCCCCTTCGGTGAAGCCCGGGTTCCTCGTGCAGGTCGGCTCGCTTGAAGCCGCCGGCTGGGGGGCCGGATGACCGCGACGGAGCGTCCCTGTCGAAAGAGTATAGGGGAGAATCCTAACAATCAGTAACGGAAACTAGTTTCGGGATTGAAATCCGCATTCCGGTTTCAGCATCCGATGGGCCGTCCCTCCGCCGCGCATTGCAGCAGCAATGCGGACGGTCGCCATTGCGGGCCGCCGATGACGCGGTGGTAACGCTGGACCGCCTCGGCGATCCTGCCGACCCCCTCCTGATTGGCCCAGAACAGCAGGCCGCCGCGCCAGGACGGGAAGCCGTAGCCGTGCAGCCAGATGGCGTCGATGTCCACGGGGCGGGCGGCGATGCCTTCCTCCAGGATCTTGGCCGCCTCGTTCACCATCACATAGAGGCAGCGTTCGCGGACTTCCTCGTCGCTGACGGCGCGCGGGGTGATGCCGCGGCGCCGGCGATCCTCCTCGATCACCGCCGCCACTTCGGGATCGGGGATCGGGGTGCGGCTGCCGGGTTCGTAGCGGTAGACGCCGGCCGAGGTCTTCTGGCCGTAACGGCCGCGTTCCGCCAGCGTGTCGAGCCAGTTGGGCGCCTGCGCCTCCGGATCGCCGGACTTGCGCCGCTCCTCGCGGATGCGCCAGCCGACATCGATGCCGGCAAGGTCGGTCATCGAGAAATGGCCGAGCGGGAAGCCGAACCCGGTCAGCACGCGGTCGACCTGCTCCGGGCTCGCCCCTTCCTCGACCAGCGCCATCGATTCCCGGCCGCGCTGGTGCAGGATGCGGTTGCCGACGAAGCCGTAGCAGACGCCGACCGCCACGCCGACCTTGCCGATTTTGCGCGCCAGCCCCATCACCGTCGCCAGGACGCTGTCGGAGGTCTTGGCCCCGCGCACCACCTCCAGCAGGCGCATGACGTTGGCCGGGCTGAAGAAATGCATGCCCAGCACGTCCTGCGGCCGGCCGGTCGCCGCGGCGATGGCGTCGACGTCCAGCGTCGAGGTGTTGGTGGCGAGAATCGCCCCCGGCTTGCAGGTCTGGTCCAGCGTCCGGAAGATGGTCTGCTTGACCTCCATGCTCTCGAACGCCGCCTCCACCACCAGATCGGCGTCGGCGAGGTCGGCGTAGGACAGGGTCGGATGGATCAGCGCCATGCGCTCTTCCACCTGTGCCGCGGTCAGCCGGCCCTTGCGGGCGGTGGCCTCGTAGTTGCGGCGGATGGCGGCGACGCCGCGGTCGAGCCCCTCCTGCGCGCTGTCGACCAGCACCGCCGGAATGCCGGCATTGGCGAAGCACATGGCGATGCCGCCGCCCATCGTGCCGGCGCCGATCACGCCGACCTTGCGGATGTCGCGCGTCGGCGTGTCGGCCGGCAGGCCGGGGACCTTCGCCACCTCGCGCTCCGCGAAGAAGGCGTGGATCAGGCCGGCGCGCTGCGGCGACTCCATGCAGGCCAGGAACAGTTCCCGTTCGCGTGCCGTGCCCTCGGCGAAGGGCAGGGTGACGGCGGCTTCCACCGCGTCGACGATGCGGTGCGGGGAGAACAGGTGCGGCTGGCGCTTGGCGAGTTCGGCCCGCTTCGCCGCGAACAGGGCAGGGTCGGTGCCGGCGATGCGGTCGGTGCGGGCGCTGACCGGCTGCGGGACGCTGCCATCGGCCAGCAGCCGTTCGGCGGCGCGCAAGCCGGCTTCCAGGGGGGAGGTGCCCTCCTCCACCGCATCGACGAGGCCGAGCGCCAGCGCCTCCTCCGCGCCGACCGGATCGCCGGACAGGATCATGTCCAGCGCCTTGGCAGCCCCGACCAGCCGCGGCAGCCGCTGAGTGCCGCCGGCGCCGGGCAGCAGGCCCAGCTTCACCTCCGGCAGGCCGAGCTTGGCCGATTTCAACGCGACCCGGACATGGCAGGCCAGCGCCACCTCCAGCCCGCCGCCCAGCGCCGTGCCGTGGATGGCGGCGATCACCGGCTTGGTCGCGGCATCCAGGCGCGCCACCACCTCCGGCAAGGTCGGCGGAGCCGACGGCTTGCCGAACTCACGGATGTCGGCGCCGGCCATGAAGGTGCGGCCGGCGCAGACGATCAGCAGCGCATCCGCCCCGTCGTCGGCCAGCCCGGCGTCGAGTGCGGCGACCAATCCGCTGCGCACACCATGGCCGACGGCATTGACCGGCGGATAATCAACGGTGATGACGCCGATGCGCCCCCAAACTCCTCCATTCGGGCGCGCATACTGGACAGGATTGGACGGAACCGCTTCAGTCTGGGCCGGCGACGGCATCGGCACTCTCCGGAAAGCCTTGGGTCCGGGCCGATCCGATCGCAAAAGGCGTCGGAGATGATGGCCCGCGGATCGTCAGTCTAGCAGACGATCCGGCCGAATCAAGTTTTCGGAATATCATTTCATTATACGAAATTTGTGGCGGGTGGTGCGGCATCGGGAACCGAAGGGCTCGGGCGAAGGTTGGCACTCGGGTCGAAGGTTACCGCTGGAGTTGGGGTTATGGATTTGACGGGGAAGGTCGCGCTGGTCACCGGTGCGGGATCGGGCATCGGCAAGGCGTCGGCGGTGCGCTTCGCCCAGGCCGGCGCCAGCGTCGGCGTGCTGAGCCACACCGCCGACGAGATCGCGACGGCCGCCGAGGAGATCAAGGCGGCCGGCGGCAAGGCGCTGGCCCTGACCGCGGATGTCGGCGACGATGCGGCGATGCGGCAGGCCATCGACCGGCTGGTGGGGGAATTCGGGCGGCTCGACATCGTCTTCGCCAATGCCGGCATCAACGGCGTCTGGGCGCCCATCGACGAGCTGACGCCGGAGGAATGGGACCGCACCATCAACACCAACCTGCGCGGCGCCTATCTGACGCTGCACCATTCGGTTCCGCACCTGAAGAGGGCGGGCGGCGGATCGGTGATCGTCACCGCCTCGATCAACGGCACGCGGGTGTTCAGCAATACCGGCGCCACCGCCTATTCCTGCACCAAGGCGGCACAGCTCGCCATGGTGAAGATGCTGGCGCTGGAACTGGCGCCGAGCCGCATCCGCGTCAACGCCATCTGCCCCGGCATCATCGATACGGAAATTCCCGACAACACCATGAAGCGGAACCTTGAATCGGTGCAGACCCCGATCGAATATCCGCAAGGCAAGGTGCCCCTGACCGGCGGCAAGTCCGGCGACAGCTTCGACGTGGCGGAGCTTGCGCTGTTCCTGGTGTCGGACCGGGCGAAGCACATCACAGGCACACCGGTCTGGATCGACGGGGCGGAATCCCTGATGGTCGGCTGACGATCCGCAATCACCGAAGGCGAAGAAAACCATGAGCTTGCAAGACAAGGTGCGGAACAACGAGGAACTCAGCCGCTATGAGCTGACGGTGGCGGACTCGACCGCGCTGGTCACCTACGACATGCGCGAGGGCAAGATCGCCCTGACCCACACCGAAGTGCCGGGCGAAATGTCGGGCCAGGGTGTGGGGTCGGCGCTGGCCAAGGGCGCGCTGGACGACATCCGGTCAAAGGGGCTGAAGGTGCTGCCGATCTGCACCTTCATCGAGGCCTACATCAAGCGCCATCCGAACTATCAGGACCTCGTCGGCTAGGCAGGGTTTCCGGCCTCATCGAGGAAGATCAGCTCGCCGTCCAGCAGGAAGAGACAGATGCAGTCTTCCTCGCTGGCGCCCTGTGCGTGATGGTCGGTGTTGGCGACATACTGGGCGACATCCCCCAGCGCGTAGCTGCCATATTCGTCGCTGAAAGCGCCCTGCAGGACCAGCAGCAGTTCGTCCGCCGTATGGCGGTGGGCCGGGACCGGGGCGCCCGAGGCCATGCGAAGCAGGCAGATCGCCGTGCCGGACAGGCTGCGTTCCCATCCCGACAGCCACACTCCCGTCGAGATTTCCCGCCAGGACCCGTCGTCGGTCGGCGTGTCGATCGCCTCCGGCAGCCAGCTGCGCAGCGGTTCCGGCACCAGCCGGCCGCCTGTCTGGTTGCCGGCGACGGCTGGCCGGGACGGCTTCGCCTCGGCCGGTGCGCAAGCGGCGGTGAGCAGGCCGTCCATCCGGTCGAGCAGGGCGTCCAGCCCGTCATGATCGCTGCAGGGCAGCTCCTCGAACCAGCTGCCGCACAAGGCCTCATAGGAGGCGACCCGCCGGCGGCAGTCGGGACAATAGGCGAGGTGGGTCGCCACCAGCAGCGACTTGCCGGCCCGCTCCTGCCCGCCGGCATAGGCGATCAGGAGCTGGTCGTCGGGATGGTGGAGCGGCAACGTCACGCCTTGTCCCCCAAGCTGCGTTTCAAATGGCCGAGTGCGAGGCGCAGCCGGGTCTTCACCGTGCCCAATGGCATTTCGGTGTCTTCGGCGATTTCCTCGTGGGTCTGTTCAAGGAAATACGAACGGCGCAGCACTTCGGATTGGTTCGCCGCCAACGAACCGATCGCATGCTGCAAATGCCGGCTGCTCTGGACCAGCTGGGCGGATTCCTCCGGCGTGGCGTGGGATTGCGGAGTCATCGCCGGATCCTCCGGGTCTGGGGCCGGGCGCATCTCCTTGCGCAGGCGGTCGATGCGCCGGTTGCGGGCGATGGTGAAGACCCAGGTGCCGACGGCGGCCTGGGCGGGATCGAAGCTGCCGGCCTTCAGCCAGACCGTCAGCATCACGTCCTGGACCAGTTCCTCCGCCGTGCTGCGGTCGGCGCCGAGCTTCAGGCAATAATGCAGGATCTTCGGGGCGAAGTGGCGGAACAGCGCGGCGAAGGCCAAACGGTCGCGATCCCGCGCCACCGCACCGACCAGCGCGTTGAGCCGGTCGGCATCCGGGCTCTGCAACGGCCGATCCTGGTCCGGAACCTGATCCGACCGCCCAGGCAAGAGAGGCTCCCACGAAAACGGCATGCAACCACCAGTCAGCATTCCACCGCCGGGCAGCTTACCGCGAACTCCTTAACGGAGTGCTCTGAAAATCGTCAGTCCTCCGTCGGTGTCTTCAGCGCGCTCATGGGATCGAGCGGGGAGACGGTGGGCGTCGTCTGCGGCAGCGGACGGAAGGCGGCCTGCTCCTCGGCCGGCAGCGGCGGACGGACGCGGGATCGCCACAGGCCATAAATGGTGGCGCAGAGCGCGCCGCCGCCGATGAAGGCGAACAGCCCGGTCGGCCCCGTGGTGGTCATCAGGGTCGATGCCAACGGCGGCCCGATGATGGCGCCGACCGAGTTGGACAGGATCAGGCCGCCGCTGGCCGACACCATGTCTTCGCGGCGCACATAGTCGTTGGTGTGGGCGGCGCAGATCGGATAGATCGTGAAGGACAGGCCGCCGAACAGCGGCGCCACCAGCATCAGCGCCAGTTGCTGGTTCATTCCGGCGGCGGCGATCATGCAGACGCTGATCAGCGACAGCGCGGCCGTCAGGCCGATGATGACGCTGCGCCGGTCGAAGCGGTCGGACAGCCGCCCGAGCGGCCATTGCAGCGCCATGCCGCCGAGGATCAGCACCGACATGAACAGCGCCGTCCCCGACACCCCGAAGTTGGAGGCGGCGCCGAACACCGGCGCCAGTCCGTAGATCGATCCGGTGATCGCCCCGCTGATGAAGACCCCGGCCACGCCAAGCGGCGAGCTTTGATAGAGCCGCCGGATGCCGAAGGACGAGACGTCCGGCAGCTGCGGCGGCGTGGTCCGCGTCAGCGCCACCGGCACCAGCGCCAGCGTCAGCAGGATCGACACGATCATGAACAGGCGGATGCCGGTCTCGTCGTCCAGCCGTAGCAACTGCTGGCCGACGCCCGAGGCGCCGTACAGCGTCACCATGTAGGCTGACAGCAGTTGTCCGCGGCTTTCATTGGTGGCGGTGCCGTTCAGCCAGCTTTCGATGCACATATAGAGTCCCGCCATGCAGAACCCCTGTGTCAGGCGCAGCACCGCCCAAAGTGACGCATCGACGAACAGCGCATGCGACAACGCCGCCACCGAAACGATCGAGGCGAAAGCGGCGAAGGACCGGATATGGCCGACGCGGGTGATGATCCGGTGCGCAAAGAGCGACCCCAGGGTCAGCCCGGCATAATAGGCGGCGGTGATCATGCCGACCGCGGTGGTCCCGGAATCGGTCGCCGCGAGGCGAAGGCCGATCAGGGTCGACAGCGCACCGTTTCCCAACATCAGAAAAGCCACGCCCAGCAGAAGCGAGGCGACCGAACGCACAACCATAGGCATGCCGTATCTCCGCCGCCGTCAGCGAGTCATGGCCGGGAAGCCGGTCAGGTTCCGATGATGCATGGCGGGAACTCCGATCATTTGTTTGCGGACGGCAGCTTGCACTGTCCGGGGTCAAACAGCCAAGCCATGGATTCGCTCCGCCGCTGCAGACCAGCACCTCGGCGCTGGCGCCTTACCATTGGGTCAACCGAACCATTGACAGATCATACCGTACGGTAACATACCTTCCATCAGGTAATGCCCAAAACGCCGACGTTAGGGGAGACGCTGCGATGCCCGACACAGCCCAACCGGTTCTCCTCGTCTGCGAAGGGGCCGTGTCCTGGATCCGGCTGAACCGGCCCGGCGTGCTGAACGCGCTGGACGAGCCGACCGCCGCCGCCTTCCTCGACGCCTGCCGCAGCGTGGCGGATGAAGGCGGGACGGGGCCGACGCGGGTGCTGGTGATCGCCGGCAACGGGCGCGGCTTCATGGCCGGCGGCGATGTCGGCCGTTTCAACGACGATCCCGCTGCGGCCCCCGCCGTGGCCGGCGCCATCATCGCCCATCTGCACGAGGCGCTGCGCGTTCTCGACCGGCTGGACGTGCCGGTGCTGGCCTCCGTCCATGGGCCGGTGGCGGGGGCGGGGATGAGCCTCGCCAGCGCCGCCGACCTCTGCATCGCCGCCGACGACGCCAAGTTCACCATGGCCTACGCCCGCATCGGCGCCACCCCGGACGGCTCGGGCAGCTTCCACCTGCCGCGTCTGGTCGGGCTGCGCCGCGCCATGGAGCTGGCAATGCTGTCCGAGGTGATCGACGCCGCGGAGGCTCTGCGGATCGGGCTGGTCAACCGGGTGGTGCCGGCCGCGTCGCTGGCCGAGGAAACCGCGAAGCTGGCGGAGCGGCTCGCCGCCGGCCCGACAGTCGCCTATGCCGGCGTCCGCCACCTGATGCGCCAGTCCTTCGACCGGACGCTGGACCAGCAGCTGGACGCCGAGCGCGACCGCTTCCTCGCCACCGCCGCCACCGACGATTTCATCGAGGGCGTGGGCGCCTTCATCGCCAAGCGCCGGCCGGACTTCACCGGCCGCTGACCCAACGCCCGCTGACCCAACGCTCGCTGACCGTTATCTCTATCCGAGAAGTGGACCCGACCATGCAGAACGACATCGTCATCGTCGGCACCGCCCGTACCGCCATCGGCGGCTTCGGCGGCAGCCTGAAGGATGTGCCGCTGACCCGTCTCGCCACCGTGGCGGTCAAGGCGGCGCTGGAACGCTCCGGCGCCGCGGCCGACGCCATCGGCCATGTAGTGATGGGCAACGTCATCCCGACCGAGACCAACGACGCCTATCTCAGCCGCGTCGCCGCCATCGACGCCGGCATTCCCATCGGCACGCCGGCCTTCAACGTCAACCGCCTGTGCGGCTCCGGCCTGCAGGCCATCGTTTCGGCGGCGCAGTCCATCGCGCTCGGCGATTGCGAGGTCGCCATCGGCGGCGGCGCGGAATCGATGAGCCGCGGCCCCTATTTCGTGCCGAGCGCCCGCTGGGGCACCCGGCTCGGCGACGGGGCGCTGGTCGACTACATGAACGGCATCCTGCACGACCCGTGGCAGAAGATTCACATGGGCGTGACGGCGGAGAACGTCGCCGCCCGCTACGGCATCGACCGCGAGGCGCAGGATGCCCTGGCGTTGGAAAGCCAGCGCCGCGCCGCCCACGCCATCGCCGAGGGCCGCTTCAAGGAGCAGATCGTCCCGGTGGAGATCGCGTCCCGCAAAGGCACCATCGTCTTCGACACCGACGAGCATGTGCGCGGCGACGTCACCCCGGAAGGGCTGGCGAAGATGAAGGCGGTCTTCAAGAAGGACGGGT
Organism: uncultured Azospirillum sp.; assembly: GCA_966212305.1. GTDB lineage: Bacteria > Pseudomonadota > Alphaproteobacteria > Azospirillales > Azospirillaceae > Azospirillum. The sequence goes on from CBIHQY010000052.1 coordinate 26,185, forward strand.
CGGTGACCGCCGGCAACGCCTCCGGCCTGAACGACGGCGCCGCCGCGGTGGTGCTGGCCGACGCCCGCCGTGCCGAGGCGCTGGGGCTGAAGCCGCTGGCCCGCCTCGTCGGCTACGCCCATGCCGGCGTCGAGCCCGATTACATGGGCATCGGCCCGATCCCGGCGACCCGCAAGGTGCTGGAGCGCACCGGCCTGTCGGTCGCCGACCTCGACGTTATCGAATCCAACGAGGCCTTCGCCGCCCAGGCCTGCGCCGTGATCCGCGAGCTGGACTTCGACCCGGCCAAGGTGAACCCCAACGGCTCCGGCATCTCGCTCGGCCATCCGGTGGGGGCGACCGGCGCGATCATCACGGTGAAGGCGATCCACGAACTGCACCGCACCGGCGGCCGCTATGCCCTGGTGACCATGTGCATCGGCGGCGGCCAGGGCATCGCCGCCATCTTCGAGCGGGTTTGAAGGCGAGGCGGGGCGCGATAATTGCTCTCTCCCGCCCTGGGAGAGGGCATGGAACCGACGGCCGCAGGCCGGACGACTGCAACGCGGTCGTAGGTGGAATGCGGTCGCGAGACTTGCGAGCAATCTCGGCGCCCGCCGCGTAGCGGTGGGAAAGGTGAGATGCCATCTGAGCATGGATCTTGGTGCTATGGATCAACCGCTCAGAGGCGGTCCGACAAATTTGAGCAGACTGCTTTCGGTGTGGGATGATCTGGCATTTACGGTCCTTGACCTTCTTGCCGCAATCGTATCCGCACGGCCCCGCCGATCTGCGTCGTCTCAACCAATTGGCTGTCGATGACGAAAAGCGACGGCGGTGTATCGGGCCTCTTATCCGACGCTCCGGCGCCTCGGCGCAATGCTCGGGAATAACCACTTTCCGGCGTTTAGCGCGTTTGCGAGCTCCATAAAACTGCAATTTCGTGAAATCCATTCTCAATTTTTGATAAGTGTACATCAGAAGAACCACTTATGAGTTTAAGGAAACTCCCACCAGTGCTACTCTATGTGTCGGTTCGAACTGGTGTAAGGGTGCGGATTATGAGCTTCTGGAAGATCCTTGGGGGTGCCGTTCTGGGTGTTGGAGCGGTCGCCGCTGCACCATTCACGGGCGGAGGATCGATCTTGGGCGCGGCGACGCTGGCCAGTTCTTTGGCGGGTGCGGGAACCATCGCCGCTGCTGTGGGTGCCGGAGCAGTGGGGGCCGCGATTGGCGCTAGTCTTGGCGATGAAGACGAAGCACGGGATCAGGGATACCGTCAGGGCAAAATGGAAGCAAAAGCAGAAACTCTTAAGGACATTGAAAGGCTGACGACTTCACTGAATACCGCGCTAAGCAAACTGCGGGAGAGCACGAAGTGCTTCAACGCGATTTATGCGATGGAGGCGGTTGCCGTCGCTTGCGCAAACTGCGACGGAGAGATCTGTGCGGAGGAGCGTGAGCAGATCGAAATGTTCATCAGCGGTATCTCCAGAGGAACACTCCCCGAGTCTGTGAAGGCGCGCATCCGGGAGATTTATGAGCACCCACTCAATATCAAGGAGGCATTCCAATTAGCTAAGAATGCAGAGGTTGAGATGGAGGTGTTCGACAGCATCATCAATCTCGTAATGCACGCTGACGGCATTGTTCACCAGAAGGAGCAAGCCTTCGTGCAGGCGTGGAACATTATGAAGGCGGCTTAAGCAGAGGGACGGGGCGATGGACCGGCAGAAAATTTTCCAGCGTCAGAAGACGCTGCAGGCAGGAATTGCGGGTAGGCCCAAGATTCACGTAGCGGTGACTCCCGACAAAGTGGATTTGTTGCTGGACTGTGAGGTGGATGAGGCGCGACTACGGTCATTTGATTATGGCGCCAAAATGCACTTTCCACTAAAGGCCAATCCTGCGGAAGTTCAGTCTCTCTTATCGGAATTGAAAGGAGCCTTCGATCAAGAACGTTTGGAGGAGCTCCTGGGCAAGGCACAGAAGGACGTCCTGTACTCAATCGCCGGCCCCTTCGGTCTAGGGAAAATATTGAGTGCCTACGACAAGGAAGGTGGAAACGTCGACACCATACATAACGCCCGCCACGGAATATACGCGACGGAGCGGGAAAAGACCGCCTATCAGGATCGTCGCACATACGATAGTGACAAAGTGCATAGTGACCCCAGGTACACGCAAGAAGGTAAACGGCACTCCATCAATAGAGATGCAATCGGGGAAAGGGACGCCTATTCCAGCGACATCCGCGGTACTCATGATAAGGTTGACCTAGATCACGTCGTTTCAGCTCGACAGACGCACGACGATCCGGGGCGGGTTCTGGCGGAGGTTGAAACGGAAGATCTGGCGAACATAAATGACAACTTAGTTGCTACCCACCGTTCCATCAACAGATCAAAAAAAGATAAAGATCCAGAAAAATTTGCGCAGTACCTGGAAGAGAATTCGGAGGCAAGGAAGGTTAAGATAACAGAACTCTCTTCCAAAGAAGAGCTATCTGACCAAGAAAGAAAACAGCTTTCTAAGCTCCAAGCTCTGGACTCGGCTGATCCAGACATAATTCGCTCGCGTGGAGCGCTGGCTCACACAGCTCAAGACAAGATTCTGAGCAAAAAGTACTATACTAGCGAGAAGTTCTGGGCAGACTCTGCTTCGACGGGAGTCACGGAGGGGGCGAAGCTGGGAGTGCAGCAGGCATTCGGGATCATCGTAATCGAGGTGTTCACTGGTGTATTCGGCGAACTTCGCAGCGCCTTCCGTAATGGCTTGCAAGGCGAGACACTGTTTGACGATATTAAAGCCCGCTTTAGGCGTGTTGCGCACTCCGTTGCGGCACGATGGAAGAACGTGGTCGAGGGTTTCGGGGCAGGGTTCATTTCCGGCTTTGTCTCCAATTTGGTAACAACAATCATCAACGCCTTTTTGACGACCGGCCGACGTGCGGTCCGGATGATCCGGGAAGGCATTTTCTCGCTTCTTAAAGCGTTGAAGATGATGTTCTTTCCACCTGAGGGCATGACCTTTCGAGAGGCGGCTCACGAAGCCTCAAAGCTGATAGCCGCGGGCGGGATCGTCATCGCCGGTGTCGCTTTGGAAGAAGTTGTAGAGAAGTTGATTGCCAGCGTGCCGATCTTGGTACCCGTTGCGCCTATCCTGACCGCAGTTGTGGTTGGTACATTGTCAGCTGTTGGCATGGCCCTGGCAGCCTATCTCATCGACAAACTGGATTTGTTCGGTGTGATCGAAGTGAAAAGGGATACCTACGTCATCGAAAAATTGGACCGAGGCATCCAAAAGCAGCTTGAGGCCTGCGAGCGTATCGCCGAACAGGTGGACGACATGCTGGCCCTTCCCCTGATGATGGCATAGAGCATTACGCGAGAGGAACAGCCCCGTCGATAGTAGCGGTAGCGATCCGGCAAAACATTCCAGTTGGCGGGTTGCGCTGGCTGTTCCGCTTGAAAGATGACGGGTGCACGGCCGCAAGTCAGTTGGCGATCTTGCGGTGCTTGACAGGCACAGCCGCGAACACGAGGCGCGGCTGGGCGGCCTAGACCGGCGGACATCGCACGATTGTATTCAGTATTTCACCGCCGAGGGAATGGCTGGGCTGTGTTAACGCCCGCGCTGCGGCTGGCTCCGCGATTACTGGTTGTCGAACTGCGCTCGCAGCAGGCTTCCTATGCTCCGCATGAGCCCCGAGGTCACTCGTATGTCTCACGATCATGCTTCGCCTACGATCACCTTCGGTGCTCGCTCGGTCATTGGCTGTCGGCTCCACGCCGTCTCCCGTAGCGGGAGAGGGAGCCAAAACTCCGGTCCAGAGATTTTTATTGAACGATCAATCAAAATAAATCCGCTTCCATCTGCGGCCAATCCCGTATGGGTGCCGTCAAAATGCAGCTTTCGTGAACGCAGCTATCGACCGCGCCCCTTGTCTCGGGGCAATCTACGGCCCGATTGTATTCACCCTGGTCTGTTGCGTTCCGGAAGCCTTACCCATGACGATGATCCTGCCCACGCCCACCGGCTCGTCTTCGACGGGCGCTGCACCGGTGCGTCTGGCGGTCCGCGGCCTGCGCAAGGTCTTCGCCGACGATCCACGCCCGGCGCTGGAGATGCTGCGTCGCGGCGCGACCAAGGCGGCGGTGCTGCAGCGGCTGAACGTCAATGTCGGCGTGGCCGAGGCCAGCTTCGACATCCGGGCCGGCGAGATCTTCGTCATCATGGGCCTGTCGGGATCGGGCAAATCGACCATCGTCCGGCTGCTGAACCGCCTGATCGAACCGTCGGAGGGGGAAATCCGGCTGGATGGCCGCGACCTGACCGGCCTGTCCTATTCCGATCTGGTCGAGGTGCTGCGGCGGGACATGAGCATGGTGTTCCAGTCCTTCGCCCTGCTGCCCAACCGCACCGCTCTGGAGAACGCCGCCTTCGGGCTGGAGGTCGCCGGGGTGAAACGGGGGCAGCGGCGCAAGGCGGCGCTGGCGGCGCTGGAGCGGGTGGGGCTGGCGGACTATGCCGACCGCTATCCGAACGAGCTGTCGGGCGGCATGCAGCAGCGGGTTGGGCTGGCCCGCGCGCTGGCCAAGAACCCGACGATCATGTTGATGGACGAGGCCTTCTCGGCGCTCGACCCGCTGATCCGCAGCGACATGCAGGACGAACTTCTGCGGCTGCAGCGCGAGGATGCCCGCACCATCGTCTTCATCTCCCACGATGCGGAGGAGGCGATGCGGATCGCCGACCGCATCGCGGTGATGGAGGACGGGCGGATCGCCCAGATCGGCACCCCGGCGGAGATCCTGCGCGCGCCGGCCGACGAGTATGTCCGCGCCTTCTTCCGCGGCGTCGATGCCTCGCGCGTGCTGCGCGCCCGCGACATCGCCCGGCCGCCCGACGACGGCCCGCCGCAGCCCGGTCTTGAGCCGGTGGCAGCCGACACGCCCATTCATGCGCTGCTCGGCCGGGCCGCCGCCGCGCCCGGACCGCTGCCGGTCGTCGAGGCGGACGGCCGGCTCATCGGCATGATCTCCCGCGCGGTGCTGCTGGCCGCTCTCGACCGTGGCGAGGACGCCGGGCGCGAGGTGCGCCATGGCTGACGCCGGTCCGATCGACGTGGAGTGGCTGAGCGAGACCATCGGCGGCGGCATCGCCCGCGGCTCCGAATGGCTGGTGAACACGATCCTCGACCATGGGCAGCCGGTTCTGACCGTCATCGCCGCGGCGGTCGACGGGCTGGGCGAGACGCTGGACGGGCTGCTGCTGGGGGTGCCGCCCTGGCTGCTGGCGCTGGTGCTGGCGGCCATCGCCCTGTGGCGGGTCGGGCGCGGCTTCGCGCTGTTCACCCTGCTGGCGATGGGTGGCATCTTCGTGATGGGGCTGTGGGAGCCGACGGTCTCCACCCTCGGGCTGGTGCTGGCCTCAACCGCGCTCAGCCTGATCGGCGGGGTTCCGCTGGGCATCTGGATGGCGCGCAGCAAACTCGCCGACGGGCTGGGCAAGACGCTGCTCGACCTGATGCAGACGATGCCGGCCTTCGTCTATCTGATCCCGGCGGTGCTGTTCTTCGGCCTGGGGCGGGTGCCGGGCATCATCGCCACCGTGGTTTTCGCCATGCCGCCGGCGGTGCGGCTGACCGCGCTCGGCATCCGGCAGGTTCCGGTGGAGCTGGTGGAGGCCGGCCGCGCCTTCGGCTGCCGCGGCCACCAACTGCTGTTCAAGGTGCAGTTGCCCAACGCCCTGCCGTCGATCATGGCCGGGGTGAACCAGACCATGATGATGGCGCTGTCGATGATCGTCGTCGCCTCGATGATCGGCGCCGGCGGCTTGGGCAACGTGGTGCTGCAGGGCATCCAGCGTCTGGACATCGGGCTTGGCGTGCAAAGCGGGCTGAGCGTGGTGTTCCTGGCCGTCGTGCTCGACCGCATCACCCAGAGTTTCGGCCGCCCGGCGGCGGCCAGAACGGCCAGGCGGCGCTGGTGGCGGCGGTGAGGTCAGGCGTTCAGTTCGGAATCGAGGTAGCCCAGCGCCACGGCGCGCGCGGCGCTGCCGTCGATGGCGCCGGTCAGGGCGAAGCGCAGCCACAGCCCGTCGATCATCGCGGCCAGCCCGACCGCCACCCGTTCCGCCCGCTCCGCCGGCAGCAGCGGGCGCAGGGCGTGCAGCAGGTTGGAATGCAACCGGCGGGCGTTGATCCGCTGCAGCCGCGACAGCGCCGGATTGTGCGGCGCCTGGGCCCAGAAGCCCAGCCATGCCGCGACGACCCGCGGATCGAACTGGTCGGGCGCGAAGTTGCAGTCGACGATCGCCTCCAGCCGGGCGCGCGGCGAATCGGCCGCAGCCAGCCGCTGGGTCGCGTCGTCGCGCAGCTGTTGCAGCATGCTGCGCATGGTGGCGGCCAGCAGTTCGTCCTTGCCGCCGAAATA
>CBIHQY010000053.1:0-31666 GCA_966212305.1 uncultured Azospirillum sp.
TCGATGTTGATCGGCGCGATGTCGGAGGCGGGAGGAAGGGGCGTATTGCTCAAGCAGGACACTCATTCTTCGAATGCGCCGCCGCTTTAGGAATCCGCGGCAGTCACTGGCCTTGCGGGCCGAAGGTTTTGCCCGAGAAATATAGCAACTCTCGCAATTGCACACAATGATTCGGGGCCGGAAACCGCCGCCCATGGCCCCGCCGCCGGCGGTTCAACGCCGGCTGAGATGTGCGAATCGCAGCGAGAGGATGGTGACCGACACCAGACTGGCGATGAGAATTCCCTCGAACAGCCCGTGGGGGCCGTGGCCGAGACCGAAGACCAGGAAGGCCGATACCGGAATCATCACCACCGCGTAGGAGAAGAAGTGCAGTGCGGTCGGAACCCAGGCGTCATGCCGGCCGCGCAGCGCATTCGCCATCACCGTCTGGCCGCCGTCGGCGATCAGGATCCAGGCGGCGAAGGCGATCAGCGGCGCCACCGCTTCCAGCAGTTCCGGATTGTTGGTGTAGATGGCGCCCAGCGCGTCGGGCAGGCTGCGATAGAGCACGCCGACGCAGGCCAGGATGGCGCTGGTGACGCCCAATCCGGTCCAGCCGGCCAGCGCCATGTCGCTGCGGTCGCCGCGGCCATAGGCCACACCCACCCGCACGGCGGTGGCCGACGCCAGCCCCACCGCCGCCATGAAGGGAAGGGCGGTCAGGTTCAGTCCGACCGTGTAGGCGCCCAGCGCCAGCGGCGAGATCATGCCGGCGAACAGGCCGAGCGCGGCGAAGGCCCCGCTCTCCACCCCGATGCTGAGCCCGGCGGCATAGCCGAGGTGACGCTGGCGCGCCGCGCCGCTCCACCAGCCGGACACCGGCAGGCGGACCTGCCAGCGCTCATGGTCGTGCATCCACCAGACATAGGCGACCAGCCCCAACCCCATGGACCAGCGCACGATGCTGGTCGCCCAGGCGGAGCCGACGGCGCCCAGCGGTTCCAACCCGACATGGCCCCAAACCAGCGCCCAGGCGAGCGCGGCATTGACGAGATTGCCGATCACCATGGCGACCATGCCCGGCAGCGGGCGCTTGATGCCCTCCAGGAAGAAGCCGGTGGTGATGTAGAGCATCATGCCCGGCGCTCCCAGGCCGAGCACCGCCAGCACATGGGCGCCGCCCGCCGCCATCTCCGGCGTCTGGCCGCCGGCCTGGAACAGCGGATCACCAAGAAGAGAGACCAGCGCGAACAGCACGCCCAGCAGCAGGGCATAGGGGACCGACCGCCGCCATGCCCGGCCGCACTCCACGTCGCTGCCGGCGCCGAAGGCGTGGGCGGTGATCATCACCGTCCCCATCAGCAGCCCGACGCCGGTGCCGACCATGATGTTGCCCGGCAGGTGCGCCAGCCCGTAAAAGGCCAGCTCCTGCGCCGAGAAGCGGCCGACGATGGCGGTGTCGACCGCCATCATCACCATCAGCCCGGCGCGGGAGACGATGACCGGGGCCGCCAGCCGCAGCAACTCGCCGATGTGGGCGGCAAGACGCGCGCGCAACGGCTCGGGGGCGGGCAGGGTGGCGGTGCTCATGACTGGACCTGTGGCGACGGAGGGGTGGCGGCGGCCCGTGCCGCGCAACCGGACCGTAGGGCTTGGCCGGAAAGCGGGCAGACTGCGCAAAAGCCGGTCATCTTGCTCGGTGGGTGTACCGCGTCAAGGATTTCAGGCGCCCCGAAAGGACCGTTGCATTCACTGCATGGCGGCGGGGTCGGTTGCGGAACCAAGCCGCCGCCATCCCGTTGTCAGAAGCAGAGACGAACGACACCCAGGCCATCGCTCATTTCCCTCAACCCCAGTCCCCTCACCCCAGCCCGGAGAGACACCATGCAGCACGCCAAGAACCGCCGGCAGCGCGCCACCGCCCGCGCCATCCCGTTCCCCGCGCGCGAGGTGGTGATCCTGACCTTCCTGATGGCGCTCGCCGCCATGCTGACCGGCTGCAACACGGTCGAGGGGGCCGGGCAGGACCTCCAGTCCGGCGGCCGGGCGATTGAACGGACAGCCGAGTAAAGCGTTATCCGAGGGACCCACCAATCAGGAGTTGCCGCATGAGCGATCCGCAGAAGCCGTCCACCCCCGGCGAGATTCCGCCCCCGTCCAATCCCAATCCGCCGCAGCCCGGCCGTCCGACGACTCCCGATCCCTACCCGGTGCCGGACAACCCCGGCATCCTGCCGGAAGTCCCCCCGCCGGCCGACGAGCCGATGCCGGGGATGCCGAATCCGACGACGGCGTGATTGGTTGAGGGGAACGCGAGAGATCGGCGAGGCCGATCTCTCCCATCCTTCCGAAATCCGCCCTACCGCCGCAGGTCCTTGTCCAGGTTCGGTTCCGCCCGGTCGCCGTTCAGGCGGGCGCGGTAGACCTGGACCGCTTCCAGCACGCGCTGGACATAGTTGCGGGTTTCGGAAATCGGGATCAGCTCGATCCAGTCGACCACGTCGATGGCTTCCGTGCGCGGATCGCCATAGGTCTGCAGCCATTGGCGGACACGGTTCGGACCGGCGTTGTAGCCGGCGATGGCCAGCACCCAGGAGCCGTTGAAGCGGTCGATCAGCTCCGTCAGATAGGCGGAGCCCAGCGTGACGTTATAGCCGGGGTCCGACGTCAGCCGCGCGTTCGTGTGCTTCAGCCCCAGCTTTCCCGCCACCAGTTGAGCCGTCGTCGGCATCAGCTGCATCAGCCCGCGCGCACCGGCGGACGACACGATGGTGGGGTTAAAGGTGCTTTCCTGCCGGATTATGCCATGGACCAGCGCCAGTTCCGGCGCCGACGGACGGGCGTCGATCATCGGATAGCCGGCCTCGACCAGGAACACGTCGTTCTGAGCGGCGTCCTTCGCGGCGGCGACGGCCAGGTCGCGGCGGCCGACTTCGCTCGCCAGCTTCGCCGACAGGACATAGTCGGCCGGCGTCTTGGCATCCAGGCTGATGCGGCGGACGAAGCCGGTCACCTGATCGGCGGCGTTCCCGCCGATTTCCGACAGCAGCCGGGCGACGCGCACCACCTCGCGCTTGTTGAAGGCGGCCGCTTCGGCGCTGGACACCGTCGGCGGCGTGGGCAGGGTGACCGCACCGCCGGAAACATGGCGGAAGGCCAGCTGACCGTAGAAGGTGGTGGGGTAGGTCGCGGCCTTGGCATACCACTCCCGCGCCGGGCCGGTCTGGCCCAGCGCCTCGGCCGCGCGTCCGCACCAATAGGCACCGCGCGCCTTGCTGATCGGCGCGCTGACCGACCGGTACAGCTTGTGGAAATGGGCGAAGGCTTCCGACGGCTTGTCGAGGAAGCGCAGGGCCAGGAATCCCGACAGGAACTCCGCATCGGCGAAGGCGCTGCCGTCGCTCATGCCGTTGGCGCTGACCAAGCGGTAGGCGAGGTTGTAGTCGCCCCGCTCCATCGCCCGGCGGGCCAGCAGATGGCGCTCCGACCACCAGGACTGCGGGCGGCCCATGTCGGCGCCGGCCTGGGCGATGATCTCCAGCGCGCCGGCATCGTCGCCCTTGCGTCGCAGGTAGCGGGCGCGGTCGAACATCAGCCCCGGATCGTTCAGCAGGCTGGGCGGCACGCGCGCCAGGGCCGCGTCGGCACCCGCACGGTCGCCGTCGAGCGCGATGCGCGCCTCGATCAGCGTGTCATAGGCCTCGTCGAAGAAGGGCAGCATCCGCCGCAACGGCGCCTCCTGCCGCGCCCACAGCAGCCGGTCGATGCGCGCCTTGTGGTCCTGCTGGCGCAAATAAGGAGTGTAGTGGGCGAGGAAGGTCGCCTCCTCGTCGGCGGTGAAGGTGCCGTCGGCCCACTGCTTGCGGATCAGCGTGGTCGCGCGCTCCCCGCTGCCGGTCGCGATCAGCGCGTCGGCATAGCGGACGAAGCCGTCGTTGGTCAGCGGCGGGTTCTGGCGGAACCATTCCACCACCTCGGCCGGCGGGATGTCGGGCATCGCCATTTCCGCCTGACGGCGCAGCGCCGCCATGTTCGGCCAGTCCGGATTCTCCCGGATGAAGGCAGCGATGTCGTTGAAGCTGCCGCCGCCGGGATTGGCCAGCGCGATCCAGCGCAGAACCTTCGCCGGTAACGGATCCTGCGCGCGGGACGCCGCGGCCAATGCCTCGGCCAGCCGTTCGTCATCGGCGAGCTTGAAAGCCTCGCGATAGATGGCGATGTCCTGCGGGCTCAGCGCCGCAGCGGGAAGGGCGCCGGGAAGCGCCGCGAAAAGGGTGAGGAGACCCGCGAAAACAGAGATCCGGGCGCTCTTGCCGAGGGAGGCGGGGAGGGATAATGTGCGCAACTCTTTTTTCCAGCTAAGCCGACTGAGGAGGCAGCCATGTTCCACGGTTCCGTCGTCGCCCTTCTGACTCCGTTCAAGGGCGGGAAAGTGGACGAGAAGGCCTTCCAGTCCTTCGTGGAGTGGCAGGTCGCCCAGGGCACCCACGGTCTGGTGCCCTGCGGCACCACCGGCGAGTCGCCGACCCTGTCCCACGAGGAACACAACCGCGTCGTGGAGCTGTGCATCGAGGCGGCCGGCGGCAAGGTGCCGGTGATGGCCGGCACCGGTTCCAACTCGACCGACGAGGCCATCGCCCTGACCCGCCATGCCAAGCAGGCTGGCGCGCAGGCGGCGCTCGTGGTCACGCCCTACTACAACAAGCCGTCTCAAGAGGGTCTGTACCAGCATTTCAAGGCGATCCATGACGCGGCGGATTTGCCGATCTTCATTTACAACATTCCCGGCCGCAGTGTCGTGGATATGTCTGTGGCGACGATGGCGCGGCTTGCAAAGCTGCCCAACATCGTCGGCGTGAAGGACGCGACCGCCGATCTGTCCCGCCCGTCCCGCCTGCTGCAGGAGGTCGGTCCCGACTTCATCCAGTTGTCGGGCGAGGACGCCACCGCGTTGGGCTTCAATGCGCAGGGCGGGGTGGGCTGCATCTCCGTCACCGCGAACATCGCGCCGGCGCTGTGCTCCGCCATGCAGACCGCCTGGGCCAAGGGCGACCTGAAGGAGGCGTACCGCCTGCGCGATGTGCTGTCGCCGCTGCACGACTCGATGTTCGTCGAGACCAGCCCGGCTCCGGTGAAGTTCGCCGCCAGCCTGCTGGGCCTCGGCAGCGACGAGGTCCGCCTGCCGCTGGTTCCGGCGACGGAAACCGCCCGCGCCGCCGTACGTGGTGCCATGACCAAAGCCGGCCTGTTGTCCTAAGCGACAGAACGGGCCGTATAGGAGAGAGACTTGGCGACGCGCGAGGAAGCGAAAAAATTCGCGGCGCAGAACCGCCGCGCGCGGTTCGACTTCTTCATCGACGATGTCCTTGAGGCCGGCATCATGCTGACCGGGTCGGAGGTGAAATCGCTGCGGGGTGGCCGCGCCAGTGTGAACGAGGCCTATGCCGGCCTGAAGAGTGGGGAACTGTACCTGTTCAACGCGTACATCCCCGAATATCTCCAGGCCGGCCGCATCGATCAGCACGAGCCGAAGCGTCCGCGCAAGCTGCTGGTCCGCCGCCGCGAGCTGGACAAGCTCGCGGCCGGCATCAAGCAGAAGGGTGTCACGCTGGTGCCGATGTCGGTCTACTTCAACGACCGCGGTATCGCCAAGGTCGAGATCGGCCTCGCCACCGGCAAGAAGAAGCACGACAAGCGGCAGAACGAGAAGGAACGCAGCTGGCAGCGCGACAAGGCGCGGCTGATGCGCGACAAGGGCTGATACGGTGGCACGTCTCGACAACCGGGCCACGGACCGCGACCAGACCGTCGCCGCCGTGGCCGCCGAAGCCCTGTCCGAAATCCGGCCGCAGGGCCGGATCCTCGTCGCCTTTGACAGCGACGGCACCATTGCCGAGGCGCTCCGCGACGGCGGGGCCGAGGTGGTGGTGTGGAACCGACTCGCCACAGGTGGGCAGAGCGCGACGCCCTGGCCGGCGGAGGGGCCGTTCGACGCTGCCGTGCTGCGCCTGCCGCGCGGCTGGGCCGGATTCGAAATGGCCTTGCACGCGCTGGCCTCCCGCCTTGCCCCCGGTGCCCCGCTGTGGATCGCCGGCGGCAACGACGAAGGCGTGACCAGCGCGCCCAAGCATCTTGACGGCTTGGCCGAGGAACCCGAAACGCTCATCATCAAGCGGCGCGCCCGGCTGCTGCTGACCCGCCGCACCGATGCGCCGGCCAAGGGGGCATTGGAGGATTGGCGGCAGACCGTCACCCTCACGCTGCCTGATCGGACGCTGGATCTGGTGTCCTATCCCGGCCTGTTCGCCCATGGCCATCTCGACGCCGGCACGGAATGCCTGCTGAAGGTGCTGCCGGAGGTGGCGGCCGGCACCCGCGTGCTGGATTTCGGCTGTGGCGCCGGGGTGATCGCGCGGGCCGTGCGCGAACGCCAGCCGGACGCGCCGCTGACCTTGCTGGACATCGACGCGGTGGCCCTGCACGCCGCCCGCCAGAATGTGCCGGACGCCGAGCTTGTGCTGAGCGACGGCTTGGCCGGGCTGGGCACCCGCGAGCGCTTCGGCCTGATCCTGTCCAACCCGCCGCTCCACCGCGGCAAGGACGAGGATTTTGGCATGCTCGACGCGCTGGTCGCGGGGACGAAGCAGTACCTGAAGCTGCGCGGCACGCTGGTGGCGGTGACCCAGCGGACGGCCGGTGTGGGCAAGCTGTTCAAGACCGCCTTCGGCCACAGCGACATGCTGCTGGAAACCACGCAGTTCCAGGTCTGGGCGGGGACGCCGAAGTAGGGGGTCGGCTTCGGATGACCCTCCCTGACCCTCCCCCGCCCAGCGGGGGAGGATAGGTGGGGGTCTAACTTTCCCCTTTTAGAAAATCACACATTCACCCCCCGCATCCCCTCCGCCGTATAGCGATCCCCCGCCGCCACGCCCGGCGGCAGCGCGTCGCTCAGCGCCTTTACTTCCGTGCCGGTCAGCGTCACCGCTGCGGCGCCGACATTCTCCTCCAGATACTTGATCCGCTTGGTTCCGGGAATCGGCAGGATTTCCGGCCCCTGGGCGAGCAGCCATGCCAGCGCCACCTGTCCAGCCGTGCAGCCCTTCTGTGCCGCCAGCGCCTTCACCTGCTCGACCAGAGCCAGATTGCGGTCGAAATTGTCACCGGCGAAGCGCGGGGCGATGCGGCGGAAGTCGTTCTCGGCGAATTGGTCGGGGCTGCTGACGGCGCCGGTCAGCATGCCACGGCCGAGCGGGGCGTAGGCGACCAACGAGATGCCCAACTCCCGGCAGGCCGGCAATACCGACGCCTCCACGTCGCGGGTCCACAGCGAGTATTCGCTCTGCACGGCGGCGATGGGGTGAACGGCGTGGGCGCGGCGCAGGGTGGCGGCCGACACCTCCGACAGGCCGAGCGCCCGGACCTTGCCGGCCTTCACCAGTTCGGCCATGGCGCCGACCGTCTCCTCCACCGGGATATCCGGGTTCACGCGGTGGGCGTAGTAGAGGTCGATGGTCTCCACCCCCAGCCGCTTCAGCGAGGCGTCGCAGGCTTGGCCCACATAAGCGGGGCTGGTATCGACCCGCCGGGCATATTCGCCGGGTTGGCGGACGATGCCGAACTTGGTCGCAATCGTCACCCGGTCGCGCTTACCGGCGAGGAAGCGGGCGAGCAGCGTTTCGTTGTGGCCGCTGCCGTACATGTCGGCGGTGTCGTAATGGGTGACGCCAAGCTCCAACGCCCGTTCCAGCGTGGCGAGCGATTGGGCGTCGTCGGTCGGGCCGTAGAACTCCGACATGCCCATGCAGCCGAGCCCGATTTCGGAAACCGCGAGAATGCCACCGATATTGCGCTGTTTCATCGCTTTACCCCTCCCGTGCCGCGGCCGGGCGGATTACCCTGGGAGCCTGCGGCAACAACTACACTACACTGTGCAGTGTACTTAGAGGGTGGGGAATGTCAACGTTTCAGGCGGGGTCTCAGGCGGGGGGTGGCGCGCGCGGTTCGGTCAAGCGGGATGCGGTGGTGGAGGCGGCGACCCGCGCCTTTCTGACCCATGGCTACGAAGCTTCGTCGATGGACGCCATCGCCGCCGATGCCAACGTGTCGAAACGCACCGTCTACAACCACTTCCCCGGCAAGCGGGAGCTGTTCCAGGCGGTGGTGTCCGGCCTGTACGAAGGGTTCCGCAGTGCCGACGGCCAGAGCCTGCTCGCCCACGACCAGCCGCCCGAGAAGGCTTTGCCGGTCTTTCTGCGCTCCCTGCTGGTCCATACAGGGCGGCCGGAAGTGCGCGGCCTGCTGCGCCTCGTGATCGCCGAGCATCAGCGCTTTCCCGAACTGTCACAGGACTATCTGGAGGGCGGGAAGAGCCAGGCTTATGCGCTGCTGGACGACTACATCGCCGCCCAGCATGTGCGCGGTCGCCTGAACGCGCCGGACCCGCATATGGTGGCGACCCAACTGCTTGGCGGTATGAAGGAGGTGCTGTTCTGGCCCACCATGCTGGGGCTGCCGGTCACCGCCGATCCGGAGCGGGTGATCGCCGATTCGGTCGCGGCGCTGATTCGCGCCTATGGCACCGCGTCGCTCAGCGCCCCCGCAGGTCCGACGGGTTGACGCCCACCGCCGCCCGGATGCGGCGGGCGAAATGGGAGCGGTTGGCATAGCCACAGGCCTCCGCCGCCTCCTGAACGCTCAGCCCCTCGCCCTGCAGGAGGTCGCGGGCGTGGGCGACCCGCTCCTCCGTCAGAATACGGCGGACCGAGCAGCCCTCTTCGCCCAGGCGACGGCGCAGAGTGCTGGAGCTGAGGTTGAGCGCACCGGCCACCCGCTGGGCGGTCCAGGGCATGTCTGGCAGGGTGCGCAGGAGCTGGCGCACCGCATCGGCGATTCCCGTCGGCGCCACCGGACCCAGCCACCAGACGCCGTCTTCCAGCAATGCCAGCAGCACTTCCATGCAGCGATGCTCCGCCAGCTTGGACGGCAGCGGCGGATCAGTGGTCAGGCCGGTGGCGGCGTGCTGGATGGCGTCGGTCAGGGCTGGCGTCAGGGTGACATGCCAGTCGCCGGGCCGGGCGCGCGGCGTCAGCCCATCGGTGCCATGGGCGCGCAGAAGCCGCCGGACCATCTCTGCCGGGAATTCCAGCACCAGAGCGCGGTAGCGGCCAGCGGAGCCGGGATCATTCACCACCGAACCACACCAGCCCGGCGGCAGCAGCATGGCGCTGCCGGGCGGGAAGCGGCGGGTGGTGCCGGATTGATCGGTCAACTCCTTGGCGCCCTCCAGAACCGCGATCAGGGCCGTGCGCTCGATCCGCACCTCGGCCAGACGTTCGCGGTCATGGGCGACGAACGCCCAGAGTTCCGGCCGATGCGGGCGGTCGCCGCCGCCGGGGCGCTGGTCGCGGGTGGCGAAGCGGGACAGGCGGGCGAGCAGATCCGGACCCATGGCGTTCATCCTCTGGCCTTCGCGCATCCTAGGACCGGCCGGCGCGACCGATCAACGGCCGAAACGGGCGGTGAGCGTCGCCTTGCCCAAGCTGGCGGCATTGAGATTGAAGCCGACCATGGCGCCGGATGCATCGGCCGGCAGCGGCAGATTGTCCAATTTCAGTGCGTGGACGGTGACGACATAGCGATGCGGTTTGTCGCCCTGCGGCGGGCAGGGACCGCCATAGCCCGGGCTGCCGAAATCGGTGCGGCTTTGCACGGCACCGGCGGGCAGCGTGGGCTTGGCCGGATTGCCGGCGCCGGCGGGCAGGCTGCGGGTGTCGGCCGGCAGGTTGAACACCACCCAATGCCACCATCCGCTGCCGGTCGGCGCATCGGGATCGTAGATGGTGACGGCGAGGCTGCGGGTGCCGGCCGGCGGCTCCGTCCAACTGAGCGCCGGCGACTGGTTGGCGCCCGTGCAGCCGAAGCCGGCGAACACGTTCCGTTCCGGGATCGGCGCCTTGTCGGTGAAGTCGGGGCTGTGCAACTCGAACGCGGCGACCGGAGAGGCGGCCAGCAACAGGGCGGCAACCAATGCCGGGCGGAAGGAGATTTTCGGGCTCATCGGGGCGTCTCCGTCGGTTGGGATGCCCTGACGATAAAGGGCCGCGGATCGCTCCGCGGCCCCGAACGGCTCAAAGATGGCCCCGAACTGCTCAGCCCTGCTTGAGCAGCTTCGCCGCGTCCACCGCGCCATAGGTCAGGATGGCGTCGCAGCCTGCGCGCTTGAAGCCCATCAGCGTTTCCAGCAGCGCCTTGTCGTAGTTCAGCCAGCCGTTGGCGGAGGCAGCGCGCAGCATCGCGTACTCGCCCGACACATGGTAGGCGAAGGTTGGCACCGCGAACTGGTCCTTCACCCGGCGGATGATGTCGAGATAGGGCAGGCCGGGCTTCACCATCACCATGTCGGCACCCTCCTGCAGGTCGCAGGCGACCTCCCGCAAGGCCTCGTCGGTGTTGGCGGGGTTCATCTGGTAGGTGGTCTTGTCGCCCTTCAGGAAGCCGCCGGAATTCACCGCATCGCGGAACGGCCCGTAGAAAGCGGAGGCGTATTTCGCGGCGTAGGAGCAGACGCGGGTCAGCTGGTAGCCCTCGGCGTCCAGCTTGTCGCGGATGGAGCCGATACGGCCATCCATCATGTCGGACGGGGCGACGATGTCGACGCCGGCCTCGGCCTGCGACAGGGCCTGACGAATCAGGACCTCGACGGTCTCGTCATTCTGGATGTAGCCGTCGCGCAGGATACCGTCATGGCCATGTGTGGTGTAGGGGTCGAGCGCCACGTCGCCCAGGATGCCGACCTCCGGCGCCGCCGCCTTCACCGCGCGGATGGCGCGGTTCATCAGGTTCTGGGGATTGTAGGCCTCCGCCCCATCCTCCGACTTGGCATCCGAGCCGACGACCGGGAACAGCGCGATGCAGGGGATGCCCAGAGAGCCGGCCTGCGCCACCGCCTCGCACAGCAGGTCGATGGTCAGCCGCTCCACGCCGGGCATGGAGGCGACCGGCTCCCGCCGGTTCTCGCCTTCGATCACGAAGACCGGCCAGATCAGGTCGTCGACGGTCAGCGTGTTCTCGGCGACCAGACGACGGGTCCAGGCGTCGGCGCGGTTGCGGCGCAGGCGGGTGCGCGGGAAGGCGGCGGGCAGGGTGATCGGCATCTGGGGAACCATGCACTTAGAACGAGTGCGGCGATCCTACGCCTTCCCGCATAGTGAACTCAAGCCGCGGCGGCGGCTCCAGTCCTTTGGGACCGGGCCGTCTGCCTTGCGCAGCTCTCATGCCCCACCGTGGGCCTCGCCGCTCGGCTGTCGGGCGACCGAGTCCCAATGGGCCGCGACCGGGTTGTCGGTTGCCGGACCCCCGGTGAGGGGGCGGAAGCCGGTGTCCTGCCCCTGCAGCGTCCAGCGGTTCCCCTGCTTGCGATAGCTTGAGGTCAGCCCGCCGGTAAAGGCCGCACCCTCCCATGACCGCACTTCGAACGTCACCGAAGGGTGGTCGACGGTGATCAGGTTGTAGGCATTGGTTTCATTCCGTAGCCGTGTGGACGTGGCAGTGGATGCCTGGGCGACTAGGATCGAGCGGGCGATCTGGGTGTGGAAGCTCATGATGTCGCCGGAATAGGCCTTGTGCAGATGGCCGGCCAGCAACAGGTCGATGCCGCAGCTCTCCAGCGCCGGCAGGGCCAGCTTGTGACGGCCGACCAGTTGCGTCTTGGGCAGGTCGGGTGGCGGCAGAAAGGGATGGTGGGTGAACAGCACCTTGAACACGGTGTCCGGCATGCCGCAGAACACCTCGCGCACCCGCGCGATCTGGCGCCGGTTCATCCGCCCTTCGGAAAAATCCATGATGACCGGACGGGCGGTGTTGATCCCCAGAACCGCAATCTCGTCATCGACATGCAGCGGGCTGAAATCGCTGGTGATGTATCGCCGGTAATGGCCGAACGGGTCGGTGAAGCGCTTGAACACGTTGTAAACCGGAATGTCATGATTCCCCGGTACCGCCATGTAAGGAAAGGGTAATTTCTCCAGAAAAGCGCGGGCCTCACGGAAATGGCGTGCCTTCGCCCGCTGCACGAAATCGCCGGAGATGACGATCAGGTCGGGAGCTTGCGCGGTCAGGTCGGCCAGCAGCCCGTCCACCACGCGCTGGTCAATCCGTCCGAAATGCAGGTCGGAGATGTGAGCGAGCCGTTTCACGCCATCCTCATCCTTTTTCTCAGCTCGGTGCCAGAACCTTCAGAGCCCCCGGAAGAATCCGGTAGTGAAGCGGCGCGTGCAGCTTCCGGATTTCGCCATCGTTGACCATCTTCAGGTGGTGGCGGCGGCTGTGGACCGTCAGGCTGGTCACCGCATAGGTTTCCAATCCCTCGTCCTGCTTCCAGGAACCGGCAACCAGCCTTCCCATCAACCGCAGCATCGCGAATGCGTTCCGTTCGCGGGCCACATAGACCCCGAGCTTTCCCGCATCGAGCGCCTGCCGGGACAGGACGAGGCCGAAGCCGTCGTCATAGACGTTGTTGGAAACGACCAGGATCGGCGTGCGCATGCGGCGGGGGCCATCGCCCCAGTCCAGGCGTACATCCAGCAGCGGCAGGCGGTAGAGCGTTTTCGCCATGGCCACTGCGGCTCCCGGCCACTTCAGCAGCCGGTGCTGCTTGCGCTGGCGTTCGCGTTCCTGGACCACCTGCGGATAGAAGCCGAGGATGGAACTGTTGGTGTAGGGCTCGCCGTTCACCTCGGCGATGTCGATGGCCCGCACCCGGCCGGCGGCCAGGGCCTCCGCCGCACCCTCCAACTCAAGTGGAATGCGAAGATCGCGGGCTAATAGATTGAGAGTGCCCAAGGGAATGACGCCCAGCGTCTTGCCGGTCGGCAGCGCCAGCTTCACCGCGCTGTGCAACGTGCCGTCGCCGCCGCCGACCACCACCGTCTCGACATCGGAGTCCAGCACCCGCCGGATCGTGTCGGTGCATTGCGCACCGTCGACCGTGTGCAGGTCCACCGTGGCGCCGTGCCGTTGAAAGGCATTGCGGATCGCCGCCTCGGCGCCCTCGATGGGCCGGTCGACCAGCGAGCCCGCCTGCCGGTTGAGGATGATTCCGACCTTCATGCGTCACCCGGCAGGATGTGGAGCGGCATCGGCATCTGACCTTCCGTAATGCTTCAGAGGAGGAGCCGTTCTCAGATGAGAGCGTGACCGCAACGGTCCAAGAGGGGCGTTGTTCCTAATCCGTATATCGGCCAACATCCGGATCCGTATGGTTGGTTTGACAGCGCCGCCGGCTCCCGTATCATCGTGATGGGCCGGTTACCACGCCCTGGAGCATCACGGGGATGGGACAGACTGTTCGCCACCGCCCGATTCGCAACGATAACCGAGAAAATACAAGACGATGATCGACGCTGCTGAGATTCTGTTCGAACGTCGGGGCGCGATCGGCCTCGTCACGCTCAACCGACCCAAGGCGCTGAACGCGCTGACGCTGGGCATGATCAGGCTGTTCGATCCGCAGCTCCGGGCGTGGGATGCCGACCCGGAGGTCAAGGCCGTCGTGATTCGCGGTGCCGGCGAAAAGGCCTTCTGCGCCGGCGGTGACGTCGTCAGCCTCTATGAGGCCGGCAAGGCCGTGAAGGAGGGCCGCGGCGATACCGGGCCGATCCGCGCCTTCTTCAGCGAGGAATATGTGCTGAACCGGCGGATCAAGCGCCTGTCCAAGCCGTATGTCGCGCTGATCGACGGCATCTCCATGGGCGGCGGCGTCGGCCTGTCCGTCCACGGCACCCACCGCATCGTCACCGAGCGCACGATGTTCGCCATGCCGGAAACCGGCATCGGCCTCTATCCGGACGTCGGCGGCACCTATTTCCTGCCGCGGCTGCCGGGGCAGGTCGGCATCTGGCTGGGGCTGACCGGCGACCGGCTGAAGGCGGCCGACCTGCTGGCCATCGGTGCCGCCGACGCGTTCGTGCCGAGCGCCGGGATCGACGCGCTGATCGACGATCTCGCCGCCGGCGTCCCGGCCGACGAGGCGGTCGCTTCCCATCGCGGCGAAGCCGGCGACGCGGCGGTGAGCGCCATCCGGGCCGCGGTCGACCGCTGCTATGCCTTCGACAGCGTGGAGGCCATCGTCAAGGCGCTGGAGGCCGAGGGGACTGACTGGGCGGCCGGCCAGCTCGCCACCCTGCGCCGGGTTTCGCCCACCAGCCTGAAGGTGACGCTGGCCGCACTCCGTCGTGGGGGCAAGCTGGATTTCGAAGGCTGCATGGTGCAGGAGCTGCGCCTCAGCCTCGCCTGCCTGGCCGGCGATGATTTCTACGAAGGCATTCGCGCGGTCCTGGTCGACAAGGACAAGAACCCGAAATGGAAGCCGGCGGAACTGGCCGATGTCGGCCCGTCGGATGTCGAGCGGCACTTCGCCGAACCGGCGGGGGGTGATCTGGTTTTCCGCGACTGACGAACGATCCGTTGGGGTCGTGTGTCGGGGGAATGGTCGCGCAGGCGGTCGCGGGGCCATTCCTTTCCGCTTATGCCGGGGGACTGCCCGGACGAAAACCTTCGTGTGGGGGCACCCTGCGAAAGGCGCCTGTACAGACGGGTTGTGCCAGACTTTTTCTGGAATTATTAGGATGATTGCCGACGAATGATCGGTTAATCTCGCTTTAAGGTCCCGGTATCGTCCTTGCGCGGGGAACGGCCGGTTAGAGCCAAAGGAGACCGCGGTGCGCAAACCCTATTATGAGAGCATTCTGTTGATCGAGCGGCTTCACCGCCACTTTCTTGAAGTGCTCAAGACTGAGTTGGACCGGCTCGGGATCCAGGACATCAACAACGTCCAGAGCCTTATCCTGTACAACATCGGCGAAGACGAGATGACGGTCGGAGAACTGACCGCGCGCGGCTATTATCTGGGTTCCAACGTCTCCTACAACGTCAAGAAGATGGTCGAGAACGGCTATCTCGGCCAGGAACGCTCCCCGCACGATCGCCGGTCGGTCCGTGTCCGCCTGTCGGAGAAGGGACTGGATCTGCGCGAAAAGATCAGCGTCATGTTCGAGCGTCATCTGACCGCCCTGGAGAAGGCCGGCTTCAGCGACGAGGAACTGAACAAGGCCAACGAGACCCTGCGCAAGCTGGAGCGCTTCTGGTCGGCGTCGCTCGACTACAGCGGCTTTCCGATGACCTCCGCGGCCTGACCGGCCGGACTTTGCGACGGCCCCCGCGGTTCCGGCTCCCGCGGGCGGCATCGGGTTCCCGTTTCCCATCCGCCTCCACCCTTGTCGTGGCCGGCAGGGAAGCGAAGTCGAACGAGCCGGTACCTTCGCCGTCCATACTGAATCGTTAATGCGCCTGCCCTGAACCCATCGGCGCTTTCGCGTGTTGAGGGGGATTGGCCTTCGCGCGGCCGCAACTGGCACGCCCGGACGATCTCCGGCCGCCATGCCGGGCCGAAGGCGTCACGGCAACGGGCGGCTTATGTCTTATATCGTCATGATGGTGGGGCTTGGGGTCCTGATCCTGTTGGTGGCTTGGCTGCCGATGGTGCTGAAGGAACTGCCGCTTTCCCTGCCGATCATCTGCGTCGGGCTGGGCTTCGCGGTGTTCAGCACCCTGCAGCTGGAGAACCCGGAACCGCTGGCCTTTCCCCAGGCCACCGAGCGGCTGACCGAGCTGATCGTCATCGTCTCGCTGATGGGCGCGGGGCTGAAGCTGGATCGCCGCATCGGCTGGCGGCGTTGGATCATCACCTGGCGGTTGCTGGGCATCACCATGCCGTTGTCGATCCTGATGATCGCCCTGATCGGCTGGTACTGGCTCGATTTCCCGCTGGCGGCGTCGATTCTTCTGGGGGCCGCACTGGCGCCCACCGATCCGGTTCTCGCCTCCGACGTCCAGGTCGGTCCGCCCAAGTCGGGCGAGGAGGATGAGATCCGCTTCAGCCTGACGTCCGAAGCCGGGCTGAATGACGGCTTGGCCTTTCCCTTCGTCCATCTCGCCATCGGGGTCGCCCTGTTGAACGGCAACCCGCCATGGGACATGCTGCAACATTGGGTGCTGCTGGATGTGGTGTGGAAGCTGGGGGCCGGCGTCGGAGTCGGCTGGCTGGTCGGGCGGTTCCTCGGCTATGCCACCTTCCGGGTACCGAATCGGGCGAATCTGTCACGGACCGGCGATGGCTTCGTGTCGCTTGGGATCACGTTGATTGCGTACGGCCTGACGGAGCTGGTCAGCGGATACGGCTTTCTCGCGGTGTTCGTCGCGGCACTCGCATTGCGCGATGCCGAGCGGAACAGCGAATATCATGGGCGTTTGCATGATTTCGTCGAGCAGACCGAGCGGCTGATGATGATGCTGATGCTGGTGCTGTTCGGCGGCACCTTGGCCCATGGATTGATCGACGCCTTGTCCTGGAGTGCGGTTGGCGCCGCGGCGGTCATCCTGCTTCTGGTGCGTCCGGTTGCCGGGCTGGCGGGGCTGGCCGGCGTGCCGATGCCGGCGGGCGAGAAGCTGGCCATCGGCTTTTTCGGCATCCGCGGCATGGGCAGCATCTATTACGTCGCCTATGCGCTGAACGCCGCCGAATTCGACGTGCCCAACGCCCTTTGGGCGGTCACCGGCCTGATCGTGCTTCTCTCGATTCTCGTCCATGGCATCAGTGTGACGCCGGTCATGCGGCGGATCGACCGGCGCCGGCAGGCCGCGCCGCCGCCACCGCCGCCCTCCATACACCGCCGAATGGAAAAAGCGCGCGTTTCGGCCGACTCTTGATGAAAATTGTTGGGGAAGCTGAATTTCCGCTTTCCGCACAAGGTGATGCGCCTGCATAGTGATCGGGAAGGGGCGGCGCGGACGACCTGACGGTTTCGGATGAAACCAAATAGGCAGGCCGACGCGACCGCCCGGGAACCGCCGGACGAACCGATCCGGACGGTCTTCCGCAACATGCGCAACGCAACGCTGTGGGGAGGAATTCACGTATGATCGCACGTCTTCTGGCCGGTGCCGCCCTTGCTGCCCTGACGGTCGGTGTCATGTCCGCCGGGCCCGCCATGGCCCAGCAGGGAAAGCTTTCCGGTGACATGGTCAAGATCGGTGTGCTGAATGACCGCTCCGGCCTCTATGCCGATCTCGGCGGCGAGGGGTCGGTGATCGCCGCCAAGATGGCGGCCGAGGAGTTCGGCAACAAGATTCTCGGCAAGCCTATCGAATTCATCTCGGCCGACCACCAGAACAAGCCCGACATCGGCGCCAACCTTGCCCGCCAGTGGATTGACCAGGACGGTGTCGACGTGATCGTCGACGTGCCGAATTCCGGCGTCGCGCTCGCCGTGCAGGAGGTGACGAAGGAGAAGAAGAAGATCTTCCTGATGGAAGGTCCGGCGACCTCGCGGCTGACCGGCGACGCCTGTTCCCCCACCGGTTTCCACTGGCCCTACGACACGCATGCGCTGGCCGTCGGTACGGGGCAGGCCATGGTCAAGGAGGGCGGCGACAGCTGGTTCTTCATCACCGCCGACTATGCCTTCGGCCATCAGTTGGAGGCCGACACCTCCGTCGAAGTGAAAAAGGCCGGCGGCAAGATTGTCGGTTCGGTGAAGGCGCCGCTGAACACGGCCGACTTCTCCTCCTTCCTGCTGCAGGCCCAGGCCTCGGGGGCAAAGGTCGTCGGGCTCGCCAATGCTGGCGGCGACACCATCACCTCGATCAAGCAGGCGGCCGAATTCGGCCTGACGCAAAGCGGTCAGCAGAAGCTGGCGGGTCTGCTGATCTTCCTGTCCGACGTCCATGCGCTCGGGCTTCAGGTTGCCCAGGATCTGGTGCTGACCACCGGCTTCTACTGGGACCGTGACGACGAGACCCGCGCCTGGTCCAAGAAGTTCTTTGACCGCTACGGCAAGATGCCGACGATGGTGCAGGCCGGCAGCTATTCCGCCGTCCGCCACTATCTGAAGGCGATCGAGGCCGCCGGGACCGACGACGGCCCGACCGTCGCCGCCAAGATGAAGGAGATGCCGGTCAACGACATGTTCGCCAAGAACGGCACGATCCTGCCGAACGGCCGCATGGTCCACGACATGTATCTGGCCCGCGTGAAGAAGCCGTCCGAGTCCAAGGGTGCCTGGGATTATTACCAGATCCTGCGCACCATCCCCGGCAAGGACGCCTTCGCCACCTTCGAGGAGAGCGGCTGCAAGCTGCCGAAGTGATCGTGTCGATAAAAAGGACGACAGGGCAAAAGCCGTGACGTGACGGAGCGGCATTCCCGCCAGGGCGGCGGTTTTCGGACCAATGCCGCGGCGGGGATGCCGCTGAGGAGAGCGACGATCATGATGGGAACGATTTTCGGCATTCCGCCCCAGGCGCTGTTCGGCCAGCTTCTGCTTGGGCTGATCAACGGATCGTTTTACGCGCTGCTCAGCCTTGGGCTGGCGGTGATCTTCGGCATGTTGAACGTCATCAACTTCGCCCATGGCGCGCTCTACATGATGGGCGCCTTCGTGGCGTGGCTTCTGCTGAACCAACTCGGCATCGGCTATTGGTGGGCGCTGCTGCTGGCGCCGCTGATCGTCGGCGCGTTCGGGGTCGTGCTGGAAAAGACGCTGCTGTCGCGGCTCTACAAGCTCGACCATCTCTATGGGTTGCTGCTGACCTTTGGGCTGGCCTTGATCGTCGAGGGGGCGTTCCGCCACCAGTATGGCGTGTCCGGCCAGCCCTATCCGATTCCCGCCGAACTCAGTGGCGGCCGGAACCTGGGCTTCATGTTCCTGCCCAATTACCGAGGCTGGGTGGTGGTCGCCTCGCTTATCGTCTGCATCAGCACCTGGATCGCCATCGAGAAGACGAAACTGGGCGCCTATCTGCGCGCGGCGACCGAGAACCCGGTTCTGGTCCAGGCCTTCGGCATCAATGTGCCGCGGATGGTCACGCTGACCTACGCCTTCGGCGTCGCGCTGGCTGGGCTCGCCGGCGTGCTGGCGGCACCTATCTATCAGGTATCGCCGCTGATGGGCTCGCACCTCATCATCGTCGTGTTCGCGGTGGTGGTGATCGGCGGCATGGGTTCCATCCTCGGCGCTGTGGTGACCGGCTACGGGCTGGGCCTGTTGGAAGGACTGACCAAGGTCTTCTACCCGGAGGCCTCGAACATCGTGGTCTTCGTCATCATGGCGGTGGTGCTGATGGTAAAGCCCGCCGGTCTGTTCGGACGGGAGAGGTAAGCGCATGAGCCTTCATTCGCAGAGCAGCGGCCGGGCGTCCGCACAGGCTGCCGGCGCACCGGCGACGGCGGGCCTGACCCTGGCGAGAGTTGGCGCGCTGGTTGTGCTGGCCGGTCTGCTGGCGGTGCCGTTCCTGCTCTATCCTGTCTTTTTGATGAAGGTGCTGTGCTTCGCACTGTTCGCCTGCGCTTTCAACCTGCTGATCGGCTTCGGTGGACTGCTCAGCTTCGGGCATGCGGCGTTCTTCGGCAGCGCCGCCTATGTCACCGCCCATGCGGTGAAGGAGTGGGGGTGGTCGCCGGAACTGGGGATTCTGCTGGGCACCCTGGCCGCGGCCTTCCTGGGGCTGCTGTTCGGCCTGATCGCCATCCGCCGGCAGGGCATCTATTTCGCCATGATCACGCTGGCGCTGAGCCAGATGGTCTATTTCCTGGCCCTGCAGTTGCCCTTCACCCATGGCGAGGACGGCATCCAGGCGGTGCCGCGCGGCGTCCTGTTCGGCGTCTTCGACCTGCACAACCCGCTGGCGATGTACTACACGGTGCTGGGCGTCTTCCTGATCGGTTTCGCCATCATCTGGCGGACGGTGCATTCGCCGTTCGGGCAGGTGCTGAAGGCGATCCGCGAGAACGAGGCGCGCGCCGTTTCGCTGGGCTACCGCACCGACCGCTACAAGCTGCTGGCCTTTGTGCTGTCGGCGTCGCTGGCCGGGCTGGCGGGCGGCACCAAGGCCATCGTCTTCCAGTTGGCGACGCTGACCGACGTGACGTGGCAGATGTCGGGCGAGGTCGTGCTGATGACGCTGCTGGGTGGAATGGGCACGTTGACCGGTCCGGTCATCGGCGCCGCCCTGGTGGTGACGCTGGAGAACTATCTGGCGGCGACCAGCCTGCCGGTGCCGGTGGTGATCGGCTGCATCTTCGTCGCCTGCGTGCTGGTGTTCCGTCGGGGAATCGCCGGGGAAATCGCGGCGCGCTTTGGAAAACAGAGTCAGAACAGTTAAGTCACTGCACAGAAAAACAGCAAATATTTTAAGGAAGGTTTCGTTCATAAGACACTAAGGTTGCAATATACCGCATACCCCGAAAGAAGGGGTGTGCGGCTATTATTTTGCGTCCTGGAACGTTCTGCTTTCTGGGTGTTATAGGTCTCAACGCGTGCGGCGGTGCAGCAAAATGACCGACGCGAGTTTTGGGAAGAAGCGTCCACCCGGACGAACGTTTTCGAGGAGCATCCCGCATGGCTATGGACAAGGACACCACGACCAACGCGCGTGAAACCGCCGACCGGGCGAAAGGCACGGTGGAGGATATGACGCGCGCCGGAGAGGCTACCACCCGCCGCGCCGCCGATGCCGCCCGCTCGATGGGTGAGAACGCGGCCGAGACCGGCCGGCAGGCCGCCGACGCCGGTGCAAACGCCGGTCAGAAGGCAATGGGGGTGGGTGCCGACATGACCCGCCGCAGCGCTGAGACCGCCCGAACCGTTATGGATAGGGCCTCCTCCGCCGCCGGCCGCACGACCGAGCAGCTCCAGCGCGCGCTGGGCCTGTCGAAGGAAGCGCAGGGCGAGGTCGCAAGCCAGACCCGCGAAACCATGGACGTCATGGTCCAGTGCGGCAGCGTTCTGGCCGACGGCTGGCAGAATGCCTGGCGCGAATGGATGGGGCTGGCGCAGGACGTCGCCTCGCGCAATGCCGAGGGGATGAACGCGCTGATGCGCAGCCGGACCGTCCCCGATTTCTACGCGGCGCAGAGCCGTATGCTGAAGGACAACATGCAGATGGTCCTCAGCCGCAGCGTCAAAATCTCGGAGATGTCCGCGAGCACCGCGAACACCGCGATGGGCAAGCTGAACGATCGCCTGGAAGGTGCGGCGCAGCAGGCGGAACGCCGATTCTGAACGCCTGGCCGACTGCACCGGCACGCCATCGATAGCGAACGGTCTCCATCCTGACTGAACCCCGGCCCGCAAGGACCGGGGTTTTTTCTGCGCCGGCTTGGGGGCCTTCCGGTTATGACGCTTCAGGCGTGAGCCAACTCACCGCCGCCCCGCCGCCGGTGGAGGGCAGGGCGCGGTGCAGGGCCGGCAGCATCTCCTTCAGCGTCTCGCCGAGCTTCCAGGGCGGATTGACGATCAGCAGTCCGGAGCCGTTCAGCCGCAGATGGGTGTCTTCGGGATGCCAGGTCAGTTCGGCGATCAGTACCTTCGGGATGCCGGCCTTCTCCACCGCATCCTGGAACCGCCAGACCGCTGCACGCTCCTTGATCGGATACCACAGGGCGAAGATGCCGGTGGACCAGCGGCGGTGCGCCTGCGCCAGCCCTTCCGCCATGCGGGCGAATTCATCGGGCTGCTCGAAGGGGGGATCGATCAGGACCAGCCCACGCTTCTCCTTGGGCGGCAGATGGGCCTTCAGCGCGGTATAGGCATCGGACTGGTGGACGGCGACGGAGCGGTCGCCGGCGAACTCCGCCTTCAGGCTGACGGCGTCGTCGGGGTGCAGTTCGACCAGCACCATGCGGTCCTGCGGGCGGAGTGCGGCACGGGCGATGCGTGGGGAGCCGGGATACCAGCGCAGGGCGCCGTCGGGGTTCAGCGCCTGGACGGCATCCAGATAGGGGGCCAGCGCCGGATGCGGCGGGGGTTGGCCGAACAGCCGGCCGATGCCCTCGTCGCTCTCACCCGTCTTGCGGGCCGCTTCGGAGGTCAGGTCGTAGCGGCCGATTCCCGCATGGGTGTCCAGCACGCAGAATGGCGTCGGCTTGGCGCGCAGATGATCCAGGATCAGCGCCAGCACGGCGTGCTTCATCACGTCGGCCGGGTTGCCGGCGTGGAAGATGTGGCGGTAGTTCATGCGTCGGGGTTTACCCGATCACGCAACGCGGCGCCAGCGCTCTTGCCGGCGCGGCCAGTCTGCGGACGGATCAGTTGATCGCCGCGACCTGCTGTGCGTTGTGGAAGCTGCGGCGGGTGCGCGGGGCGACGCTGACGGGATCGGTGTCCTCGCAGCGGGAGGAGGCCAGCAGCTTGGCGCTCTGCGTGTCCAGTTCGCCCAGGCTCTGCCAGATCTTGCAAACGTAGGCCTGGGCGCGGTGGCCGGAGCTGCCGTTGTAGCGGGCCAGCGCGGTCTTCCAGTTGCCTTCCTCGCCATGGAAACGGACGAGAAGCTGGCCGGCGTAGAACACGTTGTCGCGCGGCTCGACGATCTTCTCCAGCGGCTGGAACTCGCCACGGTGGCTGGCAACCGACAGCTGCATGCAGCCGACATAGGTGTTGGAGCGAAGCTGGCCGCGGTGGTCGCGAAGGTGACGGGCGGCGTCACTGACGTTGCGGGCGTAGTAGGGACGGCCCTGCACGCTCATGGCGAAGGGGTGGGGCGTGCCGTCCTGGCCACTCTCGACCAGTGCGATGGCCACCAGCATGCCGGAGGGAATGCCGAGCTTCTGTTCGGCTTCCACCGCGTGGGTGACGCAGCTTTCCTTCGAAACGGTCTGGGCCTGGGCGGTTCCGGAAACGGAGAGCGCCACCAGGGGAGCCGTCAGCAGTCCCGCAGCCAGTGCGAAGCGTCCACACGTTGTGGCCCCTACGCGCTGATTTCGTCCCCGCATCCCAAATCTCCTTCTGCTGTCGCCCCGTCTTATACGGCGGCTGTTTGACCCCCCGCGCGGGGCCGTTGTTCCGGTCACCGAGTCGCTTACGGCGACCGCCTCCTACCCAGATGTTCAGCGCCTCCCGATTGGGCGCCGCGGCAACACTTCCAAAAAATTGACCAATCGTCAACCCGCTTGCACCCTGGTAATACCACAGCTTTCGTCCGTCTGATGTCACGCGGGGCCGTCGGACGGACGGCTTAGGCGCTTCGGTAGGGGCCATAAGCCATTGAATCGCCACATTTGACGGCAAAATCGATTGGGGTGGTGCCGCAGCCTTTATCGCCTCTTGGAGCCTGGGATAAAAAAGGGGTTACTGCGACCGCGTGTCGCCCGAATCACACTTTGTAAGGATTTTCGCGCCCCCCTTGCGCGGCGCAGCATGTTGGGGCAGTAAACTCCGCCGCCCTGTTTCCCTGGACTCGGTTTCCTGGGCCATGTCGGTGCCGCAGCGACGCCCGGGACGGCCCGATGGCGAGCGGAGGCGGGCTATCCGGGCCGGCGGCATTCCCCTGGTCGAAGCCCGCGATCAGAGGAACTCCATCCGTGTCCGCGGATCCCTCCATCGGCGACGAGCCGCAAATCTACAATCTCGATCAAATGTTCCGGTTCGGTTACGACCGGCTCTACGCGGGGGATTATGTCGGAGCCGCGCGCGCTTTTCGCGCCGGCGTCACCGTCGATCCTGCCCATGCGGAGGCATGGTCCGCTCTGGCGGAAGCCGGCGGCGGGACTGATGCGGCAGGACAGGCGGCGGCCTGTTTCCGGCGCGCCGTCACTCTGGAACCCGGAAATTGGGGATGGCGGCTGATGCTGGCAGATGCCCTGCGGCAGTGCGGCGAAATTGATGCTGCGCACGCGCTGTACCAGTCCCTTGCGGCGGAACGGAGCGATTCGGCACCGGCACGACTCGGACTGGCCCGCTGCCTCGCCGCTGCCAGCCGCCAAGATGAGGCGCTGGAAGAGTACAGGGAGGCGGTGGCGCTCCGTCCCGACGACCGCGATGCCGTCCTCGCCCTGGCGGACGCGCTGGTTCTGTCGGGCGATGCGCTGGCGGCGGTTGAACTGCTTCAGCCGCTGGCCCGGCGGTTGGAGGATGATGCGTCCGTCCATCACGCGCTGGGCCGCAGTTGGCTTGCCCTGCGCGAACCGGCCAAGGCGCTGACCGCGCTGCGCCACGCAGCAAAGGTCGCCGAAGGGGGCGAGGCGGCGGCGATCGAAAGCCTGATCGCCGCATTGGAGGGCGGGGAGGGCACCGACCTGTCCGCCTCCTATGTCCGCGCCCTGTTCGATCGCTATGCCGACCGCTTCGACCAGGATCTGGTGGGTAAGCTCGGCTATGCGGCACCCGAACTGCTCAGGTCGGCGGTCGACCGCGTCACGCCCGGCGCTGCGGGGTTGCGCATTTTCGATCTCGGTTGCGGAACCGGGCTGGCGGGCGTCGCCTTCAAGCCGCTGGCGTCCCGGCTCGCCGGAGTCGATCTGTCGCCGCGGATGGTCGAGAAGGCGCGGCAGCGCCGGCTTTATGACGAGCTGACCGTCGGCGACGTCGTTGAGGCGATGGAAAGGACGCCCGGCGGCTGGGACCTGCTGGTTGCCGCCGACGTGCTGGTCTATATCGGCGACCTCGTCCCCGTCTTCGCGGCTGCTGCCCGCGCCCTTCCACCAGGAGGCCATTTCGCCGCCACCGTGGAACGCCTGCCGAACGAACCTGCCGCGCTTGAAGACGAGTCCTTCCTGCTCGGCGCGACGCGCCGCTATGCCCATGCCGAGAAATATGTGCGGGCGACGGCGGAAGCGGCCGGCTTCCTCATCCGCCTGATGGAACCCTGCAGCCCGCGACGGGAAAAGGGCATACCCGTCCCCGGTCTCCTGTTCGTGGCGGAACGGGCGGCGCGGTAACCATCCGGTTGCGGGTCAGATCGCCTGCGTATAGCGGCCGGCATCGCCGGGCAGGCACCAGCGTGCATGCAGTTGCCCCTTGGTGTCGAAGCTGCAGGCGATCCAGCCGGCACCGTACAGCAGGCGCCGGCCGCCGTCGGCGAAGGGCGGCATCTCGAACCGGTGGGCGGGCAGGGGATGGTCGGGGCGGGTCGCCAGCGGCTCCGCCAGCCGCGATCTCCATCCCCCCGCCGGGGTGGCGGTCGTGGTGAAGCGCGGCGCATAGAGCTGCCACATCTCCAGTCCGCCGCCGCGCAGCACGCCCCGCGCTCCGGCCCCAGCGGCGATTCCCCGCGACGCGACCGTGATGCGGCAACCGCTGCGCCGGGAGAAATCGGCCAATGTACGGACCATCCGCTCCCATTCGGCATGGCGGCCCGGTGCCGCCCAATGATCGCCCAACCGGCCGCGCAGCCGGGAGGGAAGCACGCCGCCCAACCGGTCGAGCAAGGCGGCGGCCGGGGTCAGCAGCGGTCCGCCGCTGACCAGGATCAGGTGACGACAGGCGGCGAAGCGGTCGAGCCAGTCCGGCAGCATGCTCCAGCTCCGTTCCGACAGCATGCGCCGGCCGTTGCGGTCGCTCCAGCTGTCGAGCGTCAGCAATCCGACTTCGCCCATGGTGAAACCTTGGGCCAGCGTTCCGCACTCCGATCCCCACAGGCAATCGGGCGGGCTGTCGGCGACGGAACCGGTCTGGAAAAGCTGGACCTGCCGGCGGGTCGCGGCGAACAGCGGGCGCAGGCTGCGCGAGGCGGCGTCGCCCTCCTCCCGGCCGCCCCAGGCGCCGGCGAGCAGCCGGCCGAGATCGCTACCGTCCCACACCATCACCGAGGGAATCGACGCCAGCGCCGACGCCGCGGCGGCACCGCTCCAGGTCCGCAGCATGCGGTCGAATCTCGCGGCCATCAGCTCTTCGGCCACGCCGGGCAGCGCGGGGCCAAGCCGGCGGGAAACATCGGACAGCAGGGCATTCGGCTGGGGAGCGGCGGCCGTCACGGGGTCGCCATCGATCTGCCCGCCGGCCTGGACCATCAGGTGATAGCGGTCGGCGGACTGCCGGGCCAACAGGTCGGACCAGAGGGCCGGTGTGGCGCCGGTTGGGCCTTCGGCTTCCAGACCGCCACCGCCGGTCATTCCGCTTCCGTAAAGAATGGCCATGCGCGGGAATGAATGACGACCCGGAACGACCACGGTCCAACGGGCGCCGTCGGGAAAGCCGTAGGTGACGTCGGTGTCGCGCAGGCCGCGCGGTACGGCAAAGTCGAATCGCCAGACATGGCGGCGGCGCCAGTGCGTCAGGTGGCGCGGCGGGACGGGCAGGGTGACGCCGTCCACCCGCAGATCGTCGGGTTCGACCTCCCCGTCCAGTACGAACAGCGCCGACAGCCACCAACGGTCGCGCTGCTCACCACGGAAGTACAGGATGGGACCGAGCAGGATGCTCGGTTCCGCTCGTCTCGGCGCCATGCTTCATCCGTCCGAACCGGCCCTTCCCCCAAAGAAGGGCCTGCCGCATGCAATAGCGCATGGCGCTGCCGGACGGCGAAAAAATATCGCGCTCTGACGCGGACGGTCAGCCGTTCCGCTTGCGCAACAGCTCGAGCATTCGGGGCGGCACCTCTTCGTTCAGGACCGGGTCGTACAAGCGATGAAGCTCCTCCACATGCTGGCGATGCTGGGTGAGCAGCGCCTTTGCGTCGGGATCGCTCTCGACCACGCTTTCGAATTCGGCGCGCTCCCGCTCGTCCAGGGCGCCGTCCAGATAGGCGTTGATATCGGTCATCGTCACACGCTTCATCTCTGTCGTTCCCGGATGGGTCGCCGGGGTTCTCCCCTGGGACACGATCAACCGTGACACGTCCGGTGGGCCCGCCGTTCCCGGAAAGCTCGGCCGAAAGGACGCCTACCCCATCTTATGGGCATGATCCTCGGCCATACCAGTCCGACAAACGGCGCGATCACCGCTCACCTTCGAGGCGAGCATACCGGCACAGCCATCCTCTTTCGCGTCGCCCGGCCAAGTAACAGGGCGGTGCAGGCGATTGTTCCGGTTTCCGTTGGTGCGGAACGCCGCGCAATAGGGACTGTTGTGATTGTGCAACTCACCCCATCCGCGCCCCGACAGGGTTGCCGAAGAAGGAGAATGCCTATGGCGCAACAGGAGAGCGGACAGCCGCCCCAGCACCAGAACACGCAACCGGGCCATCAGGCGCCCATGACTCCG
Source organism: uncultured Azospirillum sp. (assembly GCA_966212305.1). Taxonomy (GTDB): domain Bacteria; phylum Pseudomonadota; class Alphaproteobacteria; order Azospirillales; family Azospirillaceae; genus Azospirillum. The sequence goes on from CBIHQY010000053.1 coordinate 27,015, forward strand.
CAGCCTTCGGAAACGCGCCCCGCCTACCGCGGCAGCGGCAAGCTGAGCGACAAGGTGGCATTGATCACCGGCGGCGACAGCGGCATCGGCCGGGCCATTGCCGTGCTGTACGCGCGCGAAGGCGCGAAGGTCGGTATCCTGTACCTGAACGAGGACGACGATGCCCACGAGACCCGCCGGCTGGTCGAGGCCGAGGGCCAGCCCTGTACCATCCTGAGCGGCGACGTCGGCAGCGAGGAAACCTGCAGAATGGCGGTGGAGCGCATCGTCGGCGAGCATGGCCGCCTCGACATACTGATCAACAACGCGGCCGAACAGCATCCGCAGAAGTCGATCGAGGACATCACCGCCGAGCAGCTGGAGCGGACCTTCCGCACCAACATCTTCGGACAATTCCATATGGTGAAGGCCGCCCTGCCGCACATGCGCGAGGGCGCCTCCATCATCAACACCACCTCCGTCACCGCCTACAAGGGCAGTCCGGAGCTGTTGGATTATTCGGCGACGAAGGGCGCCATCGTCGCCTTCACCCGGTCGCTGTCCATGGCCCTGAGCGACCGCGGCATCCGCGTCAACGCCGTTGCGCCCGGCCCGATCTGGACCCCGCTGATCCCCTCCACCTTCGACGAGAAGAAGGTCGAGAGCTTCGGCGGCAATGTGCCGATGAAACGCGCCGGCCAGCCGGACGAGGTGGCGCCGTCCTATGTGTTCCTGGCGTCCGATGACTCTTCTTATATGTCGGGGCAGGTGCTGCACCCGAACGGCGGCACGGTGGTGAACGGCTGAGGGGGACGGGCCCGGAAATGCGCAATGCCCCGGCGCCAGGGACACCGGGGCATCTTGACCATGCTGCGGGTGGGCGGTCAGGCCACGCGGATGCGGGTGACGAAGTCGTTCACCGATTCCCGCAGGTTCTGCGCCTGGGTCCCGAGGCTCTCGGCGGCATGAAGGACTTCGTTGGCTGACCGTCCGGCCTCCTGCGAGGCATCGTTCACGCCGTTGATGCTGCGCGACACCTCCGCGGTGCCCTGGGCCGCCTGTTGGATATTGCGGGAAATCTCCGCGGTGGCGGCGGTCTGCTCCTCCACGGCGGAGGCGATGGACGTGGCGATCTGGTTCACTTGCAGCACCGTGTCGGCGATGCCCCGGATGGCTCCGACGGCCCCCTGGGTTTCCTTCTGGATCGCCTGGATCTGGCCGGAGATTTCCTCGGTTGCCCGCGCCGTCTGGTTGGCCAGGCCCTTCACCTCGCTGGCGACGACGGCAAAGCCCTTGCCGGCCTCGCCGGCTCGTGCCGCCTCGATGGTCGCGTTCAGCGCCAGCAGGTTGGTCTGGCTGGCGATTTCCTGGATCAGCTGTACCACGCTGCCGATCCGTTCCGCCGCCTGGGCCAGGTTTTCCACGTTCGCATTGGTGCGTTGCGCCTCGTCCACGGCCGACTGGCTCATCTGTGTGGCCGATTCCAGCTGGCGGGCGATCTCGCTGATCGAACTGGCCAGTTCATCCGCAGCAGAGGCCACCGTCTGCACATTGCTCAGCGTCTGGTCGCTGGCCGCGGCGACAGCCGACGCCTGCCGGGTCGTCTCCTCGGCAGTCGAGGACATGCTCTGCGCATTGCTCTGCAGCTGGCTGGCCGCCGACGAAACGGAGCCCACCACGCCTTTTACGCTCGCTTCGAATCCGTCGGCCAGCGCGTTCATCGCCCGGCTCTTCTCCGCCGCGGCGCGGACCTCGGCGTCCTTGGCCTCCTGCTCCATCTGGCGATTGCGGATGAGGTTGTCCTTGAAGATCTCGACCGTGCGAGCCATCGATCCGACTTCGTCCCCGCGGTCTGCGCCGGGGATCGCCACCGTGGAATCGCCGTTGGCCAGCTTCTCCATGACACCGTTCAGCGCCGCGATCGGACGGCGGATGCCGATGACGGCGATGACGACCGCGATCGCTACGCTCAGCAGAATCGCGATCAGCATCCCGCTTGTCGCCCGGACCGTGACCGCGTCGGTCTGGCCGCTCAACTCACCCGAGGCGCGCAGCACACGGGCATTGATCTCGTCCGCCAGCGTGGCGGCGGCATCGAAGGTCTCGACGACCAGCGGGCGGCTTTCCTTGCCGTAGAGCACGGCGGCAGCGGAATGATCGCCCTTCTCCTTGGCCGCGAGGACTTCGGGCAGGGCGCGACTGATGGAGGCGAGCATGTCCGTCATCCGCATCACCATCGCCTTGTCTCCCGGCGGGGCAAGGCGGGCGACGACGGCATTGGTATCGGCGATGGCCGCCTGGATGTCCGTCAGCGACTTCTTCAGGGGGGAAGGCCTGCAGGATCCTGCAGAAGCAGGACGTTGTTCATCTGGCGCCCGAGATTGGCGACATCGCCACGCATCCGTTCGAGCTTCTGAGCGAAGGCGATGTCGTTGGCGATCAGGTCGGAATAACTGTCGTCGACCCGACTCAAGGTACTGGTCATGTAGACCGACAGGCCGGCTGCAACCGAACTCAGTAGAAAGACCACGAAGTAAATTTTCGGACCGATTCCCACACGTAACAAGGGATTCATGGCAATCACCCACGTTAAAATAGATCTTGGGGCTATTTCGAAACCGCTGCGGCGGCACGATCAGTCCGGCGCGCGAATTATAATTACCCAAGACATGAATAATAAATTAACAAAACCACGTAAACGGCATCGATCGATGGGAATTTTCAATCATATGTAATCAGCACGACGAAGATCGCACTCCGATGCGGTTCTGCTGTTCGCGCGGTTTGCGTGGATTTCCGCTGGTGATCAACCCTTACGGCAGGGTGTGGCGGTCCTGAAGAAATGGGGAAGGTGACGGCTGCCGGGCGCACGCCCCATCCCCAAGCGGTTTGGGGATGGGGCGTGGAACGGTTGGACCGGCTGCCGATGGAGGAGGAGGTGAATCAGGCGGCCATCAGGTTGTTCAGCCGCTCCCGCGCACGGCACAGGCGTGAACGGATGGTGCCGATCGACACGTTCAGCGTCTCCGCCGCTTCCTGGTAGGGACGCCCTTCGATGGCGACCAGCTTCACGACCTTGCGCTGGCTGGGAGTGAGGGAGGAAAAGGCGCGGTCGACGTCGCGGAAGACCAGACGCGACATCTGCGCCGCATCGACCGACATGGCGCCGTCCCACAGTTCCACCTTCGTCACATGGCGGTCACGCTGCAGGTTGTTGAAATGCAGGTTCTTCAGCATGGTGGTCAGCCACGCCTGCATGTTCGTGCCGGGTTCGAAACGATGCTGGCGCGATAGGGCACGGGCCAGGCAGTCCTGCAGCAGGTCCTCTGCGGCATTGGCGTCACGGGTCAGCTTGCAGGCATAGCGCTGCAGGTTCGGCATGCAGCGGATCAGTTCGTTTTCGAACGAGTACGCCATGGTCTTTCCTTCCTCCACGGTCTGTGTACGTCTCCCGCCGGCCGGGTGACCGGCGGCGCCCTTCGCGGTATGGGCGGGGCGCGGGGCGGGGACGGCATTGGGCTTTCCGGCGCGCGAAAGCGGCGCCACCGGTTCGAAGGGCTGACAGTGTCTTTGCGGTCTTGAGCGCTCAGTACGCCCTGGCGGTCGTCTCCAGGGCGCTTCCGGGCCGGCCCGTCATCCGGTGCGGGTCGGCGGCCCCTGGGAGGTGTTGCGGAACGATCCGGTCGGCGGTGGCGTCATTGAGGAGATCCCGTTGTTGCCCGTCGTTGATCGTGTCGGGAGCTAAACGCGCCGTCCGCCGCGGATGTTCCACCGCAGGATCCGGAAAGAGTGACATCGGTGGCAGATCGCGGAGATTCCGGTCCCGTCTCCGCTTGCCGGGCTTACCACCATCGAACGCGCCCACCGCTGCGCCGCTGCAACACTCAGTCGTTGGAAAACAGCGGCTTTTCCAGGCGAAGTGCCGCCATGCCATCCTCGTAGTAATCAGGATATTCCGCGAAGCGGCGATAACCGGCGGCGGTATAGAGCGCAATGGCGGCGGCATTGTCCGCCCGCACCTCCAGCCTTATACCCTCGCAGCCATGGGCGGCGGCTGCCTCCTCGAGCGCCGCCAGCAGCAGCCGGCCGATCCCCTGTCCGCGGTTGCCCGGCGCCACCGCGAAGGAGGTCAGGCGGGCGAAGCGCGTGCCGGCATGGAAGCCGGCCACCCCATAGGCAAGTGGCGGCCCCTGCACATTCGGTACTTGGCGGTATGCCACCAGCACCACACCTTTTGCCTTCCGGATCGCATAACGGAAGTTGCGCTGCGTCATCCGGTCGGTCGGGAAGCTACGCTCCTCGATCGCCAGCAGCGCGACGATGTCGGCCGTATCGGCGCGGCGGATGGCGATGCTTGCTGCATTGCAGTGGACAGGATTGGATTCGTGAAGCATCGTTGACGGGAAAAAGGGAAGGGGACGACAGCCTACTCCCTTTTACCACAGCGAAACGATGGGGCATTCCATCTGGGGAAAGCTTTGCTTAACCAACAAGGCAGACACTTCCCCTATGATTGGAGCGCCGCCCTTCCAGCCGCCCGCTCCTATTGGCCTTTCACGCAGAAAGTCAGGACATGGACGCTCGGTTTAAATCTCGCGACATCGAACGCCGCAGCCTCGATGTCGATGGCCTCAAACGGTCGTTCCTGGAATGGCTGGTCTATTCGGTCGGCA
>CBIHQY010000054.1:0-31234 GCA_966212305.1 uncultured Azospirillum sp.
GTCGGTGGAGCGGTTTATAGGCGCCCTCCCCCAAACCACGCAAGCGCTTTTTTCGTCGCTCTTTGCATTTTTATGTTCGCTGAACCGACTGATGTTTTCGTCAGAGCAGGCCGAGCGCCCGTAGCTCCGCCGCCATGTCGGCCGGCAGTTCGTCCCCGGCCCCGCCGGCCGCGGAAAGATCCTGGGGAGCGGCCTCGGCCGTCAGGTAGCGCCAGCCCTGAAAGGGGCGATGGGGGGTCGGCACCGTCGGCACCCGGTCGGCGGCGAGTTGCAGGGTGCAGTAGCTCTCCCCCTCCTCGTCGGCGGCGGTGTCGATGGCGAGGATGGACTGGCGCACCAGGACGCTGCCCTTGATGACCCAATAGATCGAGCCGCCGGCCAGCAATTCGTCGCCGCGCTTGGGCAGGCGGCGGGTGTAGACAGGGATGCGGGTCCGGCCGCCGGCGGTTAGGGCGCGGCGGTCCTGCAGCTCCGCCAGATGGTCGAGGTCGCGGACGCCGACGGCGAGCTTGATGAGATGGAGAGGCATGGGAACGCTGAAGTCTCTGACGTGAAAACGGAACCGCGCCCAACATAGCGCGCCCCCTGACATAGTGCGCTATGCAGGATTGTCCGTCTGCCGAGACCGCTGGGCGGATCTGTCCTCAGAGCGGATCGTTGCGGTCCGACCGGTTGGTTGGCCGGGCATGGCCGATGATGGCGCTGAAGCCGAACAGCAGCAGCAGCACGCCCATGACGATCTCGATGCCGCAGACCAGACGGACCGGTCCGGACACCGGGTGGATGTCGCCATAGCCGACGGTGGCGAAGGTCACGATGGAGAAATAGATCCCCTCGGCAAAGGTCAGGTCGCGCCTGACGCCTTCGATGACGAAGTTCGGCTCCGCCATGAAGCGGTCCATGATGGTGTAGATGGCGCCGAACAGGATGATGCAGAGCGAATAGAAGGTCAGGAAGGCGAAGGCGGGCAGGACCAGACGTGCCGATTGCTGGAAGAAGCCTTCGAACAGCAAGCCGGCGTCGAGCAGGAAGATGGCGATGTCGCGCGACACCAGGGCGACGATGGCGGCGATGGCCGACATGGCCAGCAGGAAGATCGCGCCGATCGTCTGGGTGTCCATGTCCTGTTCGGGCACCAGGAAGGTCAGGGCGCCGATGCCCCAGACCGGCGCCATCCACAGAAAGACGCGGTCGAAATGGCCCCCCTCCCGCAATCGCCGGGACATCACGATCCGCCGGATATCCTCCGCCCGCCACCAGGCCCCGCCCAGGAAGGCGACCAGCGGCAGGACGAAGGCGACGCTCTGGATCAGCGGATTGATGTTGTGGAAGTTGCTTTCCAGGAAGAAGACGAAGATGCAGGCATAGACGCCGATGAAGTTGGTCAGCGCCAGCGTGAAGAACTGGCTGCCTGGAAACAGATAGTGGAAAGCGCCGACGACGAGGCCGACCGATCCCAGCAGCACGAAGGTCAGATTGCCGGACACCGACCGGATCGACAGCGCGATCAGGCCGAGCAGCAGGGCCGTCAGCAACGCCCCGCCCAGCCAGGATTTGGAGGCCCCCTTGGCTCCATGAGGGCTGCCATGAGATCCCCCATGGCCGTTGCCGCCGGAACTGCCGGGAGGAACCGCCGGGGGCGGGCTGGTCGTCCGAGGGCGGCGGTCGGGAACGATCTGGTCCATGGGGCGCGGCAAACCGAAACGGAAACAGACACCAGACCCGGTGCCCGGACGAAGGTCCTATTCCGAAGTTATAGCGGTTTGCCCGCCCCGAGAGTCAGCATTTTCCGCAGCTCTACCTGAGGATTCCGCCCCCTGCCCTACCAGCCGCCGGTGGCGAGCCAGCGGTCGACCATGTCGAGGCGGTCCCAGCCCCAGAACGGCTCGCCATCAACGAAGACGAAGGGCGAGCCGAAGACGCCGCGGTCCACCGCATCGTCGGTTTCGGTACGCAGCCGGTCCTTGACCGCCGGGTCCTGAATGGCAGCGGTCACCGCGGCACGGTCGATGCCGACACTGCCCAGGGTCTTCGCCGCGATCTCCGCCACCGTGTCGGCCGGGCCGATGTCCCGCCCCTCGCCGAAATGGGCATGGAAAAGCGCATGGGCCAGCAGCTTCGCCTGTTCCGGATGCTCGTCGGTCAGCCAGTAGAAGGCGCGCGAGGCGGCGACGCCGTTGGCCGGGGCCGAATCGGGGAAGGTGAAGGGGGCGCCGGTCAGCCGGGCGATGCGGCCGACGTCATGGGTCAGATATTCGCCGCGCAAGGGCTGCTGCAGGTTGGGCTTCATGCCCGTCACCTTGAAGATGGCGCCGAGCAGGACCGGGCGCCAAATGACGGTGCGGCCATGCTTCGCCGCCAGCTCGTCGATGCGCAGGCTGGCGAAATAGCCGTAGGGCGAGGCGAAGTCGAAATAGAAATCGATCGGGTCCGGCACGCGCGTTTCCTCTCCGACAGGTTTTCCGGAAAGGCTAACGCGGGCGCGGGACAGCGTCCAGCAGTGCATCCGGGGGGCGTCCGGAGCAGGCGCGGCTCCCGAACGGCCCGGCGCCTCCCGTCAGACCGTGCGCACCTTGGCGTCGAAGACGTAGCCGGCGCCGCGTTCGGTCTTGATGATGCGGGGCTCCTTCGGGTTCGCCTCGATCTTGCGGCGCAGGCGCAGGATCAGCACGTCGATGGACCGGTCGAACACCTCAGCCCCGTCGACGCGGGTGAGATCGAGCAGCTGGTCGCGGGTCAGCACCCGCTGTGGCCGCTTGACGAAGGCCGCCAGCAGGCCGAACTCCGCCTTGGTCAGTTCCACCTCGCGCCCCTCCTGCCCGCGCAGGCGCTGGGCGGTGAGGTCGAGTTCCCAATTGGCGAACTGCACGACGGCGCGCAGTTCGTCCGCGCTGCGCGCCGGGCGGGCGTCGCTGGAGACGCGGCGCAGGACCGCCTTGATGCGGGCCAGCAGTTCGCGCGGGTTGAAGGGTTTGGTCAGGTAATCGTCGGCACCCAGCTCCAGCCCGACGATGCGGTCGACGTCCTGGTCCTTGGAGGAGAGGATGATGACGGGAATCTGCGATTCGGTGCGGATCTGTCGAACGAGGCCCAGCCCGTCGCCGTCGGGCAGGCGCAGATCACAGACCACGAGATCGACAGGGTCGCCATCCAAAGCCTGCCGGGCCGATGCGGTGTCCTGCGCCGTCGTGACCCGGTAGCCCTCTCCCGCCAGATATGAGGCCAAAAGCTCCCGAATCGGCTCGTCGTCGTCGACAGCGAGAATGTGCATGCCTGTTACCTCCCCAAATCTTCTTATCTCACGCGCGAGCGGCACGCAATGCGTTACAACCCGGTAACAGCCGCGGCGGATTCGCCGACCACATGAGTTGGTTGAAACCGCATCCTGCACCGGCGACATAAAAATACCGTTGCGCGGACATTAACCAGAAACAAGCTGCGGTTTAAATCCAGACCATTGAATTAGGGGAAGGTGGCGAACAGGGGACGGCAGCCCGCCTGTGGGCGCCGGACCAATGCCGCGAATGGGGAAGCACCACCATGCCTGACATCGATCATTGCCTGGAGCGCCTGGCCCTGCTCGACCGCGCCGACCGTCTTCTGAACGAGGTGCGGGTCTATGGACAGCATGGCTCGGTCCGCGAAACGCTGGCGCAGCACCGGCTGCTGCTGGGCGAGGCGAGGCGCCACCTCGACTCGGCGCGCTCGGTCGGGCGGCTGGGCTGAGGACTGTCGGCAAGACCAACATCATGTCCGGCTGCAATACCCAGGCGGCACCGATGCCGTCCCACCGCGCCGCGCCCCATGGCCAGTCCCATTCCAGGGCGGCGAGGCGCCTGCCCGCCGACGGCCACCGCCGTCCGGTGACGGAGCGTTGCACCCATCATTCCGGCTGCTGCATGCCCGGCGCCGCACAGGTCGCCGCCCAAGGCGGCGCGCCGCTGTGGCGCACGATGATGGAACGCTGGCTGGCCGCGGCCCCCTGACCTTTCCGGACTTTCGGACAGCCTCCTGTTGCGTTCTCCCTATTCCCGCCCGATTTCGCGGCTATGTCGGCATTCGGGAGTCACAATACGGAGAGACCCATCATGACCCGCGCCATCCTTCTCGCCTCCACTGCCCTGCTGATGGCGGCCCCGGCGGCGTTTGCCGCGACAGGCGGGCCGGCCGGCGGGCAGCTGGCGCTGACGCGGGTCCTGCTGTCGACCGGCGGCGTCGGCTATTTTGAATATGAGGCGACGGTGAGCGGCGATGCCGACCTGTCGCTGGAGGTGCGGCGCTATCAGGTCGACGACGTGCTGAAAAGCATCGTCGTCTATGACGACAAGGGCGGCGTCGGCACCATCGCCCTGCCGGGAGCCGAACCGCTGGACACCGCCTTCCGCGAGCTGCCCTTTTCGGCCGACGACCTCACCTCCCCCGCCGCGTTGCTGAACGCGATGCGCGGGGCGGAGGTGACGACCGGCGGCTCCCGCCAGCTGACCGGCCGGCTGATGTCGGTGACGGAGGAGACGGTGCGGCTGCCGGGGAACGACGGCGCCACCACCACGCGCCACCGCGTGACGCTGATGACTGCCGAGGGCCTGCGCCAGCTGGTGCTGGAGGAGGCGGACGCGCTGCGCTTCACCGATCCGGTGGTGCAGTCCCAGATCGACCGCGCGCTGTCGGCGGTGGCGGAGAACGCCCGGCGCGAGCGGCGGCGGCTGACCGTCCACAGCCGGGCGCCGCAGGGCCAGGAGGCCGGACAGGCGGCCGGCGAGCGGCGGGTCCGGGTCGGCTATGTCGCGGAGATGCCGCTGTGGAAGGCGACCTACCGGCTCAGCCTCGGCGCCGGACCAGGGCAAAACGGACAGGGGCAGAACGGGCAGGCGGACAAGGGCAGCGGCGCGCTGCAGGGCTGGGCGGTGCTGGAGAATCTGAGCGGCGAGGATTGGCGCGGCGTCGACCTGACGGTGGTATCGGGCAACCCGGTGACCCTGCGCCAGGCGCTCTACACCCCGTATTTCGTCGAACGGCCGGAGGTGCCGGTGGAGGTGCTCGGCCGGGTGCTGCCCAGCGCCGACGAGGGCGCGGTGACGCTGAACGACGCCCGCCCGGCGATGCGGTCGGAGGCGTCGCGTGCCGGGGCGCCGCCCGCCGCCGCCATGGCCGCTCCGCCGCCGATGCCCGGCGCGCCGGCTCCGGCGCCGATGGGTGAAGCGCTGGCGAAGGTCGCCCCCTATGGCAGCGCCGCGGGAACGCCGGCGATGGCCGCGGTGCGCAGCGCCGAGGCCGGTGCGGCGGAGGGTGCCCAGGTGCTGTTCCATTACCCGCAGCCGGTCAGCGTGCCGAATGGCGGGACGCTGATGATGCCGATCGCCGCGACCAGCCTGCCGGTGGAGCGGGTGGCGCTCTACCAGCCGGCCACCGACGCCCGCCATCCGCTGGCCTCCCTGCGGCTGCGCAACGACGGCGACACCGCCCTGCCGCCGGGATTGCTGACCTTCTATGACCGGGGCGCGGCGAGCAGCGCTTACGTCGGCGACGCCCGGTTGGCGACCCTGCCGGCGGGCGAGAGCCGGCTGCTGTCCTTCGCCGTCGATCAGGCGGTCACCGTCGACCGCGAGGAGAAGCCGAGTCGCCGGCTGTCCCGCGCCACCATCGCCGACGGTGTGCTGACCCTGTCGGTGATCGACCGGCAGAGCACGACCTATACGGTGGCCGGCGCCCCGGACGCCGACCGCGATGTCGTGATCGAGCATCCGCGCCATCCCGGCTGGGAACTGGCCGAGCCGGCAAACGGCAAGCCGGAGGCGACCGCCACCGCCTACCGCCTGCCGCTGGCGGTGCCGGCCGGCAAGACGGTGACGCTGACCGCCACGCTGGAACGGCCTCGGCAGGAGCGGATCGTCCTGACCGACCTGACCGCCGACCAGATCGCCGCCCGTGCCTCCGCTCCCGAATTGCCGGCGGAGGTGCGTCAGGCGCTGACCACGCTGGCCGGCCTGCGCGCCGCCGTCGCCGAGAAGGAGCGCCGCATCGCCGAGCTGGAGCGCGAGCGGGCCGAGCGCATCGCCGACCAGGACCGTCTGCGCGAGAACCTGAAGGCCCTGCCGGCCGGCAGCGACCTGCACAAGCGGACGCTCGCCAAGATGGCGGAAGCGGAAAACCGGCTGGACGCGCTGGCGCGCGACCTGACCACCGCCCGCAACGAGGCGGAAGCGGCGCGGCAGACGTTGCGCGAGCGGGTGAAGGCTTTGGCGATCTGAGGGGGGTCGGCTTCGAGTGCCCCTACCTAGCCTCCCCCGCTCAGCTCTCGCACAAAGCTTTGCTTTGTGCTGACGCGGCAGGCGGACCGTAGGTCCGCTGAGAGCGGGGGAGGCTTAGGGTGGTGGTCTGACTCCTACAGCGTCGTCGCGCTGCAATAGGCCCAATCTTCGCCCTGCAGGCCGAAGAAGGCGGCGACCGGCTTGCCGCTGGAGCGGTCGACGACGACGCGGAAGCGGCTGCCGGTGCAGGTGCCCTGGGGCTGCTTGGCAAGCGGCAGCTTGACGTGCTTGGACTTCAGGCAGGACTCGGACATCTTCGGCGGGTTGGCCGGGCCGTCCACCTTCTTGCCGTTCAGCACCATGTAATAGTTGGTGGCCTGACCACCCTTGACGTCGGCCTTCACCTCGATCTTGCCGAAGCGCGACTTGTAGAGGCCGGCATCCTGTTCGCCATCCGGGGCGCCGCCGGGCAGCGAGCGGAAGGAGATGGCGGCGCAGGACGGCGGATCCTTGGCCTCCGCCGGGGCGGCGGCCAGAACGGCAAAACCGCCGGCCAGCAGAAGTGCGGCGGGTAGCAGGCGTGCAGACAGCATCGGAGATCCCTTTCGAACCGGTTGAAACGTCATTTCGGCATCACGCAGAAGGCGGTCTGCTGCATCAGGGCGCAGTCCTTTTCCACGCCGCCGTCCAGCATCGACACCTCGACCTGGGTGATGACCAGGGTGCGGCCCGGCTTCACCACGCGGGCGCGGGCGATCATCACCTCGCCCTTGGCCGGGGACATCAGGTTGATCTTGAACTCCACCGCCAGCACCTCCGCCCCGGTGGGCATCAGGGTCAGCGCGGCATAGCCGCCGGCGTTGTCGGCCAGCGTGCTGACCATGCCGGCATGGAAGAAGCCGTGCTGCTGCGTCAGGTCGGCGCGGAACGGCAGGCGCATCTCGCAGAATCCCGGCTCCATCGCCGCCATCTCGATGCCGAGCGTCTTGCAGATCGGCTGCTGTTCGAAGGACGCGAGGCAGCGGGCCTTCCAGTCGGGGGTGCGGGGTTCGAAGATGGCGGGCAAGGGAAGGGTCTCCGGCAGATGGGCGCCAAGGGCGGGGATGCGCCACAGCCTGCGTCAGCCGCCCCGCCGGATCAAGCGGCCGAATGGAACAACCGCAAGAAGCAAGGCCCCGCCCGTCAGCTGCCGATCAGGCCCATCTGCGGGCTGGACGGTTCGGCATGGGCGCGCATCGGCATGCGGCCGGCCAGATGGGCGGCGCGGCCGGCGTTGACCGCGTCGCGCATCGCCGCCGCCATCCGCACCGGATCGCGCGCCTTCGACACCGCCGTGTTCAGCAGCACGGCGGCGCAGCCCAACTCCATCGCCAGCGCCGCGTCGGATGCCGTGCCGATGCCGGCGTCCAGCACCACCGGCACGGGGCTGCGGGCGCAGATCGTCTCGATGGCGTGCGGGTTGCGGATGCCCATGCCCGACCCGATGAAGGCACCCAGCGGCATCACCGCCGCCGCCCCCAGATCGGCCAGCTTGCGGCAGGTCACCGGATCGTCGTTGCAATAGGGCAGCACGACGAAGCCGTCATTGACCAGTTCCTCCGTCGCGCGCAGCAGTTCCTCCACGTCGGGATAGAGCAGTTCGCGGTCGCCGATGACCTCCAGCTTGATCCAGGGCGTATCCAGCGCCTCGCGCGACAGCTGGGCGGTCAGCACGGCTTCCTTGGCGGTCATGCAGCCGGCGGTGTTGGGCAGCAGCCCGACCGGGCCGGAGGGGCGCCCGGCGGTGGCGCGGGCCAGCACGTCGACGAGGCTTTCCGAATAGCCGTCCAGGCTGATGCGCCGGATCGCCAGCGTGACCAGCTCGCTGCCGCTGGCCGCCAGCGCGTCGAGCATCACCTGCTGGTTGGGATAGCCGGCGGTGCCGAGGAAGAGGCGCGACCCGAGGCTGCGCCCGGCGATGGTGAGGGGATCGGTTTGGGACATGGGGGAGCCTTTGCAAAGGCCCTCTCCCGCCTCTGGCACAAACTGCGTTTGTGCTGACGGCGTCAGGCGGATCGAAGATCCGCTGAGTGCCCCGGGAGAGGGAGATATATGAGGTCAACCGCCCTGGATCGGGCGGACGATTTCCAGGCTGTCGCCGGGCTGGAGCGGGGTTTCGGGCCAGCGGCGGCGGGGGACGACGGCGCCGTTCAGGGCGACGGCGACGCCCGGCGCGCCTTCGGCGATGCCGCGGCCGGCCAGAAGTTCGGCCAGCGACGCGACGGACAGCGGCTCTTCGCGGCCATTGATGCGGATGGCGCTCATGCGGCGGCCCCCGCCGCGACGAAGCGGTCGGCGGCGAAGGGGCGCAGCAGAGGGTCGGTCTCGCCGGTCAGCACCAGCCGGGCGATGCCGTCGGCGGTGACCGGGGTCAGCAGGATGCCGTTGCGGTGGTGGCCGGTGGCGTGGATCAGGCCGGGAATGCCGCTTTCGCCCAGGATCGGCGCATCGTCGCGGCTGCCGGGGCGGAAGCCGGCCCAGGCCTCCTCGATCGGCAGTTCGGCGATGCCGGGCAGCGCCCGCCACGCGCCCTCCAGCAGGGCGAACTGCCCGCCGGCGGTCAGACGGTCGTCGAAGCCGCGCTCCTCCGTCGTGGCGCCGATCAGCAGCCGGCCATCCAGCCGCGGGATCAGGTAGGTGCCCGGCGTCCACACCACATGGCGCAGCAGCGGCAACCGCGCGTCCATCCGCAGGCAGATCATCTGCCCCTTCACCGGCCGCACCGGCGGCTTGGCAACGGGCGGCAAGCCCGGCACCCCGGCCGACCAGGCCCCGGCGGCCAGCACCACCCGGTCGGCCCGGTACAGAGTTTCAGCAACCTGCACACCCACGGCGCGCCCGCCCTCCACCGCCAGCGCCACCTCGCCGCACTGCTCATGCAGGTGGGCACCGGCGGCCAGAGCGGCACGGCGCAGGGCGGCCGCGACCTTGCGGTTGTCGACCTGATGGTCGCCGGCACAGAACAGCGCACCGGCGACGCCCGGCTGCAGGAAAGGCTCGCGCCGCCGCACCTCGGCCCCGCTCAGCCACTCCACCGGCAAGCCCAGGTCGCGCTGGAAACCATGGAGGAAGCGGACCTTGGCGGCATCATCGGCATTGAGCGCGATGACCATGGTGCCTTCGCTGCGCAGATCGACGGCCATGCCGCTCGCGGCTTCGAGATCGCGGGCAAAGTCCGGCCACAGCGCCTGCGAGGCGCGGGTCAGCGGCAGCAGCCCCTCCTCGCCCGGTTCGGTCTCGACGCAGGCGGCCAGCATGCCGCCGGCGGCATGGGTGGCGCCGCGCCCGGCCTCTCCCCGCTCGAACAGATCGACGCGGCAGCCGGCCGAGGCCAGCCTCCAGGCGACGGCGAGGCCGATGCAGCCGGCGCCGATGATGGCGACGGACGGCCGGTGTCCGGACCCGGAATCGGAAAATGGATGTGACTTTGGCGCATGGATCATGCGGCGGCTCCCTTCGCTGGAATTACCCAGACAGGTTCGATGGGTGTGTTCTCAGCCGCGCGACCACCGCACGGCACCCCAGGCCTATGGCTTGCCTTATGCCAATGTTTCGCTGGCCCCACAAGCGGAATCGGATTTCCGCCGGCGAGGCCGCCGCCCCATATCAAGAGCCCCCTACAGCAGGAACACCGACGCCAGCCCCAGGAAGGCCAGGAAGCCGACGACGTCCGTCACCGTCGTCAGGAACACGGCGCTCGACACCGCGGGATCGACCCCCAACTTTTCCAGCCCCAGCGGGATCAGCGCGCCGCTCAGGCCGGCCACCACCAGATTGATGATCATGGCGAGCCCGATGACGAGGCCGATCAGCGGGCCGAACCAGACCAGCGCGATCGCGCCGACCATCACGGCGAAGATGCCGCCGTTGATGAGGCCGACCAGCAGCTCCTTCCCCACCACGCGCAGCGCGTTGGATGACGACAGGTCGTGCGTCGCCAGCGCGCGGACGACGACGGTCAGCGTCTGGGTGCCGGCATTGCCGCCCATCGAGGCGACGATGGGCATCAGCACCGCCAGCGCCACGATCTGCTCGATGGTGGCCTCGAACAGCGAGATGACACCCGACGCCAGGAAGGCGGTGGCGAGGTTGATGGTCAGCCAGCCGACGCGGCTGCGGGCGATGTCGGCGATGTCGCTGAACACGCCGGTGTCGCCCGACCCGCTCAGCTTGCGCAGGTCGTCCTCCGCCTCCTCGTCGATGATGCGGACGACGTCGTCGACGGTGATGACGCCGATCAGCCGGCCGGCGGGGTCGATGACGGGTGCGGAGACCAGGGCGTATTGCCGGAACAGGTTCGCGACCTCCGCCCGCTCCATGGTGGCGGGGATGGCGTCGACCTCGCCGGTCACCAGATCGGCGATGCGCACGGCACGGCGCTGGCGCAGCAGCCGCGACAGCGGCACCGCACCCACCACGCGGTGCATCGGGTCGACGATGAAGATGTCGTAGAAATCCTCCGGCAGCGTGTCGGTCGCCGCACGGACGAAGTCGATGGTCTTGCCGACCGTCCAGAATTCCGGCACCGCGACCAGCTCGCGCTGCATCATGCGGCCGGCGCTGTCCTCGTCGTAGGTCAGGTTCTCCTGCACCAGCGCGCGTTCGGCGTCGGGCAGGTTCGCCAGGATCTGCGCGCGAGTCTCCGCGTCCAGATCCTCGATCAGTTCCACCGCGTCGTCGGTGTCGAGGTCGGCGACGGCGGCTGCCAGCTCCTGCGGCTCGAACCGTTCGATCAGCGCTTCGCGGAGATCGGGGTTCAGGTAGGACAGCACCTCGCCGTCCAGCTCGGCGGGCAGCAGGTCGATCAGGTCGGCGCGCTCGGCCGGCTCGGCCTGTTCGATCAGGTCGGCGATGTCGGCGGCATGCAGCCCGTCGAGCCGCGCCAGCACGGCCTCGCGTTCACGGGCGCGCAGCAGGCCGACGATCTCTTCCACGAACTCCGGCTCGACGCCGTAGGGACGTTCGTCGTCCGCCTCGGGACCCGCATGCGGGCGGGCTTGGGCGTGGGCTGGGGCGTGGGCGGCGCCGTCCGGCCGCAGATCCGGCGTGTGGGGATCGGTGTGCATGCCGGCACCCTCCCTTCGACGATGCATCCCCCGCATGCCTGAGCCGGGTGGCCGGCGGCATGGTAACGGCGGGACGGCTCCGCGACATCGGACGGGGCCGATGGCGCTTGGGGCCGGCGTTCGGGGTTTGCGGGTTGTGGAAGCCTTCCGGCCGGTGCCGAAAGCCGTCTGCCAAGGGACGGGACCGGTGACGGCGGAAGCGCCCCCGACATAGAGGCGCCGCCCCGGTTTGTCCAGCCCGGTTCGGCGGAAACCGGCGGGCAACGGCGGCATTGGCCGCATTTGCCACCATATCCTTGCACCGCCGCGACCCTTCATGTTCCCATGCATCTGCGCCGCGTCCGCGGCGGCGCCTGATGGGGAGAGGGACCGGACTCGCCGATGGAGTATGCCTTCACCACCGTCGGCGGTCGCGACGGCATTCTGCTGTCCGGCCGCTGCACCTACGAGGACGGCACCCGCTTCCACGATATGTTGCGCGACTGGGACTTCGCGGCCAGCCCGGTGGTCCCGATCGACCTGCGCTTCGTCACCTTCATCGATTCCGCCGCCATCGGCATGATGTTCATCCTGGCGAACCGCTGCCGCGAGGCCGGCGGCCACATCGTCGCCAGCGGTGCCGCCCCGCACATCGTCCGCGCGCTGCGCCGCGCCACGCTGGACCGCTATATCGAGTTCCGCTGACCCGGCCACGCCCCCAGCGCGGCCCGAAATCGGGGAGGGTGGCACCCCGAACCGCTGGTCCCGGTCCCGGACGGCGCCTTCCGATGCGCCGTTGACCCACCATGTCATAAAAACGCAACACTGGCCGCTCCCGTACCCCCCACCTTTGGAGCGCCTGTGGAGTACCTGCATCGTCTCGACCAGTCGCTGCTGCTGTGGCTGAACCAGTTCGCGGGGCACAGCGCGGCGTTGGACATGGCGGTGCGCGGGATCGCCAACGTCTATCTGATCAAGCTGGGGCTGTTCAGCGCCGCCCTGTGGTGGCTGTGGTTCCGCCGGGAGGAGACGGAGGCCGGGCGCCGGCTGGTGGTGGACGCCATCGCAGCGGTGGTGCTGGCGGTGGCGGCGTCCATCCTGATCCAGGCGGTGATGCCGGCCCGGCCGCGCCCGCTGCACGACGCCGGCCTCCCCTTCGTCCCGCCGATCGGCCAGAGCCGCGACGCCCTGAAGAACTGGAGTTCCTTCCCCAGCGACAACGCCGCCCTGGGCTTCGCGCTGGCCGCCACCTATCTCCGCGCCTCGCGCCCGTGGGGGCTGCTGGCCTGCCTGTGGGCGGCGGTGGTGATCGCGCTGCCGCGGGTCTATCTGGGTCTGCATTATCCGGGCGACGTCACCGGCGGCGCCGTGATCGGCATGCTGAGTGCCTTCGCCGTCGCCCGGCTGCTGCCGATGGGCGGCATCCACCGGCTGGTCGCCTGGATCGAGGAGCGCTGGCGCCCCTGGTTCTACGGCGCCGCCTTCCTGGTGATCTACGAGATGATGGTGCTGTTCGAGGATGTCCGCCGCGCCGCCGGTGGCGCATCCAAGCTGCTGCATGCGCTGGCGGGGTAAGGCCCGGTTACCGAAGCCCGGATACGAAAAAGCCCGCTCGGTCTTGCGACCTGCGGGCTTTTCGGTGTTCCCGTATCCCCGGGATGGTCCCATCTGCATGGGAGAGTGGTGCGGTCGAGAAGACTCGAACTTCCACGGGTTGCCCCACAGCGACCTCAACGCTGCGCGTCTACCAATTCCGCCACGACCGCATCAGGCTGGTAGTCCCCGACGCTCGCTCGCGCGCCTCATCGGGTGGAGCGGGTAGATATCAGCTTCCCGATGGCCGATCAAGCGTTACAATCATCGTCTGCGAAGAAAAATTCGGAACGGCCCTCCGGCCGCTCCGCCCACACCGCCCGCCGACGCCATCAGAGACCGGATCGAATGACCTCCCCGACCAGCCTGTCCGCCAGTCAGCCCAACACGCCCGCACCGCAGTCCGCTCCAATGCCGATCGAGTGGCGCATCTCCGACGAGCCGGTGCCCTACCCCGACGCCATCGCCGAGATGGAGGCCCGCGTCGAGGCGATCCGCGCCGGCACCGCGCCGGAGATGGTCTGGCTGCTGGAGCATCCGCCGCTCTACACCGCCGGCACCAGCGCGCGCGACGAGGATCTGCTGGAGGCCGACCGCTTCCCCGTCTACCGCAGCGGGCGCGGCGGCCAGTACACCTATCATGGGCCGGGACAGCGCGTGGCCTACGTCATGCTGGACCTGAAGAAGCGCGGCGCCGACATCCGCGGCTTCGTCCGCGATCTGGAGGAATGGATCATCCGCACGCTCGCCGCCTTCAACATCAAGGGCGAGCGTCGCGAGGGCCGCGTCGGCATCTGGGTCGACAAGCAACCCTATGGCGGGCTGAAGGGCCAGGAGGACAAGATCGCCGCCATCGGCGTGCGGGTGCGGCGCTGGGTCAGCTTCCACGGCATCGCCCTGAACGTGGAGCCCGACCTGTCCCATTTCGGCGGCATCGTCCCCTGCGGCATCGCCGAGCATGGCGTCACCTCCATCGTCGCGCTGGGCCAGCTGGTGACGATGGAGGATGTCGATTCCGCCCTGATCGCCGCATGGCCGGAGGTGTTCGGCGGCCCGCTGCGCGGCGAGGAGGACGGCGACGGGGAAGCCTAATACTTCTTGAACCCGCCGGCGGCCGGGGTGGCCGCCTGGTTGCCGGCGGGGTTCACGCGCGGGTCCTGGTTGTCCATCGACTGGACGGTGCAGCCGGTCGAATCGCCGTTGCGGAACAGGTAGATCTTCTTGCGGTCGGCCTTCTTGCCGGGATCGTGCAGGTTCAGCCCATGGCCGAAGGCGACGCCCAGCACCTCGCCCTTGTAATAGGCGCGGAAACGCATCGGCTCGATCTCGTTGAAGCGCAGGGCGGCGCAGTCCTTGCTCAGGTCCTTCTCGAACTTGCCGGCCTTGCGCCAGTCCTCCTTGGAGCGGATCGTCATCCATTGCGACGGCAGCGCGTATTGCACGAGGGGGGGCGCGATGGGCAGGCTGGACCCCGGCTGCGGCGGCGCCATATGGCCCTGCTCCGTCCGCTCCAGCGCACCGGCCAGCGCCGGGGCGGCCCCCAGCAGCGTCAACCCGCACAGCCAGAGGGCTGCCTTGATCGGCGCATCAAATCCGCACATCGAACCCACGCTCCTTGACCTCGCCGACCGGCTTCTCTTCTGCCGGCTTGTGGTTGGCCGGCTTGTGGTTGGCCGGCTTGTGGTTGGAAGGCGCGGCGGTCGTCCTCTCCCCCAGCCGTCCGGAAAGCGACAGCGACATGTCCAGCGCTCCGCCTTCCTCCGGCGCACCCAGCGGCGACAGCGTCACCGTGCCTTCCAACCCCTGCGGCGGCCCGGCCATCGCCCCGCTCAGCACCGCCATGACGCGGCTTAGATCGTCGATGGCGACCCGGTCGGTCTCGACCGTCAACCCCTTGCCGGGACGGATGGCGGAGCGGAGGACGCCGAGCATGGCGGCCAGCCCCTCGCCTTTCCCCTCGGCCGGCACCCGCGCCAGGACAAGGGCGGCGTCGGCCAGCCTCACATCGACACGCCCGTCAGCCAGGGCAAGGCGGATCCCCCGGAGATCGACCGCCACATCCTGCCGGGCATCATTCGCCAGAGGTCGCAGCTCGCCGGCCGGTCCATCCAGCGCCAGGACGGCGGCCCGGCGCTCCGCCGCGCCGAAGCGGGCGACGAGCGCGGTTTCGGCAGAGGCGGCGTCGCACCCGTCCACGCCGAAGGCGGTCAGCAGCCGACCCAGATCGCGTGACAGCGCCTGGATCGCCGGCCCCAGCCGGTCGGCAAGATCGGTCGGCGGAGGTCCGGACGGCCGTGCCGGCGCATCCTCCGCCGCCTCCGGCCCCAGGCTGAGTCGGACGGCCGGGTCGCCGGGTCCCGGCGCGGCGGGAGCCTTCGGTGTCGGCGCAGCCACGGGTCCGCGGACAGCCTTGCCCTTCGCCTCCGCCGCCTTGGCGAAGACGCCGGTGAGCATGGCCTTCATGCCGGCCACATCCGGTTTCCTGGCGGTCATCCGGCTACCGTCTCCAAACCACTATGGCAGCCAGCATGCCGCCGTCATGGTTAGCGGAACGCTAATGCGGGACTACACCGTCGGCCGCTGCTCGAAGCCGGCCATACCGGGGTCCTGCTCCGGTTCGGACACCACGTCGCGGACGACGGCCGACGGCGGGCCGCGGCGGCAGGCGTCCAGCATGCGGTCGACGGCGTCGGCTGGTCCGGCGAACAGAGCCTCCACCGTGCCGTCGCTGCGGTTGCGCACCCAGCCGGTCAGGCCGAGCCTGTCTGCCTGATCAACGGTCCAGCCGCGATACCACACCCCCTGCACCTTGCCCTGGATGCGGACGCGCACCGCCTTGCGGTCGACAGCGGTCATGCCGCGCCACCCTTCGCACCGGCGCTCCGCTTGCCCTGCTCCTCGTCCAGCAGGGCCTTGCGGGACAGTTTCCCGATCATGGTCTTGGGCAGCTCCTGGCGGAATTCAACGACTTTCGGCATCTCGATGGGCGACAGCTTGTCCTTCAGGAAGGCGTGCAGTTCCTCGGCGGTCAGGCTCTTGCCGTCGTCCAGCCTGACATAGGCCTTCACCGTCTGGCCGCGATATTCGTCCGGCAAACCGGCCACCACGCATTCGGCGACCGCCGGGTGCAGGTAGATCGCCTCCTCCACATTGCGGGGATAGACGTTGAAGCCGCTGCACAGAATCATGTCCTTGATGCGGTCGACGATGGTGGTGTAGCCGTCCTCGTCCATCACGCCGACATCGCCGGTGTGCAGCCGGCCGTCGACCAGCGTCTGCGCCGTCTCGGCCGGGCGGCGCCAATAGCCCTTCATCACCTGCGGCCCGCGGATGCAGACCTCGCCCTTCTCGCCGGGGGACAGGACACGGCGCGGATCCTCCAGGCTGATGATCTCGACGATGGTGCCGGGCAGCGGCAGGCCGATGGAGCCCTTCTTGTCAGACTGCAGCACCGCCGGATTGACGGTGGCGACGGGGGAGCATTCCGACAGGCCATAGCCCTCCACCAGGGTGCAGCCGGTCGTGCTCTCGAACGCCTCCTTCACCTCCAGCGGCAGCGGCGCCCCGCCCGACATGCAGAAGCGGATCGACGAAAGATCGAACTTCTCCAAATGTTTATGATGGTTGATCGCCGTGTAGATGGTGGGCACCGCCGGGAACAGGGTGATCCGCTCCGTCTGCAGGGTGCGCATCACCTGCTCCAGTTCGAAGCGCGGCAGCAGGACGATCTCCGCCCCCAGATGCAGGCCGAAATTCATCACCGCGGTCATGGCGAAGACATGGAACAGCGGCAGCACGCCCAGCATGCGCTCCTGCCCGTCGTCGGTTCCCTCCCCCGGTTTGCGCTCCTTCGCCGCGTACCACGTCGCGCACTGGATGGCGTTGGCGTAGAGGTTGGCGTGGGTCAGCATCGCGCCCTTGGGCACGCCGGTGGTGCCGCCGGTGTACTGCAGCACCGCGACATCCTCCTGCGCGTCGATGGCGACCGGGGTCGGCCGGCCGTCGTTGGCGATCAGCTGGGCGAAGGGGATGTGGCGGTCGTCGCGCGGGATCGCCGCGATCTCCGCCCGCTTGGCGATGGGGAACAGCCAGTTCTTCGGGAAGGGCAGGATCTCGGCCATGCGGCAGATGACCAGCCGCTTCAACCCGGTCTCCGCCAGCATCCGCGCCATCTTGCCGTAGAGCAGCTTGAGGTCCAGCGTGACCATCAGGTCGATGTCGCTGTCGCCGATCTGGTGGATCAGTTCGCGCTCGGCATAGAGCGGGTTGAAGTTCACCACCGTGCCGCCGGCCTTCAGGATGGCGAAGAAAGAGATGACGTAATAGGGCGTGTTGGGCAGGAACAGCCCGACCCGCGTGCCCTTCCCCACCCCAATGGCCTGGAATCCGCGGGCGGCGCGGTCGACCAGCCGCCCCAGCTCGCGATAGCTGGTGCGCTTGCCCAGGAAGTTCAGACAGGGCTTGTCGCCATGGCGGGCGACGGCCCCGTCCAGCAGGTCGGTCAGCGGCCGGGCCGGGATGGGCATCGCCCAATCCACCGTCGGCGGGTATGAGGCCAGCCATGGATAATCGGGCAGCCTGCGGGCGGCATCTCCCATAGCGCGGTTCCTCCCCTGAATTCCTGGTGCCGGTTGCCGGTTTCGCCCGGCACCGCCGCCGCCCCGAGTCTACGCCGGGAAGCGTCGGATTGTCCCCTGGAGAGGAGATGGGATCGCCGCCATCCTGAACAAGCAGGAGCTGTGTTGCGTGCCGCCCTAACGCACGCCGCGCAGCCCGTGCAAAACCTCCACCGCCATCCATTCGGCGAGGTTTCCGTCCTCGCCATCCAGGAAGACGGCGACGGAGACGGGGACCGGCCCCGGCGCATGGAAGGCGGCCGGCGTCACCCCCGGCCCGCCGCCGGTGTGGCCCCAATAGGGTCCGGCCACCGGGTCCAGCTCCACCATCATGCCGAGCCCATAGGCCGGTTCGACCCAGGGCCGCCCGCCCATCGGCCCGCCGACCGGCAGCCCATCCCGCATCCGGCGCAGCAGCGCGTCCGGCAGATAGCCCTCGGTCAGACCGTGAACCAAGCGGCAGGCATCCGCCGCCGTCATCGCCACCACCCCATGCGACACCCAGCCGGGATGATAGGCATCCTCCACCGGAGCCCCGCCGAAGGTCGGGCTCGGACCGAAGAACAGCCCGGCGAGGTCGGATCGGTCGCGCAGGAGCGACGCGCTGGACAGGCCGAGCGGGGCGAAGACCTCCCGCGCCAGCAGCTCCGCCAGCGGGGCGCCGCCCGCCCGCTCCAGCAGCCGGCCGATCAGCAGATAGCCGATGTTGGAATAGGCGAAGCTGCCGACCGGCGGTCCTTCGCCCTGGGCCACCCCGCAGCGGGCGAGGAACTCGTCGCCGCTCCAGGGCTCCACGCCGGCGGCGACTGCGGCGTGGTAGTCGGCCCGGCCGCCATAATCGGGCAGCCCGGCGCTGTGGGTCAGGATCTGCGCCACGCTGACCGATTCGGGCCGCCCGGCCAGTTCCGGCAGCCAGCGCTCCGCCGGCCCGTCGAGATCGACCACGCCGCGCGCGGCCAGCCGCAACACGGCGGCGGCAAGGATGGTCTTGGTCAGGCTGTAGACAAGGGCGCGCCGGTCGGCCGGATCAGCCGCCGCCCCGCCGCGCACGGGCTTTTGCCGCAGCACCAGCGTGCGGACCGGCTCCGCATCGGCCCCCCGGCCGCGGACGAAGGCGACGATGGCGGTCCCGGCCGGGGCGGGGCTCGCGCTCTCCTCCCCCAGCAGACCGGTCAGGGCAGCGGTCAGCAGGTCCAGTTCGGTATCCGCCATCTTGTTCTTGTCCATCACTCGCCCACTCCCGCTACCCGTCCTGTTTGTCACCACAGATAAGAAGGCACTCACAAGGCAAAGGGAAATCGGGTCCGCTCCTACTGGGGCGCCCCACAGGTGGGCCGTTAACCACAACTGTCGGCTGTCACCCGCCACCGACCTGCTGTATCCTTATGAAACCGCCCCCGTGGAGGGCCGCGCCATGCCCGTGATGGACGCCGAACAGCGCCGGAAACTGGAAGACCAGCTGCTTCGCAAGGCGGAGGAAGCGATACGGATCCTGCGCCGGGAGGCGGAAACCGGCGACCCCGCCCGCGTCGACTCCCTTGCGGAGGGAATGGCCGGGCTGCTGAAGACCCGGGAATTCCCCAGCCTCCGCGCCGCCGAGTTCCGCGAGCTGACCCGCGCCGTCCAGCGCGGCGCCTATCAGCGCAGCGTCGATTCGCTGCTGATCCAGGCCGAACGCTGCGGCCATCGCGGCGACGAGAAGGGGCGCAACGCGCTGCTGACCCAGGCCAAGGACCATTTCGCCAAGGCCCTGCGCTTCGGCGCCGACGACGAGTTCCGCCATGGCGTCGAGCGGCGCGTGCAGGCGACGCTGATGACCAGCAAGGACGGGGTGGACGACCGCACCAAGCAGGCGTCCAAGCACAAGCTGGACCAGCACGACGTCGGTGCCAAGCCGCCGAACGGCATCGAGCGCCGCCGCGCCATCCGCTACATGGACCCGGTCCTGGCGGTGGAGGCGGAGGGCCGGCGCTGCACGACGATCAACTGGTCGACCCGCGGCCTGCTGGTCGATCTGCCGCCCGAGGAGTTCGCCCACGCCGTCGGCGGCAAGCTGCGGCTGGAGCTGCATTGCCCCGAGATTCCGGAGACCATCGGTCCCGATAAGACCAGCCATCGCGTCGGCGGCCGGCAGATCGCCCATGTGGTGCGCCTCGACCCCGACCGCCGCGCGGTGGCCCTGTCCTTCCCCGACATCAGTACGGTGATGCTGGACCTGATACACGCCATGAAGGAGGCCGGCATCAAGCCCGAACCGGAGCGCTGATCGCGGGCGTCCTCAGGCCTGCACCGCCCCTCAACCGCCGCCCTCAACCACCGATGAAGCGCCCGTTATGGCCGCGGCGCAGCGGATGTTCGTCCGGATCGGCGACGGGCAGCAGGCCATTGATGCGCGCGCCCGCCTCGGCCGGCAGGCAGAACAGGTTGATCCCCATGCCAAGCCCGTGGATCTCCGTCCCGTTGTCGACCAGCCCATGACCGAAGATCGGCTCGGACCGGCCGGCGAAGTTGGCGGGATTGTGGAAGGCGGGCAGATACCAATAGCAGGCATAGCCCAGCTCCCCCAGCAGCCGGATCAGGGCCGCCGACTTGTCCGGCCGGTCGTTCTCCACATAGAGGACCGGACGGTCGCGGGCGATCAGGCCGCGCGCGCCCTCCAGAACATCCCCCTCCATCCCCTCGACATCGATCTTGATCAGGCGGATACGGCCCGCCCCGTCATGGGCCAGCCCATCAATACGATGAACCGGCACCGGCCGGTCGCCGGCCAAGGCGTCAAGCGACAGCGCGCCGTAATTGCCCTCCGCGTCCATCGCCACGCCGGCAAGATGCAGCACCCCATCGGTGGCCCCGGCGGCGGCAAGCATGCCGTCCGCCCAGTCCAGTCCGTTCAGCGCCAGATTGCCGCACAGCAGCCGATGGTTGGCGTCGATGGGTTCCAGCGCCAGAACCCGGCCGGTGGGGCCGACCAGCCGGGCCAGCGCCACCGTGTGGGCGCCGATGTTGGCGCCGACGTCGATCACCCGGTCGCCGGCCCGGACGCACTGGCGGAACAGCGCGACCTCCTGCTCGAAATACTCGCCGTAATAGTCCAGCGACCGGCCGACGACGCTGTCGGTGCGCCGGTACATCATCAGGCCATGCCTTGCCCTGACCAGTCCGACCGGCCCCGCACCGCCCAACAAATCCTCCGCCATCGCTCCCCCCTGCATTGCCATTGGGGGATTGTAGCGGAGCCGGTCAAGGACGTCACATCACGCCGATCCCGCTGGGCGCAGTCACGGCATGTTCCTTCAGGATCGCTTCGGAGATCGCCGACACCTCGATCAGCTGGACCTCGTAGCCCCACAGGTTGGCGATGTGGCGCAGCACCGCCTTGGCGTCGCTTTCGTCCAGCAGCACGCCATTGGTGACGCGGTGCTGCAGGATCAGCTTGCGGTCGCCGGCAAGGTCGACGTCGACGATCTGGATGTCCGGCTCCAGATAGCCAAGGTCGTACTGGCGGGCCAGCTTCTTGCGGATGTCGCGATAGCCGCGCTCGTTGTGGATGTGATCGACCAGCAGATAGGGGTCCTCCGCGTCGTCGCGCACGCTGAACAGCTTCAGCTTCCGCATCAGATGCGGGCTGAGATATTGCAGCACGAAACTCTCGTCGCGGAAATTGGCCCAGGCCTCGCGCACCGCCGCCATGCCGTCACCGCGCCCGGCGAGGTCGGGGAACCACTGGCGGTCCTCGTCGGTCGGCTTCTCGGCGATGCGGGCGATGTCCTGCATCATCGCGAATCCGACCGCATAGGGGTTGAGCCCGGAGAAGCGCTTGTCGTCGAATTCCGGCTGGAACACCACCGAGGTGTGGGAGTGCAGGAACTCCAGGAAGGCGCCTTCGGTGATCTGGCCGGTTTCGTGCAGGCGGCTCATGATCTGGTAATGGACGTAGGTGGCGCAGCCCTCGTTCATCACCTTGGTCTGTTTCTGTGGATAGAAATACTGCGAGATGTGGCGGACGATGCGCAGGATTTCACGCTGCCAATGCTCCAGCCGCGGCGCCTTCTTCTCCAGGAAATAGAGGATGTTCTCCTCAGGCAGTCCCAGCAGCTTCTTGCGCTCCGACACCGACTTGGCCGGACGCTGGCCGGCGGTAGGTTTCGGCACCGTGCGCCACAGATCGTTGAAGGTCTGGTCCTGATATTCCTGCCGCTCGCGCTCGCGCCGCTGCTCGGTCCGCAGGTCGGAGCGCTTCTTCGGATACTTGTGGACGCCCTGGCTCATCAGCGCGTGGGCGGCGTCGAGCACCCGCTCCACCGCGGCATGGCCGTAGCGTTCCTCGCAATGGGTGATGTAGGTCTTGGCGAATTCCAGATAGTCCAGGATGCCCTGGGCGTCGGTCCATTGCTGGAACAGCTGGTTGTTCTTGAAGAAATGATTGTGGCCGAAGGCGGCGTGGGCGATCACCAGCGTCTGCATCGTCATGGTGTTCTCTTCCATGATGTAGCTGATGCAGGGGCTGGAGTTGATGACGATCTCATAGGCCAGGCCACGGTAGCCCTTGCGGTACATCATCTCGTCGCGGGCGAAATGCTTGCCGAAGGACCAATGCCGGTACATCAGCGGCATGCCGATCGACGAATAGGCGTCGAGCATCTGCTCGGCGGTGATGACCTCGATCTGGTTGGGATAGACGTCGAGCCCCATTTCCTTCAGCGCGATGTGCTCGACGGCGTCGTAGACGCGCTTGATCTTATCGTAATCCCACTCGACGCCGTCATACAGCAGCGCGTCGGGTCTGGTGATCACAGCGGTCATTCTCGATCTCCCCCTACCGCCCCGATGGGGCGGTGTTTATTCCCTTGCCCCTCACGCCCCCGCCTTCTCGCGGGCGAACAGCTCGCGGAAGACCGGGAAGATCTCCCGGCGCGAACGGACGCGGCGCATCGCCAGCTGGCGTTCCGGGCTCTGCACCTGCTTGTAGGTGCGCCACAGCTCGGTCTCGCGGCCCAGCGCCGACAGGCCCATGTTGTGTTCCGCCGCCACCTCGATGTAGGCGAAATACTGGCACATCGGCAGGATGACGTCGCGCAGCAGGGTCGCCGACTTGGCGTTGTCCGACGACATGTTGTCGCCGTCCGACGCCTGGGCGGCGTAGATGTTCCATTCATTGTGCGGATAGCGGTCCTGCACGACCTTCTGCATCTCCTCCAGCGCGGTCGACACCACGGTGCCGCCGGTTTCGGTGGAGTAGAAGAAGGTTTCCTCGTCCACCTCCTTGGCCTCGTGGGTGTGGCGGATGAAGACGATGTCGACCGCGCGGTACCGCCGCCGCAGGAACAGGTACAGCAGCATGAAGAAGCGCTTGGCCAGATCCTTCATGTGCTCGGTCATCGAACCGGACACGTCCATCAGGCAGAACATCACCGCCTGGGCGATCGGCTTCGGCACCGATTCGAAGCGGTTGTAGCGGACATCGATCGGATCGATGAAGGGAATGCGGCGGGAGCGCAGGACGATGTGCTCCAGCTGTTCGCGCAGCGCCTGGATCTGCTCGGCGTCCTCGCCGGCCTCCTCCGCCTCGCGCAGCATCTCCTCCAACTCCAGGATCTCGTCGCGCTTCGGGCGCTTCAGCGCGATGCGGCGCGACAGGCTGTTCCGCATGGTGCGGACGAGGTTGAGGTTGGCGGGCGATCCCGACACCGAATAGCCGGCCCGCGTCAGGCTGTGCGATTCCGACTGCTTGACCTTCTGCTTCACCAGATCGGGAAGCTCCAGATCCTCCAGGAAGATGTCCAGGAACTCGTCGCGCGACAGGACGAAGCGGAACTCGTCCTCGCCCTCGCCGTCGGCGCTGCCCTCGCTGCCGCGGCCACCGCCGCCGCCGTCCGGGCGCTGGATGGTGTCGCCTTCCACATATTCCTTGTTGCCGGGCACGACATAGTCGCGCACCCCGCCCTGGCTGGCGCGGTGGAAGGACGGTTCGCGCACGCCGCCGGCGGCGATCGTCACCTTCTCGCCGTTCTCGATATCCTGGATGCCCCGTTTGCCCGAGGCGTCGCGGACCGCCTTGACCACCTGTTCTTTGGCGCGGCGCAGGAAGCGCTGGCGGTTGGCCAGGCTCTTGCCCTGCGGGTTCAGGCGACGGTCGATGATGTTCATCAAGGGGCTGGCCCTCCCACCCGTTTCGTCACGCGGCCTTCAGACTTTGACAGCATTCTATGACAGTGGGGTTGCCGCGGGGCGTTGCAACACCCCGCCCCGCGGCAATTACGCGCCCCCGCAGTCTACTGACCTCAGCCCGCCTGCTTCACCCGCATGTACCACTCGACCAGCCGGCGGACCTGCCGCTCGGTGTAGCCGCGCGTCATCATGCGCGAGACGAACTCGGTGTGCTTCTTCTCGGTCTCGCCGTCCTTCTTCGAGCCGAAGCTGATGACCGGCAGCAAATCCTCGACCTGACTGAACATCCGCTTCTCGATCACCTCGCGGATCTTCTCGTAGGAGGTCCAGGACGGGTTGCGGCCGGAGTTGGCGGCACGGGCACGCAGGGCGAACTTGACCACCTCGTTGCGGAAGTCCTTGGGGTTGGCGATGCCCGCCGGCTTCTCGATCTTGGTCAACTCCTGGTTCAGCAGCTCGCGGTTCATCAGCTGCCCGGTGTCGGGATCCTTGAAATCCTGATCCTCGATCCAGGCGTCGGCATAGTCCACGTAGCGGTCGAACAGGTTCTGGCCGTAGTCGGAGTAGGATTCCAGATAGGCCTTCTGGATCTCGTTGCCGATGAACTCGGCATAGCGCGGGGCGAGTTCGGCCTTGATGAACTCGACGTACTTCTTCTCCGTCTCCTCGGGGAACTGTTCGCGCCGGATCGCCTGCTCCAGCACATACATCAGGTGGACCGGATCGGCCGAGATCTCCGTCGAGTCGTAGTTGAAGGTCGATGCCAGCACCTTGAAGGCGAAGCGGGTGGAGATGCCGCCCATGCCCTCGTCGACGCCGCCCTGGTCCTTGTACTCCTGCATCGACTTGGCCTTGGGATCGGTCTCCTTGACGCTTTCGCCGTCATAGACCCGCATCTTGCTGTAGACGCTGCTGTTCGGATGCTCGCGCAGGCGCGACAGCACCGAGAAGCGGGCCAGCATCTCCAGCGTCGCCGGCGCGCAAGGAGCCGTCGCCAGATCGGAACTGCGGACCAGCTTCTCGTAGATCCTCTGCTCCTCCGCCACCCGCAGGCAGTAGGGGACCTTGATCACGCAGATGCGGTCGATGAAGGCTTCGTTGTTCTTGTTGTTCTTGAAGGTCTGCCACTCCGCCTCGTTGGAGTGGGCCAGGATCACGCCCTGGAACGGAATGGCGCCGATGTTCTCCGAGCCGACATAGTTGCTCTCCTGCGTCGCGGTCAGCAGGGGATGCAGCATCTTGATCGGCGCCTTGAACATCTCGACGAATTCGAGCATGCCCTGGGTCGCGCGGTTCAGGCCGCCGGAGAAGCTGTAGGCGTCGGGATCGTTCTGGCTGTAGATCTCCAGCTTGCGGATGTCGACCTTGCCGACCAGAGACGAAATGTCCTGGTTGTTCTCGTCGCCCGGCTCGGTCTTGGTCACGCCGATCTGGCGCAGCTTGCTGGGATGCAGCTTCACCACCTTGAAGCGGTTGATGTCGCCGCCGAATTCGTCGAGGCGCTTGACCGCCCACGGGCTCATCAGCCCGGTCAGGCGGCGCTTCGGGATGCCGAAGCGTTCCTCGAGCTCGTCGCCGATCTCGTCCGGGTTGAACAGGCCGAGCGGGCTTTCGAAGATCGGGCTGATCTCCTTGCCGGCCTTCAGGACATAGATCGGGCATTTCTCCACCAGCGACTTCAGCCGCTCAGCCAGCGACGACTTGCCGCCGCCGACCGGGCCCAGCAGGTAGAGGATCTGCTTGCGCTCCTCCAGGCCCTGGGCTGCGTGCCGGAAGAAGCCGACGATCCGTTCGATCGTCTCCTCCATGCCGTAGAACTCGGAGAAGGCGGGATAGACCTTGATGGTCCGGTTCATGAAGATGCGGCCAAGCCGCGGGTCGCGGGCCGTGTCGACCACCTCCGGTTCGCCGATGGCGGCCAGGATGCGTTCGGAGGCCGAGGCGTAGGACATGGGGTCGTCGCGGCACAGCTGGAGATAGTCCATCAGGGACATCTCGGTCTCGCGGCGGGTCTCGTAATTCTGCGTGTAGCGCGTGAACAGTTCGTCGGCCGGGAACATTCGTCGCTCCGTCTTATCTGGTCCGATGCGCCGGGGCGCCGCCGGTGGCTGCGGCGGCAGGCCGCGGCGCATGCCGCGATCCATGGGGCACTCCAGGGAAGACGCGGACCTCGTCGGGTCCACAGCCTCCCCGCTCAGCGGTAGAAGCCAGCGGTCTGGTGTAAGGAACGGTCCTGTGAAGGCCGGGAGCCGTCCGTCCTGCGACGCACCAACCCCCGAACGAGTCATTTTCGAATGTAATGCTCCACCTGGAGCTTTCCAGGCACTCAGGGTCCATAGCCGGAAAGCCCGTCATGGAGCCGGCCGTGAAGCCGGCCTCAGCCATAGGACCTAGGTCCCACGGCCAGTGTGGGTGCGGCGAGCGCACCTGCGCAACCAAAGCGCGTGTTTGCCGCGCGTTCGGCGGAAGGTTCGGCGATTGGACTGTCGCGGTTTTGCAGAGAGACGGCGTGTATCCGGCGGCAGTCGTCGTTGCCCGTCCGGTCGGGGAGAGTTGCCCAGTGCTGGTCGATCCATTGCGGTTCGATCGGGCCCTCTTGATCACGCCATCGGCCTCCTCAAGCAAGCGCGCCGCCTCGACCAAGCACGGCGCAGGGATTTACCGTCGATGCTGCACTCCAAACCTTAACAAAATCCCGAAAGCGACATTGCGGTTGGCCGCATCGTATGGCCGGTGCTCCGCAACACCTCGCCCCAATACTTCTTTGAGATCATGTTGCGTCCCAATCCTCCCCATCAACAAGGCGGAAATTGGGTGAGGATGCGGCGCCCATGCGGCGCGGTGAGGGATTACCGCTCGATTGCCGAATTGTTTCAATAACTTGGCAAGCTTGCCACGGGGTGGGAAATTTTAAGGAGGGGTCCGCGCCCTGCCGGCCGCCGCCGACGGGAGCGACAATCACAGGCGGCAGACGCGACTTTCGGGCAAGGCCCGCTCAGGCCGGAAGCCTGGTCCTCCGCCCAAAGGCCAGGACCTCGCGCAGGCTGGCGGGGGTGACCGGCTTGGCCAGCACCGCGTCGGCGCCGCCGTCACGCGCCTGGGCCTCGCGGTCGCCGTCGACGCGGCCGCTCATCAACACCACCGGCAGGGCATGCCGGTACGGCTCGCCGCCGGCGCGGAGCGCGCGGACGAAGCCGAAGCCGTCCATCGGCTGCATTTCCACGTCGCACAGCACCAGATCGGGAGAATGGGCTGCGACGGCGGCGAGGCCCGACTCGCCGTCGGCGGCCTGATGGACCGCCTTGACGCCCAGCGTGCCCAGCATCTTCGCCAACACCATGCGGGTGAAGGACTCGTCCTCGATCACCAGGACCGACAGGGCGCCGAACGGCGTCTCCGTCCCGCCTGCCCCGGCATCCTCCGCAGCATCCTCAGCCGACCGGTCAGCCACCACGCCCGCCCTTTCGCTTGTGCCACCCCCGGCGGATTGGGGCCGGGGATCGTTTCGTGACCCAACTTGTGTACGATGGCAACCAGGGCCGCGCAAGATGCCCAAAAATGGGAGGGGCGGAGTGCCCTGGATGAGCGGTTGCGCCGGTCCTCCGGGCCCGCTTAGATGAGCGGCATGAGCTTCCTCGATCACATCCGCGCGTGCAACGCGCATGACCTGTCCGGCTTCCGCCCCTTCGAGTTGGACGGCCACACGGTGGGCTGGGTGCGCCATGCCCTGGCCGACGCGCTGCCCGGCATCGATCCCGGCTTCGTCGTCACCGCCGACCGGCTGACCATCGCGCCCGAGATCCGGGACTTCGAAGCGCGCTCCACCCTGCTCGACCATGCCGCCGCCTATCTGCTGGAGCAGGGCACGGTCAAGGCGCTGCGCGGGGAATATTATCCGATCCTGCCGCGCTGGGGGGCGGAGCCGCTGGCCCGGTTGGACCGCGCCGCGGTCGGTGCCTTCGGCATCGAGGCCTATGGCCTGCACATCAACGGCTTCGTCCGCGATGAGGCCGCCGGTGATGGGGCCGGCGGTCTGCTGATGTGGGTCGGCCGCCGCGCCCGCGACCGCGAGGTGGCGCCGGGCCAGTTCGACAACCTGATCGCCGGCGGCCAGCCCATCGGCCTGACACTGGCCGAAAATCTGGAGAAGGAGGCGGCGGAGGAGGCCGGGCTCGACGCCCGGACCGCGCGGCGCGCCGTGCCGGTCGGCGCCATCAGCTACACCATGGAGACGCCGGCCGGGCTGAAGCGCGACCGCATGTTCGTCTACGACCTGGAGCTTCCGCCCGGCCTCACCCCGGTCAACACCGACGGCGAGGTGGAGTCCTTCGAACTCTGGCCGCTGGACAAGGTGGCCGACTCGGTGCGCGGTGCCGGCGACTGGAAGTTCAACGTCAACCTCGTGGTGATCGACTTCCTGGTCCGCCACGGCTGGCTGACTCCGGAGAACGACCCCGACTATCTGGAGATCGCCTGCGGCCTGCGGCGGTAGGCGAATCTGCCGCCAACCAAAAAAAGGCCCCGCCCTCTTGCGAGAGCGGGGCCTTTTTTGTTTCCGGCCGCGGGCGCGCCCGGTGCCTTGCGGTTACTGCGGCAGCGGCTGCGGGCTGTCCGACAGCGAGCGCAGGTAGGCGATGACGGCGGCGCGGTCGTCGTCCTTCTTCAGGCCGGCGAAGGTCATCTTGGTGCCCGGGGCATAAGCCTTCGGGTCGTAGAGGAACTTGTTCAACTCGTCATAGGTCCAGGTGCCGCCGGTCTTGACCAGGGCATCTGAATAGCTGAAGCCCTGCATGTGGCCCTTCGGACCGCCGAGGACACCGTACAGGTTCGGGCCGACCTTGGCCGAACCGCCCTTGTCGAAGCTGTGACAGGCGGCGCAGGCCTTGGCGACCTTCTGGCCGGCTTCCGGGCTGGCGGCGGCAAGCAACGGCGCGATCGGCGCCGGACCGGTGGGAGCGGCACCCTTGTCGGCGGGCGCGCTGGCCCCCTCGGGCGTCGCGATGACATAGACGCTCTGTTCGAGCGGCTTCGAATGAACCAGCACCTTGGACGCGAATCCGGCCAGCATCGCGATCAGCCCGGCCAGCAGCACGGCGCCGAAAACCTTGTTCCACTCCATGCTCATTGAGAGCCCCTTTTTTCCCTATTTCAGTACACTCGGCGTCTCTCCCGCCCGCGGCTGAACGCGCCGCGGCTACCATAGCCTGCGGTCCGAAGCTTGTCATAGCCCGGCGGACCGCGAAAAAAGGTCGCATACAAATTTGTCGCAGTCACCAACCTCTTAATTTGCTTGCGCATTACGCTGCACTGCAAAACGTCCTCCATTCGGGTCATACCGGCACTTGACGCCGCACCGGCGTCCATGTTTCACCCGCGCCAATGCCCTCTGGCCCGCCCTGGCGGACCTGGCGCCCTTTCCACCGGAGCTTCCGCGCCATGCCGACCGCCTCCAGCCCCACCCGTCCCGCCAACCCGATCGTGGTGATCCCGGCGCGCATGGCCTCCACCCGGCTGCCCGGCAAGCCGCTGGCCGACATCCTGGGCGCGCCGATGATCGTCCATGTGCTGCGCCGCGCCATGGAGGCCGCCATCGGCCCGGTGGTGGTCGCCTGCGCCGAGCCGGAGATCGCCCGCGCCGTCGAGGCCGCCGGCGGCACCGCCGTACTGACGCGCCCCGACCATCCCTCGGGCTCCGACCGCATCTTCGAGGCGCTGCGGCTGATCGACCCGGAGGGGCGGTACGACGCGGTGGTGAATGTGCAGGGCGACCTGCCGACCATCGAGCCGGAGAGCGTGCGCGCCGCCTTCGCCCCGCTGGCTGACCCGGAGGTCGACATCGCCACGCTGGTCGTCGAGATCACGCGGGAGGAGGAGATCAGCGACCCCAACGTGGTCAAGGCGGTGCTGGAACTGCCCCCCGGCGCCCGCCAGGGCCGCGCGCTCTATTTCACCCGCGCCACCGCGCCGACCGGCGACGGGCCGCTCTATCACCACATCGGCCTCTACGCCTACCGCCGCGCGGCGCTGGAACGATTCGTGTCGCTGCCGCCCTCGGTGCTGGAACAGCGCGAGCGGCTGGAGCAGCTGCGCGCCCTGTCCAACGGCATGCGCATCGACGCGGCGGTCGTTGACGCGGTTCCGCTGGGTGTCGATACTCCCGCCGACCTGGAGCGCGCCTGCGCCCTGCTGTCCGGCCGCAAGGCCGGCTGAAACCTGATGATGTCCGGCCGCAAGGCCGGCCGATAGCCTGACCGACCAGCCTCAATAAAGATTCGCCGGGGGAATTCCGTCCATGCCCACGTCCAACGTCATCGCCTTCCAGGGCTTCCCCGGCGCCTATTCCGATCTGGCCTGCCGCAATGCGCGGCCGACCATGACGACGATGCCCTGCGCCACCTTCGAGGACGCCTTCTCGGCAGTGCGCGAGGGCCGCGCCTCGCTGGCGATGATCCCGGTGGAGAACTCCATCGCCGGCCGCGTCGCCGACAACCATTACCTGCTGCCGGAAGGCGGCCTGCACATCATCGGCGAGCATTTCCAGCGGGTGAACCACCAGCTGCTGGCGCCGAAGGGTGCCACGCTGGACAGCATCCAGACCGTGCGCAGCCACATCCAGGCGCTGTCCCAGTGCCAGACCGCCATCCGCGAACTGGGCCTGCAGGCGATCAACCATGCCGACACGGCGGGTGCCGCGAAAGAGATCGCGGCGATGAACGACCCGCGCCATGCCGCCATCGCCTCCTCGCTGGCCGCCGAGATCTACGGCCTCGACATCCTGAAGAGCGGGATCGAGGATGCGACCCACAACACCACCCGCTTCCTGATCCTGGCGCGCGAGCCGAAGCTGCCGGCGCTGGGGTCCTGCAAGACGATCACCACCTTCGTCTTCCGCGTCCGCAGCGTGCCGGCCGCGCTCTACAAGGCGATGGGCGGCTTCGCCACCAACGGCGTCAACATGACCAAGCTGGAAAGCTACATGGTCGGCGGCCACTTCACCCAGACCCAGTTCTATGCCGACGTGGAAGGCCATCCGGACGAACGTCCCCTGCGCCTCGCCCTGGAGGAGCTGGATTTCTTCGCCCGCGAGGTGAAGATCCTCGGCGTCTATCCGGCCAATCCCTTCCGCTATCAGGAAAGCCAGCGCGTCGGCGAGGACTGATACCCTCGCCGCGACTCTCTCCCGCAACGCCGCAAGTCTTTTCGCAACCGCCGCAAGTCGCGCGTCATTCCGCCGCAGTGACGCGACTTGGCCGTTGCCGCGTCCGGCAGGTGCTGGGCATGATTAGCGAAAGTTGTTATACAATAAAGACCGGCAAGAACCGGGCTCATAAGTCTACGAATACAACAAGACACCACGGCGGCTGACGGGTGAAACCCCGCCGACGGCCATGGCGCCACGGATGGAGGTAGCCATGCTCACGATGGACGATTGCCTCGGATTGGCGAATCTGGAGGCGGAGGAGGTGGCGGAGATCGCCGCCCACGAACATCTCCCCTTCATGACCGCCCTGGAAAAGGGCGCCTC
>CBIHQY010000055.1:0-30694 GCA_966212305.1 uncultured Azospirillum sp.
CGGCGTGGTGACGGTGACCGGCTTCGTCGTCTGGCTGAAACGGCCGCGGGCGCGGGCGGTGCCGGCGGGGCGGGCTGCGACCGAAAGCAAGGTGGGGAGCAAGGCATGACCGGGGTCTGGCGCATTCCGGCCGCGCTGGCCGTGCTCTCCGTCATCGGGCTGGCCGCCGCCATCCTGGGCGACGGGGGGTGGGACTGGCTGTGCTGGGCGACCCTGTCGGTGCCGCTGGTGGTCTGCGCGACCAAGCTGTGGCGGCAGTGGCCGTCCTGACCGGCCGGCTCCCCGTCTGCTAGCCGATGCCGTTGCGGCCCGGTGACAGGACACCGGCCGGGTCGCCCACCGCGCGCAGTTCCGTCAGCAAGGTGGCGGCGGGTGACCGGCGCAGCGCCTCGGGCACCGGCAAGCCGTTCGCTAGCCGGTAGGGCGCGAAGCCCCTTTCCAGCGCGGTTCCGATCAGATCCCGGTAGGCGGCGAGGGCCGCCTGATCCGCACCCGGCATCATTCGGTCGAATCCCAGGGTGAAATAGGTCAGCAGACAACGGAAGCCGTTGGACTCGATCCCGACATTGAGGTCGATCCCGGCCTGTTCCAGCCGGTCGCGCGCCCAGGTCAGGTAATCGGCCAGCGCCTGGAACTCGAAGGGGAAGGCGAGGCAGAGCCAGATCAGGCCGCAGCCGTCGCGGTCGGGATCGGCCGTCGCGAGGTCGGGGTGCCGATCCTTGCGCCAATAGACCGTTCGCAGGTTGCGTCCATCCGGCACGCCCAGCCAATCCTCGAATCCCTCGATCCAGGCGCCGTCCCGCCGGGCGATGTCCAGGTCCACCGCCTGGGACACCGCGGCGAAGCGCCGGGACAGGCGATCGGCGCGGGCCTCCAGCACCTCCGGCGCCTCCGCGCGGATCAGGGCGGAGGCGTGCCATTCGTTCAAGGCTGCCGGGGCCAGCCGGTCGGTCGGGACGGCGGCGCGGACATCGTCCAGCGCCAGCCATTTGATGCCGTTCCACAGGGTCAGCGACCGGTCGGGCAGGGATTGCTCGCATTGGCAGTCGCGCCACAGCTCCAGGAAGGCGGGCAGGGCGTCGAGGCCGCCGATGTCCACCGACAGGATGGCGAGGTCGCTGGGCATCGCCTCCAGCCGGATGACGGCGCCGGTCACCACCCCCAGGTTCGACTGGCTGAACAGCCCGTCGATCAGCGGTCCGGCCGGCGCCGGGTCGAGCCCGACCGTCCGCCCCGCCCCGAGCGGCTCGCAGCCGGTCCGCAGCCGCCGGCCGTCCGGCAGGGCGACGTCCAGCTCGCACAGCGAGGTCCAGCGCTCGCCCATGCTGCCGTCGCCGCGGTCGAGCGCGTTGGCGAGCGCGCTGGCCTCCGCCGGGCCGCCGATGACCGGCACGAAGAAGCGGTCGGTTCGCTCCGCCAGGAAGGCGGCCAGCGCCTGGAAGGTCACACCGGCCTCGACCCGCACCAGCCCGCGCTCGCCATCGAAGCCGGAGATGCGGTCGAGCCGCCGGAGATCGAGCACCACCGCCCCGTCCCGCGTCGGCGCCCGCGACCCCAACCCCCAATTGGCGCCGCGGCTGACCGGATGGACCGGCAGGCGGTACCGGGTGGCGACGGCAAGGCAGGCGGCCGTCTGGTCGGCATCGCCCGGACTGACGACGGCCGACACCCGGACATCCGGGGCGAAGGTGCGCCGGCCCCAGTCCAGGCGTTCTGCCTCCGCGGTTCGGACATGCTTCCGCCCGACGATGCGTCGCCACGCCTCCAGCGCGTCGGCGGGCGGTTCGCCGTCGGAAAGCGAATCGGCAAGGGAGGGGAGCGGCGTGGGCATCCTGAGCATTGTGGGGCGGTCCCGGTTGCGGTCGTCGTGGCGGCGGCGCGTATCCTGCCGGCCGGTGCATGGTTACAGAGGCATGGTGACAGACCGCGCGCCGGCGGCGGCATCCCGTTTTCATGGTATGGTGATTTCCGCCACCCGCCCGGTATGATGAAGATTAGGGTCGAACATTCGATCCGACAGTCCGCATGGGGTCGTCACAGTGGATCAGGCACGATCGGCCGCCGGAACCGGCGGCGTCATCTCCGTGGTCCTTGTGGAGGACGACGCGCCGACCCGTGATTTCCTGGCCGCATCGCTGGCCGCGGGCGAGGGGATCCGTCTGCAGGCTTCGGTCGGATCGCTGGCGGACGCGCGCGCCGCGCTGGAGAGCAGCCGTCCGAGAGTGCTGGTGACCGACCTGAAGCTGCCCGACGGTCATGGCAGCGATCTGATCCGGGAGGTGCGGCAACGCATGCCGGAAACGGAGATCATGGTGATCTCCGTCCTGGGCGACGAGTCGTCGGTGATGCAGGCCGTGCGGGCCGGCGCCTCCGGCTATATCCTGAAGGATGCGCGGCCGATCGACCTGATCGCGGCGGTCCACGACCTGACGAACGGC
The DNA here is from genome assembly GCA_966212305.1 of uncultured Azospirillum sp. Taxonomy (GTDB): domain Bacteria; phylum Pseudomonadota; class Alphaproteobacteria; order Azospirillales; family Azospirillaceae; genus Azospirillum. The sequence continues at coordinate 2,439 of CBIHQY010000055.1, forward strand.
CGCTCCCCCATCTCCGCCTCCATCGCCCGCCACATCATCCGGCAGACCCAGACCGCTCCGCCCGTCATGACGGAGGAGGCGCCGCCCGCCCTGACCCCGCGCGAGATGGACATCCTGTGGGGCATCGCCAAGGGATTCACCTACAACGACATCGCGGCCCGGCTGGGCATCAGCCGGCAGACGGTTCCCAGCCACATCAAGAACATTTACCGCAAGCTTGAGGTTAATTCCCGAAGCGAAGCGGTCTACACTGCGGTGGAGCGGAGAATCATCAAGCTGTCGGACTGACGCCGTTGAGCCGAATTTGAGCCAGCATATCGCCGGGTTGCCGGCGTCCGATCCGTCCCTGCCGGGGCGCCTGCGGGCATGGCTGAGAGGCCGCGGCCCGCTGCTGCTTCTGTACTACGGGTTGGCCGCGATCTTCGGTCTCGGGCTGGTGACGGCGACTCCGGAGATGCCTGACGGCGCAATGGCCGTCGCCGAGGCGACCTTCGTCCCGGTGGCCATGAACCTCGCCATGGAAAATCCGCCGCCCGAGACGATGCCGTCGGTAGCCGCCGCCGTTCCGCTGCCTTACCGCTGCAAGGCGGTTCCCGATCCGGTCGGCTGTTCGGGCCTGTTCCGCCTGACTTTCCGTTATGATGCCGGCGGCGACCCCGGCGACCCCGGCGACCCCGGCGACGAGGGCCGCTGGTCGATTTACGTGCCGATCCTGTCCGGGCGCGCGACGCTGTGGCTGAACGGGGCGCTGCTGGTCGACAGCGAGACCATCCAGTCCGACGTGGTCGTCAACCAGTCGCTGCCGCTGATCCAGCCGATCCCCAGGCCGCTGTTGAGGGATGGCGAGAATCGGATCGACATCCGCATCGCGGCCTGGAGCCAGTCCGGCGGCTTTCTCGACACGGTGGTGGTCGGCCCCGACCGTCTGCTTCGTGCCGCCTACAGCCAGCGCGAATGGATGATGGTCACGCTGCCGCGCCTGCTGGTGGCGTGGCAGGCGGCCTTGTGCCTGTCGCTGCTGATCGTGTGGGCCGGCCATCGGGACGAGCCGATCCATCTGGTGATGAGCCTGATCCTGGGGTTGGGCGTTCTCCAGGGCCTGCCGATGTTCAGCACCGAACCGAGCGGCGTGGAATGGCTGTTCCGCGTCGTCAATTTCGCCGGCCAGTGGCAGGGGGCGCTGCTGCCCTTCGTGATGTCCCGTCTGGTCGGGCGCGAACTGGCGGTTCCGATCCGGTGGCTGCTGGTGGTGCCGGCGGTGGTCGCCGGCGCGTTCCTGCTCGCGGCAGTCGACCCGGCAAGGCTGCAGCCATGGTTTGCCCTGCTGTGGCTCGTCGTCGTGATCCCCTGGGCGGTGGCCATGCTGGGCTGGTCGAGCTGGATCGTGCTGTCGGCGGCGATCCGGCGGAACCATGCCGCCGCCCAGCTCGTGCTTGGCGGTCTGATCGTCATCGTGATGATGGCCGGCCATGACATCCTGGCGGTGACCGGCGTTCTGGATCTGCGCGTGCCGTCGATGACCCGCTACATGGCGCCGCTGCTGATGACGGTGGTCAGCGCGACGCTGATGTGGCGGTTCGCCCAGGCGCTGGGCGAGGTCAGCCGCTTCAACGACATTCTGCGGCGCGAGGTGGCGACGGCGGAGGCCGACCTGCGGGCCAGCTTCGCCCGCGAACAGGCGCAGACCCGCGCCGTCGCGCTGGAAAGCGAACGGCTGCGCCTGACCCGCGATCTGCATGACGGGCTGGCCGGGCAGCTGGTGTCGATCGTCGCCCAGTGCGAGCTGCCGCAGCATGATTACCGCCGCATCGGCGCGGCGGCCCGGCAGGCGCTGGACGATCTGCGGCTGGTCGTGGCGTCGCTGGACGATGTCGGCAACGACCTGGGCATGATGCTGGCGCAGTTCCACGATCGCATCGGTCCCCAGCTCCAGGCCCAGGGGATGGAACTCGACTGGCAGATGGCGCCGCTGCCCGACATCGAGGGGCTCAGGTCGGAACATGCCCTGACCCTGTTCCGCATCCTGCAGGAGGCCGTCACCAATGCGGTGCGCCATTCCGGCTGCCGCCGGGTGAGCATCGTCATGGCGCCGGCACCGGACGGCAAGGGACGGTTCGCGGTTCGCATCGTCGTCGGGGACGAAGGCCGCGGCATTCCGGACGGAAACGCCGCCGCAAGGCCTGGCAAGGGGCTGAACAACATGCGCCAGCGCGCGGCGTCGCTGGGCGCCGACCTGACCCTGGTCACCGGTCCGGATGGAACCCGGATCGTCATCGATCTGCCATTCCGCCTGCCGGGCTTTTAAAGCATCCGATAGAGCAGGCATCGATCGGACGCCACCATAACTTGCAGTAAATCCCGGTTTCTCCAGATCTCCCATATACATGGGATTACCCCGAACGGTTAGCGCCCATACAAAGGATTTGGCGCAAACTTTGCGCGGATCCCGGCGGCGGCGAAAGCTGGGGCGAATGACTTCCGATCATCCAATAACCAGGGATTGCAGGCATGAGCAAGACACAGGCGGCGATGGTCGATATTTCCGATGACGAGCTTCTGGTGGTGGTGGGCGGAACCGGCTCGACCAACGCCCAGTCCGGCCATGCGCAGGAGGATGAGAACGGGGTCAGCGTCAGCGTCGGGGTCGAAGTCGCCAGCGCTTCGGGGAGCGTCGGCGTTTCCACCTCCACCAGCCACGACATCGGCGGCGCCACCGTGACCACCGAAATCGGAGCGGGCGCCAGCGGGTCGGCCGGCGTCACCGTCGGATCGGGCGGCGTCACCGCGACGGCCGACGGCTTTGCCGGCAGCCATGGCAGCGTGACGGTCACCAACGGTCCGGTCACCCAGACCATCAGCTATGAGGCCGGCGCCAGCGGCAGCGCCAGCGTCTCGGTGTCCTACACCGGGGTGGAAGCCTCGGCATCCGGCTCGGTCGGCGTTTCGGTGACCACGGAAACCACGGTCGGCGGCAATGTCGGCCATGGCGTCACGGTGGAGGGCTCGGTCACCCAGACCATCGCGGTCGGCGCCGGTGCAGAGGTCAGCGGCTCCATCGGGGCGAGCGGCGTCCATGGCGACGTCAGCACCTATGCCGGCAATTACGTGGAGGTCACGGCCTCGGTCACCGCCGGCAACAACGACATCAGCAGCACCACCACGGTCGGCGTCATCGATTCCGGATCGGTCGGTGCCGGCACCGAGGTCACCGCCGGCTATTCCGACGGCCATGTCACGCTCGGGCTCGGCGCCACGGCGGCGATCGGCATCGGCGGCGTCACGGTGGGCCAGGAGGTCACGGTCAACACCGCCCCCCTCGAACATGCCGGCGCCCAGGCGGTGACCGCGGCCACGCCTGCCGTCACCGACGCCGCCCATACGGTCGCCAACACCGCGCAGTCGGTCGCGACCACCGCGACCCCGGCGGTGACCGACGCGGCGCACACGGTGGCCAACACGGCGCAGAACACCGCCAGCACGGTCAGCAACACCGCGCAGACGGCCGTTCACGACGTGTCGAGCACGGCGCAGAGCACCGTCAACAGCGTGTCGAACACCGCGAAGAGCGTCACCAACTCCATCAAGAAGAAGATGAAGAAGTGGTGATGCCGGGCGGATCGGCGGTGGCAATGGCGGCGGACGGCATCGCGGCATGAGCGACAGCGCGACGACGGAGCGGCCAGCAGCGGCGTCTTCGCCGGCCGGCGGCGGCGGTCCGGCCGCTTCCGGCGGCAATACCGGCAAGGCCGGCTTCCGGGCCGAGGCCGCGGAGGCCGCCACCTCCGTGTCGCAGGTGGACGACGCCCTGGAGGTGGTGCGCCCGCCGGTGCTGGCCTTCTGCGTCACCCTGGCTCTGCTGGTCGTCGGCGTCGTGGTCTGGGCGTCCTTCACCGACGTGCCGATCAAGATCACCGGGCAGGGCATCCTGGTCAGCCCGGCCGGCGTCATCGACGTGGTGTCGGAATCCAGCGGCCGGATCAACGACATCCGCTTCAAGCCGGGCGACCTGATCCACCCCGGCGACGTCGTCGCGCTGGTCGACCAGAGCGAGCAGAAGCTGCGGCTGGCGGAGGCCGAGGGCGAATTGCAGGACGCCGTCGCCGCCCGCGACGACATGCGGCGCTTCCAGGAGCGCGACCTGCATGCCGACGAGGTCTGGCGGCAGGCGCGCGAGCAGGCGGTCAACGGCAACATCGCGTCGCTGCAGGAACGCCAGCGCATGATGACCGAGCGCGAGGAACTGGTCCGCCAGCTCGCCGACCGTGGGCTCATCACGCGCGACCGCGCCATCTCCGCCAAGATCGAGCTGTTCACCATCCGCTCCGACCTGGAGGCCCAGCGCAACGAGCTGCAGACCATGACGCTCGACGCCGCCCGCCGACAGACCCAGCGCGAGAAGGACATGCTGGCCGCCGAGCAGCGGGTGGCGACCGCCTCGCGCGCGGTAGAATCCGCCCGCGACCGGCTGAAGCGCTATGCCGCGGTGCTGTCGCCCTATGGCGGCCGGGTGGTGGAGGCGAAGGCGAACATCGGGCAGGTGGTGTCCAGCGGGGCGCCGATCGTCAGCATCGAGCGCGACGGCGCGCTGGCCGGCCAAGGTGGCGATCTGGTGGCCCTGGTCTATGTCGGGGCGCAGGACGGCAAGAAGCTGCGCCATGGCATGGAGGCCGACGTCTCGCCGGCGTCGGTCCGCAAGGAGGAGCATGGGCACCTGATCGGGCGGGTCGACCGCGTGGCCGACACCCCCGCCAGCAGCGTCGGCATGCTGCGCACCCTGCAGAACGACGCGCTGGTCGGCGAATTCCAGAAGACGCTGCGCACCCCCTTCGAGATCATGATCCGGCTGGAGCGCGACCCGGCCGGCGCGCTGCGCTGGTCCACCGGCAATCCGCCGAAATTCTCGATGGACGGCGGGACGCTGGTGTCGGTGGAGATCACGGTGCAGAAGGTCCGGCTGATCGCGCTGGCCCTGCCCATCCTGCAGCAATGGCTCCGGCTGGATCTGACCGACGTGGCGCCCGCCGCCCCGCCGGCCGCGTCCGGAGCCTGAAATGCGTACCCCGTCGATCCTGCAGATCGAGGCGGCGGAATGCGGCGCCGCGGCGCTCGGCATCGTCGCCGCCCATTACGGCCGCTGGCTGACGCTGGAGGATCTGCGCGAGCGTTGCGGCATCTCGCGCGACGGCAGCCGTGCCGCCAATCTGGTCCAGGCCGCGCGCGAGCTGGGACTGCAGGCCCGCGGCGTGCGCACCGAGCCGGAGGGGCTGCAGGGACAGGCCGGGCCGATGATCCTGCATTGGGGAATGGACCATTTCCTGGTGCTGGAGGGACGGCGCGGGCGCTGGTGGTATCTGAACGATCCGGCACGCGGCCGGCGCCGCGTCGACGATGCCGAATTCCGCCGCCAGTTCACCGGCATCGCCCTGCTGATGGCGCCGGGGCCGGAGTTCCGCAAGGGCGGTTCCGCCCCCAGCGCGCTGCGCGGCCTCGCCCGGCGCCTGCGCAAATCCTGGGGGGCGGTGTGGTTCGCCGCGGCGATCAGCCTCTTGCTGGCGATCCCCGGCATGCTGTTCCCGGCCTTCCGCCAGATCTTCATGGACAGCATCCTGGTCGGCGGGCTGGCCGACTGGATGACGCCGCTGATCGGCGCGATGATGATGGTCGGCGCGGTGACGCTGACCTTCACCTGGCTGCAGAAAAGCGTGCTGCACCGGCTGGAGACCCGTCTGGCCCTGCTGGGCGGCATCGGCTTCATGGAGCGGGTGCTGCGGCTGCCGATGGGCTTCTTCGGCCAGCGCGGGCCGGCGGCGGTCGCCGACCGCATCATGCAGAGCGACCGTCTGGCCGAGCTGCTGGCCGGCGAGATCGGCGGCTGCCTGTTCGCGATCCTGACCGCGCTGACCTATCTGGCGGCGATGGCCTTCTACCAGCCGGCGCTGGCGCTGGTCGCCGTGGCCGCCGCCGCCAGCTTGGCGCTGGCGCTGGCCCTGCTGTCGCGCCAGCTGGAGGAGGGGCAGCAGCGTCTGCTGAACGAATCGGCGCAGGAGGGCGCCGACGCCAAGCAGGGGCTGCGCATGATCGAGACCTACCGCGCGGCGGGAGCGGAGCGGCTGCTGTTCGAGCGGCTGGTCGCCCGCCATGCCCGCGTGCTGAACATCCGCCAGTCGCTGATGCTGCGCCGCGCCGTGCTGCGGCTGCTGCCGGCCTTCGTCGGCGGGGTGGCGTCGGCCGCCGTGGTCACCGTCGGCGGCGGAATCGTCGCGGAAGGCGGCATGACCATCGGCGCGATGATGGGATTCATGGTGCTGATGTCGGCCTTCCTGGCGCCGGTGTCGCGCCTCGTCCAGCTCGGCGCCCGCATCCAGGAGGCGCGGTCCTATCTGCGGCTGCTCGACGACACCATGCAGCATCCCATCGCCGAGGAGTTCCGGCAGGCGCAGCCGCAGCAGGCCCCCGCCGTGCTGCGCCGGCTGACCGGACGGATCGAGCTGCGCGACGTGACCTTCGGCCATTCCCGCCGGGCGCCGCCGCTGATCCGCGGCCTGTCGCTGACCATTGAGCCGGGCGAGCGGGTCGGGGTGGTCGGCGGCTCCGGCTCCGGCAAATCGACGCTGGCGCTGCTGACCGCCGGGCTTTACGAACCCTGGTCGGGCGAGGTGCTGCTCGACGGCAAGCCGCTGCGCGAGATCCCGCGCCGGGTGCTGCGCCAGAGCGTGCAGGTCGTCGATCAGAACGTGACGCTGTTCGAAGGCAGCGTGCGCGACAACATCGCCTTGTGGGATCCGACGGTGTCGGACGAGCGGCTGTTCGCCGCCGCCCGCGACGCGGTGATCCACGACATCATCATCGACCGTCGCGACGGCTATGCCTCCCCGGTGGCCGAGGGCGGGGCCAACCTGTCGGGCGGCCAGCGCGCCCGCATCGAGATGGCGCGCGCCCTGGTGCAGAACCCGCGCATCCTGGTGATGGACGAGGCGACCGCCGCGCTCGACGACCACACCCAGGCGCTGCTGCTGTCCAACCTGCGCCGCCGGGGATCGACCATGCTGGTGATCGCCCACCGGCTGACGGCGATCCGTGACTGCGACCGGGTGCTGGTGATGCAGAGCGGCGAGATCGTCGAGTCCGGTCCGCCGGCCGAGCTGTCGCGCCGCGCCGGCGCCTTTTCCTCGCTGATGCTGAGCATGGCCTGACCGGATGAGCCGCAGATGACGACCGAAGCCGCCGCAGCCGAAGCCGTTTTTCCGGCAGCCGACATCCGGGAGGTGGCCGACGCTCCGGTCATCGCCTTCCAGCAGCCGGCCGTGGCGCTGGAACCCGCGGGATCGGTCTGGTTCCTGGAGGAGGGCGAGGCCGACATCTTCGCCGTCGCCGCCATGGGCGCCAACGCAGGCTCCCGCCTGTTCCTCGGCCGCCTGCCGGCGGGCAGCCTGCTGGTCGGCATCGATGCCTTCATGCAGGGGCTGATCGCCGTTCCGGCGGCCGGGTCGCGGCTGGAGGCCGTCGCCGACCCGCTGGAGGAGATCGAGCCGGACGCCCTGCTGGCCGGGATGGAGGCGTGGTCGTCCACCCTGATCTCCGGCATCGCCGCCATCCTCTGGCATCCCGAGCGCATCGACCGGCAGGGCCGCTGCGGCACGGCGGTCAATCTGGCCGACTCCCAGCTGGTGATGGTGCAGGAAACCGGATTGTGGTGCGCGGTGCCGGCGCCCGGCGCCCTGCTGCTGGAGCAGGAGATCGTCCAGGGCATCATGCCGCTGCCGCCGCGGGCGTGGCTGAAGGCGGCGGGGCCGATGCGCATCGTCTTCGGTCGCCGCCCGCTGCCGCACGACCTGCCGGCCGCGTTGGCCGGCATCCATGCGCTGACCGCGGCCTGCGGCGAAATGCTGATGGGCGCCCGCGGTCTGGCCGAGGCCGACGAGGCCGGGCGGCTGTCGCTGCGCGGCGCGCGCGAGGCGGAGGAGGGCGAGCGCTTCGTTCATCTGGCCGGGCGCCTGCTCGACCATGCCCGCAAGCCGCCGGCGCCGGCCGACGGCGGCCATCACGATCCGCTGTTCACGGCGATGAGCGCGGTCGCCGCCCGCACCAACCCGCGCCTGCGGCTGCGCCGGCCGACGCTGCTGCGCGAGCGCGACCTCGACGTGCAGCCGACGATGGAGGAGATCGCCCGCGCTTCCGGCCAGCACATGCGGCCGGTGACGCTGACGGAGGGCTGGTGGCGTCGCCCGCTCGGCCCGCTGGTCGGCGCGACGCTGGATGGCCGGCCGGTGGCGCTGCTGCCGAAGGGGCGTGGATACGAGCTGCTGGCCGGCGAGGATGCCAAGCCGGTTCGCGTCACCGCGCCGGTCGCCGCCGGGCTGTCGCCGTCGGCCTGGACCATGGTCGAACCGCTGCCGGACCGGCCGCAGACCGTCGGGTCGCTGATGCGTTTCGTCCGCACCCCGCCGTCCTTCTGGCTGCTGACCCTGGCGGTGGCGGCGCTGGGCGCGCTGCTCGGCCTCGCCAGCCCGTTCGGGATGAAGTTCGCCTTCTCGTCGCTGGTGCCGGCGCGCGACCATGGCGGCCTGCTGGAGCTTGGCATCCTGCTGGGCTGCGTCGCCGCCGTCACGCTGGTGATCCAGCTGGTCGGCGAGGTGACGCGGCAGAGCATGCAGACCATGCGCGAGGCCGGGTTGCATGCCGGCCTGTGGGACCGGGTGCTGCGGCTGCCGATGCCGGTGCTGCGCCAGCATTCGGCCGGCGACATGGCGGCGCGGGTGGGGATGGCGATGGCCCTGCCGCTGGCCGCCCAGGGCTTCACCGTCGCCGGCATCGGCACCGGCGCGGTGCTGGCCGCCAGCATCTTCGCGATGGCGTCCTTCCATGGCGCCGGCGCGGTGGTGGCGGTGCTGGCGCTGGCGGTGCAACTCGGACTGGCGGTTCTGTCGGCGGTGCTGCGGGCGCGGGTCTACAAGCTGGGCGAGGCGCTGAGCGGGCAGGCCGATTCCCTGGCCATGCAGTTCCTGACCGGCATCGCCAAGCTGCGTCTGGCCGCCGCCGAGCATTGGGCGCTGACCCATTGGTCGGAGCGATTCATCGGCATGCGCGAAAAGCGCATGGAGGTGCAGGAGATCGAGGGCCGGATGGCGGCGGTCAATTCCGCCCTGCCGGTGCTGGCGATGGCGGCGCTGTTCCTGGTCTTCCATTCCGCCGGGACCGACAGCGCCAGCATCGTCGCGATGATGACCGCCTATATGATCGCCAACGGGGCGGCGGCGGCGCTGGGCGACGGGTTCGGCGCCTTCTATCAGGTCTATGCCGCCCGCGCCTTCGCCGATCCGGTGTTGCGCTGCGCGCCGGAGCCGGCGCTGGGACGGATCGACCCCGGCCGGCTGTCCGGCCAGATCGCGGTCAGCGGGCTGTATTTCAATTACGCCCAGGCCGAGACGCCGGTGTTCGCCAACCTCAACCTGTCCATCGCCGCCGGCGAATATGTGGCGGTCCTCGGCCGGTCGGGCTGCGGCAAGTCCACGCTCGTCCGGATTCTGCTGGGGCTGGAGCGGCCGCGGGTGGGCAGCGTCACCTATGACGGCAACGATCTGTCCTCGCTCGATCTGGGGCTGTTGCGGCGGCGGGTCGGCACCGTGCTGCAGGGGGCGCAGCTGCCGCCGGGCGCGCTGATCGACGTGGTGCGCGGCCTGAGCGACGCGACCGAGGCGGAAATCTGGGACGCGCTGGCGGCGTCGGCCATCGCCGACGAGATCCGGGCGATGCCGCTGGGCGTGCGCACGCCCATCGCCGATGCGTCGCGCACGCTGTCAGGCGGGCAGGTGCAGCGGCTTCTGCTGGCCCGCGCGCTGGTGACCAAGCCCGATGTCCTGATCCTGGACGAGGCGACCAGCGCGCTGGACAACGCCACCCAGGCGGCGACCATCCGCACGCTGTCGTCGCTCGACTGCACCCGGATCGTCATCGCCCACCGGCTGGAAACCATCCGCGGCGCCGACCGCATCCTGATTTTGGACGGCGGTCGCGTCGCCCATGCCGGCCGTTTCGCCGACCTGCAAGCGCGCGGACTGCTGGGCGCGTAGCGCATTCGAGCCGCTGGCACTCCGTCGGCATCCCGACTTTCCTCAACGCTGGATCGTCTTCAACGGTGGCCGCCGGATGCGGCCGCCGGTGCCATGCGTGTGGCCGGTAAGAAATCCGTTTGTTTAGGAACGGATCTTTCGCTATCATAATGCGCGTAAAGCAATTGCATATCAATTAAAAATTTCCGGGAAGGCTGCCCCGCCGATGGCTGGGGCAGAACGCTCCCGCTTGGCCCACCCGAGTCCTTCGGCCCACCCGATTCCTCTGGAAAGAGATGTCCCATGGCCCTGCACCGCTGGTTTTCCGACCGGAAACTGGTTCATAAGCTGCTGATCCCGGCGGTCCTGCTGCTTGCCGTCATGGGCAGCGTGGTCTGGACCGCGAGGTCGGCGCTGGTCGACCTGACCGCCTCCACCAGCCGGGTGACCGACGTGGTGGCCGGCCGGCTGTCGGCGGCGCTGGCCATCCAGTCGGCGATGGGCGACGCGATGGATGCGGAATCCAACGCACTGGTCGGCGGCACGCGCGAGCGCATCGACGCCGCCTTCGCGACCTACAAGTCCAACATCGGCACGGCGCTGACCGCCATCGACCGGCTTGCCGCCGCCTATGAGGCCCCGGCCGACCGCGAAGCGATCGCCGGCATCAAGTCCATCGTCAGCGAGTATGAGCGGGTGTCCGAGAAGGCGGTCGCGCTTGCGCGGGCTTACGACACCGACAGTGCCATCCGCGTGTCGATCGACGTCGGCCGCCCGGTCCGGCAGAAGCTGACCGTGGCGCTGACCGAGCGGGTGGAGCACAGCCTGGAGGAGACCAAGCGCGCCGAGGACCGGGCCCTTGCCCTGTCCTCCAGCGTCATGACCCGTTTGTACGGGGTCGCGGGCGTCGGCCTGCTGGTCGCCTTCGGCCTGTTCGGCGCCATCATCGTGGCCTTCGTCGTCCGGCCGCTGCACCGGCTGGTCGCCGACATGACCGCCATCGCCGACGGCAACCTCGCGGTCGAGATCCAGGGCGCCGGACGCGGGGACGAGGTCGGGCTGCTCGCCCGCGCGCTGCAGGTGTTCAAGAGCAACGGCCTTGCCATGCGCGGCCTGCAGGAGGAGCGCGAGGCGCAGAAGCTGCAGGCCGAGCGCGACCGGCAGGCCGGGATGCGGGCGCTGGCCGACCGCTTCGACGCCGACGTGCAGGACGTGGTGCAGGCGGTGGCGTCGGCCGCGCGCCATCTGCGCGGCAACGCCGAGACCATGACCGCCATCGCCTCGCGCACGACGGAGCAGGCATCGTCCGTCGCCGCCACCACGGCGCAATCCTCCGCCAACGTCGCCACGGTCGCCGCGGCGTCGGAACAGCTCGGCAGTTCCATCGGCGAGATCGGCCGGCAGGTCAACGCCGCCGCCGCCATCGCCCGCAACGCAGTGGAGGAGGGCGAGCGGACCAATGCGCTGGTCGGCCGGCTGGTCGAGGCGGCGCAACGGATCGGCGATGTCGTCAGCTTGATCCAGAACATCGCCAGCCAGACCAACCTTCTGGCCCTGAACGCCACCATCGAGGCGGCACGGGCGGGGGAGGCCGGCAAGGGCTTCGCCGTCGTGGCGCAGGAGGTGAAGGCGCTGGCCACCCAGACCGCGCAGGCGACCGAGGAGATCGGCAGCCAGATCGCCGAGATCCAGACGGTGACGGACGGAACGGTGACCGCGATCCAGACCATCGGCCGCACCATCAACGACGTCAATTCCATTGCCGGCGCCATCGCCGCTGCGGTGGAACAGCAGACCGCCGCCACCCAGGAAATCGGCCGCAACATCCAGCAGGCAGCCCAGGGAACCCAGCTGGTGACCGGCAACATCGCCGAGGTCAGCGGCTCCGCCGGTCAGGTCGGGCAGGCCGCCGGGGAAGTGCTGGGCGCCGCCGACAGCCTGTCGCGCGATTCCGACCGGCTGCGCGAGCGGATCCAGGCCTTCATCGGCGAGGTCCGCGCGGCCTGACGCGGGCGACGTTAACGCTGTGGCGGCGGCGTCAGCCGCGCTTTCCGGCGTGGGATGTTGCCACCATGGCGAAGAACTGCGCCTCGTCGATGATGTCGGGCTTGCCGTATCTGGCGCGCCGGGCGGCGGCGGTGTCCAGCTTGGTGGCGCCGGGAGCGTGGCCGACGACGAGATAGTCGGTGTCCTTGCGGACGCTGTGATGCCAGCTTCCGCCCAGCGCCAGGATGCGGGCCATCACCGCTTCGCGCGACAGGCCGGTCAGTTCGCCGGTGACGGCGAAGGCGTGACCGCCGATGCCGTGCGTGATGGGGGCGGCCGGGGGCCGGACCACCGGCGGCGGGTCGATCTGGTTGGTCGGCGCCAGATGGGGAACCGCCAGCATCTCGGCGCTGCCGAGGATCATCTTCTGGAACAGGCGGCTGGTGATCTCGGCATCGACGAAGGCGCCGTGGAAGCGTGCGCGGATGCCGACATCGATGCCGAACAGGGTCGCCACCGCGTCGAGCGACGCGCGCCCGGCCACCTGCGCCCGCGCGTGTTGCATGGTGCAGACCGACCGGCCCGGCGTCCAGGGAAGGCCGCAGAGCCCGAATTCATGGCGCAGGAAGTCGATGTCGAAGCCGACATTGTGGCCGACCAGCACCGCGCCGTCCAGGAAGCCGCGAACGTCCTGCGCGACGCTGTGGAAGGGATCCTGGTGGCGCAGCAGGTGATCCGCCAGCCCGTGCACCCTCAGTGCATGCGGGTTCGACTTGCGCCCCGGATTGAAGATGAGGCTGAGGCAGCGGCCGGTCGGCGTTGCCTCCGCCAGTTCGATGGCGGCGAAGCTGACCATGCGGTCGCCGCCGGCCGGCGACAGCCCGGTGGTCTCGCAGTCGATGACGACGAAGCGGCGGGCGGAGGTCTGCGTCGGTGTGGGTTTCGCCGCCGCCGACGGACGGGCAAGCACTGCATCGATCGAACGGCTCATGAATTCTCGCCCCGGGGGCAGGAAAGCCCTGCCACGTCATACATGCGCCGACTATAGGCGGGTCCGCCACCGCAGGTCGAGAGTCCGTGCCGTCGCAGCGCCGGCATCCCGGATGGCTCGCCCGCATGGCGCCCAATTCGGCCGCCCGACCAAAAATTCGGTCTCTATGCAAAATGTGGATTGTTGGCGTTCCAATCACAGAGTATCATATTTCAGTTGCTGTAATCGAATAGCGATTACATAAACAGACACCATGCAGATCAAGGAGATCGCGTGTGGACGTGATCGCTGAGCTGTCGGGCCTGATCGGCGCCGACGCCGTTCTGACATCCAAATCCGACCTCGAAGGCGCGACGGAGGACTGGCGCGGGCGTTACCGCGGGCCGGCCCTCTGCCTCGTCCGGCCGGCGAATGCCGAGCAGGTCGCCGCGGTGGTTCGCTGCTGCGCCCGGCGCGGGATTCCGCTGCTGCCGCAGGGCGGCAACACCAGCCTGTGCGGCGGCGCCACCCCGTCGGAGACGGGCCCGGCCCCGGTCATCCTCAATCTGGCGCGCATGCGCGCGGTCCGCGCCATCGACCCGGTCAACAGCACGATGGAGGTCGAGGCCGGCTGCGTGCTCGCCACCGTGCAGGAAGCGGCGGCGGCGGCGGGACGGCTCTATCCGGTCAGCCTGGGCGCGGAAGGCTCCTGCCAGATCGGCGGGACCATCGCGACCAACGCCGGCGGTACGTCCGTCCTGCGCTACGGCAACACGCGCGACAATGTGCTGGGGCTGGAGGTGGTGCTGGCCGACGGCACGATCTGGTCCGGCCTGTACGGGCTGCGCAAGAACAACACCGGCTATGACCTGAAGCACCTGTTCATCGGGTCGGAAGGCACGCTCGGCATCATCACGGCGGCGACGCTGAAGCTGCACCCGCTGCCGACGCGCCATGCCGTCGCCTGGGTCGGGATCGCCGATCCGGCCGACGCGCTGACCCTGCTGACCCGCGTGCAGGAGCGCTGCGGCGCCCGGCTGTCGGCCTTCGAGATGATCAACCGCCTCCAGCTCGATCTGGTGGTGGAGCAGGTTCCGGGTCGCCGCAGCCCGATCGAGACGGCGGCCGACTGGCATGTGCTGATCGAGCTGTCCGACAACAGCGACGGCGACGCGCTCGACAGCGAACTTCAGGCGATCCTGGAGGACGCCTTCGCCGACGGGCTGCTGACCGACGCCGCGCTCGCCGCCAGCGACGCCCAGCGCCATGCCCTGTGGGAGGTGCGCCACAGCGTTTCGGAGGCCAACAAGAAGGCCGGCGTCGGCCTGACCACCGATTGCGCCGTGCCGCTGTCGGCGGTGCCCGCCTTCATCGCCGCCGCGACCGCCGCCGTGCGGGCGCTGGTGCCGGACCTGCCGGTGATCGTCGTCGCCCATCTCGGCGACGGCAACGTTCACTTCATCCCCTTCTTCACCTTCGACGCCTGGAGTGCGGTCAACGACCGCGAGGCGCTGGGTGCCGCCATCCGCCATGCGGTGAATGACGAGGCCGCCCGGCTGAACGGCACCTTCAGCGCCGAACACGGCGTCGGCCGCGTCCAGCTGGGCGAGATGGCGCGCTACAAGCCCGCCGCCGAACTGGCGCTGATGCGCGCGGTGAAGCAGGCGCTGGACCCGCAGAACCTCTTCAATCCCGGCCGCCTGCTGCCGCCGGGCTGAGCCTGTTTTCCATCCTGTCTTCCGCCGTTTCTTCGCCGTTCCGGCCCACCAAGAGGAGTTCCGACATGAGCATCCGCCAATCCGGTTGGTCCCGCCGCACCCTGCTGAAAGCCGGCGCCGTCGGCGCATCCGCCCTTGCCATGCCGGCGATCTGGAGCCCGGCGCGCGCGCAGAACAAGCGGATCGTCGTGCGCGACGACGGCGGCATCTACACCAAGGCCTATGGCGAGGTGTTCTACAAGCCCTTCACCGCGGCGACCGGCATCGAGGTGGTCGGCGTCCAGGCGAATGCCGAGCCGACGGCGCAGATCCGCTCGATGGTGGAAGCGAAGTCCTACACCTGGGACATGGCGAAGATCAGCCAGCCGGCCATCCTGATGCTCACCGGCGGCGACAAGCCGCTGCTGGAGAAGCATGGGCTGGAGGCCGATCCGGCCGTCGCCTCGATCCCCAAGCAGTACATGTCGGAGTACGGCGTCGGCACCAACGTCTACACCACGGTGCTGGCCTACCGCACCGAGGCCTTCAAGGGCCGCAAGGCGCCGGCCTCGTGGAAGGACTTCTACGACGTCGCCAACTTCCCCGGCCGCCGCGCCCTGCGCAAGCACCCGTTCGACACCATCGAGCAGGCGCTGATGGCCGATGGCGTGCCGACGGATCAGGTCTATCCCTGCGACCTCGACCGCGCCTTCAAGGCGCTGGACCGCATCAAGAAGGACATCGCGGTGTTCTGGACCAGCGGTGCGCAGGTCGAGCAGATGCTGCTGTCCGGTGAAGTCGACATGGTCCCGACCTGGGTGTCGCGTCCGCAGGCCGCCATCGCCGCCGGCGCGCCGGTCGGCATTGTCTGGGACCAGAACATCTGGGGCCTCGACAGCTGGTCGATCCTGGCCGGTACGCCGAACGCCGACGCCTGCCGCCAGTTCATCAAGTTCGCCTCCGATCCCAAGCGGCAGGCCGAACTGGTGAAGTATTTCCCGGCCGGCGTGACCCAGCCGGACGCCTTCAAGCACATCGACGCCAAGATTGCTCCCGACTGCCCGACCTTCCCGGCCAACATCGAGAAGGGCCTGCACATCGACGCGGAGTATTGGCTTAAGAACCAGCAGAAGGGTCTGGAGCGCTACAACGCCTGGCTGCTGAGCTGAGGCATGGCGGGAGGGGGGGCGCCGTCACGGCGCGCCCTCACCGCCCCTCGCAAATCGCTGCCCCACTTTGCCCCCCTTCGGCCCCACCCCCTTCGCGAGGAGGCGCGCATGTCTTCTTCCAGCCTTTCCGTCCAGGGCCTTGCCAAGCGCTACGGCGACTTCGTGGCGCTCGCCCCGACGGATCTCGTCGTCGCCGACGGCGAATTCCTGACGCTGCTCGGCCCGTCGGGCTCCGGCAAGACGACGCTGCTCAGCCTGCTGGCCGGGCTGGTGCCGCCGGACGGGGGAAGCGTGCGCATCGGGTCGCAGGACGTCACCTATGCCCCGCCCTACGAGCGCGACATCGGCGTGGTGTTCCAGAACTACGCGCTGTTCCCGCACATGACCGTCGAGGAGAACATCGCCTTTCCGCTGAAGATGCGGAAGGTGGCGGCGGCCGAGGCGAAGCGGCGGGCGCGCGAGGCGCTGGAGATGGTGCATCTGCCGCACATCGCCGGCCGCTACCCGCGCGAGCTGTCGGGCGGCCAGCAGCAGCGCGTCGCCCTTGCCCGTTGCATGGTCTACAAGCCGTCGATCATCCTGATGGACGAGCCGCTGGGCGCGCTCGACAAGAAGCTGCGCGAGCATATGCAGTTGGAGATCAAGCGTCTGCACCGCGAGATGGGAACGACGGTCGTCTACGTCACCCACGACCAGGAAGAGGCGATGACGATGTCCGACCGCATCTGCCTGATGAATGCCGGGCGGATCGAACAGCTGGGCACGCCGGCCGATTTGTATTTCCGCCCGCGCTCGCTGTTCGTCGCCGATTTCCTGGGCGAATCCAACATCCTGCCCGCTGCGCTCCGCGGCCGCAGCGGCGACGAGGTCGAGATCGGGCTGGGCACGCTGGGCGTGTCCGGCCGGGCGCTGGCCAACGGCAACGACCTGCCGCCGGGCAGCGAGGTGCGGGTGATGGTGCGGCCGCAGAACCTGACCGTCGCCCGCAGGGGCGGAAACACCGCCGGAGGGCTGCAGGGGCGCGTGTCGGAGGTGATGGTCACCGGCAGCCTGACCAAGGTCTACATGGAGCCGCTGGACGGCAAGCTGCCGCCGCTGGTCGCCGCCTTCCCCACCCGCAACGAGGCCGACGCGGTGCGCATCGACGACGTGCTGACGCTGTCCTGGAGCGGGCGCGATGCCGTGGTGATCGCCGATGCCGTTGGCGCGGCCGGGACGGCGTGAGATGAGCGGACAGTCCATGGCCATGACCCACGCCGCCGGCGCCAAACGCCATTCGCCCCCGCCCGCCTGGCGCAAGCCGGTGCTGATGGGCGCTCCGCTCGTCCTGCTGCTCGTCGCCTTCCTGGTCTTCCCGGTCGGGCAGCTGCTGGCGCTCAGCGTCCATAACGGGCAGGGCTTCACGCTGGCGCCCTACGCGCAGCTGTTCGCCTCCAGCCTCTACATCACCGTGCTGTGGATCACGCTGAAGATCTCGCTGGCGACGACGCTGGTCGCGGTGGTCGCCGCCTATCCGGTCGCCTACCTAATCTCCATCGCCAAGGGACCGGCGAAGAGCCGGCTGATCTTCTGGGTGCTGCTGTCCTTCTGGACCAGCTTCCTGGTGCGCGCCTTCGCCTGGGTCGTCATCCTCGGCCGCAACGGCGTCATCAACAGCACGCTGATATCGCTGGGCATCATCGACACCCCGGCCGACCTGCTCTACGGCTTCGGCGCCGTGCTGGTCGGCATGGTGCACGCCATGCTGCCGCTGGCGGTGATGACCATGCTGGCGGTGATGGAGAACATCGACCGCACCCTGCCGCGCGCCGCCGGCACGCTGGGCGCCCGGCCGGGCACCGCCTTCTGGACCGTCTATTTCCCGCTGTCGCTGCCGGGCGTCGCCGCGTCGGCGATCATGGTCTTCGTGTCGGCCATCGGCTTCTTCATCGTGCCCGCCCTGCTGGGCGGCCGGAAGGAGACGATGATCACCCAGCTGATCATCGATCAGGTGCAGCAGACGCTGAACTGGGGGCTGGCCGGCGCCATCTCCGTGCTGCTGCTGACGGTCGTGCTGGTGGTGTTCGTGCTGTACGACCGCGTCTTCGGCTTCGCCTCGCTGACCGGGGAGAGCGCCGTGGTGCGCAACCGCGACACCGCCATGCGGCGGCTGGGCGGGCGCGTGCTGGCGGCGCTGGGATCGGCCAGCGATGCGCTGATCGGGCTGCTGCCGCGCCGCCATCCGCTCCGCGGCCGGTCCGAGCGTCCGGTGGCGCTGACCGTCTTCGTCTGGCTGCTGCTGGTGCTGATCAGCCTGCCGGCCTTCCTGATGATCCCGCTGTCCTTCGGCAAGGGCGGTCTCGCCTGGCCGCCGTCGGGTTTCACGCTGCAATGGTACCAGCAGCTGCTGGACTCGCCGATCTGGATGCAGGCGCTGTGGCGCTCCATCGTCGTGGCCTTCGGCACCGGCCTGTTGTCGATGGCGATCGGCGTGCCCGCCGCCTTCCTGATGGTGCGCGGCCGGATGCGGGGCAAGGGCGCCATGCTGGCCTTCATCCTGTCGCCCATCGTCGTGCCGCGCATGATCATCGCCGTCGGCATGTTCTATGTCTTCGCCCAGATGGGGCTCGTCGGCACCATCCTGGGTCTGGTCATCGGTCATACCGTGGTCGCCGTGCCCTATGTGGTCATGACGATGATGGCGGTGCTGCGCAACTACGACACCCGGCTCGACCTTGCGGCGCAGAGCCTGGGCGCCCGGCCGCTGGCGGCGCTGCGCCACGTCACCTTCCCGATCCTGGGGGCGGGCATGCTGTCCTCCTTCCTGTTCGCCTTCGCCACCTCCTTCGACGAGCTGACCATCTCGCTGTTCTCCTCGGGCGGGCTGAGCGCCACGCTGCCCAAGCAGTTCTGGGACGAGGTGACGCTGCAGGTCTCCCCCGTCATCGCGGCGGTGTCGACCGGGCTGCTTCTGTTCGTCGCCACCCTGATCTTCGTCGCGGACCGGCTGCGGCGGCGCAGCCTCGCCGGCTGAGACCGGCTCCCCAACCGCTTATCACCACCCGCTTCTTCCAAGGACAAGACATGCTTGACGCCACGAAGCTTCGCGGCATTCTGCCCGCCACCCCGACGCCGGTGACAGCCGACGGCACCATCGACGTGGCCGCCTCCAGGGCGCTGTTCTCCTGGCTGTTCCGTCAGGGCATCGACGGGATGGTCCCGCTCGGCGGCACCGGCGAGTATGGCGCGTTGGCGAAGGACCAGCGCATCCGCTTCGCCGAGCTGTCGGTGGAGGCCATGGCCGAGGCGGGGGTCGGCGCAGGCGGGAAGCGCGGGCCGGTGATCGCCGGCGTGCTCGACACCGGCTATTACGACGCGCTGGCCGCCGGCCGCGATTTCGCGGCGGCCGGGGTGGACGGGCTCTTGGTGCTGACCCCCTACTACACCAACCCAACGCAGGCCGGCATCCGCGACTATTTCCTGCGCTATGCCGACGAATCGCCGGTGCCGATCCTGATCTACGAGATCCCCTACCGCACCCGCATCGCCATCGATCCGGAGATCCTGCACGAGCTGTCGCGGCACGAGCGGATCGTCGGCATGAAGGCCTGCAACACCGACATGTATCATTTCCTGCGCACGGTGGCGGGGGTGGATTCCTCCTTCGCGGTGCTGAGCGGCGAGGACACGCTGTTCCCGCTGCAGGTGGCGGCCGGGGCCAGGGGCGGCATCGTGGTGACGGCCAACCTGCTGCCGCGGGCGTGGCGTCTGATCCACGATCTCGCCTCCACCGGCAAGCTGGACAAGGCGCTGGAGATCCACCGCTCGCTGATCCCGATGATGAATCTCGCCTTCGCCGAGACCAATCCCGGCCCGATGAAGTCGGTGATGGATCTGGTCGGCGTGCATGCCCCGGCGATGCTGGCGCCGCTGCGCGAGCCGGCCGAGCCGCTGAAGCAGGCGCTGCGGCGCGAGCTGTCGCGGCTGCTGGTTACCTATGAGGGAATGCCGGCCGCCCAGCCGGCGTGACGGGTGGCAACCGCGCGGCGCGTGGCAATCGGTTCGCCGGATGCTATGCGTTGGCGCGGGAGGCGCCGGGCGATGGCGCGAAGGCGCTGGGCGATGGTCCGGCCGGATGAGGAAGTCTTGGGGGATTGCCGATGACGCGGACAGCAGGACGGACGCCGAAGGCGCAGGAGTCGGTGACGGAAACAGGCCCGGCTGCGGCGGCGGGGCCGGACACGAAGAAGGCCGACCCGCGCGAATCCTCGCTGTTCGTCGGCTCGACCGAGAAGACCTTCCAGATCCTGCACGCCTTCGACGGGCCGCACCGGCAGATGCCGCTGTCGGAGATCGCCAAGGCCGCCAACCTGGACCGCAGCGCCGCGCAACGGCTGGTCTACACGCTGGAGGTGCTGGGTTACCTGCGCCGCGTCCACGGCACGCGCAACTATGCGCTGACGCCCAAGCTGCTGCAGTTCTCCTACAACTACCTGCGCGCCAACGAACTGATCGAGAAGGCCTTCCCCTATCTTCTCGACATCAGCCGCAGCGTCGGCGAGACCACCAACCTGCAGGAGCTGGACGGCGCCGAGATCGTCTTCGTCGCCCGCTTCCCCGGCAAGCATCTGGTCAACATCGAGTTCATGGTCGGCAGCCGCCTGCCCGCCTATTACACGGCGTCCGGCACCGCCATCCTGTCGCGTCTGTCGGAGGAGGAGCAGGAGGAGATCCTGGCCCGCACCGACCTGCGCCCGCTGACCCCCTTCACCGTCTGCGATCCCGACCGGCTGCGCGCCCGCGTGCGCGAGGCGGGTGAGAAGGGCTATGCCCTGCTGATCAACGAGACGGTGATGGGCGACATCTCCGTCGGCGCCGCCATCACCGACGAGCATGGCCGCGCCGTGGCCGGGCTCAGCATCTCCGTTCCGGCCACGCGCTGGACGCCGGAGCAGGTCGAGCAGCAACTCGCCCGCCATGTGCAGGTGGCCGCGGCCTCGATCTCCGTCCACAAGTTCGGCAGCTATTCGCGATAGCGCCCTATCCCGCGGGAGGCGGTGATCCCATGGCGGCCCCCCAGGCATGCCTGAACTTCGACGAGCTGCGGCGGCAGGCCCGACGCTTTCTGCCGCGCGGCCTGTTCGAGTATATCGACCGTGGCACCGAGGACGAGACCGCCCTGCGCCGGTTGCGCGACGGCTTCGATCATGCCGAGCTGACGCCGCGGGTGTTGGTCGACTGCGGCGACCGCCATACCGGCGTGACGCTGTTCGGCCGCGAGCGCCCGCTGCCCTTCGTCATCGCGCCCACCGCCGCCGCCGGGCTGGTCCGCTATGACGGGGAGGTGCTGCTGGCGCGGGCCGCCCGCGCCGCCGGCATTCCCTTCTGCGTATCGACCCAGTCGATCACCAGCATCGAGGCCATCGCCGAGGCCGGGGCCGAGCTGTGGTTCCAGCTGTATGTCTGGCGCGACCGCAGCCTGACCCATGCCCTGCTCGACCGCGTCGCCGCCTGCGGTGTCGATACGCTGATCCTGACGGTGGACACCGCCGTTTCGCCGAAACGCGAGTACAACAGGCATAACGGCTTCACCGTGCCGGTCACGCCGTCCCTGCGCGGAGCCCTGGATGTGGCACGCCATCCGGGCTGGGCAGTCGGGGTGTTGCTGCGCCTGCTGGCCGACGGCGGCTGGCCGGGATACGCCCATTATCCGCCGCAGTTCCGCACCCGCATCACCGACGCCGCCGCCCACGACCCGATCCGGCTGTGCGACCGGGTGAGCTGGGACGACGTGGCGGAGCTGCGCCGCCGCTGGCAGGGCCGGATCATCCTGAAGGGCCTGCTGGCGCCGGAGGATGCACTGCGCGCGGCCGAGTCCGGGGTCGATGCCGTCGTGGTGTCCAATCATGGCGGACGCAATCTCGATTGCGCGCCGTCGCCGCTTGGCGTGTTGCCGCGGATCATGGATGCGGTCGGCGACCGGATGACGGTGCTGGCCGACAGCGGCGTGCGGCGCGGCAGCGACGCCGCGAAGCTGCTGGCCGCTGGTGCGGCGGCGGTTCTGCTCGGCCGGGCGCCGCTGTTCGGACTGGCGGCCGGCGGACAGGCGGGGGCGGAACACGCGCTGGCGATCCTGCGGGACGAACTCGACCGGACCATGGCCCTGCTCGGCTGCCGGACGGTCGCCGATCTGCGGCCGATCCGCTGAACCGGCTCGGTAATTGTCCCTAGCTGACCAGCCCGGCGGCCAGATTGACGCCCAGCGCCAACACCGCAGTGTTGAACAGGAAGGACAGCGCGCCATGCATCAGCACCAGACGGCGCATGCCGGCGCCGCGGGTGGTGACGTCCGACACCTGCGCGGTCATCCCGACGGTGAAGCTGAAATAGAGGAACTCCAGGTAGTCCGGCGCGTCGTTGCCGGGAAAATCCAGGCTGCGCTCCCGGTCGGCTTCGCCGTCCAGCCAGTATTCATGGGCGTAATGCTGGGCGAAGAAGACATGCAGGAAGCCCCAGGACAGCAGGACCGTCACCCCCGACAGGACCGCCGCCACGCCCTCGTGCGGGGAGCCCTTGGCCGACACCAGTTCCGCCACAATGGCGACCAGAGCGGCGAGCGAGGCCAGAACCGCCCCCGCCAGCACCCCCCATTTGCCGGGATCGAGCAGCCTCGCCCGCCGCCGCATCGACGCCACCGTGGCCCGGCTCATCAGGATGCTGGCCAGCAGGATGTAGAGGGCGACGCCGCAATCCCAGCCGATCAGCACTGCGGTGGTCGGCCGCAGCCAGACGGCGGCGGCGCACCCGGCCAACAGGGCGATCGCCAACGCCCCGCTGAGCGACGGGCGGTTGCGCAGATGGGTCAGGCTGCCGCGCATTTCGACTCCGACGATTGCCTGCAGCCGAGGCTGCAGCGCTTCAGTTGGATGCGGGATAGAGCGGAAGCAAATTCTGCTGGCGGCGCTGGTAGCGGACCAGCTCCAGCGCGCCCAGCGGCCGGACGCCCTGCGCCCGGCAGGCGGCGGCAACCTCGAACATCAGCGCCTGCTGGTGGAACAGGGTGGCGTAGGCATCGCCCAGCCTGAATTCCGGATCCCACATGTGGATGGCCTCCGCCCCGGCGCCGTTGACCTCGATGATGCGGAAATCCTCGCCCACCGCCAGCCGCTCCACCGAGGCGAAGCGCACGTCGAAGCGGCCGAAATGGAAGCCCGGCATCTCGTCGGCGATCTCGTCGAAGCGGGCGGTCAGCGTCGCCGTGACATGGCCGCAGGCGTCCTTGTAAAGGCCGCCGACCCGGCTGCTGCCGACCAGCGACAGCCGAACCGTGCGGCCTGCCTCCGGCACCTCGTCCAGCCGGTCGGCCAGCGTCGCGTGATGCAGCTCCGCCTTCCAGGAAGCGCGCGGATCGCCGGCGATCAACTGGCGCAGGGTGGATCGGCCGTCGCCGACCACATGCGGGAAATAGCGGAAGGTCATGGAGAAGATGCGCCCGTGCCGCTCCCCCGGCTTGCGGACGTAGAAGATGCCGGCCTCGCCGGCGTAGGGCACATGCTCCTGCAGGATCAGCCGGGCGTCGGCCGGGAAGCCGCGCAGATAGGCGTGGAGATCGGCGCTGTCGCGCACCAGCCGCACGCCGATGCCGCGCCAGCCGATGTCGGGCTTGGCGACCAGCGGGAAGAACAGGCCAGCGCCCGAGGCCAGCACGTCCAGCGCCGCCGGGGTCAGCGACGGGCGGTTGACCAGGGCGACCGACTTCGCGGCCCAGAGGCGCGCCGCCGGCCCGATCAGGTCCATGCAGGCGATCTTCGATTCGCCCAGCAGGCCGCCGGCCTCGATCGACGGGTTGGCGGCGGTCGGCAGGGTCAGGCTGCGGTGGCGGATGCCGAGCGCGAACCACTGCGCCACCAGCGGGATGTAGAACAGCATCGGCGGAATGCGCTCCGCCCAGCCGATGGTGGGGGCGCCGGCCGGCACCACCGGCAGGCCGGGCAGGGCGATGGCGCGCGGGGTCGGGCTGCCGTGCAGCGCATCGCGCAGGGCGGCGGGCAGATGCGGCTCCAGCGTCGCCCGGACGCGGGCGACCAGGGCGCCGACGATGGCCTGGGCGCGCCGTGTGCGCAGGAGAATCAGCGCCGCTGCGCAGCCGATGCCGATCACCTGCACCTGCACCGCCGCCGATTCCAGCGAGGAGGTCATCAGCGTCAGCAGAAGCCCGACATGGATGCCGGCGGTCGCCAGGGTGATGGCGACGAACCGCAGGAACGGCACCCGCATCACGCCACAGGCGAAATAGGTGGGGAACAAGACGCCGGGCACCAGACGGCAAGTCACCAGCGTCGGCAGCAGGTTTTTCTGCAATGCGTTGCGGCAGCGCTCAAGCATCGGCCCTTCGGTCCGCCGCCGGATCCATGTGACCCGCAGCGACAATAGTCCGAGGACATAAATGAACAGGTCGCCGGCAACGATCCCACACAGTAGCGTGAAAGCGGTCACGCCAATGCTGACGGTGCCGACGCTGACAAGGCTCGCACCCGCTGCAATCGCAACGTCTTCGTGCAAAAGCGTCAGCAAAGCAAGGCCCAGCAAGAGGGGAAAACCAGCGAGGGCGGTTATTGGTTGCAATGCAGCAAACACGGGCGGGCTGTCCGTTGGAATCGGGGCGGCAAGGATGCCGCCGGCAAAATTGCATAGGAAAAGGTAAGCTTCACGTTAAAACTTTTGTAGAACCGTGCGGCATAGAGACTGTACCGCTTTTCCCATATCGAAATGGTATGGGCATGATAGAAAATATGTGTTTGCAGCTATGGCGCCGGCGCGGCACAGTGCGTCCCAATGAATGACCGGTCGAACGACGACCGGCGGCCGACGGCCGAACCGCCACCCGACCAGGAGACGCACCGTGCAGAGCATCCAGTGGGACGACGCCTTCCTCCTTGAAGCCCAACTGACCGAGGATGAGAAGCTGGTGCGCGACAGCGCCCGCGCCTACTGCCAGGACCGGCTGCAGCCGCGCGTCATCTCCGCCTTCCGCGAGGAGCGGTTCGACCGCGAGATCATGACCGAGATGGGCGAGCTGGGCCTGCTGGGCCCCACCATCCCGGAGGAATATGGCGGGCCGGGCGTCAGCCATGTCGCCTACGGGCTGGTCGCCCGCGAGGTGGAGCGGGTCGACAGCGGTTACCGCTCCGCCATGTCGGTGCAGTCGTCGCTGGTCATGCACCCGATCTACGCCTACGGCAGCGAGGAGCAGAAGAAGAAGTGGCTGCCGCGGCTGGCCTCCGGCGAGCTGGTCGGCTGCTTCGGCCTGACCGAGCCGGACCACGGCTCCGACCCCAACGGCATGAAGACCCGCGCGACCAAGGTCGATGGCGGCTATCTGCTGTCGGGCTCCAAGATGTGGATCACCAACTCCCCCATCGCCGATCTCGCCGTCGTCTGGGCGAAGTCGGATGCCCATGACAACAAGATCAAGGGCTTCGTGGTGGAGCGCGGGACCAAGGGCTTCTCCACGCCGAAGATCGAGGGCAAGCTGTCGCTGCGCGCGTCGGTCACCGGCGAGATCGTGCTGGACGAGGCCTTCGTCCCCGACGAGAACCTGCTGCCCAACGTGTCGGGTCTCGGCGGCCCGTTCGGCTGCCTGAACAAGGCGCGCTACGGCATCGCCTGGGGTGTGATGGGCGCGGCGGAGTTCTGCTGGCACGCCGCCCGCCAGTACACGCTGGACCGCAAGCAGTTCGGCCGCCCGCTGGCCCAGACCCAGCTGGTGCAGAAGAAGCTGGCCGACATGATGACGGAGATCACGCTGGGCCTGCAGGCCTGCCTGCGCGTCGGCCGCATGATGGACGACGGCAGCTGGTCGCCGGAGGCGATCTCGCTGATCAAGCGCAACAACTGCGGCAAGGCCCTGGACATCGCCCGCGTCGCCCGCGACATGCATGGCGGCAACGGCATCTCCGAGGAGTTCCAGGTCATCCGCCACATGGTGAACCTGGAGACGGTGAACACCTACGAAGGCACCCACGACGTCCACGCCCTGATCCTGGGCCGGGCGCAGACGGGCCTGCAGGCGTTCTCGTAAGGCATTGAGTACCCCCTCTCCCGTTCCGGGAGAGGGAGGGACCCGCCGCGGTGCGGCGGGAGGGTGAGGGGTGCTCCGAGGATCGGTGTGGTTGCGGGTCGCTCGGAGCGATCCTGTCCTTTCCCGAGCGGCAAAGCCGGGTCTTCCCTCCTTCTCCCGGGGCGGGAGAGGGCGTTTTTCAAGCCGCCTTCACATCCCCGGTCGCCTGCTGGCGGACCTCCGTCAGGAAGCGCTCGACCTCCGCGGCCAGCGCGCGGGTCTGGCCGGATAGGCCGCGGGCGGCGTCCTGCACGCCCAGCGCCGTGCTGCCGGCGCTCTCCGCCGTGTGGGCCAGCGCGGCGATGGTCGCCGACACGTCCTGGGTTCCCAGCGCCGCCATCTCCACCGCCCGCGCGATCTCCTGGGTGGCGGAGTTCTGTTCCTGCACCGACTGGGTGATGGTGCCGGAAATGCCGTCGATCTCGGTGATGGTGCTGCCGATGGCGCCGATGGCGTCGGCGGCTTCGCGGGTCACCGACTGCATGGCGTTCACCTGGGCGGCGATCTCGTCGGTGGCCTTGGCGGTCTGGTCGGCCAGCCCCTTCACCTCGGTCGCCACCACGGCGAAGCCCTTGCCGGCCTCGCCCGCCCGCGCCGCCTCGATGGTGGCGTTCAGCGCCAGCAGGTTGGTCTGCTTGGCGATGGCGTGGATCAGCCCGACCACCTGACCGATGCGCTCGGCATTGGCGATCAGCCCCTGGACGGTGGCGTTGGTGCGGTCGGCGTGGGACACCGCCTCGCCGGCGATGCGGGCGGAATGGCCGACCTGATCGGTGATGCCGCCGATGGAGCTGGCGAGTTCGGTCGCCGCCGCCGCGGCGGAGCGGACGTTGGACTGGATGTCGTCGGATTCGCGGGCGACGTTGCGGGTCTGGCTGGATGCCTCGCCCACCACCACGGCCATGCGGTCGGCGCTGTCGGCCATGCCGGATGCCGACTCGGCGATGCCCTCCACGAGACGCTTCACCGTGCCCTGGAAGCGGTCGGCGAGGTCGAGCAATGCTGCGCGCTTGGCCTCCTCCGCCCTCGCATCGGCTTCGGCCTGAGCGGCGTGCATGCGGGCGATGGCGCGGGCGTTGTCGCGGAAGACGGTGACCGAGCCGGCCATGGCGCCGATCTCGTCGGAACGGCCGTTGCCGGGCACCTCGACCGCGGTGTCGCCGTCGGCCAGCTTCGCCATCGCCGCCGACATGGCGCGCAGCGGGCGGATGACGATGCGGCCGAGCAGGACGTTCAGCAGGGCGATCTGCACCACCAGCGCGATCAGGCAGATGGCGATCTGGTTGCGCATCTGGGTGGCGATGGCGTCGACCTGCTGGTCCAGGCTCCAGGCGATCTGCAGGGCGCCGACCAGCCGGTTGCTCTTGCCGGTCACCACCGGCACCGTCACGACGATGTGGCCGTTGGCCGAGCGGGTCTGCGCCCCCTTGCCGGCCAGAACCGCCTCGACCAGATCCTGGTCGGCCTTCAGGTCGTACTTGGCGAAGCGCGGGTTGGAGAAGTCGGCCAGCGTGTCGGACGCGGTCGCGGCGCGCAGCGAGGTCAACTGCACCTCGTGACTGTCGGCCAGCGGCATGAACTCCGTCTCGATGGAGGCGCCGTCGCTGGCGATGAAGCTGGTCTTGGTGGCGTTCGCCAGCATGTCCGTCTTGACGCGGGCGTCGTGCGTGGCCAGCCGCACCGCGTCGTCGTACTGCATCTTGGCCTGCAGCCCCATGATGACGATGAAGCCGCCGACGATGGCCGCGACGAAGGCCGCCGTCACCTTCCGCCCGATGCTCCAGAACCGACGCGGCCGGGATGCGGCCGCCTTGTCCACTGCCATGCTCTTGCCCCTTCCCATGCCGCCTCCGCTTCCTGCCCACCCGCCGGCCATGGAGGCATCCATGGAGGCACGACGCAGGGCACGGCGAAGCACCGCCGGCAAGGCCGGCGTCCGCCACAGAAGCGTCAACGAATTGCAAAATTTAAATGATATTGTAACGGCATATCATGGTCTGCGCCATGATCTTCTTCTCTGACTTTCGGGAGATTGCCAGTTGTCGCGGCAATCCCAAAGTCGTGGTCCGGCTTGGGCAAAGTGAAGGCGCCGCCGTCGCTTGGACGAAGCGGCGCCTTTTCGTGCCGGAAATCTTACAAATCCGGCTTCAGTTCTTTTTCGGCAGTGCTTTTTCTGAACCGCTTCAGCCGCGGGCTGGCTTGCGCTCCCGCCAGCCAAACGGGCCTGCGGTTTCATAGAGCCACGGATACTGGTTGACCATGCGCCGTGCGATGGCGATGCGGTGG